>CALYQL010000001.1 GCA_945285915.1 uncultured Bartonella sp.
CATTTCACCTTCGCAAACATTTTCGGCAAAAGCATTTAAGATAACCATGCCATTAAACAACCAAGCGGCGAGGATCGCGAGAAAGCCTTTTCTCGTCAACAGGTTCGTCCAGATCAGGCAGATCAACGCCAGAAACTTCGCTGAATGTTTGCCGTGCTTCATTCTGACCACCCTGATTCTGTTGCCCGAAAAACTGTCGCTGCTCGCTAAACCCCTGTCCGCTATTATTTTGCCCCGCATTTTGAGAAAAAGCTGATGATTGCCCTTGTTGTGTTGTCTGGATAGTTTTATCAACAACGATAATGGTTAGTTGCCTGTCGTCATGAAAACCGGATTTTTCTATCGCTTTACCGAGCATTTGATGATCTGATGCCAAGAGGCGAGCTGTTTCCTGCCGCTCGGCATGAAGTTCAATATGAAGACCATCATTTGTTTTGCGCAACCGTGCTTCAACACTGCCAAGCTCATCGGGATTAAGCTTAATTTTTAGGACATGAATATCCCCGATCTGCTTATTTTGTTTTATCTCGATATCGGCAATGACACGGCTGGAAGAATTCGATTGTTTTGTTTCTGGCATAAACAAACGATCCTCGGTTGCCATATTTCTTATTTGTGTTTGTTTATCTGCAACATTATCAATACGATTTGTATGAAAATCCGCCGATGACGATTGAGCATTCAGACTGCGTTTATCACCACGCATTTTTTCATTTGATATTTTTTTATCGCCCGCACCAATAGAATTTTCGTCAATTGATTGTTTGTTGCCATTGGTTTGCGCTGCAGCAACGCCATTTCTGGATAATGCTGCTTTGATATTGTTTTTATCAGTATCTGTGGATCCGTTTTGGCGTGATGTCTTATCACTATTGGCTTTTTGACCGGCAAATTTCATCTTCATGCTGTTATCGGCGTGAATTGATAAGTTACTCGCATCCTCACCTTTTAAAATTGCTGGTTGGATATTTTCTGATTTTATTTTTTGCAAATGATCTTTTGGTACCGCATTTTCCTTTTGAACTATATTATCCACCCCATCAAACTGGCGTTTGTCTGCAAGTGTTTCCTTTTGTTTTGTGGCAATTGCATTAATATCAGAAATAACATTCTTGTTTCCAATGATGCTTTCTTTTCTATCTGAATTTTGAGCCTGCTCCTCACTATGCAACAGGCTCAATTCTATTGTTTGCCCTTTGGATTTTGCATTTTTTAAATCTGGAATTTCATTTGCATTACTATCCATATTTCCCGTTTGGGCTGGTTCTTGTGTCTCATGTGTGGGGACAAACGTATTTAAAAGACCATGCAATATCGACATTGTATCGCTTTGAGATTGCGTGTCATTGTCGTCATCGGTTGCATTGGCATCTTGCTTTTTACGATCAAGATCATTTTTCAGATGGCTGTCGCGAGAGTTGTTTGTTGCCAGACCATTATCAACCTTATTTCCTGCATGATCTTTCGCAAAGCCACTTTGCGTTGCTGATGAAGGGCGCGATGTTTTTTTCAATTGCTCTTCAAAACTATTGTTTGATGCTTTTGAAGATTGCTTTGTCTTGCACACATCATTTGTCACTGAACGCGTAGCGACGTTAACATTCATTGTTTCTCCCACGCCGGTCATCATTGTTTGTTCTCCAGTAGCTTATCTACAGCATCAAGCTTTTTACGTGTTTGTTCCATGAATTGGTCAATTTCGGTTGATGTTTTAACCGCATCATTTTTTGCCGATACGTCGTCTTTCGGAACAGGCAAAGGCCCTTCACCCTTGTTCCCAACCTGGTCTAATGGCAAGCCAACCGTTTCTGGCGGCAAGGTTTCGTTATCATCTTCATTATCTGGCGAGGCAGGCAGCGACCCCTTATCAAGCATAACACCTTTAGCTACCGCTTTGGCCGCCATTAATAATGGCCGATCGCGCTCTGAAAGATCATTAACTGCAATTGTTTTTAACATATCGCCGGCTTCTTCCGCAGCCGTTGTCCCAACCGAGCTTGCCGCATAATAGAGACGTGCGGTTGTATCATCAAATTGCAGACGGCGGGCAAGCTCAATAGCCTTGGCAGCGGTAAAATGCGCACGCTGCATACGTGCATCAATCAGCGCTGCCCGTGACACTTTAAGAAAAATGATAAATTGCACTGTTTCGGGTGCATAGGCAATAAATTCATCAAGTTGCTCATTGGTAAAATGTGTATCAAACTGCGGAATTGAAACAGCAAATTCTCGCCAGAATTCGTTGGCGTAAGGCGAATGCGAAAACCTTGTCACATAATTTCTTGTCAGCAATCTTAATAACGGAATATCACCTTGCATCGCTGCAACTTTTAACTGACGGCGGATTGCTGCTTCCTCAAATAATGAGCCCGGTGCTGCAAGCCGCACCCAATTCAAACGTTTGGACGCTTTTGCTGGGTCTTTTTCAAACAGATCAGCAATCGTGCTTAATGAAATGGAAAGAAGAAGTGCGCCTGGAATATCATTATGAGTTTCAGGCAAGTCATTAAAGGCGTGCAAAAAACGTCCCTTTTGATGATGCGCATAAGCAATGGCTCCATCAATATAGTTTTGTGGAACCACGCCTTGTGGTACGTTTTTAAGAATTGTTTCAACAATATTCGGATTGCCACCATTAAACAGATAGATCAAAGCGGCATAAACATTATTGGCGTTTTCCCATGTTGATGGTTGCTCTTTCAAGAAGCGTTGCCCAATATCTTCCAATATTCGTGGCTGCATTTGCAGCGCACCGGGCTGTCCTGACGCTATATCGTCTTGTAAACTTTGCAACGCTCTAACCCATTGTACTGGTCCAAGCGACGAAGCAGTTACCTGAGCCATAAGTGGTGCGTCAACAACCAGTGGTACAGACATACTTGCAAAACAGATTATCTTGAAAAAGTGTTTCATCATAACTTTTTCTCGGACTTATCTGTATCAGTGGATGTTGGTGTCGATTGCGATTGTGGCAAGCGCATAAAGATTTCAATACGCCTATTTTCCGCGGCATATGGGTCTTTAGGGTTTTTCAATTGGTGATCGGCGTAACCTTCTACGCGCAACACGCGCTTTTCATTCAACCCACCGCGTACCAACATATAATATGCCATTTGCGCGCGCGAACTGGATAGCTGCCAATTGTCATAAGTGGCTGATTTGTATGGGCGGGAATCTGTATGCCCACTAATAACCACATCACCATTTTTCGTCTGTAGAATTTTGGCAATACCAGCCAATAGATCAACGGTCTTTTTATCCGGCTTTGCCGACCCAACAGAAAACATTCCGTAATTTATCTGGTCCATCAGTTCTATTGCTACGCCGTCCTTGACATGAACAATACGAACCATTGGTTGATCATTATCTTTGGTATCTTTTACCAATTTGCTTAATTCACCAGAGATTTCTCTGATTTCTGCCGGAAGTGAATTATCTTTTGCTGCTTCTTGTGGTGTTTCACTTTTTGGTTGTTCTTGCGCTTTCACCGCGTTTTGATGCGCGTCACCACCTTGCTTACCCGTTATTTCCTCGGTCACCGCTTCATTGGCGTTTGACGGTTTTTTGTCCTTGTCAGCAATATCCTCGCTTTTGCTCTGCTTCGTATTTTCCTCTTTTGCCGCGTCTTTATTGGCTGTTTCCGGTGGTATTTCAGTTTTGGAACGAGGGTCTGAAACTTCAACCGGTTTGCCATTTTCACCGTCAAGCATAGCTTGCGCCTGCGCTTCAGCTGGGGTTAAAGCATGACTATCCGCGCTAGCAGAATGTTGGTTAGGGCCACCTTCCACACCAGAAATATCCGTTGAAGCGTTCTGGCTCCAATAATCGGGTGAAAACGGGTCACGGTAGGCCGTTCCCTGACTTGCGCCTTTTTGCGATCCGCCATCAGAACTACCACCGGCACCCTGTGGGCGCTTTTTGGGATTGGCAATTTTGTCAAGCTCTTCATAAGGCTCATTCATTAATTTTTGTTGTTCAGAACTATTTTCTGGCTTGGTATCAGATGTGTCCGTTTGATCGTCATGCGAATCCGAGCCTTTTTTCTCATCATTATCTCCAACAGCATTATTGTCTTGAATCCCTCTTGGATTCGTACGGCGATCGACAAGTTTTATCGGGTTGAAATAGCTGGCAACGGCTGCTTTCGTTTCATCATTGGCAGCATTTATCAGCCACATAACAAGGAAAAATGCCATCATCGACGTCATGAAATCGGCATAAGCAACTTCCCATGCACCACCATGATGTTCACCATCATCATCATTGCCACCACGGCGAACAATAATGATTTCGTTATGAGATTCAGGTTCTACAGATTTCATTTTACGAGTTCCTTTAACTCGCTCAAAAGCGGTTCGAGACGCGTCGCTATAACGCTATCGCCACGACGCAATCGAATATCTGCCGACTCTGTAGGACGGATATCATATTTTGCTTTGTCGAAATTAGGCTCATTCTGTAATGCTGATAATAATTGGGCGTTCCCTTCAAGTATTAATGGTTCTTTGCCCGATATTGCTTCGCTGACAAGACGCTTGCTAAATTCTTTGATGGCCTCATTGGTCAATCTATCAGCAATAAAAACAGACAATATCTTGCCAACATCATTTGAGACGTCCTGCATAAGACGGTCAAAGGCCGTTGTTAAATCATTGCTAAGATTGGCTGCTATCTCTTTGATGGTGGCTTCTTTGGTATCTTCGATTTCTTTTTGATGTTGTTCCTGCAAAAGCTGCTTTTCAGAAGAATATTGGGCTTGAAATTCCGATCTGGTTTTTTCTATCGCTTCATCAACCGCATGTTTCACGATTTCTTCTGTATCAATCTGCGGCTCTTCATGATCCCCCTTCTCTTCGAAAGGCACCATGTCTTCATTATCATCATGCGTAAAATCCACGACTGGTTCCGACATGACTATCGGTTGCGGCTCTTCTGGTGGTAAAATTTCAATATCAGAATCCGATATAGGACGTGGCGCAAAATCATTTAGAAACTTAGAAAGATTTGCACCAATCTTATGGTCTGTTTCTTCACGTCTATCATTCATCGAACCCATCATCTTTCCACCTGCAGCTTAAATTGATCTGTTAGGCTGCCTGTGCAGGAGGATTTTTGTTATCTTCCTGTACCCATTCACGTAGAACATTTGCGAACCGGTCTTCGTCCAGCGAAATCATCTGATCGAGACGCTTCTGCGGAGGCATCCGCATACGGCTTCGTAAATCATGCAAATCATCTTCGTTATCCGGCAACATATTGCCATCAAACCCTTCATTCTTTCCTGTCTGTCCATCGCCTGTTGTCTGATTAGGTAATGCCGGCATATTTTCTGGCCCAGCCAGTGCGCTTTCACCATTGGCAAGAGCCAATTGATTTCCATGCACTTCACGCATCAATGGTCTGACACCTAAGAACATAATAAGCAAAACAGCGATAACCAGTGCTGCACCATTAACTAGACCGGAGGTGTATTTTGACAATGTTTGCCACATTGGCGCTTCAACTGGCTGCATATTTGCATCTTCACTTGCCACAAAATCAACCGCAGTTACATTGATAACATCACCCCGATTGGTATCCAAACCCGATGCAGTAGCAACCATCTGCCGAATGCGATTGACCTGATCATCGACATAATTTGCAGGTGCTGGTGCTTTGCCTTCACTCGGGGTTAAACGCGACCTGTCAACAACAACGGCCACTGCCAATTTTTTTACATTGTAACCGTCACTTACAATCGAAATTGTTTTGGAATTGATTTCATAATTGGTTGTTTCTTCGCGACGATCCTTTTTATCGGAAGAATTTTCTCCGGCGCCACCGGCAACCTCTTCCTGTGGGATATTTTGCTCAACACCAACGGCATCATTGTTACGGCTATTTTGACTGTTTCCCTGATCTCTTACTGTTCGAACAGAACGGGCAACCTGTGAATCAGGATTGTAAATTGTTTCATTGGTCTGACGGCGATCTGTATCCAACTCGACCTGAACACTTGTTTGGAAATGATCCATACCGAGGTGAGGCGCCAACTGCTTGCGTATATTTTCATCAATACGCGCGGCAACCTGACGCTCGAGTGTTGCCATCATAACCGGAGCACCATTGGCAGCGTCTGCACCTGACGCCAAGAGCTTGCCTGTCGTATCCAATACAGTTACTGAACTTGCTTCAAGTGAGGGAATGGCTGCTGCAACCAATTGACGGATTGATTGGGCGGATTCTGTCGCGAAATTGCTATCAGTACGAATGACAACCGATGCACTGGGCTTCTGGTTTGCACGGCGGAATGAGCCTTTATCTGGCAACACAATATGCACGCGTGCCGCTTTGACCCCCTGCACTGCTTGTATCGTACGGGCAATTTCCCCTTCCAATGCACGTTGGCGAGTGATTTCCTGCATAAAGGACGTCAAACCAAGGGAGCCCATATTATCAAAAAGCTCATAGCCGGCATTGTTAGACGTTGGCAAACCTTTTTCCGCAAGAAACATGCGCGCCTTTTCTGCTTGCCCTATAGGAACTTGCACCGAGGTTCCGTCTGATGAAACATCAAATGCGATACCAGCTTCGCCCAATGCCATTCCCATACGATTAACGTCATCGCGACTAAGACCAACATAAAGCGTCTCATAAGTTGGACGTGTAAGATAAAAGCTTGAAAACAGAATAGTGCCAAACAGCGCAACACCAACCAATGCCAGCGCTATTAAACGTTTTGCCCCTAATTTACCCAATGCCGTTCCGATTGAAGAAAGCAGAGCCTGTAATCTATCCATGTAACAATACCCTTATCAGGGTGGTGAAACCCTTTATCAGACGTACAAATATGCCTGTCCCTCAACGGGCATACCTCTAACATTGTTACACACAATAAAAGGCGAAGCTTGCGCGAAGGTGATCATCTACCCAAGCGTTATAAATGCGGTTTATCGACGGATTTTTAGCCAATCCAATTTGGCTTTTGGGACTTGCGAATTATATTAAACAGTAATTTCCGTTTGTGATTATAGTTTATGACATTAAGGGGGAAAGTTTCACAGTTTAAAAGCCATTGCTTCGATATTCATGCAAAAATCTTCATTAAAAAATAAGGGGTCTATTCATGTATCGTTTTCTCTTTACATCTATTTTATGTGTACCACTGCTTGCTTGTGGGGGGCAAAAGAAAAGCTGCGATTCAAAAAATGTACTTGATGCACTTCATGAAAAATTGGTTATGGGCATGAATTTCAATATTGGGGTCGATCATTATTATGATGGTGAAAAAGCAAAAATAACGCTGGAAAATCCACGTAAAATTGGCCCCAGCGGTGATTATATGCGTTGCACAATCACAATGAAATTAACGCATTATGTCGATCCCAAAACAGGTATCCGTTACCCTCACCCAGCTGAAAAAAGCGTTCCAATGCCTTATAGTTACAAAAATATCGATGCAATGATTACAGCGGTAAAAGTTGCGCAGTAAAAAAACTCTGCTTTTTATGCTTTGTTTGTTATAAAAATTCTTCGTCTTTTCCAAAGATATAAGATTTTCAATAAAAATATCAAAGTAAACTATAATATAAGAAAAGGCCGCGCAAAGCACGGCCTCATTATTTTCTTTATAATCAAGAATATTATTGACGGAACAATGACAAGATGTTCTGGCTATTCTGATTAGCAATAGACAAAGCCTGAATACCGAGCTGCTGTTGAACTTGCAAAGAAGCAAGGCGTGCAGATTCTGCATTCATATCAGCGTCAACCAATGAACCAACACCTTTGTCGACAGCATCCATCAACTTGCTAACATAGTCGATCTGTCCAGTAACCTGAGCCTTAGCAGCACCCAAAGTAGCACCAGCTGTAACAACATTTGTTGTGGCTGTCGTTACTTTGCCTTGAACGTTTTTCAAGATTTCTTCCATGGTAGAAGAAGAAACATCTGTGAAGTCGGTATTAACAAAATCACTAACAGTCATTTTTTCTGCAGCGTCTGAAATTGCTTTTTTGGCTGCTTCAACATCTTGTTTGGCTTGAGCGATACCAGCATCATTTTCAGGCAATGCAGCAAGTGCCTTTTCTTTATCAGTAAGTGTCTGGCTCAATGTCTTGAAGTCAGGTGCTGTACCACCTTCTGCAGTACCACTACCAAAAACATCCTTCAAAACGCCCTTTGTAAGGTCAAAAGAACCGTCGGCTTTTTTGCTAGCAAAGTTAAGGTCTGCACCACCAACGTCGATCATATCTACATATACGTTAGAACCTTCACGACGATAGGAACCAGCGATACGAACAGATTGTCCATCATTGCCCAAAATGTTCTTTTCAGCCAATGAAGCTGAATAAACAGCTGATTGGATATCGTTCATATTGCCTTTAATGTCAGCCTGAATTTTCTTGATATCACCAGCACCTTTTTCATAGGCTGTTGTCAAAGATTTTTGAATGTTATCAAGATATGTCTTGGATTTATCGATTGTTGCATCAGCAACATCGATCTGACTTTTACCCAAGGCCATCGCATCAGAAACTGAACTCAATGCATTACGATCCGAACGCATCATAGAAGAAATTGACCAATAAGCTGTGTTATCGGATGCTTCATTGATACGCAAACCAGTGGAAACACGGCGTTGCGTTTGATCCATGTTGTCACCGATAGAACGCAATGTTTGCAAGGCATTCATAGCTGATTGATTAGTAAGTAGGCTTGTACCCATAATATTTGTCCCTTTATGAGAAAGTTAATAGGGACATGCTGGCTAAACCAGCTGGCAACAGCGCGACATCATGTCTATTAGATTTATATGATAGCTATATGTAACTATCTCTAACCTGTTACAAAACTCATATATGATCTATTTTTCATTTTGTAAAGACTTTGTCATTATTTTTTTTATTATTTTATACTGAAACAATATTTATTTTCAGGTAAATGACCTAATCAGACTGCCTACCAGCAGGTTCCAACCGTCTATCAAAACAAAGAATAATATTTTGAATGGCAATGATATGACTGTTGGAGGCAACATCATCATACCCATAGACATAGTTAATGTTGCCACGACAAGATCAATAACCAGAAATGGCAAAACAATTAAAAATCCTATTTCAAAACCACGGCGCAGTTCCGAAATCATGAAAGCCGGAACGAGAACCCGAAAATCCACCTGTTCGCCATTGCCCACTTTGAAAGATGGGTCCGCAAGATCAACAAACAGGTCAAGGTCTTTTTCTCGCACTTGGCCAAGCATAAATTCTCTGAACGGTTGGCCAATTTTATCCGCTGCCTGCTGCTCGGTGATCTCATTATTGATTAATGGTTGCACGCCATCTGTCCAAGCCTGATTGAAGGTTGGTGCCATAACATAAAATGTCATGAATAGTGCCAATGATATCATTACAAGATTGGATGGTGCTGTTTGCAGCCCCAAACCTGATCTCAACAATGAAAAAGCAATGGCAAAGCGGGTAAAGCTGGTTACCATAATCAACAAACCGGGTGCGACAGACAATACAGTCAGCAACCCGAGAAGTTGGACAATTCGCCCACTCATGGTAGCACCACCTTGTGGAATAAGGTTGGACAGATTTTCAGCAGCCGAGGGCGCGCCTGCTTGTTGTGACCAAGCAACACCTATTCCACATAGAAAAATAGCAAATGTCAGAAATAAAAAGCGCTTCATTGCTCAACCACCAGACTTGAGATGAGAACACTTGTTACTTTGCCATCCGAGCGCGTGCGGGCTCGTTCCAACAGATCTTCACGCAAATTCATTAAACCCGATGCACCCTTGATTTGCGCAATTGTGCTATCTCTGAGAAACGCCAGAAAATCATTTGAAATTTCACTTGCTAATGCTGGTGAAATTATCTCACCAGGCTGTGCAACGAGGGCAGATTCCATTCTGACCCAAGCATTTGTTGGGGCAGCCATATTTGTCAAAATTGGTGATAAAACCGTAACACTGTTATTAGACGATATTGTATCAGGCGTTTTTTCGACCTGATTTTTTTTCGTTTGTGTTGGTGGTGGAGCAAGCTGTTTACCGATTTGTGAACCTAAAAACCACCCACCGCCAGCGGCAACCAACGTTAAAACAGCGCCAGCGATAAGAAGCGTTTTCAAATCGCCGTCTTTTTTACCCTTTATGCCATTTTTGTCAGGCAACTGTGCCATAAAAACCTCTTGCCCCCATCAGGCGCACGATTGGTACCAAATCTGTTTTCTTCATCATTCCGATGAATAATCGGGCTTTACCCTTTTCATAGTTTTGTAATTGCTGCAGTTCACGCACGTTAAAAACAGCAATTTCGTCAATGCATCAAAATGGTGCAATTTGATTGAGTATCTGTTGACCATATGGTGGCTGCTGGATTTCACTCATGCGACCACGTCCACCATATGAAATTCTGGCTTCGGCTATTTTGTTATAATCGATCGTATTATTGCCGCTGATATCACGTGGGCGAACAACACCTGCGACGTTTAAAACGCGCAATTCATAGTTCACGCGCACTTCCTGAGAGCCGTTGATGACCAAATTGCCATTCGGTAAAACATCCGTCACCACCGCGGCAACCGACAATCTTATGTCTTCCTTACGTTCAACCTTGGCATCTCCCTTGGAATGAGCCGTTGAATCGCCATTAACACTACCGCTATTCTTACCAATTAATGGGTAAGTGGCTCCAACAGTGTATTTACCATTTGCATCACGCTTTAAATCACTCTTATTGTTCAAGTTGGCACGGTCATTAATGGAAATCTGCACAGTTAGCACGTCACCCGGTTTCATTGCTCGTGGGTCACGATAAAAGCTATTGGAAGATGACCGATAAAGCGAATATTTGCTTTCTCTTGGTTTTGTTGGATAGATATCGGGGTTCATTGATGGTGCATATCCCAAATCCGCGCGCACTGGCGAAAAATCAGGAACCGAATTAAAATCCTTGGTATTGTATGAGCAACTGGAAAGAATAGCCGCTGACACGCACAAACCTAATAGTGCGGTGGTACGATATGGGCTGACCAAAGTTGTTTTCATCTGCTTTACTCTCATTATTGGCCTACCTTTGCAGCATTGGGTGCAGGTTTATTTTCCGGCGCCACTTTTTGCGCACTCACTAAAACCTTCGTCAAATTTGCCGACTTTTCTGGCGGCAATTCATTCATAATCGCGCTGGAAACACGTGGACTAAGCTTCAATATTATAGATGCGGCAGCAAAATCATCGACCAATGCCAATTGTGCAGCAGCAGCATCTGGACGCATTTTTGAAATAATATTGACCAGCGAATCCTGTGCCTTTGCTAAAAACTCATTTCGCTTGTTCAACCAATTTTCGTAATCTTGCCGCTTTTCCTCAAGCACCTTTATGCGCTCATCAATCTGTGCGCGTAACTGTTGTAATTGCTGGCTTTGCAATTCAAATCGCGCATCAGCGGCCTGACTGTCTATATTGCCACAAAATCTTGAAATTTCGTCTTGTGACGCATTGCTTGATGGCAGTCCGTTATTGCTACTGGATGGTGATGGTGCCTGATTATTTGATGGCGTATTTTGCCCCGACTGTGTCTGTGCGGGCAAGGTATTGTTCGGCGTTGTTGGAGTTTGCGCCTGCATATCCAATATGCCTGCAACAAAACTGGTTGCTGCTATAACGACAAAAAACTTACGACGACCGATTATCATTGGACTACAAGCTCCGCATGAAGAGCGCCTGAAGTTTTAATGGCTTGAAGAATTGCGATAATACCAGTTGGTTTAACACCAATCTGATTTAAACCCTTGACAAGGTTATCGAGGTCGGTGCCACCGAGAATACCGATATTTGATGTTTGCTCATGCGCGTCAACTGATGTCTGTGGCAACACAGCCGTATCACCGGTTTCACTAAAGGGTTCGGGCTGCGAGGCATAAGGTGTTTCTGTAACACGGACTGTCAAACTGCCATGTGAAATAGCAACTCGTGACACACGAACCTTCTCACCAATGACCACTGTACCTGTCCGCTCGTCAACAACGACACGTGCGACTTCATCCGTAGGTATCGGCAAACCTTCAATTTCAGCAATAAAGCGTGCTGCTGAAATGCTTTGTGGTTTTTTTAGAACAACGGTTTTCGCATCACGCTCTTTGGCAACCACCAAATGATAACGCTGATTGGCAAAGATATTTATGAGATCGGCAACACGAATAGCCGTCGAGAAATCAGGATTATGTAATTCCAATACAATTTCTGCGTCCTTATTGAAATTACCTTCTACTTTTCGCTCAACCAACGCACCATTGGGAATACGCCCTGAAGTGGGCACACCTTGTGTAACGGATTCGGCTTGTCCTTGTGCAGCAAATCCTGAAATAATAAGGTTACCTTGTGCAACAGCATAAGTTTCGCCATCTGCCCCAAGCAAAGGCGTCATTACCAATGTTCCTCCTTGTAGGGATTTTGCATCACCTAATGAAGAAACGCTTACATCAATGCGTGAACCTGGTGTTGCAAAAGGTGGAATATCAGCGGTTACAATAACCGCTGCAATATTATTGGCACGTGAAGCACCTGCTGGAGGACTGATCCCAAGATTATCCAACATTGCGCGTAAGGATTGTTCCGTAAATGGTGAGTTTCTGAGTGAATCGCCCGTACCATTGAGACCGATTACCAAACCATAACCAACCAATTGGTTGTCACGCACACCCTGTATCTCGGCAATATCTTTTAATCTGGCAACCACCCCAGGACGAGCAAGATCGGAATAGCGCAATTTTGCCGGATCACCGCCAGATCCAAGCCATGAAGCATCGCTTGCTGCTTCTGAATTGAAACGGCGAACATTCTTACCGCCCTCGTCGGCGAAAGCTGGCAATATACTAAGCAAAATACTTAGTATGAAGCATAGATAACGACCTATCATTGTCCACCCACCCTGACGCTGCCATCGGACAATACTGTGCCGGTAATAATTCTGCCTGAATCGATATTTCTGACCTTTATAAAATCCCCGGCACTCCCCGGTTGTAGCGAAACACCGGTGGCTGTAATCACCAAATCACCAGCGCTAAATACCAGTCGTATGGATTGTCCACGGTCAATCAATACAGGCTCTCCCAAAGCCGATAATGAAATTGGCCGACCGGCAGTTAATGTGCGCTTAGCAACCTTATGCAATGCCTGACTTATATCGGTTACATAAAGGGGGATGGCATCGGCCTTGATATAAAACATCCTTTCACTTAACCCGACTTCGCTGATCGGTTGACCAGCATAAACTGTTCGCGTGGGAACAAGAAAGCCGACTCTATCTGCATATGCTTGTGTCAATGAAAAGACAGACAATAAAAAACCAGCAAATAGCAGTGAAAGTTTATTCATTTTTCGATTACCTTAGATTTTTCGAAACAACAGCAGACATTTCATCGGCTGCCTGAATAACTTTTGAATTCATTTCATAAGCACGTTGTGCCGCTATCAGTTCAGTAATTTCTTTAACCGGATCAACGTTTGATGCTTCGAGATAATTTTGCATAACAGTACCAAAATTCTCTTCTCCCGGATTACCAGCAATGGGCGCTCCTGAAGCCTGCGTTTCCCGAAACAGGTTGTCTCCAACCGGTTCCAAGCCTGCTTCATTGGTAAAATTGATAAGGTTCAAACGTCCTGCTTCAACTGGTGCAGCATCGGCATCTGGTTGGTAAGTAATAGTTCCATCGGCACTTACTGAAATAATGCCATTTTTGCCAATTTCATTGGGAACAGTAATAACCGGCTGAACGAGATTACCATCAAGCGTCACAAGCTGACCATTTTCATTCAGATTGAATGCACCGGCACGGGTATAGAATGTATTGCCATTCGGATCCTGAATTTCAAACCAGCCACGCCCTTTAATTGCCATGTCTAGAGAATTGTTTGTCTGAATGAATGAGCCTTGCATATTAAGCTTGCGAACAGCTGCCGTACGCACACCCAATCCAACGATTGCCCCTTCAGGGATCGTTGCCTCATTCATCATGTTGGGAACACCAACCGCCCGATCAGTTGTGTACATCAGATCAGAAAATTCAGCACGAGACCGTTTATAACCCGTTGTATTAATATTGGCAATGTTGTTGGCAATAACATCAAGATTGGTCTGCTGCGCATTCATACCCGTTGCAGCAATTGATAAAGATCTCATAACCATGGGTCTGTTCCTTAATTTTTAGGACTTGGCATCAAAAACAACGCGCAAGCTGCTAGATCTGCATGCGGCTTACTTCCAAATAAGCCTGAACAATCTTGTCGCGTATCGCGATTGCTGTGTTCAATGAACGCTCCGCATCCATAACTGAATTGACGACTTCTCGAACGGATACATCGTCACCTGCCATTTTTTGCATCGACAATGTTTCCGCTTTTCCAAGATTGTCACTGACCGATCCGGTTATTTCAGCTAAAACCTGATCAAAGCTTGGTGTTTTAACATCGCCATTTTGACCTAGAGTTTGCGTATTCTGTGTAACATTTTGGCTTGAATTCGCACCCTGCGTTTGGCCTAGCCGTTCCAGTGCCATACGTGTTGTTGCGGAGGTAAGCGATTGAATCATCCTTAAATTCCTGTCCGTTTAAATGTACCAGCTATCAGATGCGCCGAACGTCTTATGACCTCCAAATCATCTTTATAAGAATGACCGATTTCGTCATGAATACTGTTGCCGTTGCTATTTTGCCCGTCGTGCTCGAGAGTTTTTTTTACAATTGGATCGGTCGCATGCGTTTCCAACAACCCTTTTTGCATTTGCTTATCCTCTCAATAAATCGATCGTTTGCGAGACAAGATCACGCGCTTGACGGACAACTTGCAAATTTGCTTCATAAGACCGGTTGGCTTCACGCATATCTGCCATTTCGATGACAGCATTCACATTAGGGTATTTTACATTTCCATTTGCATCTGCTGCGGGGTGCCCCGGTTCATACTTCACAATGTAAGGTGCTTTATCCCGACCAATTGTTGTAACTTCAACGCCTTGCGCATCTGCATAAGGGTTAAGAGTGGCTTCAAAGCTTACAATTTTACGCTGGTAAGGCGCCGCGCCTGTAGTAGCCCCAGTGGAATTAGCATTAGCCATATTTTCAGCAATAATACGAAGCCGCGTTGATTGTGCAGATAGCCCTGTTGAGGCTACACGTCCGGCTGCAACAAGTGGATCAGACATAATTACGATCCTCCTTTGACTGTCGCCATCATCATGCGATGAAAAGCTTTTACAATAACCGTATTGAGTGACATATCTTGGCCAATTTCACCGCCCTTACGCATTTCATCTTCAAGATCGACATTATTGCCTGAATGCGTTGTCTCGATTGTATCTTGCGGACGCATGGCACGGGCTTCCATCCCGTTATCTGTCACATCCATATGCGCAACGTTAGTTACCGTCATGGCCATAGTGTTATTTTGAAGAACAGAAGAGAAATCCTGCACGTCACGGGCTTTATATCCCGGCGTATTAACATTCGCGACATTGCTGGCAACAGCCTTCTGGCGGGCTGCCAACCACTCAGCTTGCTTGTTCGCTATATCAAAAAGTTTTACTGGACCCATTTGTTTTCTGCTCTCTTAATCTCACAAGAGAGTAGATCAGCAAACTTGCGCGAGACTTGCGGTTTGTGAAAATCTTGAAAAATATATTTTACCGGAAGCAACAATCTAGTTTTTATGTTTGAAGAAAAGTTCAGTATTTCCAAGTAAAACTATATTCAGAACCTATTTTTTTAACTAGAACCGTCGGTAAATTATCCAGCAACTGGCACAGAGCCATGTGTTGTTTTTAATTCAAGCTTTCCGCTTTGTTTGTCTCTAATGGCGTGCATGTAACGGCTACCATCAGGCAAAGTGCTGCCAGGAGCTGCAAACCAGTACCCATGCTCATATTCTATCATTGCCATACCATTAACCACTTGTTTGACAACAAAAGACTTTGTTTTTGATGCAACAGGTTTTGATGTCTTGGTATATTGTGCTGGTATTTTAGCCTTTGGTAGACCTTTACCATTCGACATAATGGCTTCCGTTGAGTCATAATCATACTTTGCATTGGGATTAACGCGATCAATCGGCTCAAATCTAACCTTTTTATATTGTTTTGAATGTGTTTGATTGTCCGTACCGTCACTTGAAGCCAATACTTGATCAGAAGCCCCTTCTGCACCCCTTCCTTGAAAATGATAGGCAATAAACGGCAAACTACCACACCCGATAGCCAAGGCTATCGTACCTGCCCGAATAACCGCATCGGCTGAATGAAAAATACCAAGTATCATGCTGCCCTTAATATTGCCGAATATGCCGGCAAGCCCAATTGTTTCCAAACCAACGGCTCCAGCAGAGAAAACAGAAAATTTTTTGTTCTTTTTCTGTTTTACATCATCATTGTCGATAGTCTCGTCCAACACATTGATTGCGTTGTCCGCATTATTTACTTGTGACCGCCGCCATATTTTAAACCACGCCCTCGTTGGACGATTGTTTTTCTCGGTTTTCATAAAAGCGACGCGTTCTGTTTCCAGAGCTTCAAGATTATGGATGACATCAGCCAATTGATCTTCTGTTTCTCGCCGATGTGCTTTACCACCCTGTTGGTCAGAGCTTTGCGAGAAATCAAATTTTTTTTCATCAGGCTCAAATCGCGGTTCTGATTTGATAAAATCCGGCATATTTTCTACTCTTTACGCCTTTTCCGCCAATTGTGGCTTTAAGGCTTTTGCCAAATCATCATAAGGATCCTTAGAAATTGGTGTGTCGGGTCCTTGGTTCATTGCCGCATAAATGCGTGGCACCATGACAATTGCTTGATCTAATATGGCATCAGAGCCTGCGCGATAGGCGCCCATGGCACGAAGATCACGCGTTTCTTCATAGCGTGAAATCATTTCCTTTAAACTTTGTACCAATTTTTTCTGGTCAGGTGTCCAGCTATGCGGTGCCAAGCGTGATATTGAGGTCGGAATGTCAATTGCGGGATAACGTCCTTGAGCGGCAATGGAACGGTCAAGAACAATATGGCCGTCAAGAATACCTCTGATAGAATCCGCTATCGGATCATTATGGTCATCACCATCAACAAGCACTGCATATATGCCGGTAATTGACCCCTTTCCTTCGGGTCCTGGACCAGCGCGCTCAAGCAAGCGTGGTAATTGGCTGAATACACTTGGCGGAAAACCACGTGATACCGGGGGTTCTCCAGCCGCTATTGCCACTTCACGCGCAGCCAAGGCATAGCGTGTCACAGAATCGACCATTAGCAACACATTGTCCCCTAATGAACAAAAATATTCGGCTATTGTCGTCGCGGTAGCGGGGGCAAGACGGCGCATCATGGGGCTTTCATCGCCAGTTGCAACGACGGTAACAACTTTCGAAAGTTTTCCTTTCATTGTGTCGTCAAGCATATCGCGAACTTCGCGTCCGCGCTCTCCTGTCAATGCCAGTACAACCGTGTCGAATGCATCTGTTTGCGTCATCATTGCCAGGAGTGTTGATTTACCGACACCAGAACCCGCAAAGATACCAATACGTTGGCCAAAACATAAAGGTGTGAAAATATCTATCACTTTTACACCTGTTTTGAGCCCATTGCCGACACGTGCACGTTTTAATGCTGGTGGAGCATGGGTTTCAACTGCCATTTGAGTTGAACCAGATATGATCGGCCCTTTATCATCAATTGCTTCTCCCAAAGCATTAACCACTCTGCCGCGCCATGTTTCATCAGGCGCGACAAATAAAGGGCCATTTGGAAAAACAGATGCACATAATGATGGGATAACAGTTTCATCATATGGCTTTATTAAAACATGATCTTCATTGACGCGGATAATCTCACCACGCCCCGTTCTGTCGCCGCAATCTATCAAGACACTATCGCCAAGGGAAACAAGGTCGGATAATCCACGAGCCGCAACAGCCGTGCGTGAAACATCGTTGACTATGCCGCCATTGCATACCAATAAAGATGGATGCTTTTCTTGACATTGAGCAAAAGCCGAGAGAAGCGACAAAGCGTTTGTCGCCTTCCTAGTCGGGCAGTCTTTGTTCGCATTGGTATCTTGCATAGAATAAGACCTGATTACGTCTTCGCCATCAAAATTGTTTCTTCAAACGTTTAAGACGTTTTGCCGCCCAGTGTGCGAATTGCTTGGCTACCCATTTCTTCCTGTTGGCGCAGCAGTGACTCGACACGTTCAAAAGCTCTTGTAACCTCAATAAGACGGGTCATTTCGATGACACCGTTAACATTGGAATTTTCAATAAAACCTTGCACCACGCCATTAGCAGCATCACCTTGTATTGGCACAGGTTGCTTATCTGGAATGACAGATGCATTAGGCCCATAGCGCAATGTGCTATTAGGCTGAAACTGATAAAGACCTATAGCACCGACTTGAATATTATTCTGGTAAATGCCGCCATCGGCAGAAATGCGTGGGGCGCCATTGGCTGGGTTAATTTGAAGTGGCGCGCCACCATTATCAAGAAAAGGATACCCCATTACCGAGACAAGCCCGCCATCCGGCGTCATAACCATACGCCCATCACGTGTATATACTTGGCCTGCCGGTGTCTGTAACGAAAAGTAGGAATCTCCATTAACGGCAACATCTAAAGCATTGCCCGTTTGGGTAACTGGACCGCGATCTGTCGCGATATAACTTTTTCCTGCACTACTGAAATTGATAGTTTCACTATTATCGCGGGCAACTGGTGAAACAAGCGTGTCAAACTTCATTGCCTCTGCTCTAAAACCTGGCGTATTTATATTCGCCATGTTTTGCGCAATCGTCTCCATGCGCCGTGTGAGACTAATTTGACCCGAAACACCAACATATATCGGATTTTGCATTAATCTTTGTCCTTTCCTCATCAGATGCGAAACATCTGTCAAGATTAGGCGGACAAAAGATCTGCGTTTGACGCGTTAAAATCAATTTCCGCCAGGTTTAAGTGATTGCATTGCAATCATGGATGCATTGGAAAACCCAAATGTATTTCCCGTTCCTGTACTCTGTAAAAGTGTAAGCGCTGGGCTAACCTGTGGTTGATTTTTTGCGTCATACATAGCAGAAAACCGCCCAATCAGGGTTTCAAGCTTTCCAGCATCTGCCAAATCATCAAAAGTAAGACGCGATTCCAGCAAACGTTTTTGCCCTTCAACATCTGAAGCACGCACACTGTCTGGAACACCTAATGCTGTATAAACAACATAGGAAAGCGCTTTATCCGACAAGATCTGATAAGCCCAATCATCTTGTGAGAGGGTACCGTTTTGCGACATTCCACCAACTGTGCGGGTAAAGTAAAGTGCAAGTCGGGTGCCTTCATTTTGCTCACCAACCTGCGTTTCCAAAGTTTGCTGCATATATTTATTCACGGCAACTTTGGTGGCACTGTCTTTTTCGGTGGCTTTATCGCCATATTTGGTAAAATTGAATGCGGCGGCAAATTGTTGATAACGTTTATCTGTAAGATTTGCCGCATAATCGGCATCTGTTAAAACTTTACGCATCATGCCCTTGGCATAGCTCATATCCTCAAGGCCATAAGCTTTCATGGCATAATTAAACAAACGCGTATCGTTTAGAAAGTCATCAACGGATCTGACACTTTTTATATTCTGGGTATAATAATCTGTCTCTCGTTTAACATCAGGTTGGTTCATAACCGTGTTAAGCGTTTTCGACATATTATCTATTGTACTTCTATAGCTGACATAAGTGCCAATCATAGGATACCCCTTCCTCATTACGTTTGTTTTAGCCCCTGAAACTTGCCTGAAGCTGAACTAAAAACCCAAACAGAAATTTGCTCTTTAATATATATAGTTCAAAATTAGAAAATGTTAGCCAGCTCCCTATATTGCAGCATAAATCATGCGCGATGAGCAGAAATTCTGCACACAAGCTTCACGCAAGGCCATTGAAATATAGTTTTATTGAAAGACAGATATAGGAGCATTTGCGTTGGGTGTTATTCTCGGTTTAGCGATTGCGCTAGGGTGCATACTCGGAAGTTTTATGGCAATGGGTGGCCATGTTTCCGTGCTTATGCAACCATGGGAATTTGTTATTATTCTTGGCGCGGCATTGGGCACGTTTGTTATTGCTAATCCATTTTCAATTATCAAAGACACTTTAAAAGCCACGTTAGAGGCTATGAAGGAATCCGTACCGAAACAAAAAGACTATCTGTCTCTTTTAGGTCTACTATATGTTTTGATGCGGGAAATGCGTTCCAAGTCGCGTTCTGAAATTGAAGGGCATTTTGATAATCCTAAAGAGTCGACCATTTTTCAGCAATATCCTGGTGTTTTGAAAGATGACTCTATTACAAATTTCATTTGTGATTATTGCCGGTTAATTCTTGTAGGAAACGCACGCCCGTTTGAAATTGAAGCTCTTATGGACGAGGAAATCCATACCCTTTCCCAAGATGCGCTCAAGTCTTACCAAGCTATGCAAACCGTAGCTGATGCCTTACCTGCCTTGGGTATTGTTGCAGCTGTTCTGGGTGTTGTCAAAGCGATGGGACACCTTAATGAATCTCCTGAAGTTTTAGGCCATTACATTGGTGCGGCACTTGTCGGTACATTCGGCGGAATTTTCTTTGCCTATGGTGTTTTTGCCCCGATAGCGGCAAAAATTAAACTTGTTAGAGGCAAAAAAGCAAGAATTTATAACGTCATCAAGCAAACTCTATTGGCCTATATGAATGGTGCCATGCCCCAGATAGCCCTTGAATATGGCCGTAAGACAATATCGGCAAGCGAACGTCCAACAATCGACGTTGTTGAACAGGAAGCTATCGCTGGTCAACCAGCTGAAAAAGAGGCGGCCTAAACCATGTCTGAGGCAAGCAAAGATAACAAAGACGGGCTTAAGTCTACTGACAAAAAAGCCTCCGCCACAAAGTCGAAAGTCAACGAAACAGATAAACCCAATGGAACACATCCATCGCAGGGCGATGATGCAGCTACTGAAAAGAAAAAAGATGTTTTAGCAGAACATATTTTGCAGGCTGCTGGTCTTTCCAGCGATGATTTAATGTCATTCCAGCATGTTTTCGGTGATGCGTCCAGCAATCTTTGTACGCGCTTAGCACAATATACTTCTGCAACATTTGTCTCAGAAGTAAAATCGCTCGACACATTGAAAGCCGATGCACTTTCGAAAGTAATTGGCAGCGAAACCCTTATTATTAGGTTTGAAGCCGACCGGTGGGGTGGCGATGTCCTGTTTGTGCTGGATGCCAATCTCGTAAGCCTTGTAACGGACGCTTTTTTTGGTGCATCTGAACCAATGGCTATCAATAGAAATGGTCGCCCGTTTAGTGCAGTAGAAAATAAAACCGGTGAGACGCTGGCTAAATTATTATCCTATGCAATGGATGATGTTTTTGGCAATGGCGACGGGTCGTTATTCAGCTTCAAAGAAACCATTCAAGCGCAGCAATTTGATATCAATAATTTTCAGCATTTACGGATGTTTTCCTGTGTCCTTTCCATCAAAATAGGTGAAGCTGACGCAAATCTGAATTTATTAATGCCAAGAAGTTGCCATAGACCAATTCAGGAAGCTGTCACACGGGTTTTGCGTGCACCATCTACCCGAACAGACCCCTTATGGGCAAAGCGACTGCGCCAAGAAGTTAGCCGTGCCCATGTTGGTATTGAAGCTTACATTTTGCAAGGGACAATGACACTCAATGATTTAATGCATCTTAAAATTGGACAAGTTCTGCCACTGCCAATTCATGCGGTCAAACAAATCAGATTACGGAGTGGTGATAAGCCGCTCTACAAGTGTTCTTTAGGTAAAGTAGGATCAAATTTTTCGGTAAAAGTCTCGGACCTTATCGATGAAGAAGAGGAAATGTATGATGAGCTGGTTCATAGTTAATATTGTGGGTGCTATTCTGGCAATGATTTCTCTTGGGGTTTTCATTATCACATCCCGTAAACTTGCCAGCACAATACGGTTGGGGCGTGAGCTTGCACAGCAAGTGCATGCTGCGACGTCAAGTCTTGACCATGCCATTCAAGCATTGCGTGAAGAACACCAAGATTTTCGTGATGAAAATCGTAAACTGGATGCACGTATTACGGAATCTGCTCGCATTCGCAGAGAAGTGGACCGCTCTGTTGCGCATATGGAAACTGTGCGCAATCAATTGCAGAACGATTTTAACCGTTTACGCGGCATACTCACAGCTCAAGCCCACGGTCCATCTTCAGGGTCTTCACCTTCCCATTCAGCCTCTCAGCAAACATTACAACAAAAAGGTCTTCCGGTTTTTGTCCAGCGTAGAGTTCATAGAGCCGACTTAAAAAATACAGTTCAGCTATAACTGATTATTGGAACACACTAGAATAAGCGGTGAATAATATGACCGATCAACCGACCCAAACTGATAAATCTGCAAGTTCACAAGCTGGTTCGTCTGCCAGCGCAACGGATGAGCAATCGCATAGCGACGCACAACGCAACCAATCCGATATTCATGGATCTGATGCTACGGCTAAAACATCGCAAACGGCCTCGTCACATTCTGATGCTTCTTCCAAGGCTACAAATAGTGATTTTGCTGGGGGTGCACATAAAGCTGCTGGTGCAACTTTTTCATCGAATACTTCCAACCATGGCAATTCACAGGCGCAACCAAATCAAACGAATTCTGCAGATCACCCCGGTAATGCCGATCTTATCATGAGTATTCCTGTAGAAGTGCAGGTTGTTTTAGGGGGCACGACCATGCCGGTTGCCACCTTGATGAATTTGGGTCGTGGTGCTGTCATCACGCTTGATAAGCAGATCGGAGATCCGGTTGATATTGTGGTGAATGGCCGCGTAATCGCGCGTGGAGAAGTCATTGTGATGGAAGATGATTCATCACGTTTTGGAGTAAGTTTGACCGAAATTATCGGTAAATAAAATATAATAAGGCGTTTGAAAGACGGTTATGGCGCAATCTGAACAAGACAGCGATGTGAAAAGCGAAGATCCGGTGGTTGATGAAACTGCATCGGAAAAGCCAAAAACATCGTCTGTTATTGATAACCTTACAGGACAACAAAAAGTAGCGGCATTACTTGTTGCAATGGGTAAACCTGCAGCGGCAAAAGTGCTTAAACATTTTTCGCCAGAAGATTTGCGTCGGTTAAGTGGCCAAGCACATACACTTCCTAATATCACGCCTGATGATTTTGATATATTGGTCAGACAGTTTGAAGACGCTTTTGCGGAAGGCGCATCTTTTTCCCAAGCTGGTGAACGATTTGACACGCTTGTTCAGGAAACACTGCCTGAAGATGAAGCTGCAAAGGTACTCGACCCCAATGCAACGCCTGCCCTACCCTTGGAAAGTCTTTGGGATATTATGGGCAAGATGTCTGCCGAAGAGTTACAAAACTATCTTTCGCAAGAACATCCGCAAGTTCTCGCTTATATTATTTCACGCCTGCCATCTGATCTTGCAGCAAAATTGTTACTTGCGCAAACAATGGCCATACGGGGCGATGTCATTCGCCGGACATTGCATTTACGTGCGGTATTACCAGTTGTTGACGAGATATTAGATCAAGCGTTACGGCCGCTATTCTCACAAAAAGGCGATACGGCGGAACAATCGCATTATGGCGAAGTGGCAACGATTTTAAATCAGCTCGACAAGAGTGATGTTGACGAAATGTTGGCAAGTCTCGATGGTCTTGATCCAGATGATCTGGAAAAGATAAAATCCAAATTATTTGTATTTGATGACATTCCGCGCCTCACTGCACGCGCACGCTTACTGCTGTTTGATGATATACCAACAGATGTCATTATAACTGCTCTACGAGGTGCCGATAAAAATATCGTTGATGTTATTTTAAGCTCATTGTCCCAACGCAGCCGTCGTATGGTTGAAGCGGAATTGAAATCGCCGAACGATGTATTGACGCAAGTTGATATTACAAATGCACGACGCACGATTGCGCAAGACGCTATCAAATTGGCCAATGAAGGAAAAATAACACTGACAAGCGATGCCGACGCTGCACAAGATAGCAATGGGGTTCCAAACACGGAAGGTGACGAAGGGAAGGCTTCCTCAAAATGATAAATTATGGCTGAGGAAAAACCTGATAAAGACAGTCAAACAGAGGAACCGACCGAGCACAAAATAAGCAAAGCCGAAGAGAAGGGAAACTTGCCTTTTTCACGCGAATTGCCGACTTTTGCATCTCTTGTTGGTTACAGTATAATTGCCATTTTTGTGGCATTACCATCAATTTCCAAACTGTCTACTTTTCTTGTCCAATGGATAGAACGTCCTGAAAGTTGGCGCCTAAATGGGGCAGAAGACATCAAGCATCTTATGTTTCTGGTGGGGGGATCTGTCGGTTTGGCTTTAGCGCCCATACTTGTTATTATTCCTGTTATAGGCATTGCGTCCTCAATGATACAAAATGCTCCACGATTTGTTGGAGAAAGAATTAGACCGCAGTTTTCACGCATCTCACCATTAAATGGCTTAAATCGTATCTTTGGTAAAGCCGGCTTTGTTGAGTTTTTAAAATCTTTGGCAAAGCTGATTGGTGTTAGCCTGATTGTTTATTTTTCTTTTTTCAAAGGAAATACGGTTTTTATTGATGCCTTAGCAACCGATTCATCAGCAATACCTGAATATATCCGATCTGAAATTGCTCACCTTCTTATCTCTTTTGCTGTCTCTGTCGTTGCCATCGCCGGCTTCGACATTGCTTGGTCACGATTTAGCTGGAGACGAAATTTACGCATGAGCAAGCAGGAACTTCGTGATGAGCAAAAGGAAATCGAAGGTAACCCTATGGTGAAAGCACGTATGCGGTCATTAGCACGTGACCGTATACGCCGCCAAATGATGGCCAATGTACCCAAAGCCACCATGGTTATCGCAAACCCAACACACTTTTCTGTCGCCTTACGATATCAACCACCTGCAGACTATGCCCCTGTTGTTATTGCCAAAGGACAGGACATTTTGGCAATCAAAATCCGAGAAATAGCCACTGAACATGATATACCTGTGATTGAAAACGTGCCATTGGCACGAGCACTCTATAAACAAGTTGAAGTTGATCAAGTTATACCGCAAGAATTCTATCAAGCTGTTGCTGAATTGATTCGTTTTGTTAATAGTCAAAAGCTACAGTGACAGAATAAATATCGTTCTAGTTCAATTTAAACTGTGTCGTGAAAAATAAAATGAGCGAAGATACTTTGAATGAAATGCGTGAAATGATGATTGCCAAACAAGTGGCTCGTATCATACCAGAAATCAAACTGGTCGACGCGGCTGATTTCATCGCGTATATCCATGACGAGCATTTTGCCAATATCACCGACATTATTGATGCAGCCACTGAACTACACTTCTATCCCCATACAATGCGTTTTGGGCATAATGGAAGTTACTTATTGGATTGGGATACACCACCAACGATCACGCTTGATATGGAATTTTCTAATGAAGGCGTTACGGCATATTTCCAGATTATCATGTCGCCTGGAGGGTTTGCTATCCAACTGGAAAACATAGTTTTTGAAAATCCTGGTGATGACGATACGAATACCCGTATTTTGATGCAAGCCCTTGATGATGCCCGCATTCAAAACATACAAGCCCACTAAAGGCATCGTAACATATTAAAAGAAAAGGCGCATAGCGCGCCCTATTTCCAAACAATCCAATAAGATCAATAGCTGCTTTTGCTGTTATTTTACTTTATTCATATCTCTAACCTGGTCTGCTGGAATATAATTAAACTGCTCAACCATAAGATCTTTAATAACGGGCTCAGGAAAGCGCTGATTAACCCCGTCAATAATTTGTTTTTTCACATCATCAAACTTTACTCGTTCGATTTTTTTCGTGTCGGAATATGAGCCGAAAAATATTCTGAAAACCTCATCGTTCACAAAAATCCCCAAAGGCACATTCAACTTGTGTTTTACATTTGAATCGACCGTGTAAATGAGCTGAGAAATAATATAGCCGTTCACTTTTCCATCAGCTAAAATTGGTACACTCATGACATCAGTCCGATCATAATCAATCGTCGGACCTACATTTTCTGTTGCATCTGCTGATTTTGGTTCAGAGTTTATCTTGATGCCCAGCATCAGGGTTCCTAAAGCAACCACGCATACCCACAAACCAATGGCAACAATTTTTATCATTTATAGCGCCCATTATTGACTGAATATGGGTCATAGGTTCCGTCAGTTTCCTGCTGTCGTGCTGCATCTTGGATCATTTGAGAAAGTTCGCTGACGGCCTCAAGATGCACTTTCAACAATTCACTGTTCCGCTCAAGCTTTGTTGCCAAACCACGCAATAATATTTCAAGCTCAGTTTTAACCATATCATTCATATATTTGGCGACTTCCTCCATAGATTGGTTCAAATCGCGCAAACCGCGCGTCTTACGCGCATTAATATCATTGAAGTTGGGATTTTGATTTTTTTCCAGAGCCTCTGTCTCGTAGTCGACAACGTCTTCAAGGCTGCTCACTGCGGCTGTGAATCTCGCCACTGCGATCACACGTCCAATAGGATCATCTTTTTTCTTTTTTGTAATAGATGATATTAACCCTTTTCCCTGCTCCGTTAACGGCATAAGAAATTCCCTTTCATTTTATGATAACCATTGCCGCGCGCACATCATCAGGTATTTTTTGTCATATGTTGGCGGACAAGATTAATCTCATTGCTGTGAACGATATTATCGATTGTGGCTTGTGGATTTTTGCTTGCTCTGGCAAGCTTTCCCAAACCATGAGTAGAGTTTAGCTCATTCGTCAATTCCACATTGGCTTGTCTCATCTGCTGGTTATTTTCCAACATTTTAGCAACGCCAATGCCACCATGATCGGCCATTTCTTTTGCCATCGATTCAGCCATCATGGATTTCCAGAATTCGCCAGCCTGCCCCTTACCGAAAACAGAGGGCGTGTCAGTGGTAAACATATTTTGGATAAATGTTTGCAACATGAAAGCTTCAAACTTCTTGTAAGCTTCCACATTATCTCCGCCTTCTGGCTTCAATTTGTATTTGACCTGATTAATTGATTGATTTGACAGAGGTTGCGATGTTGTTCCATCAGCATTAGTCAATTGGGCAAATGAATTTCCGTTGGCTAGTTGATTAACAGCACGAACAGCACTTTGTGCATTGCGCAATTTTTCCACCGATGCCCGATATTCGAGTGGATCTGCAGCCCGAGAAACATCCAACACCAAATCAGAAGGCGGTTTTATAGCCATTTCTACCTCTTCAAGCTTATGTCCGTAACAAACCGGATTATGCTTAGAATAAGAATATCTGTGCGATTTTATACGTTTACGATATTCCTAAGGCTATAAATATAGGCTGCGAAGCTTATGCCAAGCTGGTGTCTTTAATGATTTTAGCGGCAACATATTCTTCCAACATTGCGGCCATGTCTTTGCGTTGCTCGATATCTTTGGCTTGTTGCAATTTTTCATCAATGACATCGCAACGGCGTGATGATTGTAATAAAGTCTGTGTCTGATTGGCAATTTCATGGTCGAGCACCGCTTCATGACGTGCATTGCGTTCAAGGCGGCGTGATAGCAATGTGGGATCAAAAAAATCTGCTTGCGAACCATGTTCCATCAAGGACATTAAAAAGTGGTCTTCTTCGTCTAATGATTGACGCAAGCTCCGCGAATTTTCCAGATTGGCTTCGTCGCGCATTTTGACCAATTTCTGCGCTTTCAGAAGCTTGCCAAACCTTTGAATATCGTTTGTCATTATGGCCCCCTATTCAACCAGGTTGATAGTTCCGACGTTAAAAAGGTTAGAATTTCTGGCATCAAATAATATAACAATAACAAGCCCCCCAGCATGACAAAGGGCATCGAGATGAAATAGACGGGAATACTAGGGGTTAATTTGTTAATCAAACCAACTGATATATTGACCAGAATTGCATAGATAATAAATGGGCTTGCTATCCGCAGTGTAGTTAAAAAACTTTGTGAAAGTGCATCTCTATAATCAATAAGCGCGGATTGCGGCTTTGGTGTTAAAGACACAGGTATAATTTGGTAAGATGTCAGCAAGCCTTTTATGACAACCATATGAAGATCACTTGCAAAAAACAGCATTAACATCCCTAAAGTTATAAAATTGGCAACTTGGGATTCTGGCATTGATTCAATGACGCTATTGCCGGGTTGACCGGAATATCCAGCAGACATACCGATAATATTTGCCATAAATTGAACCGCCCACATATAAGCATGCGCGATTACGCCAAATGTTGCTCCAACAAGCGATTCCGCAGCAATTCCGGCAAGCAAGGTGCCTAGTGTCGGATTTTGAGTAATGTTGTGAAAATTGTCACCGATCAATGGCACTATAATGAGCGAAAACGCAATGGCCAAAAATAATCTCAGATTCATCGGAATGCGTGAACTTGAAAAGCCAGGAACCAGCATCAAGCAAGCCCCCACCCTCGCAAAAATCAACATGGTGACTACAACCAGTTGATCAAGGGGAAGCGAGGTGAACGACATGACCTAATCCTATCAATCAGCTATGGTTCCCAAGGTTTTCACTTCAACGCCCCGTGCAATTTCGGCATGGGATAAAACTGGCAAGGTTGTAAACAACCGCTCGATAATCATTCTGACATAAGGGCGAGCTTCCGGTGAGGTAATCAAAACAAAGCGTTCGCCTTTTTCCATGTGTTTGCGAATGGAATTTGTTGCAGCCGTGCCGAATTTTTCCAGTTCACGCGGATCAATATCAAACTCGATGATTTCACCTTTGGCATCCCGTTTTAGTGCCTGATGGAAAACAAGATCCCAATGGCTTCCCAAGCGCAACACGTTTAAAACGCCGTTATCCGACAAATCGCCACATATTTGCTGCGACATACGCATACGAACGTGTTCGACAATAAGTTCTGCGCGCCGGACATGGGGCGCAATTTCCGCGATAGCTTCAAGAATAAGATCAAGATTGCGAATAGAAACACGTTCTGCAAGCAACAATTTCAATACCGATTGCAAACCAGAATAGGATAAATGTGCCGGACAGATTTCCTCCAGAAGTTTGCGATATTCTGGCCCCAAGCGTTCCAAAAGTATGCGCATATCCTTATAGGAAAGCAATTGCGCCAAATTATTGCGCAAAACTTCACTCAAATGCGTCAGCAATACTGACAGATTATCCACCGCAAGATACCCATCGCGCATAAGTTCTGGACGAAAGGTTTCGGACGTTGCAAAAGCACGCATGCCAAAGGCTGGTTCACGCACTTCTTCTCCCGGCAAATTGGGAACAGGTTTGTCGCCCAACATAACCAATACGTCACCAATGCGCATTTCATATGATGCAACCGTAGTGCCATGCAATTTTATCCGATAACTTTTGGCCGGTGTATCATAATCATCAGAAACCTGAATTTCAGGAATAACAAAGCCATATTCCTGCGCAAACTTGCGGCGCATTTTGGCAACACGATTTGCCAATTCGGCCTGATGCGGAAGTAGACGCGTTGATAATTGTTTGCCTAAACTCAATTCAATCTGTGGTGTTTCCAGTGATGCTTTGACAGATTGGCTCTCTTCCCTTCTTGCGATTTGATCGGCTTGCGCCTGCAATGCCTGCTGTTCGGCGGCTTCCCTTTGCAAACGACGCGGTATTGAAAAACCGATACCAGCCAACATTGCCGCCAATGTTAAAAATGGAAAAGCGGGCAAACCAGGCATGAGCCCCAAAATTGCCAATAAAATAGCGGCCACAAATAATGCTTTTGGGTAGCCTCCCAACTGTCCAAAAACCGCTTTTTCGGTTGAACCGCGTGTTCCACCTTTGGAAACGAGCAATCCAGCAGCCAGCGACACAATAAGAGCAGGAATTTGGGTGACCAGACCATCACCAACCGACAGTTTGGTGAAAACATCGGCTGCTTGCGAAATATCCATGCCGTGGCGTGTAACGCCAATAACAATACCGCCAAAAATATTGACAGCGGTAATAATAAGACCAGCAATAGCGTCGCCACGAACAAACTTGGATGCACCATCCATGGAACCGAAAAAAGAGCTTTCCTCTTCAAGCTCACGACGACGGTTTTGCGCCTGTTTTTCATCAATCAAACCGGAAGACAAATCGGCATCAATAGCCATTTGCTTACCCGGGATAGCGTCGAGGGTAAATCGAGCCCCTACTTCTGCAATACGTGTTGCGCCCTTTGTAATAACCAGAAAGTTGACGATAATGAGAATGGCGAAAACAACAAGACCAATGACAAAATCCCCGCCCATCACAAATTGTGAAAACCCGTGAATAACGTGCCCCGCAGCCGTATATCCCTCATCTCCATGGGTAAGGATAACGCGTGTTGTTGCAATGTTAAGAGACAGCCGAAGCATGGTTGCGATAAGTAGGACCGTAGGAAACGCGGAAAAATCAAGCGGCCGCTGGATCCATAATGCAACCATGAGAATGAGAACAGAAAAAGCAATCGAAAATGATAAGCCCAAATCCAAGATAAATGATGGAACGGGCAGAAATAAAACTGTTAAAATGACAACAATGCCAGCAGCAAATCCCACATCGCTGCCAGAGAACTTGTTACTTTTATCGGTAGAATTCACCGCGCTTTGCTGCACGTGTTTTTCCCTCTATCTGTCAAATAGCGTAATGGCTACTCCATCACACAACTGATTTTATTTTTATGAAAATAAAAAATGAACCTTGCGCGAACATGGCGCGTTAAAGACAGTGTGAAAGGTAAAATTTATAAAAAAATAACCAAAATGGCATAAACAAGGTGATGTTTTATCTAACAATTATTTTGTTTGATCCAAAAATTCTGGCAAAAACGTTAGAAAACAGGCACTTTTCCAAAAAATTAAAAAAATGTCACGGAACTTTTCACAATTGCCAGAATTGTAACACATTGTTATATTACGTGTTGTAACATAGCGTGATAGACAAAACATTCGAGGTGATGAAATGACTGATATGATGAAAACCGCCGTATTTTACTCGATGATGATTGTTAGCATGAATGTTGCAATCGCATTTGCTGTTGTAGGAATGAACTAAGGCAAATCGTTTTTGGCCGGATAAGGCTAGAAAGCCTTATCATGCTGGTGAATTGCATTTATTGCAAATGCATGAGCTTTTATGCTGTGGCGTTAAGTATCCGTTGTGCGCCACAATAGATTTCAAAATCCTGATCACGCACCCGACCAATCAATGTCATATTTGATTGTTCGCCAATTCTGATGGCTTCTGCAGTTGCTGCAGAAACAGCAGCCAAACTGGAAACACCCAACATTGCTGCTTTTTGAACCATTTCCATAGACAATCTGCTTGTTACGACAATCAAACCATCTGTGACATTGATATGATTGCGAAATAAATGCCCGCATAATTTATCAAGTGCGTTATGTCTACCAACATCTTCCCTAATAAACTGAACGCCAGCTTCCTTGGTATAAAATGCTGCGGCATGAGCAGAACGGGTTAAATTGTTTAACGTCTGCATCTGACAAATGACACGTGCAGCTTCACAGACATCTGCATTGCTAAAAGTCACATCAGATTGCACACGTGGAATGTCTCGCATAGCCGCATCAATGGATTCTATTCCACATAAGCCACAACCAACAGGTCCTGCCATATTCCGTCTGCGTTTGCGAAATGCGTCCCGCCGGTCAACATTAAGTGAGATTTGAATATCAATACCGCGTGGCACATTGACGATACCAATCCGCTCGATTTCCTCTGGGCTATTGATAAGACCTTCTGTCAGACTAAAACCAAAAGCAAAATCTTCCAAATCATCAGGCGAAGCCATTAATACCGCTTGTGTCGTGCCATCATAGGAAAGCGCAATTGGCACTTCTTCGGCAACCAATTTAGTTTTTTCGCTTAAGCTTCCTTTGGTCAATGATAGAATTGGAAAGTTTGTCAGACTTGGCTTGAAATCAATTTCATCATCGCTTTTTTCAATGGAATATTCCCCGTTATCCATTTTCGCTTTTTTATTCATATCAGACCAAATATCCCGTCGAATCTATTCGACTGTTCTTATAAATCGGATTTATTAATCGGCAAATGCATTGTTTCACAACAATAGAAACAAATATTTGTGTGCTTGCCACCTCTCTTGCAATCAGATACTTTTATACTTAGCAAAAGAATGAATAGGGTGGAATGGATTTCTATGAATTTACGTGAAATTGATAACCAAGTTTTTGTCTGTGGACAGATCACGGAAGACTTGGTTGAGGAGCTAGCTCATCAAGGTTTTAAAACCATTATCTGCAATAGGCCGGATGATGAGGAGTTTAACCAGCCACTTTTTGCCTCCATTGCACAAAAAGCGAAAAGTCTTGGAATGAGCGCGTTTTTTATACCCGTCACGCCACCCAATATTGAGAATGAAAGCATCGATGCCATGAAAGAGGCATTAGACCACTGCGAATTTCCAGTTCTTGCCTATTGCAAATCAGGTGGCAGAGCCGCCACCCTATATGGTCTTGCTAAAAACAAATAACATTTTGCTATTCGTAAATGGTGCTCATCGTTCTCATTGGTGTTCACCATTTACATTGATATCCGTCATTCACACTAACGTTCGTCATTCTCTCTAGTGTTCTTCATTCACAATGGTGAATGATGCTTAAATTGAATGACGTTCAGCGAGAATGACGCTCGATTGCTATGCGTGGCGATGGTGATTGTTAGGATTACGATACAAGCTCATATAATGTATTGCATCAATTGCAGCACCACACAAAGTCATGAGAATACCAACTGTCATCGTTGCCCATGATAAATTGACGAGAAATTCATTTGTTATCACACGGCTGATCGTAATCGCCAAAGAAAGAGCGCCAACGCCAGTGATAAGAGATGAAACGTGCCAATACGGTGTCCACAATGAATGCGATAGCGCTTTCCATAGAGAAAAGCCCAAAGACATATTAACAACTACAACGACCAACCCAGCGATAAGAAGTTGAGACGGTTGCCAAGTTACTAGACTGTCCATATTTTGCATTTCATTACTCTCCACTATTTACGATACTCGCCGCTATTTGTAATTTTAATATGGAGAAAAAATGCAGCGATATGAAGATCCATTTGTTAATAAATCATTCACTTTTTTTAACAAAATGTATTAAAAACATATCCTTATAAAAATCAGATAGCTTTGATAGCATAAAATAAAGGCTCTGAAACGCTATGTCCCAGAGCCTTATAGCAATGAATGATCTATCAAATTTATTTAAGAAGTTGACGAACCCACTTATCAAAAGACTGCATAATGGATGTAAAGAATGCTTTGGCATTATCATTCGTTGGTTGGCCGTCATCTGTTAATAGATTCTGGATTTGTCCGATATAGGCCTCTGGTTGTTGCATGGTCGGGACATCATTAAATACCAATGCCTGACGCAGCTGATGATTTGCACCAAATCCGCCGATAGCACCTTGTGAAATTGAAATAACAGCACCAGGTTTTCCATTCCATACGCCTTGTCCATAAGGACGCGAGCCAACATCAATTGCATTTTTCAAAACTGCAGGAATTGAGCGATTATATTCAGGGGTTATAAAAATAACGGCATCAACTTTCTTGAGCTCTTCGCGAAAGCGCGTCCATGCAGCAGGTGGATTGGATGTCTCCAGATCCTCATTATAAAGTGGAAGATCGCCAATCTCGACGAAATCAAGTTTAAAATCGCTTGGAGCTAAACTGGCAAATGCCTTGCCGAGTTTGCGGCTATAAGATTCCTTGCGTAAACTGCCGATTAAAATAGCTACATTAAACGTTCTGCTCATTTTTATTCCCTTTAAGTGAATACTTGGATGTATAGTTTAATTAAAGTATTTTCGTCGCTTTTCAAAACATTGAAAATATGACGAACTGTTCGTTATTTTTTGACAATAAAATTAGTATTTTCTTCACTATAAATCTTAAAGCGCCTGAAATAATCATGCCTTAAGCATTTGCCGCAGACATATCAAAGTCCAAATAGCTGGATTTTTGTAATAGATTTCGAGGTAATTATAAATGCTAAAGCGTGGTTCAGACGCTCTTGAATTATCAACCCATACACGCCGATCGCATTTTGTTTACAGTGTTTTGGAATATATACTGGTTATTGCCATTACTCTGTTCGCCATTATTGCCACTTCAACGATATTTATCGATGAATTTGCCAAGATCGTTAATAGAGCAGAGACAATGCCAAATATTAGCTCGTCACTAATCGACTAAATATCAATCGCATTTTCAAAAAATCAAATGCCTATAAAGCTGATTTAGTATTTTCCCATTTGTATTACCGAATGGAAAAGTCAAAGCGATACGTTGCCGAAACACCAACTGTAAACTGGTTCTTATCACCGCGTTGATCAACAAGGGAAGAATCACCTGCAACATCAACAAGGCGTTTATACTCACCAAACAAGCTTGTTGTAACCTTCGGTGTGGTCTTCCATGTAACAGCACCGCCCAGCCCCACAGATCCCCAACCATCATCAGCGTGGTATTCTCTTAAACCAGAGCGAAGCGATTCCTTCGCATTAACGCCATAATAATTCTTGAAATAATCCTTGGTTGCATAAAACGCACGAGGACCGCCAGATAACCGCACTGTATCGGTTATATTGGTGTATGCATCAACGGCTAAATCTGCCGTCACACCATCATGGCTACGAAAACCTTGGCGTAATTCACCTCTAAGACGCAACCAATCTGTTGGATAAAGTTCGGCAAAACCACCAGCTTCACCGCCCCACTTAACCCTTTTCAATCCTTTCAGATCGCCAGACGTATCACTATCACGACCAGTCAGTATTTTACCGACCAATCCCATACGAATTAATTGACGATCCAACAACGAGAAAGAAATATTGTCATTGCGTGATGTAAAACGCTCTACCCGCCCTGCTTTACCGATTGATATCATCGGATCAACATTAATATCGTAGTTCTTATCACCCTCATATTTCGGCGCGGTATAAACCGAAGCACCAAGGGTTAATGACCAGTTGCCACTATAGAAATGTTTTTTCGTTGGTGTGGTGGATTGATAATTTTTATCATCGTAATAGCTCTGCTGTGCTGAAGCACTTGCAGCTTGACCTGTTTGATAATCATAAGGTTCTTGGGCGTTTGATTGATTGACAAGAAAATATGCGCTACCTACCAAACTCAAAGCTATGATTTTTTTTAAGTAATGAGACACCAACAATACTCCCAAACTTGCTTCTATATTTTCAGCGCAATAGAAGCCTTAACCTTATGTTTTGCTTATTGGATGTTGTGAATACGAAGCAACGTTTCCAGCCACCCAAACAAAGCCTAAAAGATCAAACTTAACCCTGTTTACTATCACTTTTTGAACGTAAAATATTCATCAAGTGTAGACAGAGGATGAACTGTTTCCAGAGTTTTCCTTGCCTTTTCTCTATCGCGGTTCATCTGGTCAATCAATGATTCAAGACCATCAAATTTTATTTCTTCACGCAAATAAGAATAAAATGAGACGGCTGCAATCTCTTCATATAAATTATCGTTAAAAGAGAATAAATATGTCTCTAAAAGTGGTACACCATTTCCTTCAACAGTTGGTCGCCTGCCAAAACTTGCAACCCCATTATAAAGCTCGCCATTTTTTCGCCTAAAGCGTACGGCATATATACCGAAAGCCAATTTAATTGTCGCTGGCAAGGCCATATTTGCCGTTGGAAAACCAAGGGTGCGGCCAAGTTCAGCGCCATGAATTACTTCCGATGTTACGGTATAGCGATAGCCTAGCAATTTGGCTGCTTCTTCAACATTGCCAACAGACAAAAACTCACGTATCCGACTTGATGAAATTATTATGCCGTTTTCGTCACAAAATGGCGCAACTTGGATAACGTCAAAACCAGACTTTTCTCCTGCTTTTTTTAGATACTCCGGATTACCACTGCGTTTTTTACCAAAATGAAAATCGCTGCCAGTAAAAATTGCCGTTGCAGAAAAACCTTTTTGAATGATTGTGTGAATGAAATCCTCTGCACTTAAGTTAGCAAACTCAGCATCAAACTCTTGTTCGACGACGGCATCAAACCCCATTAATTTAAAAATTTCTGATTTTTCTGTAGCCGATGTCAATCTATCTACGGGTTGTTGCGGATTAAAAAAACTTCTTGGATGCGGCTCAAATGTATAAACTATGGCCGGTTTTCCTTTATCTTTAGCAAAGTTTAATGCTTCTTGCAGCACAGCTTGATGTCCGCGATGCACACCATCAAAATTACCAATAGCAATGACCCCGCCGTGGTAATCTTCTGGCAATTCCATAAGATTTGATAAGCGCAAAAATTTATGTGTCATTTGAGAGCCCACATGACTGCAAATGGGTGGCAAGCAGATTTTTTAAGAAAGTCTTCCAGCAAATTCCTATCGACTTTATCGTCTGTGCTATATTCGCTATTATGAATTCCACCAGAGATATAGAGAACATCAAGCCCGTAATCCTCACCACCTTTTACATCCGTCAATATACCATCACCAATCGCTAAAATTCTGCTCTTGGGCGTATCATTGTGTAAGGAGTTGAGCTTCTTCATCGCAAGGTCATAAATGGGGCGATGCGGCTTACCTGCTATAAAAGTTCTACCACCCAATAGTGCATATGCGCGCGCCAAAGAACCTGCACACCAAAGTGTTTTTTCACCACGATGCACAATCAAATCGGGATTAGCACAAATAAACGGTAAATTTCTTGACCGTAATTGCTGCAAAAGATCGGCGTAGTCTTCAGGCGTTTCATGTTCGTCATCAAACAATCCCGTACAGACAATGCCCGTCGCCTCATATTCCTCGACCAATTGCACATCCAAACCATCAAATAATGCCAGGTCACGCTCTGGCCCAATATGGAATAGCTTATTTGGTGCTTCTTCAATGAGATTTCTTGTTGCATCACCTGATGTTACAACAAAATCATACACATCATCATAAATACCAAAACCGGCCAGTTGTGCCTTAACCCCATCATGCGGACGAGGTGAATTGGTAATCAATATAACTGTTTTGCCTTGCTTTCTAATATTTCTTAACGCATCAACAGCCGGTAAAAACGCTGTTATACCGTTATGAAGAACCCCCCAAACGTCACAAAAGACGGCGTCATATTGGCTAACGATTTCTTCTAAATTATTTAGCTGCTTCATTTGGGTTCCAATTTCAACTCATTCTTAACTGGTAATTTAGACACCTAAACCATGATGAAAGAGATGTCATCACCTTTGTCAGACGTAACATCTCCAGCTATAGTCAAATTAATGAAAGCGAAATATAGTTGGAAATAATCTGTCATTATTAAAACAACTTCAAATTGATTGGCCAAAACAACATGAGCACTTCATCAAAAAGTCTTACTCTCATTGATGCAAATACTTTGCGCAGCCAATTAGATGCGCTCATTGAGAATCAAAATAGTAAAGATATTGCCGTAGCTGTTCGTCCTGCCATCGTTAGCCTACTAAAAAAAACAATTCAAGAAGGCCAAAGCAATGCAGAAGCGCTGCTTGAAAAAAATGGCAAAGGTAAACAATGCGCGAAACGTCTATCTCTGCTCATTGATACCGTTATTGAAACGCTCTATCAATTTGTTGTTGAACGCATTTATCCATTACCCAACCCAACAAGCGGCGAACGCATCGCCCTTATTGCCGTTGGCGGCTATGGGCGTGGCACATTAGCCCCCAAATCTGACATAGATATACACTTTCTTCTTCCGTGGAAACAAACACCATGGGGCGAACAAGTTATGGAATATATCCTCTATATGCTTTGGGACGTTGGGCTCAAGGTTGGGCATGCCACGAGGAATATCAATGATTCCATCAAAATGGCTCAAGAAGATATGACGGTGCGCACCGCATTGTTAGAAGCACGTTTTCTCATTGGAAACCGTCCATTGTTTGAAGAACTCATGCAACGCTTTGAGGATGACGTTGTTAAAGGTACATCGCCTGCTTTTATACGTGCAAAGCTAGCCGAACGTGATACACGCCATCAAAAATCTGGCGAAACACGTTATCTTGTTGAGCCTAATGTCAAGGAAAGCAAGGGAGGACAACGCGACCTTCAAACATTGCTATGGATTGCAAAATATCATTATCGTATCACAAAAACAGACCAGCTTGTAACTTTAGGTGTTTTATCAAAAGCCGAATTGCAGATTTTTAAAAAAGCTGATGATTTTTTATGGGCTGTCCGCTGCCATATGCATTTTTTAACGGGTAAAGCGCAAGAGCGGCTATCATTCGACATACAAAGAGAAATAGCCCATAGGCTTGGCTATACAGCTCATCCCGGCATGGAAGATGTGGAACGGTTTATGAAACATTATTTCCTTGTTGCCAAGCAGGTTGGTGATCTAACCCGTATTGTTTCCGCGGCATTGGAAGAAGAATATGCTAAACCCGTACCTGGTTTAAATCGTGTATTTTTAACATTTTCGCGCCGCAAGAAAAAGATCCATGGCACGACTGATTTTGTCATTGATACTCAACGTATCAACATTGTTGATGATCAAGTTTTCAACCGTGATCCGATCAACCTTATCCGGCTATTTCACCTATCTGATTTGCATGGCCTTGAATGCCACCCATTTGCTGTCCAAGAAGCTTCACGCTCGTTAAAACTTATCACTGCCGACGTTCGTGAGAACAAGGAAGCCAATAAATTATTTCTGGAAATATTGACTTCCCCCCGTAATCCTTCGTTGATTTTACGCCGTATGAATGAATCTGGTGTTTTGGGGAAATTTATACCTGACTTTGGAAAAATTGTCGCGATGATGCAATTCAATATGTATCACCATTATACAGTTGATGAGCATCTTTTGAGATGTATCAGCTGTTTAAGCCAAATTGATCATGGCGATGTCTACCACGACCACCCCTTGGCTTCCGCCATTATGCCAACTTTCAAGAAAGAACGCACCGTTCTTTATGTTGCATTATTTCTTCATGATATTGCCAAAGGAAGACCAGAAGACCATTCGATTGCCGGTGCAAAAATAGCGCGCAAACTCTGTCCACGGTTTGGACTATCAAGAGCGGACACAGAGATTATTGCATGGCTTATCAGTGAGCATCTCACCATGAGCATGACCGCACAATCGCGCGATTTGAATGACCGTAAAACAATCGAGGATTTTGCTGATACTGTGCAAACAATGGATCGGCTAAAACTTCTTTTCATTCTTACCATTTGCGACATTAAAGGGGTTGGCCCTGGTGTTTGGAACGGTTGGAAAGGTCAGTTATTAAGAACATTATACCATGAAACAGAATTGGTGTTGACGGGCGGCTTCTCTCAAGTTTCAAGAACAGACCGTATTAATGCTTCCAAACAAAGATTGTCAGATGCTCTTAAAGGGTGGAGTGAGGCTGAAAAACAGCATTATATTGGACTGCATTACCCCAATTATTGGCTTACTGTTTCATTGGAAGACCAAATTCGTCATGCCAATTTTATCAGGGACGCCGACCAACTGGAAACGGCGCTTGCAACCATGGCGGAAACACATAATTTCGAAGGTGTTACGCAAATAACGATACTTGCCCCCGATCACCCACGTGTTTTATCCATTGTGACTGGTGCGTGTGCCGCTGGCGGCGGAAATATTGTTGACGCACAAATTTTTACTACAACAGATGGGCGCGCCTTGGATATTATATTAATTAGCCGAGAATTTGCGCTAGACCATGATGAAAAACGCCGTGCATCACGGGTTGAAAAAATGATTGAAGATACACTAAAAGGCACTATTCGCCTTCCTGAAGTAATAGCAAAACGTGTCAAACCCAAACATGCGGCAAAAGCTTTTGATGTGACACCGCGTGTTGAAATTAACAATGCTTTATCGGATAAGTTCAGTGTCATAGAGATAGAGGGGAGAGATAGATCTTGTTTGCTCTATGATGTCACAAGAACATTATCAGATTTATCTCTCGACATTGCGTCTGCACATATTACAACGTTTGGAGAAAAGGTTATTGACACTTTTTATGTTAGGGATCTTGTTGGACAAAAGCTGTCCAGCCCACAAAAACAAGCAAATATACGGCGCAAATTGTTGCCACTGATAGAAAGCAATACGATAGAAAATACCGTTAAATCATGAGCCTTATCAAAAAATTCGCAACGGTTGCTTCCGGTACATTGATGAGCCGTGTCTTCGGCTTTGTCCGAGAGATGTTGATGGCGGCTGCCGTCGGTACGGGGCCGGTTGCCGATGCATTCAATGCCGCCTTTCGTTTTCCCAATACGTTTCGACGGTTATTTGCCGAGGGTGCATTTAATTCGGCGTTCGTGCCATTATTTGCAAAACAAATTGACGAAGATGGCTTGGAAAGCGCACGCAAATTTTCTGAAGAGGTGTTTGGCGTTCTATTTTCTGTCCTTCTTATTTTAACCATCGCTATGGAATTATCCATGCCATTTCTGGTGCGGTATGTTATTGCGCCAGGCTTTGCCAGTGATGCATCAAAATTTGAAGCGACTATCCGCTTTGCGGTTATCATGTTCCCCTATCTTGCTTGTATGTCACTTGCTGCCATGATGGGTGGAATGCTTAATTCACTGCATAGATATTTTGCGGCAGCAATTGCACCGGTCTTTCTGAATATCATACTCATTGGTGTACTGGCTTATGCATGGTATAAAAATTTAGATCCATGGCATGTTGGTATCGCATTGTCATGGGGTGTCATGGCATCAGGTATTGTGCAACTTTTGATAGTTTGGGTTGCCGTTGCTAATGCGGGTATGAAAATAGGTTTTCGTTTTCCGCATTTTACCAATAATGTTCGTCGCCTTTTGTGGCTTGCCTTACCGGCTGCAATTACCGGTGGCATTACCCAAATCAACCTTTTAATCAATACCAATATAGCATCCAGTGAAGGGGGCGCTGTCTCATCTCTGGTTTATGCCGATAGGCTTTACCAATTGCCATTAGGTGTTGTTGGTATTGCGGTGGCTACTGTTCTCTTGCCTGAATTATCACGCGCTTTGCGCGGCGGTGATTTAAAGGAAGCCGCGCATTTGCAAAACCGTTCGGTAGAATTTACCTTGCTTTTAACGCTTCCTGCTGCCGCGGCATTTTTAGTCATGTCAGAACCTATTGTGCGTTTACTCTTTGAACGTGGTCATTTTTCAGCGCAATCGACACATATTGTGTCTGGTATTTTAGGAATTTATGGTTTGGGACTGCCGGCTTTTGTGCTGATTAAAGCTTTTATTCCGGGCTTTTTTGCGCGTGAAGATACCAAAACCCCGATGATCTTTGCCGCCATATCGGTGGTTATCAATGTTACACTTGCACTTACGCTTTTTCCGCATCTTTCTGCTCAAGGCATTGCAATTGCGGAAATATCTGCTGGGTGGGTTAATGCAATTTTATTGCTGTTTACCCTCATCAAACGTGGACATTGGCAGACAGACAAAGTCCTATTAACCCGTATACCACGCCTTTTATTAGCATCAATTATCATGGCACTGGTGTTACACTATGCTATTGGCTTTATGGCTTTTCCGCTATCCACTGCGGCACCTCTAGCATATCGCGCCATTGGCGTGACGGCATTGGTCGTGGGGGCCATTATTGTCTATTCTGGTTTGGCCTTCTTACTTGGTGCAACCAACTTATCGACGGTTAAAAGGGGATTGAGAGGAAAATAAACTTGTTTTTTCTTGCTTTCAGACACCAGCTTTGACACAACCAATAAAAATAACAATCGATAGGAAACCCGATTATGACCTCTTTCAAGCCACGTGTATTTTCCGGCGTTCAAGCCACAGGAAATCTTCATCTGGGTAATTATCTCGGGGCTATTAAACGTTGGGTAGAGTTACAGAAAAGCTATGAGTGCATCTATTGTGTGGTTGATATGCACGCTTTGACCGTTAATCCTAACCCTCATGACCTGATGCGTTCCACCCGTGAAGTTACGGCAGCTTTTTTGGCTTCGGGTATCGATCCTAAACAGCATGTTGTCTTCAATCAATCTCGTGTCTATCAACACGCCGAATTGGCTTGGATTTTTAATTGTGTCGCCCGTATCGGCTGGATGAGCCGTATGACCCAATTTAAAGATAAAGCAGGTAAGGATCGTGAAAATGCATCACTTGGTTTATTTGCCTATCCAAGTTTGATGGCAGCAGACATTCTGGTTTACCGTGCAACACACGTGCCTGTCGGCGAAGACCAGAAACAACATATCGAATTAACACGCGACATTGCGCAAAAATTCAATAATGACTACTCCGATCGTATTGCAGAACTAGGCGTCGGCACAGAAATGAAAGTCGGAGATGAAACAGTCAATGGCTTCTTCCCAATGGCGGAAGCACTTATTGGCGATACGGCAATGCGCATCATGTCACTCCGTGATGGCACGAAAAAAATGTCAAAATCCGATCCTTCTGATCTCTCACGTATCAATCTTATCGATACAGCTGATGATATATCCAAAAAAATCCGTAAAGCGAAAACAGATCCAGAACCTCTACCGGAAACATTAGATGGTTTAAAAGAGCGTCCTGAAGCTGATAATCTCGTTGGCATTTATGCGGCCCTTGCAGGAACCAACAAACAGGCAGTTATCGATGAATTCGCTGGTAAACAGTTTTCTGATTTCAAACCTGCACTTGCTGATCTTGCTGTAAGCGTATTGGCGCCGGTAACGGAAGAATTACGCAGACTTAACGCTTCACCGGACTATATTGACAGTGTTTTGCGTGAAGGGGCAGAACGCGCAAGCGTTATTGCTGAAGGTACAATGAAGCATGTTCGCGATATTGTTGGCTTCCTACAAAACTAATTTTATAGTTCAGTAAAATATTCATTTTCAAGGCATTCCGCTTAAACGCGGAATGCTTTTTACATTTAAAAATAGTTTTTAGCCGGTTATCATAATATACATTCGCAACACGCCACAAATTACAAGTTGTAAAAATATTACCTCTTCCTATATCTCAACAAGTCTTGAACTTAGCTATTGGCAAATATTATTACTTAATAAGTAAGCCGTATCTTAGTTGAAATTAATAGTGTAACCTCGGTCACTATAAGATGATGAAGAGTATGACTAATGGTATCTAAACGCCTCAGCCACCAAACAGGTCACCGAAGAAAATTTCTGGCTATCATTGATGAAACTCCAGAATGTCGGCGAGCTGTTGAATATGCATCAAGGCGCGCTAAAAATACAAACGGTGCACTTGTTTTGTTATACATTATTGATAGCTCTGATTTTCAAAATTTTCTTGGTGTTGGAGATATTATGCGTGCCGAAGCGCATGAACGGGCGTATGCTACTCTTGCTCAAATAAAAACTGAAGTTTGCGATATTGTCGGTATCGAGCCTGAAACAATTATCTGCGAAGGGCAAAAAGCCGATCAAATTGCACGTGTCATCAATGACGACCAAGATATTGCCGTTTTGATCCTTGCCGCAGGGTCAAGCATTGATGGACCAGGACCTTTGGTGCAGTCTATAGCCTCTAAGGGAAGCGCTTTTTCCATACCTGTTACAATCATTCCTGATGGGCTTAGTGACGAAGACATTGATTCTGTCACTTGACCGGCATAGTTGTAATTTGGTTGGTTAAATATCAGCCCATTTGATAAAGAAATAAAATCATTGTTGATTTCCTCTTGAAAAGAGGACTATTTAAATCTCATATTAAAAATAGTCGTCAAACAGTACCTTTCATATCCTTGACCATGAAAAGGATTTAATATGTTTATTCAAACAGAAAATACCCCAAATCCAGCAACACTTAAGTTTCTTCCAGGGCGAGTCGTTCTTGAAAACGGCGTTGTTGAATTTCGCGATAAAGAAAGTGCTGTTAACCGCTCACAATTGGCCGCAAAATTATTTGCGATTCCTGGAGTGACTAGTGTCTTCTTCGGATATGATTTTATCACTGTCACCAAGAATGACAGCGAGTGGCGTCATCTGAAACCGGCTATATTGGGTACAATTATGGAGCATTTCATGTCAAATGCTCCAGTTATGGATCATCATACCGATACCCAGGATAGCAAAACGGGAGAAGAGTTTTTCGCTGAAGAAGATAAAGATATTGTCGATACAATAAAGGAACTGATCGAAACCCGTGTAAGACCAGCGGTCGCAAATGACGGCGGTGACATAACTTTTCGTGGTTTTGAAAACGGCGTTGTTTACTTGAATATGCGGGGCGCCTGCTCTGGATGTCCTTCTTCGACTGCAACCTTGAAACACGGTATTGAAAATCTTCTGCGCCATTTTGTTCCTGAAGTTTTAGGCGTTGAGGCAATGCCGCTCTAATAAGGAAATGCTTTAACGGGCAAATGAATACTCAAGTTATCAGGCTTAGCCTAATTGCTTGGCTTTGTCCGTTATTGTTTTATTTATTTTCGATGAGCATCAGATTGTAGCAAACCTGTGAGAATGGAGGTTGTCCGTTGATCGGATATATCCTTTTGGCTTGGTATATTTAGTCCCCAGATTTTCTCAAGTTTTCAAAACACTCAAGCAACATTCTGCAATTATTAAAAACCCCAACCAATCAATGATTTTGTTGGCAAACTTTTAAAAAAATTGCATGAGAAAATAATATTTTTTCTGCACCAATAAATAAATTACAAAAAAAATCTGTCGCCTCCTTGACATCTAAAGGGTCAATTTTTATCTCTTGTGGTGAGTTAGCACTCTCGGTGTTAGAGTGCTAATAGGGGTTACCCCCCTTAATATTGAGCTTAATTCGTATTGTAATAGTTTAAGGGTTCATAACATGGCTAAGACCAAATTCCGCCCACTTCACGATCGCGTAGTCGTTCGTCGGGTTGAATCAGAAGAAAAAACCGCTGGTGGCATCATTATTCCTGACACCGCAAAAGAGAAGCCTCAAGAAGGCGAAGTTCTCGCTGTTGGCCCAGGTGCTCGCGATGAAAGCGGCAAGCTTGTTGCTCTTGATGTAAAAGCAGGCGACCGCGTGTTGTTTGGTAAATGGTCGGGTACGGAAGTCAAGCTAGACGGCGAAGATGTACTGATCATGAAAGAATCCGATATTATGGGTATTCTCGGCTAATCGCCATTTTCCCATAAATCCTACCAATCTATTCCGGGATATATCCCAAGGAGAAATTAAATGGCTGCAAAAGAAGTCAAATTTGGCCGCGATGCGCGTGAACGCATGTTGCGTGGTGTTGATATCCTTGCCAATGCTGTAAAAGTAACACTCGGCCCTAAAGGTCGTAATGTTGTTATTGATAAGTCTTTCGGTGCTCCACGCATCACGAAAGACGGTGTATCAGTTGCTAAAGAAATTGAACTTGAAGATAAGTTTGAAAATATGGGCGCACAAATGTTGCGCGAAGTTGCTTCCAAAACCAACGATGTTGCTGGTGATGGTACAACAACTGCAACTGTATTAGGTCAAGCAATTGTTCAAGAAGGTGCAAAAGCTGTTGCTGCTGGTATGAATCCTATGGATTTGAAACGCGGTATCGATGCAGCTGTTAACGAAGTTGTTGAAAACCTTCTGAAAAAAGCAAAGAAAATCAAAACTTCTGAAGAAGTTGCTCAAGTTGGTACTATTTCTGCTAATGGCGAAAAAGAAATCGGCACAATGATTGCTGAAGCCATGCAGAAAGTTGGCAACGAAGGTGTTATCACTGTTGAAGAAGCTAAAACTGCTGACACAGAACTCGAAGTTGTTGAAGGTATGCAGTTTGACCGCGGTTACCTCTCACCTTACTTTGTAACCAATACAGAGAAGATGGTTGCCGATCTTGATGATCCTTACATCCTCATCCATGAGAAGAAGCTTTCTAACCTTCAAGCATTGCTCCCAGTTCTTGAAGCTGTTGTTCAGTCAAGCAAGCCACTCCTCATCATCGCTGAAGATGTGGAAGGTGAAGCTTTGGCAACATTGGTTGTTAACAAGCTTCGTGGTGGTTTGAAGATCGCTGCCGTTAAGGCTCCTGGCTTCGGTGATCGTCGTAAAGCTATGTTGGAAGACATTGCTATTTTGACATCTGGTCAGGTTATTTCTGAAGATCTCGGCATTAAGCTTGAAAATGTAACACTTGATATGCTCGGCCGTGCAAAGAAGGTTACAATTTCCAAGGAAAACACAACTATTGTTGACGGTGCTGGCAAGAAGCCTGAAATCAACGCTCGTGTTAGCCAGATCAAAGCTCAGATAGAAGAAACAACTTCCGATTATGACCGTGAAAAACTTCAAGAACGTTTGGCCAAATTGGCTGGCGGCGTTGCAGTTATCCGTGTCGGTGGCGCAACAGAAGTTGAAGTTAAAGAGAAGAAAGATCGCGTTGACGATGCATTGAACGCAACACGTGCTGCTGTTGAAGAAGGTATCGTTGCTGGTGGTGGTACAGCATTGCTCCGCGCTGCTGCAGACATCACTGTTAAAGGCGCTAACCCAGATCAAGAAGCTGGTATCAACATTGTTCGCCGCGCATTGCAGGCTCCTGCTCGTCAGATTGCAACAAACGCAGGTGATGAAGCTTCTATCGTTGTTGGAAAAATTCTTGAGAACAAGAAAGAAACCTTCGGTTACAACACAGCCAATGGCGAATATGGCGATCTAATTGCTTTGGGTATCGTTGATCCTGTTAAGGTTGTTCGCTCTGCATTACAGAACGCAGCATCTGTTGCTGGCCTACTAATCACAACTGAAGCTATGATTGCAGAACTCCCTAAGAAAGAGGCTCCAATGCCTCCTATGCCTGGTGGCGGAATGGGTGGTATGGACTTCTAATCAAGTCCTATAAAATAATAAATTTAAACGGGTCTTCGGGCCCGTTTTTTTATAACCAGTTTTTGAAATAATACTGTCTTGATTGCCCCATAATTAATGCTGACGAGTTGTTTTGATCTTCCAGCATCACAAATGTCATTTTCAACATCTTGAATGCCTTCTACAACATCGTTGTGTTCTACGATTGATACATTTTCTATAATTGAATTTAATAAAAAGAATAAATCACCCAGCAACCTAATTTATTTTGTTTGGGCTCTTAAAAGTTATCAATCGGATATATACCATTTGAGGTCAATCACGATAAAATTATGTCTTAGGCACTTTAATTGATGATAAATAAAGCGATCCGGTCGAAGGGATGTTTTCGACCGGATCTATAGGCTGTTGTGTTCAAAGTTGCGGGGCCAAGAACCCAACGAGCCTAATTCTTAAATGACCAATTTATACAACGTCTTTTTCAGTGTCTCACTTCATTGAATAGTTAAATGTCACCAAATTCACTTTTTGAGATGCTCTCTCGATAGAGAATTTAGAATGAGGTTTATTAACCAATAAAAACTCGCTTTTATCTTTATGAGCTTACATTGATTGCGAATTTCTTTTGTACTTCATGCAAGAAGTGCATCGAACTTCCGTGTATCAAACCTTTTCTCTACATATTCCACTTAAGCTTTCCCCTGTCTATTTTCCCCAAAACACCACATATGACCGTACACTATGCAAATTTGCTAATGTATATGCGGCGATCCATTGTATCATCTAGAACACTCCATTCTCATGACTAGTCTTGAAAATAAAACATTCTGATCTTGCTTTAGATCAGGCCGAAAGAATAAATCTTTCGACCTGATCCTAAGGCAATCGAGTTGAGAGTTGCGGGGCCCTAACTCAATTGTCTTATTTAATAAAACAGTTTTGCATAGATGAAGAGCGTTTATGAACGTTGACTCTAATAGGATAGACACAAAACCCATAATGCTACCTATCTAAGAAACCAAATTATAAAAATGGACTGCAAAGTTACGAGTGTAAAAAGCCCTAACGGAAACCCCAATTTCCGTCAAATAGCTATACCAATCGCGGAAACGCCTAAAAATTGTCTTGTTCTGACAATTTACAGCAAATTCCCATCCAATTTTATGGCCAGTTACTATTTCTGAACGCCCAATCAGCTCAAAATTCCCCCTGTCTAATTTCCCCAAAATACCACATATGACCTTCACACTAGTAATATTTGCTAATGTATATGCGGCAATCCATTGTCTCATTTAGAACACCCCATTCCCATGAATAATCTTGAAAAGAGAATATTCTAATTTCTTTTTTAGGTCAGGTCGAAAGAATAACTCTTTCGACCCGATCATTAGGCAATCGAGTTGAGAGTTGCGGGGCCCTAACTCAATTGTCCTATTTGGTAAAACAGTTTTGCATAGTTGAAGCGCGTTCCTGAACTTTGAGTTTAATAGGATAGACACAAAACCCATAGCGCTACCTATCTATTAAACCAATTATAAAATAGATTGCAAAGTCCCGAGCATATAAAGCCCTAACGGAAACTCCAATTTCCGTCAAACAGCGACACCAATCGCGGAAATGCCTAAAAGTTGTATTATTCTGAATGCCTACGGCAAACTTCCATTCAATTCTACGACCAGTTACGATTTCTGAACGCCCAATCAGTTCAAAATCTCCCTATCCAATATCCCCAAATTACAGCGCCTGACCATAAACCAAAAAATCTATCTTGATTTACACGCCTTTTAAAACCCTTTTTAACGGGTCAATTGTTCCTCGGTTAAATCGAGAACTTTGACCCTTAGTGATCCGGTTGGAAGAACACTTCCAACCGGATCAATAGGCAATAAGGTTTAGAGTTGCGGGGCTCTAACCCAATCGTCCTATTTCGCGAACATTGTTTCATGCTTTATGGATGTTCTTTGCAGATTTGATATAACGAAAAGGCGCTTTTGAACAATCTTACCCAATAAACCCTAACGTTAAACACCAGCAAAACAAGATTTAAAGCCTACAATACTCTCTTGAAATCTTGTCAATCTCACACAAGCAATAGAACATACAGTAAAACACCACGTCAAATTAACGCTGTCAATTTCTAACCTAGCTCGTGATTTGATATGATTTCTGAACACCCAATCTGTTCAAAACCCCCTATTTTTATAATAGACACTTTGCATCACTATACAAAATGCAAAATTGATATCACATTTCGTTACTTACCAAATTCAAGGTCGTACAACACAACCTGCTGGTTCATACCAATTTATATCTCTCACCATAATACATGTATTTAACCGATTAATCCCCGCCAAAAATCGATTAAACTATAATCATAATATGTTACCCGCCATTTTATCCCCCTATTTTTTTTCATACCATTAGCCGTATAATGTGTCAGCCTTTTTTTTATAAGATATAAACATTATTTTTTATATCACACTTCTTTCCTTACCAACACAACTAATAACGCACGACTAAACTAAAATACATATATCATATTCACCAATGAAAATTCAAATAATTATTTACAAAAAATAATGATATAATTCATTTTAACAAATATTATTTTTATATAAATAAATTTAATATATTTTTATTTAATCATATAACATAAAATATAAATATAAAAAATAAATTAATCGGGTAAATTAATTTATATTATATTTTATATCTATATTTTGTTATAATTATCGGTTTACTTCCAAATTATTTTTTTAAATCTTGGCAAAATAGCGCTATTAGCCACAAAAAACATATTTGCTACAAACTTGACAAAATCACTATTATTTTTTGTCATAATCAGCTCTTCATTTATCGCCTAATGTCCACAGTATGAGTTTCATATTATGTCACCATCTTTGACGGCTTGTTTTGGATATAATTTGCAGAGTATGATCGCTGACAAATACGATTCCACGCCTTCAAGTTTTGGATAAAAAAGCAATATGACTGATTAATTTGGATGCTATCATTTGCTCTTTTGCCCACACCGTGAAGTCATAACAAATACAGCAACGCTGGACACATTAGGGCTACGCTAGTCTTGAATCCCACGCAACGTAACATCCGTTCGCGCTTTGAAGTCAGAATAGTATAACTGTTCTAATGTTGTTTTAGCATTGCACTCTCCTAGATTAACGGATGCTCAAGCTTCCGTTTTTTGAGTGTTTTATTCAACATCTGTCGGTTTTTCTGACAGTCGAAGTACAGTTAAACCAATATTCCTATTTTGTAAATAGGTTTTTTGTGTTTTGAGGTTTTTTATGGCTAGACCGGAAAACGAGGCGAAAACTGCGCTTGGGAATAGACTTAGATCTGTCAGAAAAGCTGTTGGTGACCCAGACCGATCGACATTCGCAAAAAGCATTGGAGTTTCAAAAAATTCTTTAGCTGCATATGAACGCGGAGAAAATGAACCTACTGCATCTACTTTGGCTGCCTATGCGTCCTATTATGGCGTTTGTTTACAGTGGCTTATCACCGGTGAAAGTGAAATGTTTTCATCAGCACAATATGATTTACAGGGTGCATGTATTTTAGACAGAGATGTTATGAAAATAGCTATTGAGGCTGTCGAAGAAGGTCTTGGTGAACGTCGTTTTCCTGCAGATAAAAAGGCAACACTCATTTTATTGGGGTACGATCTTATCTTAAAAGATAAATCAAATCGCACAAATGTTGTAGAGTTCGCTCGTGCTGTTTAAACGAAGCGATATCCTTTACTCACCATTCTCGAATACTTCAGATTGTATGAATATGTAAAATTTTGCATATTAATGAAATTTTACAAATGTTTTCATGCATATCCAGAAAAATTTTGGATTATTTTAGGTAACTGTTATAAAGACAACCTTTATTCAAACTATTCTGTTTATGTCATAGAGATATAATCTTGCTTCCTAAAAGCTATCGTATAACGATGATCTAAACGAATTAGCTTTACATTATGATATGATCGGAAAAGTATATGTGCCAATGTTGCATAAAAGCTAATTAGTAAGCTTACGGAGATCTTAAACTTTTACAATCTTGTGGCTTATTACCAAACCGTTTCAAACATATCATTATTTATCAGTGTATGTTTCATATGGGTAAGTTTAAATGCGGGCGGAAGGTTTTAGTTTGATGATATGTCTTTTCTGCTAACACCAAAGACATCCAAGAAATTCTATCTATCATCTCAATATTGTCGCGTGGCACACTTTTTCGCATAAAAGGTGATCAAATAATTCACTTTCTTGCTATAGGTCTTTTCACTCTACGATTGTTGTTCTATCGTTGCTGCATAAAAGAGGAGTTATAGCATGGCAAACACGCGTACTGAAACAGATACATTTGGTGCAATCGACGTCCCGTCCGATCATTATTGGGGAGCCCAGACAGAACGTTCTTTGCGTAATTTTAAAATTGGTGGTGAAAAACAACCAATTCCATTAATACATGCTTTAGGTATTATTAAAAAAGCTGCAGCTATGGCCAATATGAAGGCTGGTAAACTATCACCAGAGTTAGGCAAAGCAATTATTGCAGCAGCCGATGAAGTCATTGATGGCAAGCTTGATGATAACTTTCCTCTGGTTGTTTGGCAGACTGGATCCGGCACACAAACCAATATGAATGTGAATGAAGTTATCTCTAATCGGGCGATTGAGATGCTTGGTGGAGAAATGGGGTCGAAAAAGCCAATTCACCCTAACGATCATGTCAATATGAGCCAGTCTTCCAATGACTCATTTCCGACGGCCATTCACATTGCTGCAGCAATGCAAACAGTAACAAAATTATTTCCAGCAATTGACCACCTGACTGCAGCTTTAAAAGATAAAGAAAAGCAATTTGAAAAAATTATAAAAATTGGTCGTACCCATACACAAGATGCAACGCCTGTTACTCTCGGACAGGAATTTTCTGGATATCGTGCTGCTTTGGAACATAATCGCGTACGCATTGAAATGGCGCTACAAGATGTAACAAAGCTAGCACAAGGCGGTACCGCTGTAGGAACCGGACTAAATGCCCCAATCGGTTTTGATCAAACCTTTGTTGAGGCTGTGACGGACATAACAGGTGTTGCGTTTAAAACTGCTGAAAATAAATTTGAAGCATTGGCTAGCCATGGTGCAATCACAAATTTCCACGGCAGCTTAAATGCGCTTGCGACAGATTTGTTTAAAATAGCAAATGATATCCGCTTTTTAGGCTCCGGTCCAAGATGCGGTCTTGGTGAATTGAGTCTTCCTGAAAATGAACCTGGCTCATCAATCATGCCTGGCAAGGTAAACCCAACACAATGTGAAGCGATGACGATGGTTGCTTGTCAGGTTTTTGGTAATGAAACAACAGTAACCGTTGCGTCCAGCCAAGGCCATTTCGAATTAAACGTATATAAGCCTGTGATTGCATATAACGTTCTGCAATCAATCAAGATATTATCTGATTGCATGGTTTCTTTTGCTGACCATTGCGTTGAAGGCATCAAAGCCAATGAAGAGCGCATTCACGATCTTCTAGAAAAATCATTAATGCTTGTTACTGCACTTGCGCCAGCCATTGGTTATGACAAAGCAGCAAAAATCGCTAAAACAGCACATAAAAATGGCACAACATTGCGGGAAGAAGCTTTGAACGCTGGTGTTTCTGAAGAAGATTATAATCGTCTTGTCAGACCGGAAGATATGATCCACCCCAAATAATCTAATTTGTTAGGTTATTCAAAAATTACACATTGATACAAATGGAAAAGGCTCCGATAGTATTTGCTATCAAAGCCTTTTCATTAGGCAGAATAGTACCAAGCTATCATCTTAATATCAGGTGATAACGCTTGGCTTATCACGATTTAAGGTTTTCTTGAGATCGACCAATTCGTCTGCTGCAACAATAAGGGCAGCTAGTGCTTCCTGTGTGTCGTCATCTTGCTTGAGTGGATCTGCTTCGTAATGTTCCATATAGATTCGCACGGTCGCTCCCGCGGTTCCTGTGCCGGACAAACGATAAACTAGTCTTCCACCACCATGGAAAAATATACGTACCCCCTGATGTTCACTTATGGAGCCATCAATCGGGTCATGATAAGCAAAATCATCTGCCTTTTCTATTGTAAGCCCAGCGACCTCATGTCCTGACAATTCTGGCAAGCGACGACACAAGTCATCCATAAGCTTTTTGGCAGCAGCCGCATCAACTTCTTCATAATCATGGCGCGTATAGTAAGATCTACCAAATTGTTGCCAATGCTGTTCAACAATCTCAGCTACACTTTTGCCAGTAGCGGCCAATAAATTGAGCCAAAATAAAACTGCCCACAAGCCGTCTTTTTCCCGAACATGGTTAGAACCGGTACCAAAACTTTCTTCTCCGCAGAAAGTGACTTTTCCTGCATCCAGAAGATTGCCAAAAAATTTCCAACCCGTTGGCGTTTCATAAATATTGAGAGATAATTTTTCTGCAACATGATCAGCCGCTGCACTCGTTGGCATGGAGCGCGCAATACCTGAAATGCCATTACGGTACCCTTTGATCAGTTTTGCGTTTGCTGCAAGAATAGCCAAAGAGTCCGATGGTGTAACAAACTGTTGCCACCCGACGATCATATTACGATCACCATCTCCATCCGAGGCAGCACCAAGATCTGGACCATTTTCCGACATCATAAGTTCATAAAGATCATGCGCATGAACTAAATTGGGGTCTGGATGCCGTCCGCCAAAATCAGGCAGTGGTGTGCCATTGACAACGGTACCCTTTTTCATTCCCAACCGATTTTCAAATATTTCATGAGCATAAGGACCGGTGACCGCATTTAAAGCATCAAACCGAAATGTTAATCCATTAGCGGTTGCTTGGCGAATTAGATCGAAATCAAACAATTCTTCCATCAGATCCGCATAATCGACGACTGGATCGATTATTTCAACGATCATTGAACCTATCTGGGTTTGTCCCAATTTGTCGAGATCAATATCTGCACAATCTTCAATTTTGTAGGAACTTATTGTTTTTGATGTCTCAAAAATAGCCTTTGTAACTTTTTCAGGTGCTGGCCCACCATTACCAATATTATATTTGATACCAAAATCGCCTGACGGACCACCAGAATTATGACTCGCTGATAAAATGATACCGCCCACAGCGTGGTATTTACGGATAAGATTGGAAGCAGCCGGTGTCGATAAAATTCCACCCAATCCCACCTTTATATGACCTACGCCATTGGCTGCAGCCATTTTAATGACCTTCTGGATCACTTCACGATTAAAAAAACGTCCATCTCCACCAAGAATAAGCAGTTTTCCAGCGATATCGCCAGCGCAATCAAAAATTGATTGAATAAAATTTTCAACATAATTCGGCGTTTGGAAAACTTTGACTTTTTTTCTTAGACCTGACGTACCCGGATTTTGATCTGTAAAGGCTGTTGTAGAGATTGTCTGTATAGCCATGTTCCTCTCCATATGATCACTGTTCAGATCAATTTAAAGCGATTATCCATAAATATCGAGTGTTAATTTAACAATCTTCTGTGTGTTGACTTGCAACTATGTGCGTAATCCCTTACGCTGGAGAAGTGAATTCCGGCTCACATCACTGTTGATAAAATAGATATAAGACAAATACAGGAGCAGACAAATGATCGGAAAAAAAGTTCCAGATGTTATCTTCCACACACGCGTCCGTGATGAATCGATTGGTGGTTCAAACCCTTATCGTTGGCAAGAGGTAACAACTGATGAATATTTCAAAGGAAAACGCGTTGTGCTATTTTCCTTGCCAGGTGCTTTCACACCGACTTGCTCAACATTTCAATTGCCGGATTTTGAAAAGCTTTATCCTGAGTTCCAAGAACTTGGTATTGATGAAGTTTACTGCCTTGCAGTCAATGATGCTTTTGTTATGAACGCATGGGGCAGACATAACAACCTTCAGCATGTAAAACTCATTCCAGATGGTAATGGTGAATTTACCCGTAAAATGGGCATGCTTGTTGCAAAATATAACCTCGGCTTTGGAATGCGTTCATGGCGTTATGCTGCAGTCGTTAACGACGGCGTTATTGAAAAATGGTTTGAGGAAAAAGGTTTCTCTGATAATTGCGAAACCGATCCATACGGTGAATCTTCACCACAAAACATTCTAAAAGTTTTGAAAGCCTAATAATATAGCTTTAGCTCCCTCAATCATGGGGGAGCTATCTTTATTGTGGGGGTCTATGATGGAAATTACATTGAATCTTGATGCGACATTGTTGGAAGCTTTGAAAAAGTTTTTACATGACAATCCAACTGTCCGTAACGAACAAGAGGCTCTGCGTTACCTTATTCATAAATCTTTGCAGGATTTAGCATATATCGCACGCCAACCAGGGGTGGGAACCAGTCCAGATAAATTAAACTCCAGTAATGACGATTAATATTTATGCCTGAACAATCTGATCCTGTTACAGCCGCTAGACACAGCGTTCGTAAGCGTTTTTTTATTCTTCTCACAATAGCAATTATATTGGTTGGTCTACTTATTTGGATGACCTTGGCTTTTTTCGACGTAACTGGAATCGATGCGCTCAACGAAATTGTTTGAAATGCTATTCAAACAATTTTCCTGAAATTTTAAGCCTGTACTTATCTCTTATTTTCCTGATACAGCTTTATTCAGTTGCTGGATGATAGCCCCAACTTCAGGATTTTCGCGGCTTTTCTTTGCTGAAACGAGACATGCCTGAGACTTCAGAATGAGTCCGTCCTGTAGTATTTTTAGCTTATTGGCTTTTAGCGTGGCGCCTGTTGATGTGATATCAACAATCATATCTGCTGAGCCGGCGGCAGGAGCACCTTCTGTGGCACCAAGACTTTCAACAATTCTATAAACCTGTATGCCATGTTTTTGTGAAAAAAATTTCTGGGTTAGCTGCCAGAATTTGGTTGCTATTCGCAATCTTCTACCATGGCGCTGGCGAAATTCAGCCGCGACATCGTCAAGATCAGCCATGGTGACAACATCATGCCAAACTTCAGGAACGGCAACAATAACATCAGCATGGCCGAAACCAAGCGGGATTTCTACTGTTACCCTTTCATCAGGATGAGCTAATGTCTCATGGATCAAATCTTGTCCTGTTATTCCAAGATCAATATTGCCATAGCCTAATTCTCTGGCAATTTCAGAGGCAGATAGAAAAAGAATATCAATATTCGGGGCATTATCGACTTTAGCACGATAATGGCGTTCATCATCAGGAAGCACAACTTTGTAACCAGCATTTGCCAGCACATTTAATGTCTTTTCTTTTAATCGTCCTTTTGATGGAAGAGCTAAAGTTACCGTCATTTCAATGCCTCTCCCCGACCGGCAGCAATACCGTCTGTTAATCGATCAAGCCAGATAGAAAATCCAACTGCTGGTATGGATTTTTTAGCCCCCAACATTGTCATTAGCCTGTCATAACGACCACCACCGACAATAAACCGATTATCACGACGTACTTCATAAACAAGACCGGTATAATAATCCAATGGACGACCGAAAGCGGCATCATACCGAATATCTGAAAGCTTCACCCCTCGTTCGACAAGTGCGCTATTACGCGCTTCAAACAATGTGAGAAAATGATCGATTGGCAAATGATGTTTACGTCCAAAATCGGCCAGTTGTTGTTCTGCTTTATCAAGCGTTATTTGAATGGATAAAAACTCTTCCAGTGCCTGCAAAACAGAAGGAATAAGTCGCGCAGATGATAATTGCTGCTTTTCCAATAAACGTTTGGCAATTTCAGCAGGCGTCCGTCCTGATGAAGGTGACATATCGCCACTCAACATTTCTTCTTCCAGATAGTTAATAAGCGCTTGCTCATCTTGAGCCTGCACAAGCATTTTCAATTCATCTGGTAAAATCTGTTCCTTTTTAGGGGCAGACAAGGACTGCAACAGATTGCGCAACTGCTCCTGATTGCCAAATGCCCTCAAAAGCTTTTTTTGCCAACCGTGGGCAATGCCAAGTTCGGCTAAAATTGCAGCAAAAACAGCTTGATCGCCCAATACTATTGTATCGCCGTCGCTTGGTGCTATACGAGCAATCAATTCAAGTGCATCGTAAAGGGTGCGCGCATCAGCCTCTGCTTCATTGCTATCACCCAAATCCTCAATGCCAGCTTGGAAAAAGCTGTTTCCCCCCTCACGTCGTTGACGAAAAACCTCTCCGATATAGGCATAACGATGCGGTGTATGTGTGCCATTCGCAATATGCTTCATGCAAACGGGAATTGTAAATTCCGGTCGCAAACAAAGACTATCTCCATTTTCATTTTCAGTCATGAAAATGTTGCGTCTCAAATCTTCACCTGCCATATCCAAAAACGGATCAGCCGGTTGCAATATAGGTACAGCAACCGTTGCAAGCCCCTTTTCAGAGAAAAATCTTTCCGCTTCTGTCGTCATTCGGTCAAGTTTTGTCATATTGTTCGGCTCTATGTTTTTACTTGGCCTGCTGAGCAGCAATGATTTCCCGTACAGCATTTACCAATTGGCTTTCATCCACGGTAACCTGTGCAGGACGGCTCTCACGCCATGTCTTATTATCTTCAATCTTTTCTGAAAGCCGGGCACCTTCTACCAGATCTTTAATCTGCAGTTTACCTTCGGCTCTTTCTTGAGATCCTTGTATGACAACACATGGCGCATGCCGACGGTCAGCATATTTCATTTGTGCTTTCATACCTGAACCGCCGACATAAAGTTCAGCGCGTATCCCGTTATTGCGTAGTTCAGTAACCATGTGCTGATATCGCTGCAATGACTCGCTATCTTTATCCATGACAAGCACAACAACCGGTCCTATCCCAACACTAAGATCCAGCTTTCCAAGATTCTTCAATGCTGTCATCAATCTCGAAACACCGATGGAAAATCCTGTTGCTGGTACTGGCTCATCTCTGAACCGAGACACAAGACCATCATAACGTCCACCACCGCCAACAGAACCAAAGACAACTTTCTGCCCGTCCTCATTGACAACATCAAACAGCAATTCAACTTCAAAAACTGGTCCGGTATAATATTCCAAACCGCGAACAACGGACGGGTCGATTTTGACACGTTCTGCATAACCGGCTGCATTAAACAGTGCGAGCATCTCTTGCAATTCATTGACACCTTCGGTGCCTCTTTCACTGCCGTTGACCACACGCGAAAGATTATCAAGCGTGACTGAACTATTTGCTCCACCAGCGGAAATAAACGCGATAACCTTTTCAACAGCGTCATCCGAAAGCTCGGCACCTTTGGTAAAGTCACCACTTTCGTCCAGACGACCTTTGCCAAGCAAGAGTTTTACACCCTCAACGCCAAACTTATCCAATTTGTCGATTGCGCGCAAAACAGTTAGACGTTTGTCCGTGTATTTATCACCAATAAGGCCGATAAGTTCTAAGACACCATCAAGAATTTTTCTATTATTGACGCGTACAACATAATCGCCCCGATCAATGCCAAGCTGTTCCATTGTATCAGCGGCCATCATACAGATTTCAGCATCAGCAGCGACTGTCGGACTGCCTACCGTATCAGCATCAAATTGCATGAATTGACGAAAACGTCCTGGACCCGGCTTTTCATTTCTGAAAACCCAACCAGCGCGATAGCTGCGATATGGTTTTGGCAAGGTTTCAAAATTTTCTGAAAAATACCGCGCTAATGGTGCCGTCAGGTCATACCGTAGAGACATCCACTGTTCATCGTCGTCCTGAATTGAAAATACACCAGCATTTGGCCTGTCTTGATCCGGCAAGAATTTGCCCAATGCATCAGTATATTCAAAAATAGGTGTTTCGACCGCTTCAAAGCCATAAAGCTCATAGACACCGCGAATAACTGACGTCATTTTTTCAGCAGCATGCAATTCTGCACTTGTACGATCTACAAAACCGCGAGGAACACGTGCTTTTGTTTTTTCTGGCTTGTCAGACATTTCTTCCTACCGCTAACTTTACGCAATAAATTGAATTGCTGCTTTGTAACCTATTGCCACCGAGGCGGCAAGACTTGGTAAAAGGTTCAATTTCAATGATGTTTTACGAATATATCCAACTTTAATAAGAAATTTGAAGTGCAACCATATATTTCAAAGAAACTTATACTTTTTAAAGCATGAATTTTGGCAACAAAACTGGCATTACATCAATAAATTATCGACAAAAGCAGCCTTCTATATGCTCATTAACTATTCCGACAGACTGCATAAAAGCATGACAGGTTGTAGGTCCAACAAAGCTCCAACCCCGTTTTTTTAAATCTTTCGATAGTCTTGTCGATGCGGCAGATATAGGGTTTGCTTTCAGTGTCGCATAATCATAGCATTGGAATAATTCAGACACTGGTGGTTTAAAGGACCAGAAATAATCAGATAAACTTCCTTCACTATTTACCAATTCAATGGCTCTCAGAGCATTGTTTACCACCGAACAAATTTTGCCTTTATGGCGTACAATCCCTGCATCTGCCACAAGGTCAGCAATTTTTGCTTCATCATAGCGAGCAATTTTTTTGTAATCAAATTTGTCAAAAGCCGCACGAAAGTTTTCTCTTTTGCGTAAAATTGTTATCCACGACAATCCTGATTGAAATCCCTCAAGACAGATTTTTTCAAATAATTTATTATCATCATAAATTGGCTTTCCCCATTCATTATCATGATAATTGCAATAGAGAGGATCACTTCCCGGCCAATAACACCTAACCTTGCTATCCTCCCCTAAAATAAGTCCATCCGCTAATTTGCTCAAAATAAATCCCCCTGTTGTCCTGTATCTGGTGTCCGTCTTTTGTTTTTCTTGGTTTGTCTGGTTCCTTGGTGAGATGTTGTTGCATCAACAATATCATCAGCAAACTTTATTTTTATCTGCCCATTCTCCGGTAACTGGTTCGCCCGTTTCACGGGAGTTTTATTGTCGTCTAATACTAGCGCAAACCCTCTTTCCAATATCTTTGTATAGGACACAGAGTTCAACAGTCGTTTTGACGTCATAAGGCGTTGTTCGTTTTTTTCCACCAGTTGCAAAAAGGCGTTTCTTAAACGCGCATGATAAAATCTGTTTGCTTCTTTATGCTGATCTATCGCATTTATAATCAGACGAGGGCTAAGATTTTTTTGCAACGCTTCCAAATATTGGCGCCGTTTATCGGTCACGGCGGCAAAAGCTTGAACAAATCGCTGCGTGATATGCAGCTTTCTTTGCGCATAACGTTCAGTTAAATTAATGATCAGATGCGGCGACAAACTTCTAGTCAAAACATTAAACATTTGCCGTTTTCGGTCATTATTGACAATTAATGCCCGTTCTAAGCGGCTAGCAACATCATCAAAATGCCGACGCGGCAATGCAAGCAACTGATCAATAGTCGGCAATACACGGCTGATACCCAGTAACTTTTGCCGCCTGAAATCAAACTGTCGCGAAAGACCACTACGCAATCGCGCGTGTAAAGATGCAAGCTCTGCTTGCAAATCTGCGTTTACAGGCACAGCCATTTCTGCTGCACCCGTTGGCGTTGGCGCCCTAACATCTGCCGCATAGTCAACAAGTGTCCAATCTGTTTCATGGCCAACAGCAGAGATAACAGGTATATAGGAATGAGCCACTGCCCTTACGACTTCTTCGTCGTTAAAGCCCCACAAATCCTCTAAGCTTCCACCACCACGTGCCACAATGATTAGATCAGGTTTGGGAATACCATCTGTGTCACTTATCGCGTTAAAGCCTCTTACTGCCGCTGCTACCTCTTCCCCACATGTTTCGCCCTGCACACGCACTGGCCAAACAATAATATGAAGCGGAAAACGATCAGAAATACGATTGATAATATCGCGAATAACGGCACCTGTCGGCGATGTTACAACGCCTATCACACGCGGCATAAAAGGTATAAGTTGTTTATTAGCTTCGTCGAATAAACCTTCAGCCGATAATTTTTTCTTGCGTGCTTCCAACAAAGCCATCAAGGCACCAGCGCCTGCTGGTTCAATATTTTCAATAACAATCTGATATTTGGACGTTCCAGGATAGGTTGTCAGTTTTCCGGTCGCGATAACTTCCATGCCTTCTTCAGGAGGAAATTTTAACTTTGCCATTGTGCCACGCCAGATAACAGCTTCCAGTCTGGCCTTGTCATCTTTCAATGCAAAATATGCGTGCCCCGAAGCATGTGGCCCACGATATCCCGATATTTCTCCTCTTACACGCACGTGCCCGAAAGCGTCTTCCACTGTTCTTTTCAACGCTCCCGATATTTCCGATACAGTAAATTCTACCGCATTGGTCGCATTCGTCGTTTCAGTGAAAAAATCAGTCATAGCAAATTATTCTGTCCTTTATTGCGGCTTAAGTTCCGTCCTTTATTACGACAGACACCTTGATGTTGCAGCCTTATCTATGCGCGTTTTTCTGGAACATAGCAAAACTTTTTACACGATATTTTATGGAACTATCTAGCGAATACAATGTTTTGTTTCAATAAATGAAGGAGAATAAAATGGATAAGATGCCAGTTAACCACGAGCGTGTTTCTGCTACAGCCAAGAAAGTTACCCCTGTTTTAAAAGGGGGAAAATTGCAAGAGGAAGTTGAGAAACAGAAAAAAGGTACCAAATCACATAAAAAATAATCTGAAACGCCTCATAACTGGTTTTATCTTATGCGGTATGTTTCTTTTTAAGATAAATTGGGGAGAAAATTGGTTTTATTTTTTTTGAAATCTCGTTACCCATCTTTAAAGTATTTATATCGCCTATCGGCCGCCAAACTTTGTTCCCATTGAATAGATAATATCTTTATCTTACTTTAAAGTGTCCTTTTGGAGTTTAGGAAACAAATATGTCAAAACCAGTTAATTCGTTGTTGGGTGATACGCCTGGTCATGTGATCGTTAGGCTTGTTGTCTTTTCGCTCATCGTTGGTGTTTTCATGACCATGTTGGGGTGGACACCAATGGATGTGGTGTGGAAAATATATAATTTTTTCACCTCTCTATGGTCGATGGGCTTTTCTGCTTTTTCAAAACTATTTGATGTTATATTGGTTGGTGCTGCAATCGTTGTTCCAGTATTTATCATCATGCGTATTCTAAGCTGGATCCGCTAAAAATAGCTTTTATGGTAGCGTTAACCGCATATCTGAAGGTCAAGATGCATTAAACTGCAAGCAATGTGATCCGTTGAGATTTCAGTTAATATGTCTGGGGTGACGGACTTTGGAATATCAACTTCGCAAATTCCAGTGCATTGTTGAGAGCTTATCTAATTGACATATTGTATTACAATGCAAGCAAAACTAGAATTTTGAGACTGGCAAAATTCTCTATTGTTATCAGGTGATATCGTGCTCACACGTAGAAGTTTTTTCATAGCATCTGGCGCTTTATTGATAAGTGCCGCTGATATAAATCTGTCTTTGGCTGCTGATGAAGCAACAACATTGCTCAATGCTTTGCGTGCTGAAAATGGGCGTGGTCCTCTTGAGCCTGATAGTCAATTGGAAAAAATGGCGCAAGATCAAGCAAATCGCATGGCAGAAGCTGGAAAAGTTGCCCATACGGTAAGTTTCGGCAATGATTTTGTGACCCGTTTACGGCGGTTCGGTATTCGTGGGGTTGCCGGTGAAAATCTTTGCGCTGGACGTTCCGATATTGCTGCGGCCTATAAAGTATGGATGAATTCTCCCGGACACCGTGAAAATATGCTTTATCCCAATTTTCATCGGTTTGGTTTAGCAAAAGCTACTTCAGCAAAGCGGCCGAGATATATCTATTGGGCTATCGAATTCCAACGTTAAACTAATCTTACACCTGTAAAGAGTTTTCAGCTCAAGTCATTTAGGTGCAGTAGTCTTGTGTGCCTATGGCAAAGCTTGCACTCTTTTATTTATATAAAAGCAGCTATTTTTTATATTTGATACGCTTCCACTTTCCACGTGTAAAAAGGTTAATGTAGCCACCCCATATACCGATTTTTGCCCGTGAGCCGATTCGCTTGATTTCTCGATAATATGTTTGAAAAAATGTGCGTTTCTGTTTCTTATTGCTCTTTAATTTAAAACGCTCATCTTCCAAAGTACTCGCGAGATTGGCTTGTCTCACAATAGCCGGATCAATTTGCCATATGCTAAATTTTTCAAAAATATGAAATTTTGGGCTAAATATAAAATGGTCAAAAGGCACAGTGGCCTGTTCCATAAGGTCGACCAATTTTTTAGCTGCCGGTTTTGAAATAATATAGGCAGCAGCCATAATATGCCGGCTTCTTAGTGGTGCGACCGAATAATCATCTTGCAAAGCCACCGGTTTTCCTAGCCAAACCTTTTTGCCATGTGTTTCAATTTTTACAATCTCAGCTGAATATGGAATCCAACTATCATCAGACAAAAATTTCTTTGCGTCTGTTGAAAGCTCAACATCATCTTCAAATATAGCAGCATAATTGTCATCGCCTGATGCGATATATTGCAAAGCCAACTTATGGCTTAAAAAACACGCAATTTCACCACGTGTAAGTGGTTCATACCAAAGCCTTTGTTTTGTGAGATTAGCAATGCAGGCTTCATCCAGTGTTCTTCCATCAACTGCTGGAATTCGGGTAAACTGCAAATTAAAAGATGAAAAAATTCCGTCCAAGCGTTGTAATCGCTCTGGCGAACGATCAAGGTTGATCACATATAATTTCATAACTGTTCTCACCGCTCACTTGGCGAATTAAATTAGCTGTATTAGATAGGTTTTATAGCGAGCGATCAATGTCTTTTACAACAAAAACCAATATTACCTTGTTACCAGACCATTTTAAAAACTGGTTTGCTAAAAAAGGCTGGCATTTACGCCCCCATCAATTGGCATTGTTAAAACGCACGCAAGCACAACAATCAACACTCCTTATAGCCCCAACAGGTGCGGGTAAAACACTTGCCGGTTTTTTGCCATCATTAATAGACATTCATGACAAAAAAACGGCGCATAACCTTCATACTCTTTATATTTCTCCTTTAAAAGCATTAGCCGAAGACATCCATCGTAATCTCACAACACCTGTTGAAGAGATGGGGTTAAACATAAAAATTGAAACGCGTACGGGCGATACTCCGCAATATAAAAGACAACGGCAAAAAACTAATCCCCCCGATATTTTGTTAACAACGCCTGAGCAACTTTCGCTTATTCTCGCGTCTCATGAGGCAGAAACCATCTTTCAGACGCTCGATACCGTTATTTTTGATGAATTACATGCTTTGGTAACCTCTAAACGGGGACAGCTTCTTAGCCTTGCCATGAGCAGGCTCAGAACATTACGGTCAGATCTCAAAACAATAGGTCTATCTGCCACAGTTTCCGATCCAGACTCGTTGCGGCGTTGGCTTGTAAGCCAAAACAAACAACGCCCGATGGCAGGCTTGATAACAGTGGAAGGTGGCGCAAAACCAGAAATTACAATTCTGCATAGCTCGGATAATATTCCTTGGGCAGGACATTTTGCACGCTATGCCATTAAGGACATATTGGCACTGATCCAAAAAGCCAAAACCGCATTAATCTTCGTGAATACGCGGTCTCAAGCAGAAATGCTTTTTCAAGAATTATGGCACTTGAATGAAGAGAATCTTCCTATTGCATTGCATCATGGTTCATTAGACGTAGGCCAACGCCGCCGTGTAGAAGAAGCAATGGCAAGTAATAAATTGCGTGCTGTTGTCGCAACGTCCACACTTGATTTGGGTATTGACTGGGGCGATATCGATTTGGTCATACATGTGGGTGCACCAAAAGGGGCAAGTCGTTTGGCGCAACGAATTGGGCGCGCCAATCACCGCATGGATGAACCTAGTCAGGCAGTGCTGGTTCCTGCAAACTGTTTTGAAGTGCTGGAATGCCAAGCGGCACTTAATGCCAATTATATCGGGGCGCAGGATAGCCAACCGTTACAGGATGGAGCCATTGACGTTCTTGCCCAGCATATTTTGGGTATGGCTTGTGCGGCACCATTTGATGCTGACATGCTTTATCAGGAAATCTTGAGTGCTGAACCATATTCTACTCTTTCACGCGAAATTTTTGATAGAACACTGGAATTTGTTGCGACCGGTGGTTATGCGCTCAGAGCCTATGACCAATATGCCAAAATCCGTCGTACAAAAGATGGTCTTTGGCGTATCAGCCATCCACGCATTGCCCAGCAATATCGCCTCAATATGGGAACGATTATTGAAGCGGCAGAATTGAATGTTCGGCTTATAAAATCCGGCCGCGCGAAAAGTGCAATTGGCGGGAAAATGCTTGGACGTATTGAGGAAAATTTTCTGGAAAGTCTCACACAAGGCGATACATTCATTTTTGGTGGGCATATCTTATGTTTTGAAGGTATTCGAGAAAACGAATGCTATGTCAGTCTTTCCAATAAAACCGAAGCACGTGTCCCCAGTTACATGGGCGGCAGATTTCCTCTATCGACATATCTTGCTTCACAAGTTCGCCAAATTCTGGCGGATCCCAAGCAATGGCATGTATTACCGCAACAGGTCAGAAAATGGCTTGAACAACAAAAACGGTTTTCGCGCTTACCCAAAACCAATGAATTGTTGATTGAAACATTCAATGAAAAAAACCGTTCCTTTTTGGTTGCCTATCCATTTGAAGGAAGGCTTGCACACCAGACACTTGGAATGTTGTTAACGCGCCGACTTGAGCGCGCCAACATGCACCCCATTGGGTTTGTTGCGACCGATTATTCCATCGGGCTTTGGGCTTTAAACGATATGGGAGAGGCTATTCATAATGGTCATTTACCTTTACGACAATTATTTGATGAAGATATGCTGGGGGATGATCTCGAAGCATGGTTGGACGAAAGTTATCTTCTTAAACGATCATTCCGAAATTGTGCGATGATTGCCGGTCTTATAGAACGCCGTCATCCAGGAAAAGAAAAAACCGGACGGCAAGTGACTGTATCGACAGACCTTATATTTGATGTTTTGCGTACCCATGAACCTGACCACATTTTATTACAAGCAACACGACAAGATGCAGCCCGTGGACTACTGGATATAAAAAGGCTGGGAGATATGTTGGCGCGGATAAAAAACCATATTATCCATCAAGCTGTTGATAAAATGTCGCCTCTTGCGCTACCAGTTATGTTAGAGATAGGGAAGGAAATGATTCCCGGCAGTGCAGCTGATCTGGTTTTGTCGGAAGCTGCAGAAGAACTTATTCACACCATGTTGGAAAATTAGGTCACGTGGCACATTTGCATAAAGGAAAAACTGTTGCGCAGTTCCATATTGCTGTTAATGGAGCTGAACTTGTTTGCGACCATAGCGGTGCATTGTATTGGCCTGATGAGCGTTTACTTGTTGTTTCAGATTTGCATCTTGAAAAATCGTCGTCTTTTGCCCGACGGGGACAATTATTGCCCCCCTATGACAGCGTCCGTACATTAAGTCGTCTTTACAGTGTTGTAAAAAAATATGAGCCACAAACGATCCTTTCTTTAGGTGATAGTTTTCATGACAACAATGCCGCGTTACGTCTTTCGCATGAAAACAGAGCGTTAATCGATGATATTATCCGCAACCGCCAAATGATCTGGATAGCAGGCAATCATGATGACCAACAAACACATCTGGCTGGTTCTTGGCTTGAAGAATGCCAGATAGGATCATTGGTATTCCGTCATGAACCCCGCATAGATAATGCAAATGGGGAAATTGCTGGCCATTTGCACCCAGCGGCACGAATTGTCAGACGAGGAATGTCTATCCGTCGGTTTTGTTTTGCTACAGATCGAAAAAGAATGATTTTACCAGCCTTTGGGGCTTATGCTGGTGGACTTGAGCTCTCACACAAAGTCTTTAAAAGTCTTTTTGATCCGACAGCACTTGTTGCGTGTCTTTTAGGTAATGAATGTATTTATCCTATTAATAAAGGTGCTTTTTTTTAACGATAATTCCATCGTCTCATTGCACCATATATTCGCTGTGCTATTGTTCCCCTCTCTTGTTATCACTATCGCGAAGGTCTGAATATTGACAATTATTGCAACGCTTTTACTCGGACTTGTGGGATTATGCCTAGTTCTCCATCTTTTCAGCTTTTTAGTTGTGTTGCTACGCAGCTATTGGAAACCCAAAGGATCATTTGGCGATGGGCGCGATCAGAAGGTAACAATTTTACGTCCTGTTTCGAAACTGGAATATGGCCTTGAACGCACATTGGCTTCTACTTTCGAACTTGACCACCCAGTTTATGAAATAATTTTTTGTGTTGCTGATCGTGATGATCCTGCAATACCACTCATCAACGAGCTTATGGCGCGTTATCCGCATATAGAAGCGACGCTGCTTGTTGGTGATGACCCGATTAGCGATAATCCAAAGCTTAACAATCTGGTCAAAGGTTGGAAGAAAGCAAAATATCCTTGGGTTGTTATGACCGATAGCAATGTGTTTATGCCCAAAACATATCTTGCCCGTATATTTGCACGCTGGACAAAAAATACCGGCCTTGTTGCGTCACCACCATTAGGAACCGATCCTGAAAATTTTTATTCACATTTGGAAGCTGCATTTCTTAATTCCTATCAGGCTCGTTGGCAATTAACGTCCGATTCAATCGGAAATGGTTTTGCTCAAGGAAAAACACTTTTCTGGTATCAGGATATTTTAAACAGAGCTGGCGGAATTGAAGCATTAACATGCGAACTTGCAGAAGATGCTGCGGCAACAAAAGTCATTCGCCAACAAGGGTTAAAAGTCCATTTGACAGCTATGCCATTTGCCCAACCCTTGGGAAAAAAAACATGGAAAGCGGTTTGGAGCCGACAAGCACGGTGGGCAAAATTAAGAAGAGATTCTTTTCCGGCATTTTTCTATTTAGAAATTTTATCAGGTGCCGTTTTTCCAGCAATATGTTTGGCACTTGCTTGTTATATTGACGCGATACCATATTCCTTGATGCTATTTTATTTCATCATTTGGTATCTAACCGAATTTTTGGTGACATCTGTTGTTGGTTGGCCTTTTTCTTTCAAACAGGCTATTGCACAAATAGCCCGAGACCTGTTGCTACCAATCTTATGGTTTTCAGCTTTTTCAAGAACTGGTTATCAATGGCAAGGGCATAAAGTCAATATTAAGAAGAAATAACACGGTTTGGTTAGAAACACCGCGTTAATCACGGCGGAAAATAAACCTGCCTAAAAAACCAGTTCCGATTGCCACCAAAACAGCAATAACACCATACCAGAAGCTATGAATATGCGCTTCGGTATAAATGGTGTGTGCGATATGTGCTTTTGCTATTTCCAGTTGGGTTGAGACAGTTTCTATAAATTCGCCATCGCGAAATAGATACGCATGGACGGTGTGATGCCCAACCGGCACATTGGTTGGCAATTGAAACTTTGCGGTAAAAAGCGAAGCAGACCCGAATGTTACCGCCCCAATATTTTCGCTATAAAGGTGTTGCGCTGTTTTTAGTTCAATAAGTTGTTTACGGAACTCATTAACCTGTGCAGCATCCGTTGAATCTGAACGTAATGGCAGATCATTCAAACCTACCCCTAACCGCTTATAAGTCAAAGGGTTGGTGATGTCGCGTGTTTGGCGTGTTGTTGCCATTGCATAAAATAAGGGAACATTCGAAAATGTCATGCCTTCGGCATTTACCCAGACACCTGCTTTCCGTTTTTTTTCACGCATAATCATTGGTTTGATAGGGCCTTCCATCACAACAATAATGTCGTAACGTCCCTGACGCCGTAAATATGGATCGGCATTTTCTAAAACACCGGCAATATAAAGATCCCGACCAGCAAAATTGGTGTCCACGGTTATCGAGCTGGAGGTAACGATTATCTGGATATTCTCATGCGGTGTCCCATTATCCAAAGTTTCAGCAGATGACGCAGCAAGTGCAAAAAAATACAGGAAAAAAGATATTAAAAACCCTGTTTTCTTCATTGTCAGCTACCAATAACGGTTAAGGAGAAAACATCATCAGGGCGAATGAATAACTCAAATGCCAAACGCGCACAAACAAGCAATACCAGTATTGCCAAAAGCATACGTAACTGTTCAGCCTTTAACTTTCTGCCAGCTTTTGTGCCATATTGCGCGCCGATAACACCGCCAACCATCAGAAGAAAAGCCAAGACGATATCCACCGATTGGTTGGTTATTGCCTGCAAAACCGTGGTAAACGCGGTTACAAAAGTGATTTGGAAGAGCGACGTTCCCACCACTACATTTGTTGGCACCCGTAAAAGGTAAATGAGTGCGGGCACCATAATAAATCCACCACCAACGCCCATAACCGATGAAAGCAGACCAATAACAAGACCGATGACAAGCACCGGTATCACACTTACATAAATCATCGAGGCACGAAAACGCATTTTCAGCGGGAGACGATGAATCCAATTATGTTGGCCAGTGCGGCGCACGAGTGCTGGTTTACCTGCATGGGTGCGCCCTATAGCACGCCAACTTTCTATTGCCATAAGGCTACCAACGCCGCCCAATAAAATAACGTATAATAGCGAAATAATCAGATCGAGCTGCCCCATTTTTCTTAAAAAAGAAAACAACTCTATCCCCAGACATGAACCGATCAGACCACCAATGACCAAGAAAACACCAAGTTTGATATCCAATGTGCGCCGTTTTAGATGGGATAATGCGCCCGTCACAGATGATGCGATAACCTGATTAGCACCAGTACCAACAGCGATTGCAGGTGGAACATTATAAAATATCAAAAGCGGGGTAATTAAAAAACCACCACCAACACCAAACATACCGGATAGGAAACCAACAGCCGCGCCCATACCAATTAAAATCAGTATGTTCAGTGACATTTCGGCAATTGGCAGATAAATACTCACATTTTCACCTAGTGGCAAACAATCAACTGATGTAATTATGGCTGAATTTTTGATCGACCTTTATGTACATTATGATACGATTATAAAATTCAGCAATATTTAAAATTACGACCTATCATTTTTCTAGTCTGATCTTATCCATATCTTTTCTGTGCAACTTTTTTAATACACGCGAATAAAACAGATATGCATTCCTAAAGTATATCAATCATCACGCTAGAAATTTAAAAGAAAAATTATTTATATTTTGACTGTAGGTAAAGGCCATAAGACACTGCCATTGCAAGTACCATAGTCATAAAATACAATATTTTCTTTATAAAACCACTTTGGTTCTTAATAGTGTATGCAGTTTCCTGTTTTACAGTTTCTCGTGAATTACGAATACCTGAGATCATCTCAGCACATTTTTTTATATCCGGCCGCAAATGGGGATAAAACTTGTTACCCACCATTTCTGCATTAGTGTTACGCCGCATATAATTGTTGGCCTTAATGGGGTTTTGTTCCGCCAATTTGCGCAAAAGTGGTCTATGGTTTGATGATGAACCCATTGTTGCTTCGGGCTGGATTTTTGTTCCCATCAGAGAAACTGATTGTCTGGCATTACTCTTGTTAGAAACATCTGCGTTTTTGTTTGCTTCCAAAGATGATTGAATTTTTAAAATCTGTTGTTCTAAAGACGCAAGTTGAACAGCAAAACGTGATGTTGATGTTGTTTCCCGCAAATACCGTAACAATTCTTCATTATTTTTTTGGTTATCACGGCTGATTGTTTTTGCCTGTTGTTCAAGTTCAAGCTTGAAGCGGCTGTCCAGCTCTTCGGTAATTTTCTGCGTTAGATCCAGGCGATCATCGGCGATATGGCTGTTCTGTGTTACAGCATTTTGCTCGATCAGATCTTTTATTTCAGATAACTTTTCAATTAGGTTTTGTTCTGACTTTTTTCGCGCATAGTATTCAGCCAATAATGCACGGGCGATATCATTAAGATATTCCTTGTTTGGCTCCACTGCATTAACGGTTGTCTGAACCTCATCTTGAACATTGTTTATTGAGGCTTGTTTTTTCATTTGCGCATGAACCAAGCGCAAGCGTTCAGCAATTTGAGAAAGTGTGATTTGTTGAGCCGAAGCTTTATGCTGGGCGTAGCCAATGTCACCATCTGCACTTCCAGCATTGGGTACTATAGAAAGACGATTTACAGTCATGGCCTAGCCTTTATACTCAAAACACAATACTCTCTAAGCCGAGAACCCGACCCCGTTTAACGCGGAAAAATATTATTCCTAGTCAACCTTATTCTATATATCGCTGGTTTTGGTAAATTTAGCCTTAACCTTATAGGTCTTGGTGCTAAACCTTATCTTTCTTTATATCGGGCAATGCGGATTTACGCCATTTTTCTTACAATCAATTAGATTGTATACGGCTAATTCAGGAGAATTTATGAGAAATATTATTTCACTTATTTGATTTATGGTTTTCAAAAAATACAATTTTTTATACTGACCTGAAATTTATCTCTTTAATCTCTCGCCCCATTATGCCAAAGACAACATGCACAAATATTGCTTTGTATTGTTTAGAAATAATGATTTTGGAAATTTGAATGGCTGAACAAAAAAATACTCTTTTACAGCAGGATAATACTTGCCCTGCTGTAAAGCTGCATGGTGTGGACGTAGCGTTCAATAATTTTACAGCTGTTAAAGATGCCAATTTAAGTGTTCCTGCTGGCCAATTTCTGGCAATTGTTGGACCAACAGGCTGTGGCAAATCAACTCTGTTGAATGTCTCCGCAGGTCTTTTGCAACCAGCACTGGGGCATTGTGAAATATTTGGTGAAAAACTTGAAGGTATTAACCGGCAAGCAGGTTATCTATTTCAGGCCGATTCATTGATGCCATGGAAAACCGCGATCGACAATATTGCGATTGGCTTGGAAATTCGTGGCGTTGCACGGTCAATGGCATTGGATGAAGCTAAGAAATGGTTGACGCGCGTTGGATTACAAGCCTTTGGTGACCGTTACCCGCATCAACTATCTGGTGGACAGCGCAAACGCATTGGCTTGGCTCAAGTTCTGATCCTCAATCCCAAATTGATATTGATGGACGAACCATTTGGACCGTTAGATGCCCAAACACGCGTGTTAATGGGTGATCTGCTGTTGGATTTATGGTCGGAAGACCGTAAAGCGGTAATGTTTGTCACACATGATTTAGAGGAAGCGATAACGCTGGCCGACCGCGTTATTATCATGTCGGCAGGCCCTGCATCGCACGTCAAAGGCGATTACATGATCGACCTTCCACGCCCTCGCGAATTGCAGGAAATCCGTTTGACAAAGGAATTTGCTGAAATTCATCGCACATTATGGAATGACCTGAAAGAAGAAGTCTTGAAAGCTTATCAACAAGGAGACCGAACATGAAACGGACGAAAATTCTTGTCTTGCAGCTTTCTGTTGCGGTTATATTCTTTGCAATTTGGGAATTTGGCACAACGGTGCCTCTGATAAATGGCAAAGCCGTTTTCCCCCCATTCTTCTTTTCCACGCCTGTTGATATTTTCCAACGTATTGGATCAGACTTTGCTAGTGGAAAAGTTTGGTATCATTTATGGATAACACTGATCGAAACAGTTCTTGCCTTCGCTACTGGTGCTGGCGGCGGCATTCTCATCGGTTTTTGGTTTGCACAAAAAAAGCTTTTGGCTGCTGTTTTTGATCCCTATATCAAGGCAGCCAACGCTTTGCCGCGTGTGGTACTTGCGCCAATATTCGCGCTTTGGTTTGGCCTTGGTATCTGGTCCAAGGTGGCACTTGGTTTTACATTGGTGTTCTTTGTTGTTTTCTTTAACGTTTATCAAGGTGTTAGAGAAGTTAGCCCAACAATATTGGCAAATGCCCGTATGATTGGCATGAATGAACGCCAATTGCTGCGCCATGTTTACTTGCCTTCCGCCATGACATGGGTTTTCTCTTCGCTGCATACTTCGGTTGGTTTTGCCATGGTTGGTGCTGTTGTTGGCGAATATCTTGGTGCGTCAGCAGGCCTTGGTTATCTTATTTCACAAGCTGAAGGTGTGTTTGATGTCACCGGTGTATTTTCTGGTATGCTGATACTTATGTTCTTCGTTGTTCTCATTGATATTCTGGTCAGCATTATAGAGAAGAAGCTTCTTTCCTGGCGCAATGACCCTCGGGGGCAACAATAATTGTTGGAGTTTAATATGAAACGATTTATCCGTTTAGGTTTATTATTTACAATTATATTGGGTGTATTGACTGGTCATGTTTTTGCTGGTGACGAGCTTGAAAAAAAAGATATTACATTAAGCGTTGGCGGCGCACCGCTCTTCTATTATTTGCCTTTAACAATCGCCAAACAAAAAGGCTTTTTTGAAGAAGAAGGCCTTAATGTCAAGATTGTTGACCTGAAAGGTGGTTCACAATCTCTTCAAGCTCTGCTTGGTGGGTCTGCTGATGTTACAACCGGTGCCTACGATCAGGTTATCCGTATGCATTCAAAAGGGCAAGATGTACGTGCTATTCTGGAATTAGACCGTTATCCAGCTATTGTATTGGCTGTTCGCGCTGATCTTAAAGATAAGGTGAAAAAAGTCGGTGACCTAAAAGGCATGAAAATTGGCGTCACGGCACCGGGCTCCTCAACAAACAATTTTATCAATTATCTTCTGGCTCAAGATGGCGTAAAACCTGATGAGGTTTCCATTATTGGCACCGGTGCTGGCGCAACTGCTGTTGCTGCCATGAAACGTGGTGAAATCGATGCAATTGTAAATCTTGATCCGGTGATATCGACATTGGTTCATGACAATTTGGTATTCGTTCTGGTTGATACACGGACAGAAGCCGACATGGAAAAAGTATTTGGTGTGCGCACCATGTCATCTGGTGTGCTTTACACCAAAAAGGAATTCATTGATAATTACCCCAATACCACACAGCATTTAACCAACGCATTCAAAAAAGCTCTTAAATGGCTACAAACAGCCACACCTGAAGAGGTAGCTCAAACAGTGCCAGCTGAATATATTGGAAATAATCGAGACGTTTATTTGGAAGCGGTCAAAAATTCACTTCCTACCTACTCACATGATGGTATCATCACGCCTGAAGCCCAAGAAGCAACAATGAAGCTTCTTTCCTATGACCATAGTATTGTTGATGCACATATTGATTTAGCAACAACATTTGATGACAGGTTTGTAAAAAAAGCTGCAAACTAATTGATAAAAAGGGCGACACACATGACAACATGGACATTGTCGCCCTAAATCCGTCCCAATCCATAATATCTTATAACAATCACGGTTCACGTTAAGCCAGATTGACCTTGAAGGAATAAATGATGTTTGCAGACTGGATTGGTAAAACTGAAACAACGCATGATGTAATCGGATATAGCTTGGCCTGCCGAATGGCGGCAACGCTTGGAATTGATATATCGACTTTGGATAGTCAATTACCGTTACTTTGGCATTGGATTTTTTTCCAACCAAGTGTTCCTTCTGGTCAATTAGGTGAAGATGGACACCCTTTAACTGGCAATTTTTTACCTCCAACAGCCAATCGTAATCGTATGTGGGCAGGCAGCCATTTGCAATTTCTAGACCCACTTGTTTTTGACCAGCCAGCAACGCGCAAATCCACCATTACAAATATTACTGAAAAACAGGGGCGTAGTGGTGCTTTATTATTTGTAACAATTGAGCATGACTACCAGCAAAATAATAAAAGCTGTATTATAGAGCGGCAAGATATCGTCTATCGCGAAACCGTTCGCTTTATAGGTGGTGCTTCTACACCAGTGCCTGAGGTCGAATGGTGCGAACATCATCAAACAAATACAACAACCTTGTTTCGTTATTCTGCGGTTACATTCAACGCACATCGCATCCATTATGATCAGGACTATGCCACACGATCTGAAGGGTATCCCGGTATCGTTGTGCAAGGGCAATTGCTTGCAACATTAGCACTCAATGCATTCCTGAATTCTAATCCCGATGCAAAAATTGCATCATTCAGTTTTCGTAGCCAAAGCCCTATTTTTCATCCCGATAGGTTTTTTACCGGTGGAAAGCTCATCAGCGATCATGATGCCGATCTTTGGGTTTATAATGATAAAGGGATTGCACAATCTGGACATATTGAATTTAATTAAAATATACACTCCGTGGGTGTAAAATATACGCTCCATGCGTGTAGACCCATTATCTAAAAAATTTCCTTTGTTTTATCTCTGACAGATGACTGTGAAATCATTCCAGCAAATTATAAACACATAACCTATTGAAAAATATATAACTATTTTCAAATTTTCAGTTTTCAATAATCCCCATACAATCATAAAAATTTTTTATAATTCCTAATAATAAAATTAAATTTTATTATTTAAAATTTTTATACTATATTTAAACCGATTTAAAGAGGTACGAGATAAGCATGACACTATAATTGATCTCAAACACCCCAATGAACGTTTGATACGTTAAGTTACTCGATGTTTGAAACACAATATAACGTCACTTTTCACCAAATCCTCTGATCTGGCGCCTTAGATCTAACGACTTCCATTGGTGCACAAGCTTTTCATAGTTTGTGTTGGGAATGTTGTGCACCCTAATTTTAAAACTAGAATAAGGAGTACGCATCGTGGTTACACCTGATGCTGTTTCGCACACAAAGAAATTCCCCATCCCATGGGGCTTGGTATTGGGCTTTGTTGTCCTCATTGGCATTTTGCTTTTGCCGACACCGGCGGGTCTGTCAATTGCCGGTCATCGTATGCTAGCAATTTTGGCTTTCGCTGTCATTGTCTGGCTGACTGAAGCTGTGACCTATGAAGTAAGCTCATTGGCCATTATTGCATTGATTGCATTGCTGGTCGGTTTAGCTCCGACTGTTACACTCGATGCCGCAAAAGGTTTTGTCAGCGAAGATCCTTCAAAGCTTCTGGGCACTGGCAAAGCGATGACAATGGCGTTAACTGGGTTTTCCAACAGTGCTTGGGCTCTGGTCGCAGGTGCTACATTCCTAGCTGGCGCCATGACCTATACCGGTTTGGATCGCAGAATAGCTCTTATTACCCTAAACATCATTGGAACAAGTACAAAGCGCATACTTATTGGCGTGATTGTCGTGACAATTATTCTGAGCCTATTTGTTCCAAGTGCAACGGCACGTGTTGCCTGTATTGTTCCAATTATGTCCGGTATCATCGCATCATATGGCGTTGAAAAACGCTCACGCATTGCCGCTGGGATCATGATTTTGATTGCTCAGGCTACGAGCGTTTGGAATGTCGGTATACAAACTGCTGCTGTACAGAACTTGTTAACCGCCGGTTTCATGCAGACAAATATCGGTCAGCAGGTTTCATGGGGTCAATGGCTTATCGCTGGCGGTCCATGGTCTATCTTGATGTCGATTGTCCTTTACTTCGTCATCTTGAAAATGATGCCACCGGAAGCTGACAATGTGCCAGGTGGAAAAGAAGCTGTTGCTAAGGAACTTAAAGAACTTGGCAGAATTCCTGGCCCGCAAATACGTCTTTTAACGGTAACATGTATCCTTCTTTTCTTCTGGGCAACTGGCGGCGGTGTTCTACATAAAATTGACACCACGACCAGCACCACGATTGGCCTTGTTATCCTGATGCTTCCGGGTATTGGCGTCATCAGCTGGAAAGAAGTTCAAAAAAGAACACCTTGGGGCACAATTCTGGTTTTCGGTGCAGGCATCTCTCTTGGTACGGCGTTGCTTAATACGGGTGCCGGCAAATGGTTGAGCGATTGGGTTGTTGTTAGTGCAGGATTAGGATCATTAAGTCCATTTATGATCTTTGCTATTCTTGCCGCGTTCCTCATCGTTATCCATCTAGGCTTTGCCAGTGCGGCTGCTTTATGCTCGCTATTTATGCCAATTGTCATTGTTATGTTTCATACGATTGGAACGACAAATGCCAGCCTCACACCGCAAATACAGCTTGGTCTCAGTATGCTTCTGGGCTTTGTCGTTAGTTTTGGATTTATTCTTCCCGTTAATGCCCCTCAAAACATGGTTTGTCTGGGCACTGAAACCTTTACCCCAAAAGAATTCTCCAAAACAGGAATTGTTATCACCGTCATTGGTTATCTCTTGATGCTTGTGATGGCTATCTTCTACTGGCCTTTGTTGGGATGGTTATAATGTTGAAAGTAAATGTAAAAGACGCAAGGAAACTTGCATATGATATCCTTTTGGCAAAAGGAATTGACGAAACTGTCGCGGCAAATGTTGCTGACCACCTTATTGCCTCTGACCAAGCTGGCTATGCCAGCCATGGCCTGACAATATTGCCAAACTATGTAAAGGCTCTTGAGCAAGGTACACTCAAAGCAAATGCCGCTCCGGAACGCTTCAGAAATGATGGTCCATTACTCGGCTATGATGCCCATCTCGGTTTTGGCCAACATGCTGCAAAAGTGGCCTTTTCTGACGCAATTAATGTTGCAAAGAAAAATGGTATTTGCGCCCTGACATTGCGTTATGGACACCATATCGGTCGTATTGGCTATTATGGAGAAATGGCATGTGAAGCTGGAATGGCATTGCTTGCCTTTTGCAATATCATCAAGCGTGTGCCAACGGTTGCACCATTTGGTGGCATCAAGGCAAAGCTTACCACAAACCCAATGTGTTACGCTTGGCCACTACCTAACGGCAAAGCACCTTTTGTCCTTGACCTGGCAACAGGTGCGATAGCGCTTAACAAGGCACGCGTTCTTGCTGATAGAGGCGAACAGGCACCAGCTGGCAGTCTGATTGATGCAACAGGCAATCCAACAACCGACCCTAATGTTCTTTTTCAGGATCCTCCGGGAAATCTTCTGACATTTGGCGGACATAAGGGGTATGGCTTAGGCCTTGCTGTGGAACTATTTGCCGGAATACTTTCAGGTGGTGGTACAATACAAGACGAACATTACGGTAATGGAATGGCCGTCAATAATGTTTTTGCCATTGTGATTGATATATCGAAGTTTGTTGCCAAAGAATGGGCTGAAAAAGAAACCGAAGCTTTCTTCAGTTATCTCAAAGATTGCCCTACTCAAAATGGTAAAGGTTCGATTTTATACGCTGGTGAAGTTGAAGGTCAAAACCGGATGAAATATGCCAATGAGATTGTCGTTGATGACAAATCATGGAATACTTTTTCTGAACTGACAAAACAACTGAATGTCAGTTTACCCACTGCGCACGCTGCGACATAATGAACCATATCTATTGTTCATTTCTGTGAAAATAAGCAAAGCCCTGTTGGTATTTATTGAAAAAACCGACTGGGCTTTATTTTAAACAATAAAAGATTTATCCGGATAATGTTTCCAGAATCGGACTTCTTAAGTTAAAACCCCCTTATGTTAATGAATTCTCTGAAACTTTTACCGTTAACATCTGTTAAAATAGCTTTACAGCTGGAGCGTTAAAAATGAACGAACGGGATTGGGAACTTTTAAGAGTTCTATATGAAGTCAAATCTATTACGCGCGCAGCAGATAGACTTTTTATTACCCAACCTGCCCTTTCAATACGCCTTAAAAATATTGAATCCTATTTCAACACAACACTGGTGATACGGAATAAAAAAGGCATTCAATTCACGTCTGAAGGAGAATTCCTTGCCAAAAAAGCGTCATTTATGATTAATGAAATGACCTTGGTTAAAGAACAAATCCAAACCATGAAGGGTACTGTTTCTGGAACAATCCGTATTGGCGCATCGAACTTTATGAGTAAATACGTATTACCTGCGATATTGAGTGATTTTAAAAAAGAATATCCAGATGTCCGGTATCAATTATATTCCGGTTGGAGTCGTGATATATTACAAATGGTTATCAACAATGACGTTCATATGGGATTTATCAGGGGTGATTATCACTTTACTGGTGAAAGACTATTACTTTACAGAGATGTAATGTGTTTTGCCAATGTAACAAAAGTTTCACCAACAGAGCTGGATCGACTTAATCTGATTGATTATCAGAACGACCCGTTAAACCAACTCCTGATCAATCGATGGTGGTTAGAAAACTATTCAACGCCACCCCGTATTAGTATGAATGTCGACCGCTTGGATACGTGTCTAGAAATGGTAAGACATGGATTGGGCTATGGTTTTTTGCCTTCAACGGTGACGAAAATGGCGCCTGAATTGTATAGCGAACCATTGATCTATAAAAACGGAAAACGTTGTGAGCGAGATACATGGTTGTTTTACAATAAAGAGGCTTGCGAATTAAGTCTTGTCAACGCGTTTATATCAAAGATCAGCACTCTAAAGCTTGGATAAGCACGATAATATTGTAATCAATTGTAAAAATGGCAGTAGGCTAGATTTATGCATAAGGTCACGCCGACATTGTAGAAATGCAGCTCCTCGAATTTCATAATCCATTATTTCGATAAGCAATGTGTCGCTATGCTAAAACTACTTTTTATATTGTATTCGCTAATCAAAGCTTAGCCATGTAGTTAAAACATCATTATCTATAATTCCCTTATGTTCTACATCCCCTATCCATCTAATTTACTGAATTCAATCATGATCGTTACGTTCAACATCATGCTATTTAAGTGAAAATTACCAGTGAGCTTCCAAACACCTTGCCCGTTAATTGAGACAACATCACATATGTCTGCATAGAATGCTTCACCTAGATGCTTATCTGGTCAGGGTATATTTCAAGAACGATGAAATGGCTGAAATGCAGACATCAATTGCCTGCACCTGAAAAATGTGCCTACTAACTGCCACGAAAAACATTGCATTTTTCACTTTGTGTGTAAAAAAATTTTATGAGAAAATCTAAAGGCGATCGGTCGTAGCATGAGCGATTTACAGCAATATCACGAAATTATTCAGAAAATAATCCAGTGAGAATAATTTTGGCTTTTCGTCAAAATACTATCTTAACCCCCTGAAGACCCGCAACGCACTCTTTTCCAAGGATGATCCCATACCGTTCTATCGGGGGAAGAGATGGGGGAAGAGCTTCGCCCGAAATAAAATAACAACTTGATTATAAAGTGTTTTTTTAAGGAAAATGGCGGAGGGGGTGGGATTCGAACCCACGGTACAGTCGCCTGCACGCCGGTTTTCAAGACCGGTGCCTTAAACCGCTCGGCCACCCCTCCAAAAAAGGTTGTGATTGTCTTTACAAGGTTCTGCCAAAAGGTCAATCACCTAATTTAATTTTTTTTGATAATTATTCTAATTTGTGCGTGTTCCACGATAAATATTTACCCCCAAATCCCGCACTTTTTTGCGCAACGTATTCCGGTTGACGCCTAACAGCTCTGCTGCTTTTATCTGATTGCCTTTGGTTGCCGTCAAACAAGCGAGAATCAATGGATATTCCACTTCAGCCATCACGCGATGGTATAACCCTGATGGTGGCAAATCAACGCCAAATGAAGCGAAGTATTTTTGCATATTCAACTCGACAGCCTCGGCAATCGTCATGGATTCATTATAAGTGCCGGTATCCTGATGACCATTATTGCCTATTTCATTTCGCAATTCAGTTTCTATAACATCAACGGAAATTTCTTCTTGCGGATATAAAGCCGCTAAGCGACGGATTAGGTTTTCCAACTCTCTGACATTGCCTGGCCATGAGTAACGACGCAACCGTTCCAACCCGTCATTGCTAATATGTTTGAATGGCAAACCAGATTCCGCTGCCATTTTAAAGAAATGACGAACAAGATCCGGTATATCGTCAGCGCGTTCACGCAACGCAGGAATACGCAATGGCACAACATTCAAGCGATAGTATAGGTCTTCGCGAAATTGCCCTTGATTAATCAATTGATGCAAATTCTTGTTGGTAGCAGCGACAATTCTAACGTCTGTTTTGATGGGCGTGCGCCCCCCAACCGTCATATATTCGCCTTGCTGCAAGACACGAAGCAATCTTGTTTGCGCCTCCATCGGCATGTCGCCAATTTCGTCGAGAAACAATGTTCCTCCATTGGCTTGTTCAAACCTACCACTTGAACGCGTATTTGCGCCAGTAAACGCCCCTTTTTCATGTCCAAAAAGTTCGGATTCAATTAGATCTTTTGGGATAGCTGCCATGTTGATTGCAACAAATGGTCCTTTTTGACGCCGCCCATATTCGTGAAGCGCCCGAGCGACAAGTTCCTTTCCGGTACCAGATTCTCCCGTAATCATAACCGTTAAATCTGTTTGCATCATTCTTGCCACAACACGATATATTTCCTGCATCGCTTGCGAGCGGCCAACTAGAGGCATAGCATCAGCAGTATCGTCTATTTTATCTTTTTCAATTTTGTGCCGTGGCTCTGCCATCGCCCGACCAACAATGTTAATTAGTTCAGATAAATCAAACGGTTTTGGCAGATAATCGTAAGCACCAGCCTCAGATGCTTTAATCGCCGTCATAAATGTGTTCTGGGCACTCATTACAATAACCGGAAGTTCTGGGCGAACTTTCTTAATGCGAGGCAACAAGTCAAATGCGTTTTCGTCTGGCATCACCACATCGGTAATCACCAAATCGCCATCGCCATTAGCAATCCATCTCCATAATAAAGCAGCATTTGGTGCAACACATACGTCATAACCTGCACGCGATAATGCCTGATTAAGGACTGTGCGAATAGCGGCATCATCGTCCGCGACAAGTATCATGCCTTTGGCCATTATCATTCTCCCATCTGCTTATTATTGGCATCGTCCGGTTGCCACATTGGCAAAAGCACACGAAACACAGTCTTTCCTGGCTCGGATTCGCATTCCACAACACCACCGTGATCGTTCACCAGCTTGGCGACCAGTGCTAGCCCTAAACCTTTGCCGTTCTGTTTGGTGGTAATAAAAGGATCAAAGAGGTTTTCCTGTATATCCGCCGGAACACCTGCCCCATTATCTTCAACAGTAAACTCCATAGGAAGTGTTACCTTGTCATATCGGCCTGGTACTGAGAGTCGAATCCCTGGTCGATACGATGATGTTAGTGTAATGGTTGCATTGTCTCGTCCGTTCAACGCTTCCGTTGCGTTTTTTACAAGATTAAGAAAAATCTGGATCAGTTGATCTCGGTTTGCAAAGACCGGAGGAAGTGAAGGATCATATTTCTCGATAAAATGTATGTCTCTGGCAAAACCACTCTTTGCAAGAACCTTCACATGATCGAGCACTGTATGAATGTTAACCGGAAAACGTTCAATCGGCCGTTCATCTGAAAACACTTCCATCCGATCAACCAAGGCAACAATTCTATCAGTTTCTTCCGTGATAAGGTGGGTTAGTTGCCTATCGTCTTCACTAACAACACCTTCCAATAATTGTGCAGCACCACGAATGCCCGATAATGGGTTCTTTATTTCGTGTGCAAGCATAGAAGCTAAGCCTGTGACTGAGCGAGCAGACCCACGATGAACCATTTGCCGATCAAGTTTTTCTGCCATGGATTTTTCTTGGAATAAAACAACAATACCGCCTGGTATATCGGCAATTGGCTGTACGAAAATGTCGACAAGTTTTTCATATCCTAACTTGGGTGATGACAAGTCAACATGATATTCATTAACCGGTTTAGGCTTTTCTCTGACCTGATTGATAAGCGACAATAAAGGGCTGCCAAATGGTAAAAAAGTCTCAAGCTTGTTGCGAGACAGGATCGCTGAACTTGCCCGAAAAAATTGCTCGGCATCGGCATTGGCGTAAGCAATCTTATTATTTTCATCAAGCAGAATGATAGGGTGACGCACAGCATCAAGAACAGTTGTTGCTAGATTATTTTGTGAAATGTTGGTTTTATCTGGAACCATCATGCTGCCTCTTCAGGATCAAGAGATTCACGTGAAAAAATATCAGAAAGAAGTGATAGAACATGGATCGGTTGCGTGGACGTCATCAACTCTTGGCGTTCTTTATCTGTATAAACACCATGCGCGTGTTTTTTTAGATACCAATCAAGGTGTTTTCTAGCGTGGCGTATGCCTATATGCTCGCCATAATAATCCAGCATTGCCTGATAATGGTCGGCAACATAGCGTGCAATATCCTTGTCAAATGTATGGCCGGCAATTTCTCCAACCAGCCAAGGCGAACCATATGTTGCGCGACCAATCATAACAGCGTCAGCACCAGATCGTCGCATACACTCTTCCGCATCTTTTGTGCTGGCTATGTCTCCATTGGCAACCAATGGAATGGATATAACATCACGAACCCTAGCCAATTCATCCCAATTGGCTTTACCGTTATAAAATTGCATTCTCGTGCGTCCATGCACGGTAATCATGGCGATACCTGCCTGCTCTGCCAATTTAGCCAATTCAGGAGCATTCATGCTGGTTTCGTCCCAACCAAGACGCATTTTTAGTGAAACTGGCACTGTGGCAACTTTTAGCACCTCTTCTATTAGTGACATTGCGAGATCAAGATCGCGCATCAGCGCTGCACCAGAATATCCGCCAATAACTTTCTTAGCGGGACATCCCATATTAATATCAATCATGTCAGCATTACTTTGTTGCACAATTTCTGCTGCTCTTGCCATCCATAATGCATCTCTACCAGCCAATTGTACAATATGTTGAGGAAGATCATTCCCCTCCATTCGCGTTAAGCTTTCTTCCGCTCCGGAACATAATTCAGCACTGGCTATCATCTCAGACACAACCATACCAGCGCCCGCTTGCCAGCTTCGTTGGCGGAAAGGTAAATCACTAACCCCTGACATCGGCGCTAGAAATACCCGATTGCGCAACTCAATATCGCCGACTTTCAGTGGACTGGTTAATATTGACAAGAATTATGCCTCTTAATTGTGCACTTTTAAAACCGCTTAAACAATAAGCACATTTTTTGCAAATGACAATAATACTACGACGGAAAAAGGTCGAAAGCGCCGCAATAAACTTAAATCTCATTGTTATGATTGGAACTGAAGAATGTAATATAATAGTATAAGACCTTGGTATGTCTCTTGAAACATACAAAAGGTCATACCATCTCTCAGAGGTATATTGTAATTTTGAGGATACTATAATGAAATTATATTTCTCTCCCGGTGCTTGCTCTCTTTCCCCTCACATCGTTGCCAATGAAGCTGGCATACCTATCCAGTTGGAAAAAGTAAATTTATCAACAAAACAAACTGCCAGTGGGAAAAATTTTCTATCTGTAACACCTAAAGGTTACGTTCCAGCATTGGAACTCGATGATGGACGCGTCATTACAGAAGGGCCTGCTATTGTACAATATTTAGCAGATTTAAAACCTGAAAAGAATCTTGCTGAAAAACCAGGAACATATGAACGCGCAAAAGTGCACGAATGGTTAAACTATATAGCAACCGAATTGCATAAAAATTTTAGTCCTCTTTTTCATCCTTCATCAGAGGACGCGAAAAAAGAAGCAACACAAAAACTTATCAATCGACTGAATCTTGCAGAAAAACAGCTGGAAAAATCAGAATATATTGCAAGCAGTCATTTCACTATTGCAGATGCATATCTTTTCACCGTATTGACATGGTGTCCATTTGTTGGAGTCAGTTTAGATGCTTTGCCTGCATTAGCATCTTATAAAGATAAAATTGCCGACCGCGATAGTGTGAAAAAAGCATTAGCGGACGAAAAAGCCGCCTAATCAAATAAAAGAATTATATTCAATAAATTGAATATAATATTTTAGATATAATCTTATATGGCTGCTATATTAATATTATAGTGGTCATATTTTTTATAATAAAATATTAAAAAAAAAGATAAATCCAATATTTATAAAAACACCCCTAAGTTTACTTAATCTATAAAAATTCGATTTAAAAAATCGGATATGTCCCATAATTAATTTTAACACAGTTGGTTTTCACGTATGCAGTTTTTCAGGGGGGATTGGGAAAATATTTTTTCTCGTTTATTTTGAATTTTCCGCTTGAACTCATGACCTTTACCGTTATATTGCAACGGCACTGGAGAGGTGGCCGAGTGGTTGAAGGCGCACGCCTGGAACGCGTGTATACGGGCAACCGTATCAAGGGTTCGAATCCCTTTCTCTCCGCCATATCATCTAAAAAAGATGTTTGTATTCAAATCATTGCATCATTATTTGTGTTATCCTTTCCCCATTTCTCCCCTCACAGGAAATTCGCTATCGACACCTGGGAACGTATTGTTTCGAATGTTAACCGTATAAAAATTACGGTGGTCGTAATTTTCTTCAAAGCCGGTTTTACAGGCTTTTAAAGATGCTTCAAAGGTTTTTAAAATTTCTGCATGACATTTCAATAAAAAATAACAGACAGTCAAATTTCATCATAATTTCAGGCGCGCAGGCTAAATCCACGTGTCAAATTTGTTTTTCACGGTTTACCGTGCGATTACTGAAAAGTTCTTTGTTTTCAGCCTGTTCCCATGAAATATCGATTTATCCAGTTTACTGTAATATATAATGTCAAACAACAAGGAAGTTGCCTTCCTTTTGTTGATAATAATACTTTTCACCCTTTTCATCCACGCTGAAACCACCACGTGACCCAATGGCTTTTTGTAAATCACTTATTGTCCGACCTTGCCATGCAGCTTGTGGTTCAGCAGGGATATTGGTTGAAAATCAGCAGCTACTCAAAAGCACGAACAGTGGTGCCAGGATAAGAAACGTACCCATTGGCTTTTCTCATCGTTGGATTGATAGGTGTAATCGGTATAGGGTGTAACATATTCATACAACGATTTATTTCACCAAAATTTATTTAATAAACATCACCGTGTAACAACAAATAAAAATGCTTTAGAGGGAGACAATAGGTTTTGTTCGTTTGTTTTGTTGTCTGGGTTCGCTATTATAGCTGCACACAACACGGAGAAATATCTGTTAAAGAAGGTTTTAATGCTTACTTTCAGTTAGAGCGTTTATTCTTAGTCATTTCGCAGGCTTTAGCGTTATCGTCTGTTTAGTTTCGTCGCGAAATTTGATGTTAAAAGGCAACCACGAACCAGCCGGATTTCTGTCGATGCCATGTCCTTGATTGAATATACGGTCTTCAAATTTTTCCGCCAATGCCTTTAAACTTTTCAACAAAAGCAGAAATTTTATCCAAAACTGTTTTCTTTTTTGACGAATATTGCGGATTAAGCGGACTCATTCTCGGAAGAGCATCACTTAAATCAGTACCGTTTTCATTGGCAAATTCATGCTTTAGAGAGGTCGTCAAATAACGTTTCGCCGCATCCTCCCGCAATTTTTCGGAAGCAATCAGTTCTTCGGCTTCCCGTGCCTGTTCTTTTTGTGCAAATAGATAGAACTCGTCGATAATGCTATTTTTATCAGAAATTTTATCAAAATCGATGTGATTGATAAAATCGACAATCAGGCTTTCTTTGGCTCTGCTTCCCACGCTTGAGCGGATCAACCGGCGTCCCTCTTCGATAATAGTCGCCTTATCCTTGTTTTTTCTGGCTTCTTCAAAAATAAGTTCGAGAATATAATCAAGGTTGATTTCTTGCGATTTCAACAAATCGACTTCAAAGACGACGTCTTCCCAAATGTCTGGTATATCGTCTGGTTTTTTACCTGCTCTTTGTTGACGAAGCCAATCGCGAATATCGTTGTAGGTTGATCGGTAATCTTGCAAGAGACGAATGTCCGGAACGTCAATCTCTTGCAGTTCTTTCAATTTTTCATCATCAATCTGATATTTTGCTTGTAAAGCAGCAACTTCTTCAGGGTTTTCAATGTCTATTTTTTTAAGTTCATTAAGACAGGTAAACTCATCATAATTCCGCAATATGTTTTCAATGCACAAATATTCGCCAAAAAGGTTGACAAAGTCTTTTTTGTCTTTTTCCTTATCAATAGCGGTCGGGTCGGAAAATCGCCTCTTGAGTTCGTTGACAATCTCGATGTAACCACGGTGTAGCTCGCCTGTACGCTCGTCCGTATAGCCCCTGATATAATCCACGAAACTCCGCTCAAGAGCGATATCTTCTATGTCGTCATGATTTTTTTGACCAAAAAGCTTCAAGGCGTCGATTGTCGGCTGTTCAAGATCACGAAAGGTTATAATATTGCCGAATGTTTTGGTTGCATTATAAATGCGATTTGTGCGCGAATAGGCCTGAATAAGGCCATGATAGCGAAGATTTTTATCAACAAACAAAGTGTTCAATTGTGGAGCATCAAAACCTGTCAAAAACATGCCGACAACAATTAGAAGATCAACTTCCTGTTTTTTTACCCTTAAAGAAAGATCACGATAATAATTCTGGAAGCCCTCACTATCGACACTGAACTTGCTTTTAAAATCTTCGTTATAATCGTTGATTGCAGCTGTTAGAAACTCTTTATCCGACTGGTCAAGTTGTGAGGGATCAAAGCTCTCGTCGGCAATGTCACCTTTAGCATCGGGTACTTTTTCGCATAGTGCATCTTGTTCGCCATTGGCTGCAAAAGAAAAAATCGTTGCAATTGTTAATCTATGTTTGCAGCCTTTTTGCAACTCTTTCAAACAGTTATAGTAAGCTTTGGCAGCCTTCACGCTTGAAACCGCAAACATAGCATTAAAACCTTTGCCATTTGGTACATTGCGGTGTGTTTTTATAGAAAAATTGTCGAGAATATAACGCGAAATTTCTTTAATTCGATTGGGGTGTAGCAATGCGTCACTAGTTTCGGCAGCCGAGAGCTTTTCAATGTCCTGTTCACTTTCCACTTTGTTGAACAGCGGGCGCACATTATTGTAATCAACCTTGAATTTTAAAACCTTTTCATCACGAATAGCATCGGTGATAACATAGCTATGCAATAATTCACCGAAAACGCTTTTGGTCGTTTGGGCGCCTAAGGCATTTTCCTCAAATATTGGGGTTCCTGTAAAACCGAACTGATAAAACTGCTTGAACTTCTTGTTAATATTCTTTTGTGCTTCCCCGAATTGCGAACGATGCGCTTCGTCGAAAATGAAAACAACCTGCTTGTTATAGATTGACAAATCGTCTTCACTTTTTATCAGATTGTTAAGTTTCTGAATGGTCGTAACGATGATTTTATTATCATTAGTCTCAATATTGCGCTTCAATCCCGCCGTGTTGTTGGATCCAATAACGCTATCGGGCGAAAAACGCCGGTATTCTTTCATCGTTTGATAATCAAGGTCCTTGCGGTCGACCACAAACAGAACCTTGTCAATAAAATCGAGTTCGGTTGCCATAAGCGCTGTTTTAAAACTGGTCAGCGTTTTCCCCGAACCTGTTGTATGCCAGATAAAGCCGCCGCCTTCTGTGCTGTGCCATTTTTTAGCATTATGGGCGGATTTTAGTTTCCACAAAATACGTTCTGTTGCGGCAATCTGATAGGGACGCATAATCAACAGAGTATTTTCCACATCAAAAATCGAATAATTTATAAGTATATTGAGCAACGTGTTCTTGGAAAGAAATGTAGCGGTAAAATCTTTCAGATCGGATATAATTGTATTGTCCGAACGCGCCCAATTCATCGTGAAATCGAAGCTATTTTTGTCACGCTTGGTAGTATTGGCAAAATAACGTGTGTTCGTACCGTTAGAAATGACAAATATCTGCAAAAACTTGAACAGCGAATTATCTTTATTGAAGCTTTCTTTTGTATAGCGATGAATCTGGTTGAATGCTTCACGTATGGCAACGCCACGCTTTTTGAGTTCCACCTGAACCAATGGCAAGCCGTTGACCAGAATGGTTACATCATAGCGGTTGGCAAAGGTACCCTCTTGTTCAAACTGGTTAATAACCTGAAGCTGATTGCGAAAAATGTTCTTTTTATCAATGAGATAAATATTTTTTATTTTACCACTATCGAAAATAAAATCATAAATATGGTTGTTCTGGATTTTGCGGGTTTTATCAATAATCGTGTCACTTGGACGATCAAGATATTCGGTTAAAAACCTCTGCCATTCACTGTCTGAAAACTTCACGGAATTCAACTTTTGCAATTGCTCGCGCAGATTTAAAAGTAAAGCTTCATGTGAGGTCAGCGAAGGCAAATATTCATAGCCCTGAGAAGACAGATCTTTTATAAGCTCATTTTCAAGATCGGCTTCTGTCTGGTAGGTAGTACCTATTTGATCTATGGTGTCGTAACGATCAAGCACAATAAAATTGTTTGTTTCGGCAATCGGTTTTGTTTCAACAGCCATATTCCCCGCCTTATGCAGTTAATTTATACGTTCGTCGGACTATGTTTTATTGCATCATTTCCTAGTTTAGAAAAATTCAATAACTGATTCCGATAATATTCATATTGTTTATTTCGCAATTCAATTTCTCTCGGTAGTCCTTCAGTGATAGAAGTTGTCAAAACATCAAACTTGTCAAGAATATCAATAATGCGTTGTTGTTCAGTAAGTGGAAGGATAGGAATTCGGAATTTACTAATTTCACTTAAATTTATTTTAATCGGTACAGCATTAACAAGTGTTCGTCTATAAAGCTCAGTTTTTCCATAGTTACTTTCAATCGTATGGATAAGGTATTTAGGCAATATAACTTTTTTATTTGCTCGAATTAAAGCTAAAGTTACATAATACGCGATTGGTTTATCATTATTGACTAATGCACAAGTTCCAATGTCACCAATTCTTGTCATAAAAACATCATCAATCTGAGGTTTAATTTTATATTTTTCAAAATCCACTAGTGATATACGTTTTTTTGTTGAATATAAATTCTTAATATTTTCGACACTAACAAAAGGTATACCAACGTCTGTATACCTTGGTGTTTGGTGAGTGCCATCATAAACCTCCGCGATTTCTCCCAGCGTCTTCCATTCGACTTCATTATCACAAAAAATCATTAGGCTATTACGATAATAGTTGTATTGTTTTTTGCGTTCATTAAGCTCTGCGATAAGCTCTGCGGTATGAGCCGTAAACGCATCCAATATTTTCACAATTTTCTTTTGAACCGATAATGGGGGAATAGGAATGGGAATGTTAACTAATTTTGTCTTAGTTAATTTTGCTCTAGTACCACCACTTAGAAAAGGTAGAAAATTCATATTCTTTAAAACATGAAATAAAAATCTATTAATAACTTTATCATTACCTTGGATAACGTGAACATGGTTATTAGCCCAAAAACATCCGCATGCCCATTGAACAGAGTAATTTAAGATGCTTTTTGAGCCATCTTCTGCCACTAAAACATAGTCACCTTCATGGGTATAGCCTTGAACATAGTCCTGAATATTGTTAGCTCCATAATATGGAGTTGCTCCTGCCTTTCGCAATTCAGCTTTTATAGGTCGTCGTGCATTATCAGCGATCTTTACTATTTCACCAAGAGGCTTCCATTCGACCTCGGCGCCTTTGAGCAGCTTTTCTATGATCGTCTCGCTCATGCTTCTATCTCCGCAACAATCTGATCGATTTCAGCGCGAAGTTTGTCGATTTTTTCGACCGTCTCTTTGATTTCAGCATTGAGTTTTTTAATGTCGATTTTCTCTCTTTTATCTTCCTGTTCCACATAAGAGCTTACAGAAAGATTATAATTGTTTTCCTTGATCGCTTCATAAGAAACCATCTTCATTTTATAATCGACATCTTGCTTATCTGAGAAGAGCTTCAAGATTTCGGTGATATTTTCTTCTGTTAGAATATTATTATTGGTTTCCTTTTTGAAAATGTCACTGGCATCAATAAAGGCTGTTTCGGTATGCCGCTTGTTTTTTGCCAGAATTAAAATATTAACGGAGATGCTGGTACCGAAAAACAGATTGGGTGCCAGCGCGATAACCGTATCAACATAATTGTTATCAATCAGATATTGGCGAATTTTTTGTTCGGCTCCGCCACGGTAAAAAATACCTGGAAAGCAGACAATTGCCGCACGCCCTTTGGGAGAAAGATAGCTTAAAGCATGGAGAACAAAAGCAAAATCTGCCTTCGACTTCGGTGGCAATACGCCGGCAGGGGCAAAACGCTCATCATTGATAAGGGTCGGATCATCGCCACCAATCCAGTGAACTGAATAGGGAGGATTGGAAACAATAGCATCAAACGGTTTGTCGTTATTATGTTTCGGATCCAATAATGTGTTGCCCAATGCAATATCGAATTTGTCATAATTGACATTATGCAAAAACATATTCATACGGGCGAGATTATAGGTGGTATGGTTGATTTCCTGACCGAAAAATCCTTCTTCAATAATGTGGTCGTCAAATTGCTTCTTCGCCTGTAATAACAAAGATCCCGAACCTGCTGCCGGGTCATATATTTTATTGACATGGTCCTGACCATATAAGGCAAGTCGGGCAATAAGCGTCGACACGCTTTGCGGCGTAAAAAACTCGCCACCGGATTTACCGGCATTGGCAGCGTAATTGGAAATCAGATATTCATAAGCATCGCCGAACAGATCAATGTGATTATCCTGAAAATCTCCGAGATCAAATTCCGCCACCCCCTTTAGCACCTTGGCCAAAGTTTTGTTTTTATCTTGAACAGAATGTCCCAATCTGTTGCTGGTTGTATCAAAATCGGCAAAAAGGCCTTTAATATCCGGTTCAGAATCATGCCCATTAGCCGAATTTTCAATAGCGTCGAATATTTTTTTGAGGTCAATATTGAGCTCGTCATTCTGCTCGGCTGTTGCAACGACATTTTCAAACAACTGACTAGGAGCGATAAAATAACCTTTTTCCTTTATCGCAAGAATACGCGTTTCGTCGGGAATGTCTTTATCTGCGATTTTTGCATAATTGATCGTTTCATCGTCTGCTTGAATGTAGTCACAGAAATTCTCACTCATAAAACGATAAAACAATGTGCCCAGCACATATTGCTTGAAATCCCAACCATCAACCGAACCACGCACATTATTGGCAATTTGCCAGATTTGGCGATGCAATGCTTGACGCTGTTGTTGGCTCTCAGACATTTCACGACTTCCCTTAAAAACTATTTTACTTTATTTAGCGCAAAGTAAACGGGGTTAACAAGCCTATTTAAATTCAACTGTCATCACCCAATTGCTTTTCAAGCGCCTGACGAGAAAGACCGACCATATAAGGAAGTTAATCGAGCGACCTGAATTTGACTTCGACAGAACCGTTTCCCCAATGGTTAAGATGAGAAATATTGCGGCAAAACGTCAGCAAAATTCGTTTCCGCTTTATAGGCGATATAGTGCTTCAAGAATTCTTCTTGCACATTGCCATCGAGATTAAGTATTTCTTTGCAAAAAGCCTCGAACAGTACTCGTGTAATGCCACTTTGTAAAAACGGATGATCGGCAATTGTATATGCATTCAAAACCGGTTTTTCAGGCTTGAAACGTTCAAGCGATTCTTCGGATATATCCGGTGCACACCAGATATTGATCGCCTGATTAGAAAGTTTTTTCGCCAGACACGTTCAACTTCGGTTATCAGATATTCGCGAAAATGCGTGACTTCTATCAGCGCTGCCTTGGTAACTGTTCTATTGACTAGCTCAAGAGAATACAGTTTTGGCAGCACAAAAATAACATAGGAAATGCTGAGCTCTGTTAGCGTGACGATAGGCTGCTGCACAAATGCTTAATAGAGAAACACAATTAGGTCTAAGAAGCAGGCTTTTTTCATTTTTTCAGTCTCTAAGTTTTCGTAGATGGTGTCTTGCAATGATGATCGAGTGTTTCGTTAGCATTCGTCATTCTCTCTAAAACTCTATTTCCTTATTTCCCTATTGATGACATAAGGAAATAAGGAATTGCGCGCGAGCCTCGAGAAGGTCTTTGTGACTCATCGCTTAAAATGTGATGTCCTATTGTGTACTAATATCTATAGCGAAAACGATTATGGAAATATCGAGGATGCATCAGGTATGTGATTGAAGTTTGTATTCGTATAATTCGTCCGGATAATTCACCTCGATAAAGTCTCTGGCGCCGTTTTGAAATGCACCGATAATCAGATCTTTTTTTTGCGCTTCAAGCTCGGCGTTCAAATCAATCAAGCCGTTTATTGTCGCTTCTTTCTGTTTGCGCAGTTCGTACATTTTCACCAGATACTGCACCTTTTGGTCTTCGATCTTCTCATGCTGTTTCATAAGTTCTTTGACCAAGTGGGCGGTTCGATGTTTCTTGAAATTAAAAAAGCCGAGCAATTTTAAGTCTCCCTGGAAGATAACAACTCGTTGTTATAGCGAGACGAAAACTGGATTTTATGAGGTACGAACCGGATAGAGCGTACGTGCGTAAAAAATCACATACCGACGACACATATCCATGGTAGAAAACGCCTACAACAGATTCTCTTCTATTGTGTTTTCATTTTGTTTGAATACACTCTTTTTGGGTTTACATAAAACCTTCCCTAATCGAAAGTTTTTTTGACTTCATGTCATCATATCGACCCTCAGGTTCAGAGGCAACCACCACAAAGAAATGTTCGCGACTGTTTAGTCCGTTTTTGAATGTGGACGCCTCAATGAGACCATTGTAACGCATGATTAGCTCGGTTGCTCTTATCAGCAGTTCAAGGAGCTCCGAATAGTCAACCGTCAACAATCTATAATCAATTGATTTTACTTAAAAAAATATGCTACATTAAACCGAAAGAGGTGTTCAGTTTAATCACTACCGATAATAACGCGACCGGTTTATAACTATTGATAACTCTTCTTGAATAGAATTTAAAAATGCGGCATCGACACGTGTACCGGTTACGCCAGTCTCTGCATTTTGATCACGAAAACCACGCCTCCCATCGCCTAAGTCAATGTAGTTTTGTCCCTCTGTAAGATCCATATGATTACTCCTGATACATGAAAACAAGTGTGGTATGAGCAGGTTTTAAGCGTCGTAAAACATATTCCACATTATCGTAAAGCCATAAAGACGCTCCCATGTCTCACTACTGCCTGAAATGAAAAACACAGGATTAATTAACTTCAACCTGACACGCCATACAAACTTTTCACCTTCCGGAATAAGAAGATCACCAGCTACCATGTCATTTGCTATAGATGGCCAAAACTCATCTATTGTTGTAGAAACGCCCAAGTTGCGAGCTATTTGGGTGAAATAAGCAATCGATTGACCACCCGTTGCCGTCCATCTTTGGTGCGCATGCCGTCGTCGTTGTTCTTTTGTCTAGGTATTTAAATCTCTTCCGCACGGATCAGCATCGAGAACACGTTCGAAATCATCCAGCAAATAATTTGATGACCGCGGATTGATTTCGTTCATCGTATCTTCAGCAGCCTGTTCACCATCCGAAAATCCATATGAAAAGGCTTAATAGAAGGCATCTATAATGCTTTCACGTTTTGCCAAGGCAAATCTAGGTGGAATTTTGGTAATGATACTGCTTTTTATATCTTCTGATGACCGACTCATCTTGGAGCCTCAAAAATGACATCACCAGCAATTGGATATTCCGTTCTATCTAAATTGAATGGTCGTTCATTGTCTTCCAACCGGAAAGCAGAATTGGTATTGGCTGCTTATGACCTTCTTTTGACAGATAATTCCAATAAAGATAGCGTCATAAGACTCGTAAGAGCAGCTTAAATTAACTATAATTTTAAATTGATTGTTCACCATACGTTCTTTTTCTTGAAACTTTAAAATACTCATAGCAAGTTTTTTCATGAAGTTACCTGCGGGGGAGAAAAATGGACGAATACAGCAGTGAAAAGGCTAAGATAAAATCTATTATTCGTGATAGTTTGGCTAATGATAACGGACATACATCTCAAAAACCTATTATTGAGATACATATGCATGATGGTATTATTGACGTCGAATTATCTGCATCAGCCATGGGAAAACTACGGATCAAATAACGTTTTCATCGAATGATGTTGACGTAATCTTTTTTCTGACAAGATCAAAAGAAAATACAATAAAATCAAATAGTAAGATTATGTTTATGGAGATTACGTCAAAGTGCCGAAATCTTTTTTGCCTTTCACAGCATTTTAGGGTAGTTGATTTCATAAAATTACGGCGGTCGTAATTTTCTTCAAAGCCGGTTTTACGGGCTTTTAAAGGTGCTTCAAAGGTTTTTAAAATTTCTGCATGACATTTCACTGAAAAATAACAGACGGTCAATTTTTGTCATTATTTCGGGCGTTTTGACTAAATTCATGTGTCAAATTTATTTTTCACGATTTAACGCACCATCACTGAAAAGCCCTTTATTTTCAGCGTGTTCCCATGAAATACCGGTTTATCCCGCCATATCCCGTCTACTGTAATATATAATGTCAAACAACAACCGTATAAAATCTGCTGGCCCCACGATCTCATTCGTATTAAAGCATTGAATGCAACATATGCTTTTTCGATGTTTGTGATTGCTGTTTGTTGGCTACTAATTTTACCGTAGATTATTCAGCGTGTTGTTCTAATAGATATATTCAATTATTTTCTGAACAAATCATCGCATTTTTTTAGCAACCACGTATGTTGGTTTTAAAGTTCTAATTCAATCAGAAATTTTGTGGATTTGTCTAGCCATCCGTTTCGCCCAAAAGCCTGCAACATTTGTACAAGCCTCTAATGTTTGTATGATGGGAGATGGTGAATTTTCCAGATATGCATCAGGCAGATACCTACAAAATGTTCAAAATGCATGATGTTAAAAAACTTATTGATTTGGATATAATCTTCAAAACATTAATCTGAAATTCATCTACATACACAAATCAGTCCAAGTTTTTTAGGCATCATAATAGATAATATGGCATAGACTTTACGATAATACCGGGCACAAAAAAACATAAGGTTCTAAATCGGCGTTCCAGTGCTTTGAAACAATCAAAAATTGTTAAATTTCATGAAACTGTATTTATGCATGTTTTGGTTTCGAGAGATTTTTCCACTCGATTTAATTTATCTTTGAGCAACTTTTTATTTTTTGTCTGTTTTGTTGCTACTATCAAATCCCGTTCTTTTTATACTTCCCCAAGTTGTATCTCCAGAAAAATACTTCCAAGCCGCCTTTATGCGCCAAAAGCTATTGATCTGCCTATATCCAAAACACTCGATAACGGCTGCAAGAAATAATTTGAAAATATATTTTGGTTTTCGTAAATGCCCTATGTTTATCTGTTCCAATAGAATTGCAATAAGGCTAACAAATATCCCGTACATAAAAATCATAAAAACAAATGATAATAGGAATTCTATTGTCATAACTTTAAAATAACATACGATGGGAAGTATAATATAGCTGATAAGCTCCAACACTGGTTCAGCAATATCAATAATAAAAACTATCGGTATACCGATAAGGCCAATACGTCCATAACGATAATTCAACATAATATCGCGGTGCCGGAAATAGACTTCTAATGCTCCTCTTTGCCAACGTGTTCGTTGTTTAGAAAGCGTGGCTAAATCTTCAGGAGCCTCTGTCCAACATACAGCATCAGGAACAAATCCAATTTTATAATCCCGCTTATTTTCCCGCATATATCGGTGCAACTTGATGATAACGTCGAAATCCTCACCGACTGAATTTCTGGTATATCCACCAACGGTGATAACATCCTTGCGGTTAAATACGCCAAACGCGCCAGAAATAAGCGTTAGAGTGTTGATATATCCCCATGCAAACCGTGCCATCAGAAAAACACGTATATATTCAAGTATCTGAAAATAAACCAGAAGTTTGGGTCGAATATCAAAACGTTCCAAATGGCCTTTGTTGATCTTTGATCCATTGGCAACCATGACGCTGCCGCCAACAGCTACAGTGCGTACTGGATCATCAACAAAGGGTTGGACAACACGAAGCAGGCTATCAGGTTCTAATATTGTATCAGCATCAACCATACATATGAGTTTCATGCGTGAAACATTAATTCCTGCGTTTTGCGCATCGGCTTTGCCACCATTTTCCTTATCAACAACAATGAGATTGGCATATTGCCTTGATCGATAAAGGCCTCGGATTTCTTGATGTGGCAAAATGTTGTCAACTAGTCTACTCGTTAATTCAAGCTCAAATTCTTTTATTAATACGGCCAGCATATTATCTTTGGAACCATCATTGACGATGATGATTTCCGACATTGGATATTCCAATGAAATGAGAGAATAGACAGATTCGACAATCGTTTTTTCTTCATTATAGGCTGGAACAATAATCGAAACGGGTGGTGCATTATCTTTATAGCTTTGCCAAAGAAGACCATCTTTTGGAACAGATGCATGATGCAAATAAGCAAACAACGTCAGCAAAAGCTGAACGAGCATTATGACAACCCAGAAACTATAGCTAGTAAAAACAAAAGCAAACGAAATATTGAAAAACCAGACAATAAACGTCCCATTCATCATTTTTCCCCTATTCGTAAGAAAAATGATGCGGCACTGCGTGCCTCTATACTTCCAGTTTGTCCTATCGTTACCAAAACCAAATGTCCACTCGAACCGTTTGATAATAAAGCCCTGCCTGCAGCATAAATGACAGGTAGATCATATTCGGTGACAAAACGCCCACATAACTTATTAAACCAATCAACATCTGCCGCTTCCAACGCGGCTATGGTATTATGCTCTTCATTGGTGGTTGTTTGTTCTGCTTCCCAAGCCTGTTTTGCTAAAACACTAAACCGTTTTTTCAATTTCTTTATTTTTGTATATTTTCTTTTTTTAGAAAAATATTGTTCATTTTGCTGATGGATAATATTGGACAGAATATTAATAGCACCAGAACGAATTAATGCTGGAATTTCTTGCCGTTGCGCGAGTTCTATCAGTTCATCAACAAACTTATTTTGCAACAAATTCTCATTCGTTGCACGGCCATGCAAAATTCTATGCCTTTGTTGGTTGATATGAATTTCATGACTAAGTAAATCGATATCGTTGTTTAAAAGCACCAGAGCTGAAGCCGTACGAACTATTCTAGATTTATCAGCCAAGCCTTTTTCCAATATATTTTTAACGTCTTTTATCGGAAATATGGCGAGTGCATCAATAATCTTGAGGCGAATAGAACAAGTTGACCAACGCATTTTTTTGTGCAGAGCATTAATCGCACCGACATTTATCAGACACGCAATCGCGAATTGCCGTGTTTCGACATTCTGAATTTTGTTTACATATCCAATAAACTTCAGAATTTCCCGCACATGCGATATTTTTAATTTTATATTCGAATGATTACTGTGGTTTCCTTTAATTAAAGTCAGAAATGCCCGTCTATTTTTTATGACGCGCTTACGCCTCATAAACATAAAAAGGTAATATCCTGTCGTGCAAACCAATACAGACAGTGAAGCCCCGGCGTAAAAAAGGCCAATCCAAATTGCTGAAGCTGTCCATGGGATTTGAATAATCATTTAAAAATGCCGTGTTAAACTTAGGTCATATACCATGCGGTTATATGCATTTTCCCGCTGGTCTCTATCCAGATTAAGACCAATGGTGGTTTCATCGCTTAAATCAAAGCCTACTCCTCCAAAAATAGCTTTTGTTGGGATCATTTCGTCTCCAGATGATTCCAGTGTGTCGGAATAACCGATATTGAAATGTAATGAACTGATTGGGCTTGCATCAGCCCGTAATAGGTACCCGCCCGAGTGGCGGTTCATTTGATCAAAAATGTTGATCCATTGAACATATAAAACGAAATCATCATCCAAAAATGATTGTCGTAAGCCTGGTGTAATTGTTTTCACAACACCATTGTCATACCAATCACTTTTCGCATCCAATGTGGCACCCAACATGCCAATATGATCGACTTTGATAACCGGAATACTTCCACCAGCCCGGACTGTATAGCGAGCGAGAATATCTGCATCTGGTGTTACCGCACCACCGATATACCCCCATACCAACTCCTTGAATTGATGGGCTAATGTCATTTCTATTTGCTGATCATCTTTTCCAAAACGACGCGCCAGCCCAATGCGGCCAGTCAGAATATTTGTTTCCGACAATCGATAGGATAAAGCGATACCCCCATCTCGCCAGTCTTTATAAGGCTTAGTCAATGAACTATAACTGCCATCGGCATCAAGACGCCAACGCTTGCGTATGGGGGCGGCAAGTCTATCAGCAGCATCGCTCCCTTTCGGGTCGATAGTTTGAGCTGTTTTATAGGCAAGAACCGCCTTATGATCTTGCAGCAAACCGCGCTCTGCATCACCTAAACCTATCCAAAGCGAAGCATTTTTCGGATTGGTTGAAATTTGTTGATTGAAGGCCTTTATTGCCTCCTTATATCGATGTTCAAAAAGATAAATTTGGGCATTGAGATAAATGAGACGCTCATCATTTGGATAGTGATTTAACGCCTCAAAAATACGGCGACGTGCAAGGAAATAGTCTTTCTGCCAAATGGCACTATTAATCTTGCCGATATAGGCATCTATGCAATTGGGACAAAGCACAAGAACATGGTCAAATGTTTGTTCTGCTTGATCGAATTTTCTTTGAAAAAGTTGCACATTGCCGAGTTTTACAATGAGATCTGTATCACTGTGTGCCATTTTTATGGCTTTTTGATAAAGACTTTCCGCTTCTGGAAAATCTCTGCCCGATGCTACAATTCTTGAAGCTTTTTCCGTAAGCTGCCCGATCTTCCGATTATAGTCCAGTGATTTTGAAGGACTTTTCTTGTGTCTAATGACTGTCTTCGCTTTTGCGTCAATTGCTTTATCAATATTGCTCGCAAGTTTGGTTAACTCTTCGTCAGATGGTGCTTGCGACAATGCCATTTCAACGAATAGTTTTGCTGTCGCCAAGTCGTTTTGCCAATATGCAATACGTGCCAAACCTGCACGCGCCTCAGTGTAATTGGGCGCTATCTCTAATGCTTTGGTAAAACTCTGTTTGGCTTCATCAATCTCTCCTAAAGGCAGCAAACTCAAACCAAGTTGCACCAAGATATCCGGATTATCCGGATCCAATTTCAAGGCTTCTTCCAGATAGTTTTTTGCTTGCTTAAAATGAAGAAGTTTGCGTTCGTTATACCCTTGTTCATATAATTTTGATGCTTGAACTTTACTTATCGATGTTACCAAGCTGGCAGGATTGTTTGTTTTTTCTTTCAATTCGCCTTGATTAAATTTTACGGCCTTTTCCAACGTTAAAGCCATATTTTTTGCGGATACATTATTGGGAGCAAGCAAAATAAGTTTCTGGACTGTACTTTGTGCTTTTTTAAAATCACCTTCCCAATAATAGACAGATGCCAGCATTAAACGAGCACGCGATGAGGTTGGATTATAACGAATAGCGGCGAGAATATCGTGTTTAGCAACTTGAATATTGCCGCGTAACACTTCAATCGACGCCAATTTAAGCAAGTAATCTTCTTTTTCGAAAGCTAATAAGTAAGTTTTTATTGAAAAATTAGCTAGATAATAACTGGAGATACTTTTTTTCACATGGTCAGCATTATGTAAATTTTGTCTTGTCAGGCTTCCCTTAACCTGATTGATATTTGATTTTTCATCAGGAACACGCAACGGTGTGTATTGCTCAGAAAATAACAATAAAGGCAAAGAAGCAGCATTTGCTGCTTCTTTGCCTGTTTGTTTGTCCTGTTCTCTTCGTGCTGCAATCAATTGCTGTTTAAGCTGCTTAGCCTCTTCATTCTCAGGAGCATTTGCCAATAAGTCATCAATCAGTTTTGATGCTTCCGATAAATTGTTATGCGCATAGGCTATTTTTGCGAGATAAAATTTGGCTTCGCTGTCATCAGGAATATGTTCAAGAACACGTTGAAAGTCCTGTTTTGCTTTATCCATATCACCCAGACTTAAACGGGCAATACCAAGTTCTCTCAAAACATCTGTATTATCAGACCATATGTCTGCAGCTTGTTGAAGGTTTTTGACAGCATCTTGATATTGACCCTCAAGACGCTGTTTATACCCCTCTTCAAACAGTTTTTTGGGATCGTGACTGTCGCTTTGATTGGAGCCGTCTGTAGAGGTATCCTTTTTATTGTAAGACACCCCATAGTTGTTGGGGTGCCCTGCAGATGCAAATTGTTTATGAAACAGAAAACTATCTGATGTTTGTGCCCGTAGATTTGTGCATAATATCAAACTTAACGCTGATATTATTCCTACTGCCAAAGATCTTATCATCGCCTGTTTCTCGCCCCTCGCAAGCACGACTTGGATATAGATAGCAAATCTTAATCATTTAAAAAACTTTAATTATTGAGTTATTATTTGTATGATAATATGAAATTATATCACACAATTATATTTTTATGAATTATAATTATAATGATCTATGAAAAATATTAAAATATACTTAATTGCAACTAAAGGTTGAAAATCAACGTAACCCATGAACGGCTATACCATTAAAGCTTTGATAAGACCTAAAATAAGGATAAAGCGTCGCCAGTGCACTTCGTAAATTAGACATATTTTTTAAAAAGCTTATACGATTGTTAGGTTGTTCAATATCAAATAATTTATAAGCTTTCTTTACTGTACTTTTGTCTGCCCCACTCATTAAGAAAATGCGTGTACTATAATTATCAAGCTCATTATTCGGGAATGGCGCAAAGAATAAATGTGCCGATCCATCAACGGGAGCATTTTCAACAGCAATGGTTATTTTGGCATTTACTGTATTTCCCCATACAAGCCATGGCATGGAAATGTCATATAATTCATAAGGATTTGAACGGTAAGCCATAATAGTGAATGAGCCCAAATTTTTAACTGTCTGAAGTGCAGACATGGCCTCGCTTGTATTTTGCAGCCAATATGGAACCACAATATCAATTGGGGCATCCCAAATTTTTTGCATAGCTGTTAATGTTGACGACCAATCAGCCCACATTTTTGTCGGGTTGGCGTTTAATGCAGGGACGGAATACGGTTCAATATCATATTGGATTCCGGCAAGTTTTGCATTTTCTGGCAAGCTATTCTGGAAGTTCTTTATGATCTGTGTGCGACGTAGAGCGCTTTTCTGCCCTTCCCCACTAATCATTTGTGGATCCCCTTCAACAGCAAAAACGTCGATGTTCTTCTTTCTTGCATCAACAATAAATCTTGCCAGACTGTTTTCATCCGCTATGGCATCGTCTTCAATATCTATTTGTATATAGGCTTTTGTTAATCCTATGCTTTGTGCCCAATCTAACCAACTGTCAGAAAATTGCATCCAAACCTGTTTGCGCCAAATCCAAGTTGAAAGCGCCTGATTACTGCTGGCATCATCTTTCAATTCAATTTGAATGTCGGCAATATCAAGGCTTGCATTTCCTGACGGACATTGAATAACGATTTGATCGTTGTTTTGCGCATGACTTTCGATACGGAAAGTATCATAGTCTTGGTTATTTCCCGTTCCAGAATATTTAGGAAAATATCCATCATCATTGGACAAAACACCGTTTTTTGGCGATAACCCCATCTTTAACGGTTGGCTCGCTCGTCCATGCACACTAATGACATAACCGGCACCGTCTGGAAACTTACCAAGCGCTGGCGTTAAAATCAGTCCAGCCGGACGATTGCCTGCCTTACACGTTAAAGAAAAGCCATTGTTATTGCGATTAAATCGTGAGCGTTCTTCAGCCGAATATACTGTTTCATTCAACTGATCCATCACACTTGATTTAACAGGGATTAAAGGTTCACCCTCAAAGTCTATATTATCACCATTCAATGATAATGCATCATCGCTGGACGTTGCAGGGTTATAGTTTAAATATTTATCTTCGATTGAAAATTTATTGCCATAATATGTTCCATCAAGTCGGATCATTGATGGTATACCTTTGGCAGCATTTATCTCACTCACCCAAGATAGATAGAGACCGGATGCACTATCCATATTAGGACATTGTGAATCCTTAATTGAAGAATTTTCACTTATCTGATTATACAAACACAATTTATCAGCTATAGCACTGTCGATAGACATGAACGTTATTGTCACTCCTAAAAATAAAATATTATAAATAATTTTTGATATCTTCATTTTTTTATTTCTAATTAATAATAATGTATTATACTCAACAAAACTCTAAGTATTATATTCAATTTATAATAATTAGAGTTTTAAAAACAAAAAAATAACGCTTTCCTTATATCCTATTTTTTATTATTTTTCAATATATTTTTAAATTTATTTTTATTTTTAAATTTTATTTAGCCATCTATTTTTTTTGAAAAATTATAAAAATACTAAATAATATATATAGTTAATTATTTTATACTCTTTTTCAGATTAAATTGTTCCATTCAAAATTAGCATATAGCCAAATTATAAAATATGATAAATTAATACTTGTATTTTAATGTCATGTTTGATTTTATGACTGAGAGATTATTGCGAATAACTTGATCCATCAACGTCCAACTCAGAATTTTTTCTAAACAAAATTACACGTGATTCATAACAATCTCACGCCATAACAAGTGAGTATTTGTGCTTATTTTTTAACAAAAATATTATGTGGATTGGATATTAAATTGCGCCACCAGATAAACAATTTTCTCTTAAGTGTTTCCAGCTTCGCATTATTATTGGTTGGAAATAATAATGTTTCTGCACAAACCTCAAGTCCTGGGGCTCCAATCATATTGGATAAAGTCACTGTTTCAAGTGAAACGCCAGCCGATGCAATTCGTAAGCGATTTGATAGCATGTCTGGTGGTGTCAGTGTTATTGATTATCACGAAATGCCATTGTCATCCAATTTGACAATGGCACGCACTTTGTCGCAAACACCAGGTGTGGTGGTGCAAAATTTCTTCGGCAGTAATGACCAACCCCGTATCCAGATCAGGGGATCAGGATTGCAGCAAAATCCGGTTGAGCGTGGTATTCTCATCATGCAAGATGGCTTACCGTTAAATCGCGCGGATGGTTCTTATATTACCGGATTGGCTAATCCCAAAAATGCCGAGCTTATGGAAGTATATCGCGGTTATATGGCCAACAGAATTGGCGCTACTGTGCTCGGTGGGGCTATTAATAGCGTATCTCCAACGGGGTTAAGCCAACCAGGTGCTACACTTTGGGGTAGTGGCGGTAGTTTTGGCCAATACAATTACGGCGGACAAGTCGGTTTTGCAAAACAGAATGTTGATGCTTTTATAACATTTGATCGTATTGGTCGTGATGGCTTTCGTGATTACAACTCTTCTGATCGAACCGGTGTTTCTGGCAATATCGGTTTCAAGATCAATGATGTCGTCACCACACGTTTCTTTGCTGGCTATACTGATCTTGGATTTGATGTTTCCGGTCCTATTAGCAAAGACATGATCAAGAAGCATCCTAAAATGAGTTGGTCGGGACCAACAATTACCCCTGATGGCGTTATAAACCTTGGTCCTAATGTATGGCGTGATCGTCCCCGTCGCGAAGCAACCCAATTCCGTGTCGGAAATCGTACAACAGTAGAACTGGATGCTCATACATTTGATTTGGCGCTTGGCTATACCAGAACAGATGATATGTTCCGTTTCCCTATTCCTTCAGGTGTTAGAAATACACAAGGCGGCGATTTTACTGGGCTCTTTCGCTATGCCTACAGTCCAGATGCGGCAAAGCCATTACCTTTAGTGGAAATTTCAGCACAATATTCAAAAGGGTCGATGGATAGGGATTATTATGTCAATCGAGGTGGCAGAAAGGGAGAGAAGTTCGGTGATAATGAGCTTGATTCATCAACTTTTTCATTTTCTGCCAGTATAAATATTCCACTATTAGAAAAACTAACGCTTTCGCCATCCTTATCCTACGCCCATGCAAATCGGGATAATAATGATAAATGGCATGCACCAACGCGCCCGACAATTGCTTATAATCCGCGTATGCCAAACAAGCTTTTACCAAACGGCGCAGTTCCAACCGATGATACAAGTTACAATCGTTCTTATTCGGGTTGGAGCCCTGCTCTGGGATTAAGCTATAAATTAACGGACACACAAACCATTTATGCTGCCGTAAGCCGTAGCTTTGAACCGCCAACACATGATGATCTTTTGTCGACTATCAATGGTACACCAAACACCAGCGCAGGAAGACCGAACCCAGCAATGCCTCGCCTAGTGGCAAAAACTTTTGCCACGCCTGATCTTGATGAACAAACAGCAACAACAGTTGAAGGTGGATGGCGTGGTATATTTGACCGTTATTCTTGGGATATTTCCAGTTATTATTCATGGGTTGATAATGAATTATTGAGTTTGCGTGATGTTACAGGTGCCCCACTTGGTGCAGTCAATGCTGATAAAACACATCATTTCGGTATAGAAACAGCATTTGGTCTAAAAATAACTGATCGCTTAACAACACGCATTGCTTATACTTATCAAGAATTCCGTTTTGACGATGACCCAATACGTCATAACAACTATCTTGCAGGCGCACCACGCCATATTGTCAATACGGTTGTGCAATATCAACCTATCGACTCGTGGGTATGGCAAAGTAACATTCATTGGATACCAACAAGAACACCTGTTGATAATATGAATACGCTATATTCGGATAGTTATGTAGTTGTTGATTTAAGAAGTGAATATCAACTTAATAAAACAGTCAAAATATTTGGAGAAATTACCAATATTTTCAATGAAAAGTATGCTTCATCAACAATCATAGCAGATCAGGCACAACCCAACCAAGCTGCTTTTCTTCCCGGAGAAGGACGAGGTTTTTTTGCAGGAATAAAGGCAACCTTTTAACCAATACAATAGAATTTTTAATTGTATTGGTTCAACAAAAGAATAAATTATGCGATGGCATAGGTTTACTTCATATCAATTTAGTTTATTCCTGATGTATGTAAAAGGTGAATTATGTATATCGCTAGCCGTCGTAGTTTTATTTTAGGTGCATCAAGTATTGCTGTTTCTGCAACTTTGTTGAATAAAGCACACTCGCAAGAAAAAGCACCTATTATCTGGGGTCCTCCAGCTGGTCCTTCGATAATTGCTGCATATGCGGTTAAAACTGGTATGTTGAATGACATTATACCAGAATGCCAATTCAAAGTTTGGACAAGCCCAGATCAAATACGTGCAGGTTTTGCGTCGGGTTCAACCACAATGGCTATTTTGCCAAGCTATAGCGGTGCCAATCTTTATAATAAAGGGCTTGGTGTACGATTGGCCAATATTCTAACGGACGGGCTGATCTATATTATCGCACCGCAAGCATCCAATATAAAAACTCTGTCAGACCTTGTTGGTAAAAAGCTGGCAGTGCCTTTCAAAAATGATATGCCTGATTTTGTTATTCAAACAATATTGAAAGCAAATAATATATCTCCGACAGCCGTTGATATACGATATATGGGCAGTATTCCTGAAGCGATGCCACTATTAATGATGGGCAAAGTTGATGCCACTGTCATGGTCGAACCTGCCTGCTCGGCTATTATTTCCATGAGTGCTGCAACACCCAAAAAGATTGAACGTGTTCTTGATGTGCAGCAATTGTGGAAGAAGGTAGCCAATACAGATGTTATTCCGCAAGCAGGCCTATTTGTCGGTAAAGGTTTTGAAGGTGATGCGGGGCGCACGAAAATCGAAGAGATGAACAAGGTATTTTCTGCTGCGCTTGATGAAATAAAACAAGATCCTGAAAAAGCTGCCGAGAAAATAGCTGGTGTTTTAGACTTTCCAACACATCTTGTTGCCTCATCAATAGCATATAGCCATTTGGTGGTTCATAATTCTAAAGAGGCTAAACCGTCTTTGGAAGGATTTTTTAATATTTTGTTGCAGCAAAACTCTGCAATTTTAGGTGGGAAACTTCCTGATAACGGATTTTATGCCTAATGTTCAGACAAAAATTACTTTCTCATTTCGTCTGGTTGATACGTTATTTTTGGGGAGGTTTTGCGGGGCTAGCTGGCTGCTTTTGCTTTTTGGCAGTTTGGCAATTAGCATATGAAATTTACGGTAGTTATGTTTTACCGTCACCTCAACAAACATTAGATGCAATGTTGCAGTTATTCCAATCTGATACGTTTGTTGAAATGGCGTCATTAACGGCTGAACGTTCATTTTATGGTTTTATCATCGCTGCAATTGGTGGAACCATTACGGGTGTCTTATGCGGATATTCTTTTGCGGCTATCCGTCTTATGCGTCCAATTATTATTATTTTGTTGGGTGTACCGCCGATTGGCTGGATTGTTCTTGCTTTGATATGGTTTGAAAGCGGTAGTGGCTCTGTTGTCATGACAATCGCTGTGGCATCATTTCCGTCTATTTTCATCAATGGTTTGCAAGCCATAGCAACGCGTAATCGAAATCTGGATCAAATGGCGCGCGCATTCCATGTCGGCATTTTCAAACGTTTTCGTACAATTACATTTCCACAAATGGTTTCCTATATTTTTCCGGCATGGTCGCTTGCTGCCGGCAGCGCATGGAAAGTTGCGCTCATGGCAGAACTTCTTAGCTATTCGGGAGGGCTTGGTGGCATTTTAGGACAAGCAAGAGGCACCTTTGACGTGCCCCAAGTTACGGCGATTATCATGACCATTGTATGCTTTGCACTTGTGACAGAATTTGGCATTATCTATCCTATTCGGGAATTTTTTGAAAATTGGCGACATGCTGATGAGCCTTGGGGTGTCAGACGATGAAGCTTGAAATGCAAAATGTTTCCTTTTCCTATCTTGGTCGGAACGTCATTCAAAATCTCAGTTTTCATTTAAACGCACATGAAACACTGGTTATTCTAGGGCCTTCGGGAACAGGAAAAACAACAATTTTGCAATTGGCTGCTGGATTGCTTCAACCCAATAAAGGCAGAATTAAACGAGATTACAAATGTCAGGCTGTTGTATTTCAAGAACCAAGATTATTGCCTTGGAAAACGACATATGAAAACATTGGTTATGCACTTGATGCAAACACTTTTGGCAATGCAAAACATAATCAAATTATCCAATGCGCTTTAGATGTTGGTTTAGATTTAAATGATATGGGTAAATTTCCAGCTGCATTATCAGGCGGTATGCGCCAACGTGTTGCTGTCGCCCGCGCACTTGCCGTAAAACCCGATATTATATTTTTCGATGAGCCGTTTTCTGCTGTCGATATCGGATTGCGCAGAAACTTGCAGAATATCATTATCGAACAGACCAAATGCCAAGGGTTTTGTTCTTTATTTATAACCCATGATCTGCATGAAGCATTGCGGATAGCCCGTCGCATAATTCTCATTGGTGGAGATCCTGCCGAAGTTCGTGCTGAACGACATATAGCAGGCGTTCCTGGTGAACGAACCGAACGTGAAATATTTGAAATGTCAGAATATTATATGCAAGACCCCGATTTTTATAACCTCTTATACTGTGATAAGGAATGAGGTCATGGAGGTTGTTAAAACTTTCAGAAAAGCAATAGATCATAGTCCCTTTTTAAAAGAAGGCCTTTTTTTCTTTTTCCCTGTATCTGCTTGTTACGCGGTCTTAATGCCCCTTATCTGGGTTGGCATTTATCAATTATCCTATCCGGATATTGAATTGATACCCCCGCAGCAACTGCATTCCCACGAGATGATCTTCGGATTTTACACCGCCGCTCTTGCTGGTTTTTTATGTTCTGCTGTAGCGGAATGGACAAATACAAAACCACGCAGAGGAAAACAGCTGATATTGCTGCTATTGCTGTGGTTGCCAGCGCGCTTTATTGGTTTTTGGGGCGCGGATAGTTTTATCCTTATTAGTGGCTTTTTTGATCTTTGTTTTTTAGCTTTGCTACTGTTTTTTGTTGCATCACCCATCATACAAACACGGCGGTGGCGTAGCTTGTCTTTTGCCCTTTGGTTGGCAGTATTGTTGATTTTAGATATTGCTTTGTATTATTCGTGGTGGACAGAAAATATAGAGCTTTCCTCACGAATATTATGGGCATTTATATGCGTCTATATTATTCTATTTTCATTATCAGTTACGCGTATCAACACGGTTGTTGCCAATCTGGCATTAGACCCTACTGGCGAAACCAGCCCTTATAGACCGCATCCAGGGCGACGCAATTTGGCGGCTTTTTTAACAGCATTATATGCGTTGTCTATGTTGGTATTGCCGCAATCACAAATGCAATATTATTTGGCTTTTGCGGCAAGTGCTGGCTTTATGGATAGGGCAGCAGAATGGTTTATTGGCAAGGCTGCATTTAAAACGGAAGTTCTTTGCCTTATGTTGGCCAATATAAGTGCTAGTCTTGGTTTTCTTCTTATTGGATTATCAGGATTTAATAGTGAAATTTCACCATATCTTGGGTTGCATATATTAACAATCGGATCATTGGGGTTAGCGGTATTGGGAGTATTCACTATCGCAGGCCTACGCCATTCCGGAAGAACCCTGATTACAATACCGTGGCAATCCAAGATGGCCGTTTTACTCATTGTTTTGTCGGCTATGTTAAGAATTGCTCCAGAATTATTGAATAATTTTTCACTCAATGGCTACCACTATCTAATATCCAGCTTGTTATGGAGCTTAGCATTTATATTATGGCTATGGGGATATATTCCGCTGATAAAACATCAACTAAAGTAATAGCAGCAAAGCCCATTTTACTGCCGCGTATACTTAAAACTATATAGGTGTTTTAAACTAGGAAAATTTATGGTGCCGCATGCCGGAATCGAACCAGCGACCCCATCATTACGAATGACGTGCTCTACCAACTGAGCTAATGCGGCACAGACCCTAATAATACTATATCTATAAGAGTCGTTGACGGGGTGATAACCAAAAGCATTAAGGAAAGCAAGAGGACAATTTACAACTTAATTATTTTTCGTTTTCTACAAACAAATTAATAACATTCAATAATAATAAGTTGTCATTTTTACGATTGGTTTGCCAATTTTGCTTACACTCTTTATTGTAGTGTAGTAGCGGATCATACAATGGGAGTGGGACTATTGGCCAGTGCTGAGCAAGCGTTACGGAACGCGCTATTAAAAATCGATGCTCGCAATATGGCGATGCGGCGGCGTGTCTATGAATCTGCATGGAATGCGCATGAACGTGCATTGCTAGCCGATAGATCCCTGAAAGATAGAGACCGCTCAATAAGGCGTGATGCGCTTATGCAGCTTATTCGCTCGATAGAAAGTGAATATAATACAGTATCACCTGAATATGAAAATCAGGGCAGTGATGCTTCACTGACATCAAATGGTCCGGAAGAGCAGATTAATGTAGAGCTCAACGGCGCATCCAATTTATCGTCGCCTATTCCCCATCATAGAGCAGCGGCACGCAAAAGATCAAAGATATTTCTTATCGTTTTACCGGCAGTTCTTGCCATTATTATGATTTGTGTTTTTACAGCCTGGTCTTTTTTTAATAGTCTATCGGGAAGATCAATCGTAGAACCTCGTTCTGAAATAACCAAGCAAGAAACGGTAGCTGAGCGAAAACTTCCTGTTCGAACAGAACCTTCCAATAATGAAGGTTGGATAAATGTTTATTATCCCGGTGATGCAACAACGATTAAAACCCAAGGACAGGCTTCATTAAAAATCCTCAATGATGCGGATATTCCCTATTTGCAAATTTTTGCAAACAAAATGCAAGATGCAGCCATTATCGATATTGGTGCGGGAGCAATAAATGATTTTCGCGGCAAAAAAGTTATGCTAGATATAAATATGCGAAGTGATGGCCAACAACCAAGCCAAATGAGCATTACATGTGATTTGGGTAAAGGCCGTAATTGCGGACGTAGACGCTTTGAGGTTCCTGTCAATCGCAGTGACATTCTTCTTGATATTGATGTTCCTGCCGATGAAACCGAACCTGCAAAATTATTTATAACAAGCGATCTTCTCGGCGAAGGGCATGCCATAAATATTTATAATATACGTTTAAAAGCAGCGGAATAGAAAATGGCACAAGAACCAATAGCAGTTGACGAGCAATTGATTGAAACCGTTGTGCGCAGTTTTTATAACCGCATCCGAAAAGATTCATTCCTCGGACCAATTTTTAATGAACATATAAAAGATTGGGAACCTCACTTACAAAATATGTTTGCGTTCTGGTCTTCCGTTATGCTGCACACCAACCGGTATAATGGGCGCCCTATGCCTAAACACATTGTGCTGCCTATTGATGCCAGTCATTTTGATCATTGGCTGGAATTGTTTAAAACAACTGTTGAAGAATTGTGCCTGCCCGAAGATGCTGAATTATTTATGAAAAAGGCCACCCAAATTGCCCATAGTTTAGAAATGGGCGTGGCGTATAAAAACAATGTCATGCTGAAGGTTGGCGAACGCTATAGAAATAATAACGGGAAAACGCATCATGACCAATGAAGATCGTATAACCGAGCTTGAAATTAAGCTTGCTGAACAGGAAAGATTGGTCGAAGAACTTTCCGGTGTCATGACTGACCAATGGAAAACCATTGATCATTTAGAGAAAAAATTGTCTGCACTGACAAAGCGTTTTTTGGAACTGGAAGAACAGACACTACCAGATATACCAATAACAAAACCACCGCATTGGTAATATTCAAAACCTTATGGAATGTTGCGAGCTACGTTGCGATAGTCGATATTTGACGACAATACCGATCATTAAAAATCTAACGGATCAGAAACTAGCGGATTAGTTGACGCCAATGGGACAGCTCACACCTGTTCCTTTTAAACCACAATAACCATTGGGATTCTTTGCCAAATATTGTTGGTGATAGTCTTCGGCAAAATAAAATGGTTTTTCTAAAGAAATTTCCGTGGTGACTTCCCCTAGCCCATGTGTTTTTAACGCGCGTTGAAACTCTTGTTTGCTTGCCAAAGCAATTTCAAGCTCTGTCTTGTTCGGCAAATAAAGTGCTGAACGATAATTGGTTCCAATATCATTACCTTGTCGCATACCTTGCGTTGGATCATGGTGTTCCCAGAATATTTTCAATATATCCTGCAAAGAAATAATATTAGCATCATAAACAACCAGAACAGCTTCGGTATGACCAGTTTGTCCGGTACAAACCTCTTCATATGTCGGATTTTGAGTAAAGCCGCCTGTATAACCGGCGGCTGTAACATAGACACCGTTCAGTTGCCAAAACAGCCGCTCCACACCCCAAAAACACCCCATAGCAACAATAATGTGTCTCATATTTTCTGGATAGGGCCCTTTTAGATTATGCCCATTTACGAAATGCGTTTTTGACGTTTCTATTGGTTCAGAACGACCTTTGAGGGCTGTATCTTCGGTAGGAATAACCAATTTTTGAGATTTCAAAAAATAATCCATCATAATTGTCTCCTACATACATAATTGTCTTCGACACAAGGCCATTATTTCACAATCTTACCTCGATTGTACCCAATGACATAACAAATCAGGCATACACTCCCCAGAATAATCCATGCAGGTGTCTGCCCAATATAAATAGTTAATGATGATAGTGATGATGACAAGTGCTGCAAGTTTTCTGGGGTGCCATATAAATTGTTATAATGCAGCAAATAAGACATAAAATCATTGAACGATGTCATTGCAATTGCTGAATTTCCAACCGATCTTGCCGCATCAACAACACATATAACAATCATTATGAAAAGGAAAATGTAGCTAAGTAGCCGAAAAGCCCAGCGCAAGATGTTTAATAGCAATATACTATCTCCCACTTCTAAAATTGGTTGATAGACCCTGTTATAAGTAAAATAGACGACGCTCTCTTTAGCAAAATATCATTGGTAAAATAATCAAAAAGGCTCACGCTTATCTATCAATTTATCCGGATGCGCAAAATTGATGAGTTTTTGCCGATCAGTCAACACAATACGCGAACCATTAACATTGATACCATGTTGAGAAACTGCAGCAAACGCACGGGAAAGATTTTCTGGTGTCATGCCCAACCGATAGGCCAACAACTTTTTTTCATATGGTATGTCAATGTAGTTATTTGTCTGGCTGTAATCGGATTCCTGTAAAATCCAATTGGCAAGTCGTTCACTACCATTACGCAATTTCTGATTTTTGAGTTCTTTTACTGTTACCCTGTATCTGCGCGATAGTTCACGAACGACAGCATGCATAAACGCATTATCATTATCCATTGCCGTTCTGACAGTAGAGGACGGTATCATCAAAACTTGGGCTTCAGTCAATGTACGGGCTGATTGCAGGCATACATCATCATTGAGAATTGCCGCCAGAATAAATAGGCCAACTGGCTGAATAATATCGAGTGTTGTTTCCCGACCATAGCTCGTTGCATACATTTCAACTTGTCCCTCTACCAGAATAAAGAGAAAGTCCTGCATTGCATTTTCTTTCACCAGAACAACACCGGGTGGAAAGCTTTGAAAAAAGCCCGGGCCAATGAGAGATTGAAAAGTTTCCTCACGAGCCTGAGAAAATATCTGAAGTTTGCGAATGCGTTCTTGATCCTCTAGTCGCATATCATTCCTCTAAAAAAACTTTTTATCCACCAAGCTTAACATATATCAATTTTATTCCAATTTGAAATCAATCCTACCCCTCCATTAAATTAAATTCTGCGCTTTTTTAAATTAAATAAAAGCTATTTGATTTCGATCAAGGCGCCCTATTTGACCACTCATTACATACGAAATCGACAAAGTTAGAAGTATTTTAAAGGGTGCTCAAAATGGAAAAAACGGATACTCCTATCAAGGGCTCATCTGAAGCACTTTGGTTGAGCTCATTGGCATTTACCGTATGTTTTGCGGTATGGACAATTTTCTCAATTATCGGCATCGCAATTCAGAAAAAATTGGGTCTTAGCCAATCAGAGCTTGGTTTACTTATTGCCACACCTGTCCTGACAGGATCATTGGTTCGTATTCCACTTGGCATTTGGACAGAACAAATCGGTGGCCGCATAATATTTGTCTTGTCTATGCTTGCATCGGCATTGTCAACGTTTTTATTGACATACGCCCATACATATACATGGATGCTAATAGCGGCACTTGGTATTGGCGTTGCCGGCGGCACATTTTCTGTCGGTGTAGCTTATGTATCGCGTTGGTTCAGCTCTGAAAAACAAGGCTTGGCTCTTGGTATTTTCGGCGCTGGCAATGTTGGTGCTGCGGTTACAAAGCTTGGTGCGCCATGGGTCATGAGCTGGTGGGGAAGCTGGGAAGGTGTGGCTTATGTCTGGGCACTCGTTCTAGTTATCACGGCTGCAATATTCTGGTTCTTTACCGATGATGACCCAGTGCTTGTAGAGCAACGTAAGCTTGGTATCAAACCACAAAGCGCATTGTTGGAACTCGCCCCATTAAAGCATATGCAGGTATGGCGCTTTTCCTTCTATTACTTTTTTGTTTTTGGTGGATACATTGCCTTGGCAACTTGGTTGCCGCACTACTTGCAAGATGTTTATTCAATCGATCTATGGCTGGCTGGTGTCATTGCAGCTCTTTACTCGGTACCTGCATCATTGTTCCGCGCCTATGGCGGTTATCTATCCGATAAATATGGTGCAAGACGTGTTATGTACTGGACACTTGGTATGTGCACAATTGCCTGCTTCGTCCTGTCCTATCCGCCAACGCATTATGTGGTTGATACGGCCAAAGGTCCTTTAAGCTTCTCTTTTGCGATAAATCTTGTCGGTTTTGGTGTAATTGTCGCTATTCTTGGTTTCTTCATGGCTCTTGGAAAAGCGGCTGTCTATAAACATATACCCGTATACTATCCCAAAAGTGTTGGTGCAGTCGGCGGTCTCGTCGGTATGATCGGTGGTCTTGGTGGTTTTATTCTGCCAATCTTGTTTGGTGAAATACTGGACATCACCGGCGTTTATTCAACCTGCTTCATGATACTTTTCTTCATTTCACTCATTGCACTTGTATGGATGCATATTTCCATCAAACGCATGGAGCACCGCCAAATGATAGCGAACGGGCAAAAATTGCCAGGATCTCAGGAGTAAATTATAATGCCCAATCAAGAAAACAAAGGATATGTCCTTACCGAGTGGAATCCAGAAGACCAGAACTTCTGGAACACCTATGGTCGCAAGATAGCCAATAAGAATTTGTGGCTATCCATACCCGCTTTGCTGCTTGCATTTGCTGTCTGGCAGGTTTGGTCGGTCGTGGTAGCAGAACTACCCCGCGCAGGCTTCAAGTTTAGTTCGACACAACTGTTTTGGTTAACGGCATTGCCGGGTCTTTCAGGCGCCACTTTGCGTATATTCTATTCGTTTATGGTGCCAATCTTCGGTGGACGCCGTTGGACTGGATTGACAACAGCTTCGCTTTTAATACCAGCCCTTGGTATCGGTTTTGCCGTACAAGACACCAACACACCTTATTGGGTTATGGCTTTGCTTGCGCTTCTTTGCGGATTTGGCGGCGGTAATTTCTCGTCTTCAATGTCCAATATCTCCTTTTTCTACCCTAAGGCTGAAAAAGGTAAAGCAAGTGGATTAAATGCCGGCTTGGGTAATCTTGGCGTATCTGTGGTGCAATTTGTTGTTCCACTCGTTATAGCAACCAATGCCTTTGGCTGGTTGGGTGGACACCCATTAACAGTGACACAAGCAGATGGCACAACATCACAATTGTGGTTGCAGAATGGTGCATTTGTCTTCGTACCATTTATCGCATTATCAGCCATTCTTTGCTGGTTTGGTATGAACGACATTGCCGATGCCAAAGCATCTTTTGCCGATCAGGCTGTCATTTTCAAACGTAAAGATAACTGGTTGATGTGTGTTCTTTATATGGGAACATTTGGTTCATTCATTGGTTTTGCTGCTGCATTTCCGTTGCTCATGCGTTTGACTTTTCCAGACGCCAACGTGCTTCATTATGTGTTCCTCGGACCATTGATCTCTGCGCTTGCTCGTGCTGGTTTTGGTGGTGTAAGCGATAAAATTGGTGGTGGCCGTGTTACATTCTGGTCATTTATCTTGATGATGATTGCCCTTGGATGTGCATTGTATTTCGTTGCTAATCCGGGAAATCCAATCGCTTTTCCAGGTTTCTTTGTGTCATTTATGGTTCTGTTCTTTGCAACAGGCGTGGGAAATGCATCAACGTTCCAGATGATCCCTGTGATTATGGCACGTGTTATCGACCAAAAGATGCCTAATGCAACAGCCGAACAAAAACGCCATCAAAGCGACCGTGAATCTGCCGCTATAACCGGCTTTACTGCAGCCATTGCTGCTTATGCCTTTTTCCTTATCCCTGTCAGTTTTGCATTATCGAAAGATGCAACAGGTGGCCCACAAGCCGCATTATGGGGATTTATGATCTTTTACGTGATTTGCCTTGCTATTACATGGGGTTGCTACATTCGTAAGGGTGCAATTCTCCATGTTGAAGGCCGTCAGCGTTAATTATTAACGCTGTTAACTAAGGAGACTATCCATGAGTCATCTACTCGACCGCCTGAATTTTTTGGCACGAAAAAAAGAACCATTTTCTCACGGACATGGTGTGACAACCAACGAAGACCGGTCATGGGAAGATTCATATCGCAAGCGTTGGCAGTACGACAAAATCGTACGGTCAACCCATGGGGTCAATTGCACGGGGTCGTGCTCGTGGAAAATTTATGTGAAGGGTGGCATTGTCACCTGGGAAACACAACAGACAGATTATCCACGCACACGCCCTGATCTTCCAAATCATGAACCTCGCGGTTGCCCCCGTGGTGCAAGTTACAGTTGGTATATGTATTCTGCCAATCGGGTAAAATATCCGCTCATTCGCTCACGCCTCATTAAGTTGTGGCGCAAGGAACGTGTTTTAAAAACACCTATTGGGGCATGGGCTGCTATCCAAGAAAACCCAGAAAAGCGTGCCGAATACCAACGTGTTCGTGGGCTTGGTGGCTTTGTCCGTGCATCATGGGACGAGGTCAATGAAATCATTGCCGCAGCCAATGCCTATACAATTAAAAAGTATGGTCCGGATCGCGTCATTGGTTTTTCGCCAATTCCTGCGATGTCGATGGTGTCTTACGCTGCGGGTTCGCGCTATTTGTCGCTGCTTGGCGGCGTTTGCATGTCATTTTATGATTGGTATTGCGATTTGCCACCTGCATCACCAATGACATGGGGCGAACAAACCGATGTGCCAGAATCGGCCGATTGGTATAATGCTGGTTTCCTTATGTTATGGGGTTCTAACGTTCCTCAAACACGTACACCTGACGCACACTTCTATTCTGAAGTGCGTTATAAAGGAACAAAATCTGTTGTTGTTTCGCCCGATTACTCTGAAGCAAGCAAATTTGCTGATCTATGGCTTCATCCAAAACAAGGCACCGATGCTGCTTTGGCTATGGCAATGGGGCATGTCATTCTGCGCGAATTCCATTTGGAACGTCAGGCAGAATATTTTGAAGATTATTGCCAGCGTTATACCGACATGCCAATGTTGGTCAAACTTGTTGGTAAAAATGGCCATTATATTCCTGATCGTTTAATGCGCGCATCGGATTTCGCCGGCAATCTGGGTGAAGATAATAATCCAGAATGGAAGACCGTCGCGGTTGATGCCAAGACAGGCGAATATGTTGTACCTGTAGGTTCTTCAGGCTTCCGTTGGGGCGAAAAAGGGAAATGGAACCTTGAATCGAAAGATGGCAAGGGACGTGATGTGACCCTTGAAATGAGCTTTATGCTTGAAGGTGAACATGACACTGTAGCCGATGTCGATTTCCCTTATTTTGCTAATCGTGAACATAGCTACTTTGATGGGACAGACCATGAAAGCATTTTAACGCGCAAGGTTCCTGCCCGTAAGTTAAAACTTCCTGAAGGTGAAGTTGTTGTTGCCACGGTATTTGATCTTTTTGTTGCAAATTATGGTCTTGAACGTGGCTTTAAAGACGAAAATTGTGCATCATCCTATGATGACGATATTCCTTACACACCAGCATGGGCGGAGAAGGTAACGGGCGTTTCACGCGACAAGATTATTACTGTTGCCCGTGAATTTGCGCGTAATGCCGAAATCACAAAAGGTCGTTCCATGGTCATTCTTGGTGCCGGTCTTAACCACTGGTACCATATGGATATGAACTACCGCGGCATTATCAATATGTTGGTCATGTGTGGCTGTATCGGACAATCGGGTGGTGGCTGGAGCCACTATGTCGGACAAGAAAAATTGCGTCCGCAAACTGGTTGGGCACCTTTGGCTTTCGCATTGGATTGGTCAAGACCGCCGCGTCATATGAACTCGACATCATTCTTCTATGCCCATACCGATCAGTGGCGCTATGAAACTGTAAAAATCAATGAATTGCTATCTCCAACAGCCCCAGAAGGACCGTGGGATGGAGCATTGATTGATTACAATATCCGTGCGGAACGGATGGGCTGGTTGCCCTCTGCCCCACAATTGAAGACCAACCCACTTGATATTGCCAAACAGGCTGAAAAAGCTGGCAAGGATGCAAAGGATTATGTTGTTGAAGGTCTAAAATCTGGAACCTTGACGATGTCCTGCGAAGATCCAGACGATCCAATAAACTGGCCACGCAATATGTTTGTATGGCGGTCAAATATTCTTGGTTCTTCAGGAAAAGGGCATGAATATTTCCTCAAACATCTGCTTGGTACGGCAAATGGCGTACTGGGGAAAGATTTGGGTGAGCAAGGACGCACAGAAGCGAAAGAGGCCGTTTGGCACGATGAGGCGCCGGAAGGCAAGCTTGATTTGTTGGTAACACTAGACTTCCGTATGTCGACGACCTGTGTTTATTCGGATATCGTTTTGCCGACCGCAACGTGGTATGAGAAAAATGATCTTAACACGTCGGATATGCATCCATTTATCCACCCACTATCAAGTGCTGTCGACCCTTCTTGGGAAGCAAAATGCGATTGGGATATTTTCAAAGGCATTGCTAAAAAGTTCTCTGAAATTGCACCTGAAGTATTGGGTGTTGAACAGGATGTTGTGCTTTCACCAAGCCAGCATGATACTGCCGGCGAACTTGGTCAAGCAATGGATGTAAAAGACTGGAAGAAAGGCGAAATCGAGCCAATCCCTGGCAAGACGATGCCTTCTATCGCCGTTGTCGAGCGTGATTATCCAAACATTTACAAGCGCTTTACAGCACTTGGCCCATTGATGAAGAAAGTTGGCAATGGTGGCAAGGGTATTGCTTGGAAAACCGAACACGAAGTTGATTTGGTTGGCCGCATAAACGGTATTGTAGAAGATGAAGGCGTAACAAAAGGTATGCCAAGCATTAGCAGCGACATTGATGCAACAGAAGTTATCTTAACACTTGCTCCGGAAACAAACGGGGAAGTTGCGGTTAAAGCTTGGGCTGCATTGGGTGAACATACTGGTCGTGACCATACGCACCTTGCATTACCAAAAGAAGACGAGAAAATCCGTTATCGTGATATTGTTGCACAACCACGGAAAATTATCTCGTCCCCAACATGGTCTGGTCTAGAATCTGAACATGTTTGCTATAATGCCGGTTACACGAATGTCCACGAACTTATTCCGTGGCGTACAATTACCGGTCGCCAGCAACTATACCAAGATCACTTATGGATGCGTGCATTTGGTGAGGGTTTCTGTGTTTATCGTCCACCTATCGACACGAAAACGATTAATCCAGCAATTGAGGCGAAAGCCGGTGACACACCGCATCTGGTTTTGAACTTTATTACGCCACACCAAAAATGGGGCATCCACTCCACCTATTCAGATAACCTGCTTATGTTGACATTAAACAGAGGTGGTCCTGTTGTCTGGATTTCTGAAAATGATGCCAAAAAGGCTGGTATTGTCGATAATGACTGGGTTGAAGCCTACAATGTCAATGGCTCGCTTGTTGCTCGTGTTATCGTTTCCCAACGCATGAAAGATGGAACGGTCTTCATGTATCATGCTCAGGAAAAGATCGTGAATGTTCCGGGATCTCCATTAACTGGACAACGCGGGGGAATTCACAATTCGGTCACGCGCGTTATCACAAAACCAACCCACATGATTGGTGGTTATGTACAGCAATCTTATGGTTTTAACTACTACGGCACTGTCGGCGCCAATCGTGATGAGTTTGTGGTTGTTCGCAAACTTGAACACGTTGATTGGATGGATGGAGAAGCCGATTCAGCATTGAAGGAGGCCGCAGAATGAAAGTCCGCGCTCAAATAGGTATGGTGTTAAATCTCGATAAGTGCATCGGGTGTCACACGTGTTCCATTACCTGTAAAAATGTTTGGACAAACCGCGAAGGCGTTGAATATGCTTGGTTCAATAATGTTGAAACAAAGCCGGGCATTGGTTTTCCTAAGGATTGGGAAAACCAGAAACGCTGGAATGGTGGTTGGGTAAGAAAATCGAACGGCAAAATACGCCCCCGTATGGGAGCTAAATGGCGCGTATTGTCAAAAATATTCGCCAATCCCGATTTGCCGGAAATTGATGATTATTATGAACCATTTGACTTTGATTACGAACATTTGCAAACGGCAAAGGAAAGTAAAACTATGCCGGTTGCCCGCCCTAGATCAAAAATCACTGGGCAACGTATGGAAAAGATCAAATGGGGTCCAAACTGGGAAGATGTGTTAGGCGGCGAATTTTCCAAGCGCTCTCAGGATTACAACTTTGCAGGCGTGGAAAAAGAAATCTACGGCGAATTTGAAAATACATTTATGATGTATTTGCCGCGTCTATGCGAACATTGCCTTAATCCAGCTTGCGTTGCTGCTTGCCCTTCTGGTGCTATCTATAAACGAGAAGATGACGGCATTGTCCTAATCGATCAGGAAAAGTGCCGTGGCTGGCGTATGTGCGTTTCCGGCTGCCCATACAAGAAGATTTATTTCAACTGGTCTTCAGGAAAATCAGAAAAATGTATCTTCTGTTATCCTCGTATTGAAAGTGGCATGCCAACGGTTTGTTCAGAAACCTGTGTCGGTCGTATCCGCTATCTTGGTGTGATGCTTTATGATGCCGATAAGATTTCTAACGCCGCATCAACAACAAATGAGCAGGATCTTTATGAAGAACAATGCAAAATCTTCCTCGATCCGAATGATCCGGCTGTAATTGAACAAGCCCGTAAAGACGGTGTCAGTGACGAATGGTTGGAGGCGGCACAAAATTCGCCTGTCTATCAAATGGCTATGAAATGGAAAGTGGCATTTCCTCTGCATCCTGAATACCGCACCTTGCCAATGGTTTGGTACATTCCACCGCTTTCACCTCTGCAATCTGCTGCGGAAGCCGGTAAATTGGCTATGGATGACTTTATTCCAAATGTCCGTTCATTGCGCATTCCGGTTCGCTATCTTGCCAATCTGTTGACAGCTGGCAAAGAGCAACCAATCATTTCTGCATTGGAAAGAATGTTGGCAATGCGTGCTTATATGCGCGCTAAGTCTGTTGATGGCGAATATCGTCCAGAATATGCAGAGAAAGTTGGTTTAACGCCTGAAATGATCGAACATATGTATCAAGTGATGGCGATTGCAAACTATGAAGATCGTTTTGTTATTCCAACAGCCCATCGTGAAATTAGCGAAGATGCATATGATCTTCGTGGTTCGTGTGGCTTCTCATTTGGTAATGGCTGTTCTGGCGGCACTTCAAAAGCAGATCTGTTTGGTAGCAAACGCAAAAAAGTCGTTGCAACACCAACAGACCTTTTCAAGGAGAGCGCATGATGAATTCCGATTTAAAAATTATCTCGGTTCTTCTATCCTATCCAACTGAAGAGATACAACAGGCCGGTGGTTTATTACGCACGACATTGGATCAGCTGTCCGATCTCGACAAGGCACAGATTGATGGTCTTAAAACCTTAATCTCGTCCGTTACTGACCGTGATATATATGACGTACAGGAAGACTATGTCCTGCTTTTTGATCGTACAAGGTCTTTATCCTTGCACCTCTTTGAGCATGTTTACGGTGAAAACCGTGATCGTGGTCAAGCCATGGTTGATTTAAAAACCATGTATGAAGAAGCCGGTTTTGAAATCGATGTTCACGATCTTCCAGACTATTTACCAATGTTTCTGGAATTTTTGTCAACACGTTCCAACGAGGAAGCAAAACATTTGCTTGGTGAAACCTTGCATATCATTTCTGCAATCCGGCAAAGATTGCAGAAGCGCGGTTCACCTTATGCCGCAGCGTTTACAGCCATTGAACAACTGGCCGGCGTAACGGCCGATGAAGCTCTGGTTGCTGAAATTGTCGCCCGCAAAGAAGACGATCCAAACGATTTGGTCGCTTTAGATCGTATTTGGGAAGAAGAAGCCATCACATTTGGCGCCAATCAGGGTGATAATGATTGTGGGCCAGATCGCTTGCAACGACGCATTCGTGCTTCACACCGTGACGCATCAGCACAGATTTGAGGACACGACCAATGACTCATTTTTTTAATACACTTTTCTTCGGGGTTTATCCTTATATCGCTTTAACGGTATTGGCATTAGGGTCTATTATTCGTTATGATCGCGAGCCATATTCGTGGCGTGCTGGCTCTAGTCAGCTATTACGCAGGCGGCAATTAATGTGGGGATCCGTTCTATTCCATATGGGCGTATTGTTCATATTTCTAGGACACCTTGTTGGTTTGCTTACGCCAATTGCTTTCTGGGATGCTTTAGGTATTAGCCACACATTCAAGCAAATTGTTGCAATAACCGCAGGTGGTATCGCTGGCGTTATGGGCATTATTGGTGCAACCCTGCTTGCCCATCGCCGGCTTTGTGACCCACGTGTGCGCGCATCATCCAGTACTGCTGACACGATGATCATACTCATGTTATGGGCGCAATTGTTCTTGGGCTTGTCAACTATACCTGTCTCAATGCAACATCTGGATGGTCATGAAATGGTCAAATTAATGGATTGGGCACAGGGAATCTTTACATTCAATCTGGCTGCATCCAGTTACGTTGAAGATGTCGCTCCGGTTTTCAAACTTCATCTCTTCCTTGGACTTACGATTTTATTCGTTTTCCCATTTACGCGGTTGGTGCATATGTTAAGCGCACCTATTCGTTATATTTGGCGTCCGGGATATCAGGTTGTCCGGAAAAAAGAACCGATGCCTATTCGTGTACGCCGCCAAACTGCAGAGTAATATGCGATGACAACAACAATCAAGGTGTCGCGTGGGGGCACCTCTGCCCATGCACATTCCAATGAAAAACAGCCCTATAGCACAAAGCAGGAAATCGACACGACAATTCCGCCAAAAGCTAAACCTGTTTTCAATGAAGTCAGTGTTAATGGCGTTGTAATAGCAGAATCAGATATTCTTCAGGAAGCGCAGAATCATCCGGCGAAAAATCCGGGTGATGCGCTTCTGCAAGCAGCTAGAGCCCTTGTTGTGCGCGAATTATTGTGGCAAGAGGCCAAAAATAAAGGTCTTGTTCCAGAAGAAGACGTTGCGGGACAAACACAACTTGATGCCGCTATAGCCAATCTACTTGATCAAGAAGTCAATACACCTGAAGCCAGGGAAGAAGATTGCCGTAGACTTTATGATCGTGATCCTTCCCGCTTTTCAACAGATACCATATGGGAAGTGCGGCACATTCTTTTGGCCGCTAACCCAGAAGACAAAAAAGCGTATGAAGATGCGCGAATACAGGCAGAAAAAATCTTAAGCCTGTTAAAAGAAAAACCAACTGAATTTGCTGAAATTGCTAAAAATATGTCGGCCTGCCCTTCGTCCAAAGAGGGGGGAAATCTTGGTCAGATAACGCGTGGTAGTACGGTTCCTGAATTTGAAGATGCCTTAAAAAATGCCCACAGTTCCGGCTTATTGGCACAGCCAGTTGCCACACGTTATGGCTATCATATTATTGATATCTCCCATATCATTCCAGGTGAGACCCTTCCCTTCGAAATGGTACACGAAAAAATTGCCGCGTGGCTTGAAGCGTCAAGCTGGTCGAAAGCTGTTCAACAATATATCGCAATCTTAGCTGGCAAATCCCATATTACTGGTGTAGAAGTAAAACCTAATGAAGGGCCTCTTGTTCAGTAAGGAGTGTCAAGCGTGGAAAAAACACCAGACCCCAAATTGATTGATCCGTTCGGAAGAACGATTAATTATCTGCGTTTGTCTGTAACAGATCGTTGTGACTTGCGCTGTGTTTATTGCATGGCGGAAGATATGGTGTTTTTACCCAAAAAAGAGCTTTTAACCATTGAAGAGCTTTATCGCATTTGTGACTGCACGATTGGGCTTGGTGTCAATAAAATTCGCCTAACCGGTGGGGAACCTCTGGTAAGACGGAATATAATGGTTCTCTTTGAAATGCTGACGCGCCATCTTGGTGCTGGCCTTAATGAAATAACATTGACCACCAATGGAACCTTGCTTTCCCGTTATGCCAAGGCATTGGTTGATAATGGTGTCAAGCGAATCAATGTTTCTTTGGATACATTAGATCCAGTCAGATATGAACAACTAACACGGCGTGGCGATATCAGTCGTGTTTTATCTGGTTTGGACGCCGCTCAAGAAGCCGGTTTGAAAGTCAAATTAAATGCTGTTGCTATGCGTGGTGGTTTTCTAATTGAAGTGGACGATCTTATCCGTTTTGCACATGGTCGACAGATGGATCTGACATTCATTGAAGAAATGCCTATGGGGTACACTGGGCATGACCGTTATGAAACTTTTCTATCACTTCGCAGCTTGCGAGAAAGTCTTGAACAGCGTTGGACACTTACGCCAGACACCCACTGTTCTGGTGGCCCTGCCCGTTATGTAACTGTCGAGGAAACCGGTGGAAGACTCGGGTTTATTACCCCACTTTCATGTGATTTTTGTGCATCTTGCAACCGCATTCGTGTTGGCTCAACTGGTAAGCTTTACCCATGCATGGGACAATCTGGCATGGTCGAGCTAAGAGAGGCAATGAGAACTTCAGAAAGTGATGAAGTTTTAAGAGCGCTTATTCTAAAAGCAATTGAACAAAAGCCTAAAGGCCATGAATTTGCTATCGAGAAAAATGGCGTCTGCGGTTTGAGTCGTCATATGTCTGAATTAGGCGGCTAATTGTCATTTACTGTTGTTGATGCCGATATTTCTGGTCAATTGATAATTTATCAATGCGATATTCTACGCAATATCAAGTCGTAGGATACTGGCTAATCTATACGATACAGCTTGTCTATAAGATATGGCTTGCTATTCAGATTTTGATCCATGTTTTTTGTTACACAATATTCTGTAACAAAATTCTGAAATACAATCCTGAAACGCATTCGTTATTCTAAAACGAATTGCTTGACCGCTTCATAGTCAGTTCACATGTCCTTTTCTCGTTATTTTTGTAAAAAATAACGAATTTCGGACATCTTTTTCAATCGTCTAACATCACTTTCCTTCTTCAGACAGATTTTTCCAGCATTGTTTTCAATTGTTTTGCCATCGTTGCTGTCGATTGTGCCTAATTATAAAGACTTGCTCAACATTATAAAACTTCACTCAACAATGTTTTTCCGGCAAAAAAGGCCTCAATGTTATCGACAACGAGTTGAGACATCTTATCGCGTGTTTCAATTGTACCACTGCCGTGATGTGGATAAAGCACGACATTTTCAAGATCGGAAAAATTTGGATTAATATTCGGTTCGTTCAAAAATACATCTAATCCTGCACTGGCAAGCATACCATGTTGCAAGGCATCAATGAGTGCTGTTTCATCAACCACAGTGCCGCGAGAAATATTGATGAGCGAACCGTGCTTACCCAAAGCAGTAATAACCTCTTTTGAAATGAGCTTTTCTGTTTCCTTACCACCCGTGACGGCAACAACCAGTATATCTGCCCATTCTGCCAGCTCCGTGAGTGACGAAAAGAACCGGTAGGAAACATCGCCTTTTTGGTTGCGACCATAATAACCGATTTCAAGACCACAGCTTTCGTAACGTTTTGCAATTGCACGGCCAATGCGCCCCAAACCAACAACACCAGCGCGTTTGCCTGCTGTCGTATCGGTCGATGGCATTGAACCTTTCCGTGCCCATTCACCCGATCTAACATAGGCATCACCAATGATAAGTTGTCGCCTAGCGGCAAGCATAAGCATCAAGGCAACATCTGCGACATCATCTGTCAAAACATCAGGCGTATTGGTTATATGAATGTTATTTTGTTTCAATTGCTGAATATTCAATTGGTCATAGCCAGCGGTTGCACATGCAACTAATCCCAGATTTGGCATTTTTTTTATGAAATATTGGTCAAAAACAATATTGCCCGTGGTTATAACAACACGACAATCTTGCGCATTTTTATCAACAAAATCATTGAGATTTTCAGCCAAGTCACCACGCAATAAATGATAATGCCTATTTAGATACTCCATTTGGGCTTCACCCAATGGGCTAAAAACCATGATGTCTGGCTTAGTCATATTGTCCTCCCCTGTATGATTGTCGATTGAACAATTATCACCGTGAAAATGATTTGGTACAAGATTAAATCAATCACAAAATCGGATGAGGCAACGTTTCACAACAAGAGGTGACGTTCCGTAACAAATAGCAATAGCTATCATCTTGCTTTATTCAATTTTATAAAATTTTTAGCTGACTAATTTTTATGTTTTGATCAATAGCTTATTAAGATCAGCCATATAAATGACAGGAACATATTGTCCCTTTTCGCTGTATTCCTTGTGGTTTTGAACCTTGTATGATTGTAAACCAAGTTTTTATCAGTTGCTGTAAAGCTGCTAGACTATTTTTTCACCACCGCACAAAATGAATAGTAATTTTGGGAAATAGCACGAGGCAAACTTACAAAACCCCACACTCATAAAATATAAAACCTCAGCCGTAAAAAGCTTGCTTGTAAACTAGCGCAAAAAAGGCAAGCCCATGGAAAGCAAACTTATAAAAGTTACGCTATTTAAGAGATACGCTATTTCTGAGGTGAAGTGATTTCTTAGCAAACAAAAAGGCCGGGGGAAAACCCGACCTTCCGTCAAGCGTTTCACTGCCAGTACATCCGTGGTCAGCGTCCGCTGTGTTGTATGTGATATGGGTATGACACCTTGTATTTTCAAGAACTCAAACCCTTATTACCTGAATGGATACCATAACAAAGTTAACATTTTATTAAAATCAATGATAAGCCAACTAAAATAATGTTAAGCTTGCAATAATATTCGAATAATAGAAAACTTTTTTGATCTCGATTAAACAGACCTATGAATAGGTTCTCTTTAAAAAAGCAATTTGTGGGATTATCTAATAAAATAAATTTTTATCTTAGATTCAGCCGATTAAAGTTAGTGACGATATGCCTGAACTACCAGAAGTAGAAACTGTTAAGCGTGGTCTGGAGCCTGTTTTAGAAAATAGTAGAATAACAGATGCAACATTGAATAGACCTGATTTACGTTTTCCTTTCCCGGTAGATTTTGTAAGCCATCTTATCGGACAGCGGATAACGTCAATAACGCGAAGAGCCAAATATTTATTGATCAATTTATCTTCGCAAGAGACAATTATAAGCCATTTAGGCATGTCTGGCTCGTGGCGGATAGAAAACGATGTTTTGGGTTTTGAGTACTATCCAAAAACCAAACTCATGAAACATGACCATTTTATTATGCATGTCGAGACGTCAGACGGAAAGACCTATCGTGTTGTCTATAATGATCCGCGGCGTTTTGGTTTTATGCTTCTTGCCGATACTGCAACGCTTTACCAACACCCATTACTTATGAAATTGGGTCCTGAACCAACGGGTAATGATCTATCGGGAGACTATTTAAACCATGCCTTTACTGACAAAAAAACACCGTTAAAATCGGCTTTACTTGACCAGTCGATTATTGCCGGTTTGGGAAATATATATGTTTGTGAAGCACTATGGCGCAGTCATCTTTCGCCCAAACGACTTGCATCCACGCTTGGTACAAAAACACCTTCGGCGAGAAAAAAAGTAGATACATTGGCTGAAAATATCCGCGCCGTTATCTATGATGCGATCAAGGCTGGCGGTTCATCTCTTCGTGATTACATGCATACGGATGGCTCCCTTGGATATTTCCAGCATAGTTTTTCTGTCTATGACAGAGAAGGTCAACCATGCCCCCAATGTGGTGAACCAATTTTAAGAATTACCCAATCTGGCCGATCAAGTTTTTATTGCGCGCAATGTCAAAAATGATTCTGCGTGCTTGCAAAACACTGCAAGAAGCTTAAAGTCTTCAGCCAATCTATTAATTACAGGTGTTATTCATGCTTGATAAAGTTTTATCCCGTCTCGATGCCGACCTTAATGTTAGCCTTGAACGTCTTTTCAATTTACTCCGTATAAAATCTATTTCGACTGATCCAGCTTTTGCAAAAGATTGCAAAGAGGCGGCAGATTGGCTTGTTGAAGACCTCAAAAGCATAGGATTTGAGGCTTCTCGTCGTGACACAACAGGCAATCCTATGGTTGTCGCACACCATCCTGGTCCCACAAAAGATGCACCACATGTATTATTCTATGGTCATTATGACGTGCAGCCAGTGGATCCGCTTAATCTATGGCATGATGAGCCGTTTGATCCAAAACTTAAAGAACTTGACGGCGTAAAAGTTATTTCGGCTCGCGGTGCTGGTGATGACAAGGGACAACTTATGACATTTGTCGAAGCATGCCGCGCTTACAAAGAAGAGACCGGAGAACTTCCTATTGCCGTGACAATTCTATTTGAAGGCGAAGAAGAATCAGGTTCCCCTTCGTTGAAACCATTTTTAAATGCCCATGCAGAAGAATTAAAAGCTGACTATGCGTTGGTATGTGATACCTCGATGTGGGATGCAGACACACCATCAATTTCTGTTAGCTTACGCGGTATGTTGGGTGAAGAGGTTATCATAACAGGTGCTGACCGCGACCTACATTCGGGTCATTTTGGCGGTGCAGCTGCAAACCCTATCCATATCTTAGCCAAAATTATCGCCGGACTTCATGATGAAAATGGGCGTGTAACTGTTCCAAACTTCTATGATGGTGTCGAGGAAACACCGGCCGACATTCTAAAATCGTGGAATGCTTTGGGGCGCGATGCCGAAGAATTTTTAGGTTCTGTTGGGCTATCAATACCATCAGGTGAAAAAGGTCGCTCAATCTTGGAATTGACATGGGCGCGACCAACAGCAGAAGTAAATGGTATCAGCGGCGGGTATGAAGGCGAAGGCTTCAAGACTGTTATCCCGTCGCAAGCTAGCGCGAAAATTTCATTCAGATTGGTTCATCATCAAGACCCTGAAAAAATCAGAGAGTCATTCCGCAATTATGTGCGCAGTCTTGTGCCTGCCGACTGTAAAGTAGAATTCAAAGAGCATGGTGCATCACCTGCAATACAATTGCCCTATGATTCAGAACTTATACAATTGGCTAAACAGGCTTTAACTGAAGAGTGGAACAAACCGGCGGTCCTCGCAGCCATGGGTGGATCTATTCCTATTGTTGGAGATTTCCAGTCCTTACTTGGAATGGAATCATTGCTCGTTGGCTTCGGTCTTGATGACGATCGTATCCATTCACCAAATGAAAAATACAACCTGAAATCTTTCCATAAGGGACAAAGATCTTGGGCACGTATCCTGCAAGCATTGGCTAAAAAATAAGGTAACAAGGATATGGCAGAAATAAGAGTTCATAAAGGCGATTTACCTGATCTGAAACATTATAATGTCGATCAGGTTGCAATTGATACGGAAACTCTCGGTTTGCAGCCACATCGTGACAGATTGTGTGTCGTGCAGATATCGCCGGGCGATGGTACGGCAGATGTCATCCAAATAGCCAAGGGACAAAAAGATGCACCAAATCTGGTCAAGCTTCTTTCAGATCCTAAAATTACCAAAATATTTCATTTTGGGCGGTTTGATCTCGCAGTCCTTGCACTAACATTTGGTGTCATGCCACGACCGGTATTTTGTACAAAAATAGCCTCAAAACTCACACGTACATATACCGACCGTCATGGGTTAAAGGATTTATGCAGTGAATTGATTGAGGTAAATATCTCAAAACAACAACAATCATCCGATTGGGCAGCTGAGAAGCTTTCTTCCGCACAGGTAGAATATGCTGCAACGGACGTCCTTTATCTGCATCGCTTAAAAGCCATTTTGGAAAAACGTCTGGCTCGCGAAGGACGTGCAAGCATTGCACAATCATGCTTTGATTTTCTACCTTCAAGAGCTGAACTTGACCTATTAGGTTGGCCAGAAGTTGATATTTTTGCCCATAGTTGATTCGTTCTAAACTATTTTAACTGAAAAAGCGCCGGTTTTCCGGCGTTTTTTAATGCTATGTTTACCATATGAATGAGCTTATCGGTTTAAAGCGCTCAAATAAGGGTCCGTTTCATTGGGTGTGTCTTTTTTGCTACAGACATTCCGATGGTGCCAATTATAGTGCCAGCAATTGCAGTTCATTTCGCATGGAGTAAACAAATGAATATGAAGTATCTCGCAGTTGCTTCAGTTTTTGCATTGGCCTCTGCAACCAGCGCGCAAGCAGCTGATGCGGTCATGTATCAAGATGCATCACCTAATGTTGCTTCTCCAGCATTTTCTTGGACCGGCTTTTATGTTGGTGGTCAGATTGGTTATGCTTGGTCGGACACAGACTTGAAAGTATCAGGTCGTAAGGATGTACCAGGATTTGCTGGCTTCGGTAAATCTTTCTCTCCTGATCCATCAGGTTTTATGGGCGGCATTTATGCCGGTTACAACTTTGATCTTAGCAACAATATCGTACTTGGCGCCGAAACAGACTTGGCTTGGGTAGATACAGACGATAGCGAAAGCTCCACTTACCTCAGAGGTAGTGCATCGCAATATACTGTTAAAGGTCACCTCAAAGAAAAATGGGCTGGCGCAACACGCGTTCGCGTAGGTTATGCAATGGATCGCTTGATGCCATTTGTTGGCGCCGGTGTTGCATATTCCAAGATTGATTCTAACGCCAAATTTTCAAATGCAGCCGGCACAGCATTCAGCAAAGTTAGCGGTGATAAAACACTCACCGGATATACGTTGGGTGCAGGTGTTGATTATGCAATGACAGATAACATTATTCTGCGTGCAGAATATCGTTACACCGATTTCGGCGACAAAGATTTTGGCAATGCTAATTTCAAATATAACGTAGATTATAAGACAAATGATTTACGTTTGGGTGTCGCTTACAAGTTCTAATTTGTATATATACCACTGGAAAAGCCCTGTGGTTTTCTGTAGGGCTTTTTTGAATTAAGCTAATTCTTTCATACTTCTTAAAGGATTAAGATATTAGCTTGTAATATTCTGTATCATGAAAGGGCACTTCACAAGTCAAATGATCTCCTCACATTTATTTGAGGTAATTCTTTTAGTTTTTGTCTAGTGTGACTTTCGTGCTACAGCATTTATCGTATCAATCATCTATATATAACTAAACAGCAGTTATATTGCATTGGAGAATGAAAATGAAAATTAAATATCTTATTGCTGCATCTGTTGCTGCTCTTACAGCCGCTTCAGCAGCACAAGCTGCAGACGTTGTTGCAGCTCAAGAACCAGCACCCGTTGTAGCAGCTCCTGCTTTCTCATGGACAGGCTTCTACGCTGGTGGTCAAATCGGTGGTTCATGGTCAGACACAGATGTTAAAGGTCATCGTACAGACATCGACTACAGCAAGAGCTTCTCACCAGATCCATCAGGCTTCATCGGTGGTCTTTATGCTGGTTACAACTTTGACATTGGTAACAATGTTGTACTCGGCATCGAAACCGATTGGGTTTGGGGCGACATGGATGAGAACGACAAAGCTACAGTTAATGCAGCTGGCGACGTTATCAGCAGCAAGCTCAAAGAAAAATGGGCTGGTGCAACACGTGCTCGCGTAGGTTACGCAATGGATCGTTGGATGCCTTACCTTGCTGGTGGTGTAGCTTACTCTAAAGTTGACTCAAACTACCGCATCAAGAATTCAAAAGGCGATGTATACCCAATGTACTCAGCTAACGGTAGCGACACTCTAACAGGTTGGACAATCGGTGCTGGCGTTGACTACGCAATGACAGATCACCTCATCCTCCGCGCTGAATATCGTTACACAGATTTCGGTGATGAAGACTACAGCAAAAACAACATCAAGTACAATGTTGACTACAAAACCAACGATTTCCGCGTTGGTGTTGCTTACAAGTTCTAATTTTAAAGAACTTTAGTTCTGGAAAGGCTCCGTATTTTACGGAGCCTTTTCTTTTTGTAGTAAAATTCAGTTTTCTTTCTATTTCATCTCATGTTACAGCGTTAAATCATGTGTGCACATTATCCTGATCGCTTTACGGTACGAATTATTCGCCCGATCTTCATCATAGTCTGAACAAGACAAGTGGTTGAAAGGTCGGGTTAAAAGTCTTTTAAAAAAATCGTAAAACTGTTCTGGAAATTTCAATATGTCGAATCAAAACGAAGCCATGGATTACTCAAAAACTCTTTATCTCCCACAAACTGATTTCCCAATGCGTGCTGGCCTTCCCCAAAAGGAACCAGAACTGGTTAAACGCTGGGAAGAGATGGATCTTTATGCAGAACTGAGAAAACAGTCTGTCGACCGCCCTCTTTATGTTTTGCATGATGGTCCTCCATACGCCAATGGCGATATCCATATCGGTCACGCACTCAATAAAGTTCTGAAAGATGTTATCATCCGTTCTTTCCAGATGCGCGGCTATAATGCCAATTATGTTCCTGGCTGGGATTGTCATGGTTTGCCTATCGAATGGAAGATTGAAGAGAAGTACCGCGCCAAAGGCAAAAACAAGGACGACATTCCGATAAACGAATTTAGACAGGAATGCCGTGAATTTGCTAAGCATTGGGTAAGTGTACAATCCGAAGAGTTTAAGCGTCTTGGTATCGTTGGAGATTTCAAAAATCCTTACACAACCATGGCTTTTCACTCAGAAGCACGCATTGCCGGTGAACTTATGAAGTTTGCCATGTCTGGACAGCTTTACCGTGGTTCTAAACCTGTGATGTGGTCTGTCGTAGAGCGTACCGCTCTTGCAGAGGCTGAAGTTGAATATCATGATGTGGAATCTGATACGATTTGGGTGAAATTCCCTGTGTTGGAAACGCGTTCGAAAGATCTTGAAGATGCCTATGTCGTCATATGGACGACAACACCTTGGACAATTCCAGGAAACCGTGCGGTGTCTTATTCGTCACGTATTGCTTATGGACTTTACGAAGTAGAAAGTGCCGAAAATGATTACGGTCCACAAGCCGGTGAAAAACTGGTTTTTGCGGAAGCTTTGGCAGAAGAAAGTGCGAAGAAAGCCAAGCTAACCCTGAAGCGGTTGCGCACAATTGCTGCGGAAGAATTTCAAACATTGGTTCTATCGCATCCTTTAAAAGGATTTGCTGGTGGCTATGAATTCAAGGTACCGCTACTCGATGGCGATCACGTAACGGCAGATTCAGGTACCGGCTTTGTTCATACAGCACCTAGCCATGGTCGAGAAGACTTTGATATTTGGGTTTCCAGCAAACAGGCAATTGAAAATGCTGGTATTGATTCATCTATACCTTTCCCTGTTGATGATGCTGGTTATTATACAAAAGATGCACCAGGTTTTGGTCCAGACCGCGCCGGTGGCGCGTCGCGTGTGATTGACGATAATGGCAAAACTGGCGATGCCAACAAAATCGTTATCGCGGCATTAATTGATGCCAATCATTTGTTTGCGCGTGGCCGCATAAAACACGCATACCCTCATAGCTGGCGTTCCAAAAAACCAGTAATTTTCAGAAATACACCTCAATGGTTTGTATGGATGGATAAAGATCTAGGCGATGGAACAACGTTACGAAGCCGCGCTCTTAAAGCAGTGCAGGAAACACGCTTTGTGCCAGCTGCTGGTCAAAACCGCATTGGTGCCATGATGGAAGATAGACCCGATTGGGTATTGTCACGCCAACGTGCATGGGGCGTACCTATTGCAATTTTTGTCAATGAAGACGGCGAAATACTCAAAGATGATGCAGTCAATCAACGCATTGTCGATGCATTTGAAAAAGAAGGTGCTGATGCATGGTTCAAAGACGGTTCAAGAGAACGCTTCTTGGCAGAAAGAGCTAGTGAGCCATGGCAACCGGTGCATGACATATTGGATGTCTGGTTTGATTCAGGCTGTACACATGTATTTACCCTTGAAGATCGCCCAGATTTAAAATGGCCTGCTGATCTTTATTTAGAAGGTTCCGACCAGCACCGCGGTTGGTTCCACTCTTCCATGCTGGAAAGCTGCGGAACACGTGGCCGTGCCCCTTATAACACAGTTCTTACCCATGGTTTTACCCTTGATGAACAGGGTAAAAAAATGTCCAAATCTTTGGGCAATACAGTTTCACCGCAAGATGTTATGAACACTTCCGGCGCCGATATTTTACGCCTATGGGTTATGACAACAGATTATTGGGAAGATCAACGATTAGGCAAAAACATTATTCAAACCAATGTCGATTCCTATCGTAAAATACGCAATGTTATTCGTTGGATGCTGGGCACACTTGCGCATGACGAAGGTGAAAATATTGCATATGATAGTATGCCAGATTTGGAAAAACTGATGTTGCATCGCCTTTATGAGCTTAATAAGTTCATAAATGATGCTTATGATGGATTTGATTTCAAGCGTATTACACGCGCATTGATTGATTTTTCCATTGTTGAACTTTCAGCATTTTATTTCGATATTAGAAAAGATTCGCTTTACTGCGATGCACCTTCATCACAAAAACGCAAAGCTGCCCTTCATGTTGTCCGTGAAATATTCGAACATATGGTAACATGGCTTGCACCAATGCTACCCTTTACGATGGAAGAAGCTTGGCTGGAAAGACATCCTGAAAGCAGATCTGTTCATTTTGAACAATTCCGTCAAACACCAGAAGAATGGCGCAACGATGCTTTGGCTGAACGTTGGAAGAAAATACGGCAAGTAAGAAAAGTTGTAACCGGTGCACTTGAACTTGAGCGTGCCGATAAGCGCATTGGTTCATCGCTTGAAGCAGCACCTGTCGTTTATATTAACGACATGAATTTGCTGGAAGCGGTAGAGGGAATGGATATGGCTGAAATTTGCATTACAAGCGATATTGTCATCACCAATGCACAAGCGCCAAGCGATGTCTTTAAACTTGAAGAGGTTTCAGGTGTTGCAGTGCGTTCACAAAAGGCAAATGGCAAAAAATGTGCCCGTTCATGGCGTTATACACAAGATGTTGGTAGCGATCCTGAATATCCGGATGTATCGGCCCGTGATGCTGCCGCACTGCACGAATTGCATGCTTTAGGCCGCATTTAACAGCTTATCGAGGGTTGGCATAAGCATCGTTTTGTGCCAACCTTTCTTGTATGTATAGGTATATCTTTACTTTAGGGGGATTGCCGTCATAGGATATGTCGTGATATGGCACTGTCTTGCTCGTGCCATAAAGAGTGGTGCAGCCAATGTATTAGTTTATCTGCCAGTTGGCGGAAAGAGTAACAGGTGGGCGGCAGAGCCGGGAAAACGGATACACAGTGAAAAAACGCGACGCAGGAATTATTACCATAAGTATGGTCACAGCTGGTTTTGTACTGTCTGGATGTATTTCCAGTCCGACATATGGAACAGATAAAACAACTGGTCAACAGTTGATTGATGATTTTTCTAATATTGCGTCGATAAAATCCAATACAAATAAAAATCAGGTCGATACACGTCCACGCCCTGAACTTGTTCGCCCTGCCCCAGGCACAAAAGGCGTGCTGCCACAACCGCAAGCAAGTGTTGCCAAAGCAGGTTCACCTGATTGGCCAGAATCGCCAGAACAGCGCCGCCAGCGTCTTCGTGATGAAGCAACAGCAAATCAGAATAATCCTAATTATGTATCACCGATTGTATCTGATGGCAGCCAAAGTGGCAAAACCACAGGTTCATCAGAATGGCAGGATGGTATCCACCGTAACGATGGCGCAAGAGGCAATGATAAAGAACAGCGTGCCGAGTATCTTCGTCGCAAAAAAGAAAATGAAGGTGGGTCTGCAACAACACGCAAATATTTGAGCGAACCACCGCTAACATATCGGCAACCTGCTGCTTCAGCGCCGATTGGTGATGAAGGTGAAGATGAGGCTAAAAAAGAGCGCGAAAGAAAGAAAGCTCTGAAAGGTGCTTCCGGTAAAAAAAGCTGGTGGCCTTTCTAATTTACGCATTGTTTAATTTCAACGTTTAATGCCGGAATTTAGTATCAGCTTTTAATGCTGGAACTCGGTGTCGGGGTTTAACAGATTAATGTCAGCGCTTGATGGCAAAATTCAGTATCCGTAGTTAATTCTAGAATTGCGAGCCGGCAGTTAATATCTGAATCCAATATCAGCATTTGATGTCAGGATTCGACATCGCCAATTAATACCAGAATTCGATGTCAGCGTTTAATGCCAGAACTCGGTGTCAGGGTTTAACGGATTAATGGCAGCGCTTGATCGCCAAATTCAGTATCATTAGTTAATTCTAGAATTGCGTGCCGGCAGTTAATATCTGAATTCAACATCAGCATTTATTGTCAGGATTCGATATCGCCATTTAACACCAGAATTCAATGTCGGCGTTTAATGCCAGAACTCGGTGTCAGGGTTTAACGGATTAATGGCAGCGCTTGATGGCAGAATTCAGTATCTGTAGTTAATTCTAGAATTGCGTGCCGGCAGTTAATATCTGAATCCAATATCAGCATTTAATGTCAGGATTCGATATCGCCATTTAACACCAGAATTCAATGTCGGCGTTTTATGCTGGGATTCGGTGTCAACAGTTAATACGAAAATTCAGTGAGAGCGGCTTATAAAACCATTCTCACTAGGCAAAGCTAATACTCCCAAGCCAATAATATATGTAAAATCATCAATATTTGATTTTAGATAACCTCTAGCGGCATTTTATGGGTTGGAGGGGTAAAGATTGCGTCCAATTTTTTTAAAATGTCGGGATCAAGTTTCAAATCAAGCGCTTTATAATTTTCTTTGATATGCTCGATTGAAGATGCTTTTGGAATAGCAATCATCTGCGGTTGCCGTATGACCCATGCCAATGCCAAAACGACCACTGATAAGCCGACACTTTTTGCCAAGTCTTGAAGCTCAGCATTTTTCAAAATACGTCCCTGCTCGATTGGGGAATAAGCCATCAGAGCAATATTCCGTTTCTGACACCAAGGCAAAAGGTCAAACTCTGTACCACGACGCGACAAATTATATAGAATTTGATTTACAGTTATATGCCCTTGCGGTGCCAGATTTTCCAGCTCGGTCATATCTGCAACATCAAAATTGCTGACACCCCACGCTTTGATTTTTCCTTGTTTCATCAATTGTTCAAAGGCCATAACTGTATCTTCTAAGGGATAGCTGCTTGGCCAATGCAAAAGATAAAGATCTATAACATCAGTTTTCAGATTTTTTAGACTGCGCTCACAAGCTTCTATTGTGCCATTTGCCGAGGCGTGACTTGGTAAAACCTTCGACACAACAAAGGCGCGATCGCGATTTTTCTGAAGCGCAACACCAACAACTTTTTCTGCGCCTCCATTGGCATACATTTCTGCCGTATCAATAAGCGTTAGTCCTAAATCTAGCCCTTTTTTCAAACAATCGGCTTCAGCATCAATACTATTATGTCCTTCCCCCATTCCCCAAGTTCCCTGACCTAACGCTGGAACCGTGGTACCATTTGAAAATTTTACCGTTTTCATCATCATTCTCTTTTCTTGACAAAGAACTCTCTAAGCAACATAGCCGCATCATTTTCGCCCAAACCGGAATAAACATCCGGTGCATGGTGACAGGTGGGCTGTTTATAGAAACGCACACCGTGCTCGATGGCTCCACCTTTTGGATCATTTGTTGCAAAATAAAGTCTACGGATACGTGCGAATGAAATGGCAGCCGCGCACATTGTGCAAGGTTCAAGGGTCACATAAAGGTCACATTCAGGCAAACGCTCAACTTGTAATGCCTCACAAGCCATGCGGATTGCACGTATTTCTGCGTGTCCCGTGGGATCATTGGCAGCACGGGTATAATTGCCAGCACGTGCGATGATCTTGCCCCCATGAACAATGACTGCTCCCACCGGCACTTCGTCCTGTTCTGCCGCAAATTTGGCCTCTTCAAGAGCAATATCCATGGGTGTTTGTTTCATTTTAAACCTTTACTATACCATTCAATATGACAATTCGATTTTATTTACTGTTTAAGTTTATTATAGCAGCATTAACGGAAAACTCGTTATGAAAGAGATTCCATAAGTCTACAAAATAGTTTAGAGCGTGGATAAATGATAACAGGCGCCAATGAGCGACTAAAGGATAAATACTATGGAAAATAATCGCGGTAACCGAAAACCGCAAACGGATCGGAGAGGCGCACAGAATGGTGGTACGCCACGCGATAAACGAGCAATGAGAAATGAACCTGCAAAATTTACCAGCGAAGAAAGCAAAGATGGTAGCGAACGCATTGCCAAAAGATTGGCGCGTGCAGGCATAGCATCACGACGTGACGCAGAAACAATGATTGCCGCAGGACGCATTACCGTTAATGGTAAAGTGCTTGAATCGCCGGCTTTCAACGTTACACGCACTGATGTTATCACTGTAGATGGCAAGCCATTGCCACCGATAGAAAGAACGCGTGTCTGGCTTTATCACAAACGTGCTGGTTTGGTGACAACAAACCGTGACCCTGAGGGACGCCCGACAGTGTTTGACAATTTGCCTGAAGGAATGCCGCGCGTTCTTTCCGTTGGTCGGCTTGATATTAACACAGAAGGCCTACTTTTATTGACCAATGATGGTGGTCTGGCACGTGTGCTTGAATTGCCTTCCACTGGCTGGGTTCGCAAATATCGCGTTCGTGCCCATGGTAAAATTACCCAGAGTGAATTGGATACACTGAAAAATGGTATCGCCATTGATGGCGTGTTTTACGGTTCGGTTGATGCTGTTTTGGAACGCGAACAAGGGTCAAATGTTTGGCTTTCTGTTGCATTGCGTGAAGGTAAAAATCGAGAAGTTAAAAATATTCTTGGTGCTTTAGGCTTAAGCGTTACGCGGCTTATCCGTGTCTCTTTTGGACCGTTTCAACTTGCTGACCTTGAAGAAGGTGCGGTGCGAGAGCTTAAGGGCCGCACTTTGCGTGACCAGTTGGGCGAACGGTTGATTGAAGAAGCAAATGCTGATTTTGATCTACCAATTATAAAGCCATTTTCAAATTCACCAGTGGTTGCAGCCGAGCCTGCTCGTGGCAATATACAAAAGTCGGAAGATGGTTGGATTTCGTCTTCACCCAATATGCCGCGTTTCAATAAAAGAGGTAAAAAGCCTGATTTTGCTGAACGTGGCCGTATGCAATTGGCAACGAAACCAGATCGCTGGAATGAAAAACGTGGTAACCGTTTTGATGCGGCACCGTCAAACCGTGAAAAACCTTCTGACGAAAAAAGAGAAGCTTCTACGCCGCGCTCACGCAGCACAAATGTTTGGATGGCGCCGGGTGCCCGCCCTCAGACAGCGCGTAAAAAACAATGGAACAATTATCAAAAAACTGATGATGCAAGACCAGCACCATCTGACCGTCATATGCCCCGTCATGTTGATGGTGAACGGCCTAAAAGATTTGACAATGATGGCTTTAAGCGGCGTGAAGATAAAAATGCCCAATACAGCCATTCTGATCGGAGACCTTCGATAGCAAATCGTTCGCGATCTAACCGTTCCGACGATGCTACCGGTTCTAATAGACCGTTTAGAGAGCCTAACCAATATCACAAGAAATCATATAAGTCGGATGAACGTCCAGACAAAAGCGAAAAGCGCTATGCGCCTCGTCGGTCGCATTATGATGGCAGTGATAAACCATTTGAAAATAAGCGCGAAGCAGGCAATGCAGAGCGCAAGTGGCAGGGTTTTGCCAAGAAACGTGACCAGAATTCTTTCCGTGATGGCGATCGGAAACAAAATGGCAATGGTTATGTAAAGAAGAAAAATTTCGGCGAAAAGTCTTCCCATTCGTATAGCGATAGACCAAAAAAGACTTTTACCCGTTCTTCTGACCGTGCAAACAACAATAGACCAGCCGGGGGCTCACGTGCGGATCGTCGGCGGTAAATTTTCGGGGCGCAATCTTGCAACGCCATCAGATCAAGCAATTCGCCCCACCACTGATCGTACGCGGGAAAGTCTTTTTAACATTCTGGCGAGCCGCAAAGATCACTTTTGGGATGGAATGCGTGTTCTTGATCTATTTGCAGGCACTGGTGCGTTAGGCATAGAAGCCTTGTCACGCGGTGCCCGTGCCTGCACTTTTGTCGAGCAATCCGTTGAAGGCCGCGGTCTTATTCATAAAAATATTGAAAACTTTGGGCTGCAGGGTATCGCAAGAATTTTACGACGTGATGCTACACATCTTGGTCAAGTGGGGACAATGCAACCATTTGACATCGTTTTTGCCGACCCTCCTTATAATCATGGCTTGGGCGAACAGGCTTTTATTGCTGCTGTTGAAGGTGGGTGGGTCAATCCCGATGCTCTTTTTGTTTTAGAAGAAAGTCAGGAAGCAACCATCCATTTACCTGAAATATTTAAACTTGATGACAAACGTCATTATGGCGGCACAATTATTTATATCTATATATTACAGTCGTGATTAAAAACTTCTGAAAGGTTTTTCCAGTGCCTCAATTGATAAAAAAAGCAATATTTAGAATGGCACTTGTTGCTGCCTTATCTTCAACATCCCTAGTTCAGGTTTATGCTGATAATATAGGCGATAAAGCAACAACCGAGCAATCCTCCCCCGATCAAGCTAATTTGCCAAGCATTACGAAAATAGGTCCAACGCAAACATTTACGCTTGCCAATGGTTTACAGGTCGTTGTCATTGAAGACCATCGTGCCCCAGTTGTAACGCAAATGATTTGGTATCATGTGGGTTCAGCTGACGAACCAATGGGACATACAGGTATTGCTCATTTTCTTGAACATTTGATGTTTAAAGGCACTGCCAACCACCCTGCAGGCGAATTTTCCAAATTTATCGCAAGAATAGGTGGCGAGGAAAACGCCTTTACCTCCTATGATTATACGGGTTACTACCAAAGCGTAGCTTCTGAATATCTTGAAGATGTGATGAAGTTTGAAGCAGATAGAATGGAAAATCTGGTTCTGACCGATGATGTCATTGTGCCAGAACGCAATGTCATTATCGAAGAACGCCGTATGCGTACCGACAATAGCCCCGAGGCAATGCTTGCAGAAGAAACACGTGCCACTCTTTTTATGAACAGCCCCTATCACAACCCTGTCATCGGCTGGAAACAGGAAATGCAGCAGCTGACACGTGATGATGCAATTAATTTTTATAAAAAATTCTATACGCCGAATAATGCCACACTGATTATTTCTGGAGATGTAGACGCTAAGAAAGTGCGTGAATTGGCGTTAAACATTTACGGCAAACTTCCAATACGTACGGAAGTTGGTCCGAGAAATCGGCCACAAGAACCTGCCAAAAACACGAGCAGAACAGTAACTATGCGTGATCCACGTGTGAGTGAGCCGAGCTACCAACAAATGTGGGTTGTACCTTCTTACCATAACGCCAAGGACAAAAAGGAAGCTGTTGCTCTTGATCTTTTAGGAGAAATTTTAGGTGGCTCGCCGAGAAGCCGCCTATATCAAACCTTGATTGTTAAAAATGGCACGGCTGCATCGGTTGGTTCGGGCTATAATGGCAGTGCTGTCGATGATGGCGTATTTGTTGTTTATGGCATGCCAAGAGCAGGCACGGATCTTGATACTGTGCAACAACAGGTTTTTGAACAAATTGCCGATATACGCAAAAATGGTGTAACTGAAGCTGAGCTTAATCAGGCACGCAACCGTTTTATAAAAAATATGATCTATTCGCTTGATAGTCCTGTTGGTCTTGCACAAATCTATGGAAGTTCTTTGGCGATTGGTATGCGTGTAGAAGACATTGCCAATTGGCCAAATCAATTAAAAAGTGTCACAACGGCTGATATTAAAGATGTCGCCAACCGATATCTTGATCCGCAAAAAAGTGTCAACAGTTATCTATTGCCACCGATAAAACAAATATCGGGTACCCCTGACACAAAAAAGAAAAGCAAATGAGCGCTACTATGAACAAGATATTTTTCCTTTGTCGTCCTATTCATGTCATTGCAGCGCTCTTTGTATGGGGGGTAACCTTAACCATTGCGCCAGCTAATGCCATTGAAATACAAAATGTTGTTTCTGAAAAAGGTATACAAGCTTGGCTTGTTGAAGATCACACTGTACCAATTGTTGCCATTCAATTTTCAGTAGGTGGCGGCAGCTCGCAGGATCCGCAAGACAAAGAAGGTCTTGCAAACCTGATGACTGGCCTTTTCGATGAAGGCGCAGGTGACATTCTTTCAGAAGATTTTCAGGCGCGTCTTGATGATTTAGGGGCAGAAATGGCGTTTTCTGCAAGCAGAGATCGTATGCAAGGCAGTATGCGTGTTCTTGCTGACAATAAAACGCCCGCTTTTGATCTTTTGGGGCTAGCGGTCAAACAGCCAAGATTTGATAAAGAGCCTATCGATCGGGTTAGAGAACAGCTTATCACCGAGCTAAAGGCCGCTGAAAAAGATCCTAAGACAATTGCACAAAACCGCCTTCTCTCAATGATTTATGGCAAACACCCTTATGGGCGCCGTGCAGAAGGAACGCCAGAAACGCTTATGCATATTACACATGATGATCTTGTTGCAGCACATAAAGCAATGTTTGCACGTGACAATTTGCATATCGGTATTGTCGGGCCTGTTTCAGCGCAAGAAGCTTCCGTTATTATTGATAAGATCTTTGCCGACCTACCTGAAAAAGCAACGCTCCAGAAAATTGATGAGGTAAAGCTTAATCTTGGTGGTATGGCCAATGTCAATTATGACTTACCGCAAACCTCATTAACCCTCGTCTATCCTGGGGTAAAGCGTAATGATCCAGATTTCTTTGCAGCTTATTTGATGAACTATGTTCTCGGTGGTCCCGGCTTAACATCAAGATTATTTTCGGAAGTTCGTGAAAAACGCGGCTTGGCTTACACCGTTGGTTCAACACTTATCAGTTATGACCATGCTGCCAATTTGGTTGTTTCAACTGGTACACGGTCAAAAGAAGCGCAAAAAACACTGTCAACCATTCGCGATGAAATACGGAAAATGGCAGAAAACGGAATTACCCAACAAGAACTTGATAATGCTAAAAGTTATGTTATCGGTTCTTATGCAGTAAAAAACATGGGGTCGTCGTCTGATATTGCCGGTACACTTGTTGGTTTGCAGGATCAGGGATTACCAATTGATTATATCTCTAAACGCAAAGCAGAGATTGAAGCTGTCACAACCGATCAGGTCAAAGCTATTGCGCAAAAATTGCTGTCGAAAGAACCAACCCTACTCATTATAGGACCTTCAAAAGGCTAAAATAACTGGGCGGGATCGTTCAAGCACACGTCATTGCAGCTTAAACGTGTTAAGCCCAATAGCCGATACTAGATAAAAGCCGCTCAATTCAATTGGAGCGGCTTTTTATAATTCTGCATAGTAGCAATGATGCGGGTTATTATGGCTATTGTTCCTCTATTTAAGAAAATTTGCCTTAACCACTGTGATACATGAAAAATATCTCTGCTTGTCATTTGCCAAATTATCGTGATTTCATTTGGCATGAAGTACGATATACCCTCATGTTGGAATTAGTCGTTTAAAACTCGCACTGAATGGGCAGATTTTACGAAAAGAATTGAGTTTTCGTATTAAGTTTTATAGCTTCAGGGTAGAATTGAAACGGAGGAATCTTCCATGTCTAATGAAAGCCAGATTGATAAAGCTGCGGCCTTGGTAGAAGCAGCCCAAAAAGCTGGAGCAGATGCCGCAGATGCTGTTGTAATCAAGGCACGGTCTGTTAGCGTATCGGTAAGACTGGGTAAAGTTGAAGCAACGGAAGCCTCCGAGAGTGACGATTTCGCGTTACGTGTATTTGTTGGCAAAAGAGTTGCAAGTATCTCTGCAAATCTGTCATCTGATCCTAAAACGTTGGCTGAAAGAGCTGTTGCTATGGCTAAAGTTTCGCCAGAAAATCCTTTTGAAGGTTTGGTCGATAAATCTTTGCTCGTAACATCACCCCAAAATCTCGACCTTTTTGACTCATTTGTTCCGGATAGTAAATTTTTAACAGAACAAGCCCTTAAAACAGAAAATGCAGCCCTTGCTGTTGAAGGTGTTTCAAATTCTGGTGGTGCAGATTGTGGTTATGGCGTTGGTGGCTTGGTCTTGGTAACAAGCAAAGGTTTCTGTGGTGCATATGAATCAAGCCGTTTTTCATGTTCATGCAGTGCAGTAGCAGGTTCCGGCACGGCAATGGAACGGGACTATGATTACACCACAGCTTTGCATTATGAAGATATGGAAGATGCTGAAACCATCGGAAAAAATGCCGGGACAAGAGCCGTTCGACGCCTAGGGGCAAAACAGGCTAATACCGGCACAGTCAATGTAATATTTGAACCGCGTATGGCACGTGGCATAGCAGGTCATATCGCTTCCATGGTCAATGGTTCTGCTGTTGCAAGAAATACCAGCCTATTGCAGAACTATATGGGCAAAAAAATCATGGGTGATAGAGTAAATGTTACCGATGAGCCACTTAAAATTAGAGGTAATGCTTCTCGTCCCTTTGATGGTGAAGGTGTTGAAGGGCAATCATTAAAAATCATCGAAAATGGTGTCTTGCAAAATTGGTTTTTATCACAATCGGTTGCAAATGAGCTTGGCCTAAAAACCAACGGGCACGGTGTGCGCTCGTCATCATCAGTACAACCTGCAAGCACCAATTTTGCTATTGAACCGGGCGAGATGTCGCCAAGTGATATGATCCGGCAAATAGGAACAGGTTTTTACGTAACGGAACTTTTTGGTCATGGTGTCGATTTGATAACCGGACAGTATAGCCGCGGTGCTTCGGGGTACTGGATTGAAAATGGTGAGCTTGCCTATCCTGTCAGTGAGGTAACCTTAGGCTCCAATCTTTTACATATGTTGGCGCATTTGACACCAGCCAATGATATAGACCGTCGTTATGGCACCGCTGCTCCGACACTTTTAATAGAGGGGATGACTCTTGCAGGAAAATGACGATATAAATTCTGAAGATCTTCAGCTTATCTTGCAAACCTCTGTTGAGGCGGCAGAGCTTGCGTTAAAATATTTCAAGAACGATCCTCAAGTATGGATGAAACCTGGAAACTCGCCGGTTAGTGAAGCGGATTTAGCAGTTGATAAACTGATAAAAGAGCGGCTTTTGTCAGCCCGTCCCCATTATGGCTGGATATCCGAAGAAACAAATGATGACCGGCCGTCATCAAATTATCAAAGATCATTTGTTATTGATCCGATTGACGGAACACGTGGTTTTTTATCTGGGGACGCGTATTGGTGCATTTCTTTGGCCGTTGTTGAACAGGGAATACCGCAAGTTGGTGTTTTGAATTGTCCGGTCAATAAAGTTATTTATGCAGCACAAAAAAATAACGGTGCAACGCGAAATGGGCAAAAACTGCCTGTACTTGATAATAACAAAACCGTTCAGAATGTTTCGGCAACAAAGCTGATGGAAGAGAAATTACCAAAGGATTTTTCCCAGCAGATAAAATTTGCCCATTATCTTCCATCTCTTGCCTATCGCATTGCACTCACTGCGGAAGGAAAGATCGATTTGGTTTTTGTCAAACCGGATAGTCATGATTGGGATATTGCAGCGGCTGACCTTATTTTACGTGAATGTGGCGGAGTTTTAGTTAATTTGGATAAAGAACCAATTACCTATGGAATATCGCCATATTCACACGGATTTTTGATTGCAAGTGTGAATAGTCAGCTTAAGAATGTGATAGATATTGTCCGTTCGAGCAAGTTGGTCTAATCACTTGATACCTTGCCGAGGAGAATTGAAAGTCAGGAGGCTTATATGAGTGCGCATGGTGAGAAGAAACAACTGTTACACCTCGTTTTCGGAGGAGAATTAGCGAGTCTTGACAGTAATGAATTCCGCGATCTTGATAATCTTGATATTGTCGGTATCTTTCCAAATTACAAATCAGCTGAAAATGCTTGGCGTGCAAAAGCGCAAGCCAGTGTAGACAATGCACTTCAGCGTTATTATATTGTACACTTGCATCGTTTACTGGATCCTGACACATCCGAAGCTGATTAACAGGTTGATAAAGCTGTTGGACGGTAGATCGAAACTGACTTGTGTTTTAAAGAGGTTTATCTTGACCTTATAGAAGGACTATCCAAGTTCCAAAACTAAATTTGGAATGTTTTGAATACGCGGTTGCGGGGATTTAATCGATTTTTTTAACAAGAGGGTTGCCATCTACCGTATTTATACGGTCGGTTCGACAATTGAATGACCGAAAACAAGAAAGAAAAAAGATCAGGTTTTTTAAACCGTTTCTGGCGCAAAATTCGTTATCCATTGATGAATGCCAGAATTACGAAAGCTATCGTCGTTTCGTTGATGGCTAACTATTTGCGTCTGGTTTACTGGACCAATCCTAAATTAAAATGTTCAGATGATCCGAGAAAGGCACATGCTGCCTATAATCCATTTATCATCACATTTTGGCACGGTCGCCACATTATGGGACCCTTTTTACGACCCAAGGGTGAAAAGATCATTGCAATGTTTTCACGTTCTGCCGATGCAGAAATTAATGCACGGGTAGGTGAAAAACTTGGCCTTGAAACTGTGCGCGGTTCTGGTGGGCGTGGAAAACGTCAAAACGCCGATAAAGGCGGTGCGCGCGCTCTATTAACCCTAAAAAATGCCCTGAAATCTGGTGAAACAGCCGCAATGATCGCTGATATTGCGCATGGAACAGCGCGCGAGGCAGGCAAAGGAATAATTTTATTAGCGAAATTGTCTGGGCGCCCGATTGTGCCTTATATTTATTCGTTTTCTCGTGAAAAGATCCTTGAAAAAACTTGGGACAAAACAGCCATTCCTCTTCCTTTCGGCAGATCGGTGTTTTTGATGGGAGATGCATTTTATGTTCCTAGTGACGCCGATGAAGACATGCTGGAACAAAAGCGTATGGAACTGACTGAGATTATGAATCGCCTGACAGAAGATGCAGCCATGCGTCTAAAAGCAGGAAAATAAGGGGGCGTATGATGGGATTAAAAGTTCAATCGGCTTTATACCTTTATCGTTTAGCGGGTAGCTGCCTTAGCCCACTAATCCCTTTTTACCTTTCGGTTCGTGCCGCACGCGGTAAAGAAGACCCCAGCCGAAAAAAAGAACGTATGGGACGTAGCAGCCAGCCGCGCCCGGGCGGACCGCTTGTTTGGCTTCATGCAGCAAGCGTGGGCGAAACATTGGCACTTGTACCACTTATAGACCATATATTATCGCTTAATATTCAAGTACTGTTAACAACGGGAACAGTTACGTCTGCCAATCTTATTGAAAACCGATTTGGTAGCCGTATTATTCACCAATATGCGCCACTTGACGTAAAGCCCGCTATTCGTAGATTTCTTGATTACTGGAAACCTGATCTGGCTTTGGTTTGCGAGTCTGAAATTTGGCCATTACGCATAAATGGGTTGGCTCGCCGCCATATTCCGCAGGTGATGATTAATGCACATATGTCGGAAAAGTCATTTAAGTCCTGGCAAAAACGTCCAGCGCTTGCTTCACATATTTTCCGTCAAATAGATGCGGCTATTGGGCAAAGTGAAAATGATGCGGAACAATATCATTCTCTTGGCGTCAAGATGGTTGCTGTTTCAGGCAATTTGAAAGCCGATACCGCCCCCATAGGCAATAAGGAATTATTGACAAAATATCGCTCGGCGATTGGAGACCGTCCTGTTTGGGCTGCTATTTCTACCCATGAGGGGGAAGAAAATATTGCGGCTGAAGTTCATGCCGCTTTAAAAACAAGAATACCCAATTTGCTGACCATTATTATTCCACGGCATCCAGAGCGTGCCGATGCAATTGTCGAGCAACTTGTTGACAAACAGCTTATTGTAACACGCCGCAGTGACAACACCCTTCCCTCTTATGGAACCGATATTCTGCTTGTGGATAGTATTGGCGAAATGGGAATTTTCTTACGTTTGGCAAAAGTAGCTTTTATCGGCAAGTCGCTGACAGACAAAGGTGGACATAACCCACTTGAACCAGCGCTAATAGGATCTGCTATCATTACTGGCCCCCATATAGAAAATTTCAAAGATACATTTGCTGCCTTCTTTCAAAACAAAGCTGCCAAAATGGTTGAAGATGCGACACAACTCGCAGTTCAGGTCAACACATTGTTGACACATGAGACTGTACGAGAAGAAATGATAAAAGCCGCTTACGATACAGCGACCAATATGAGTGGCGCCTTGGAACGGACGCTCAAAGTGTTGCGTCCTTTTATAGAACCGTTGGTTATGCAAGCAAAACTTCGTCATCAGGACACCAACCATGGCTGGTGAGGCTCCCCGCTTCTGGTGGAATGAGCAACAAAAATTGGCGCGGCATTTACTGTCACCGGTATCAGCCATTTATGGTTATTTTGCACGCAAAACGATGGAGCGGAAAGATATCCCATCTGTTGGTTTACCAGTGCTGTGCATTGGCAATTTTACTCTAGGGGGCACTGGCAAAACACCCGTTGCAATAATGTTAGCCAATATTGCAAAATCAATGGGGCTCAAGCCAGGCATTGTATCGCGCGGTTATGGCGGCAAGATCAAACACGCGCATATTGTAAACCCCGCATTTGACAAAGCCGATAATGTTGGTGATGAACCAATTTTACTCGCACAATATGCACCTGTTGCCATAGGAAGAGATCGCTTTAAGGCTGCTGAACTTTTAAAGCTTGAAGGGTGCGACCTTATTTTAATGGATGATGGATTTCAGAGCCGTCGACTTACAATTGATTATTCTCTAGTTGTTGTAGACAGCTTACGAGGTGTTGGAAACGGTGCTGTTTTTCCAGCAGGACCTTTACGTGCGCCTTTGGAAACGCAATTGGCTTTTGCCGATAGTATTCTTGTCATTGGTAATGGTATCAAAAAAGACAATATCATCAACATGGCTGAAAATGCGAATAAGCCATTATGTTTGGCTAAACTCGTTCCTTCTGCCTCACAGCCTGTTGCGGATAAACGCTTTTTAGCGTTTGCTGGAATTGGTAATCCTGAAAAATTTTTCAACTCGATTATCGAGATGAACGGCATAATTGAAGAAAAGCGCATTTATGCCGACCATCATTTTTACACCGAGAATGAATTGGACAGTATCCAAAAAACAGCAATTGCCAAGAGTTTGATACCTGCGACAACAGCAAAGGACTTTGTTCGTCTTAAAAATGACAAATCGAATAAATTAATTGACGAGCTATGCGTTTTTGATGTCAGCGTTTCATTCGAGAAGCAAGACTTCTGTCGACTTATTATCCAAGAAACACTTGAGCGCTTTAAAAAAAGAAGCACCCTATCGCAATAAGGTGCTACCTGCTTTATCCATAGGTGAACTCTGATAACTTAAGTTCACACACTATAAGTTTTAAGCTTTTGTTGATCCAAGCAATTTACGTAAACGGGGATCACACTCCAACTCTCTTTGATAAGAGATCTCGCAACTTGCATATGCTTCTTGGCGGATAGCATTCCAATATTTCAAATCATCAAGCGGAATTTTCTCGCCTGTTACAGCACATAAAACATATGTACCATGTTTGACGACTTCATAATCTCCACTAAAATAATGAATTTCAGCTTCTCGTTCACCACCAGAAAAAATCATTATTTATACCTTTCGCACTATTCCGCTATTCGTCATAACATAGACAGCAAATATAGTTATAGCAACTTAATTTCTTTCATTGAAATTGTCGGTAACGTCAATGTCATGAGCCTATATTGTTTAACCATGCAGCACTTTAATTGCGCAAGATCATGAATGACATTCCACGGGTTATTTTTCATGACATTAATAGTCATCCACTATAACGCAATGTCGTCGACAGGCTTGATTGCATAACAAATCGTCCTGTCACAAGCATGAAGAAAGATAGAGATCAATCTAAAAAACTTAATGACGCATCCAACAAAATGAATGACGGTTTCAAGAGATGAAATACAATTTTCAGACGACCACGATTTTGATGTCAACCATCTCAGCAAACCAATCAACGGCGACCAAATAGCTTTTCAATATCTGTCAGTTTCAGCTCAATATATGTTGGGCGACCATGGTTACAAGTTCCAGAACCTGGTGTTGCTTCCATTTGACGTAACAGAGCATTCATTTCTTCTGCCCGCAAAAGACGCCCAGAACGGACAGAACCATGGCAAGCCATGGTTGCTGCCACATAATCCAAGATTGCTTTTAAGCCATTTGCTGTGTCGTAATCGGCAGCTTCGTCCGCTAGATCTTTTATCAATCCCTTGGCGTCAACTTCTCCCAGCATCGCTGGTGTTTCCCGAACGGCGATAGCACCAGGGCCAAAAGGTTCAATTTTTAAACCAAATTTTTCCAGCGTTTCTGCGTGTGTCAGAAGTCTTGCGGCATCTTCTTCCGGCAACTCAACGATTTCTGGAATAAGCAACATTTGTGATGCTAAGGGTTTGGCATATAGTGCTTCTTTTAAAGCTTCATAAACCAAGCGTTCATGTGCCGCATGTTGGTCAACAATGATAAGACTGTCTTCCGTTTGCGAGATAATATAATTCTTATGGATCTGGGCGCGTGCCGCACCTAAAGGATAATTCAATTCCTGTGTGGTGGGAATTTCGTTCGATGGACGGCTGTCACTTGCCGGTAAATCAAAATCACCTAATATTGCCGAGCCATTATCTTCGTGCAAACTTCCATGAGGTGCCTGATACAAAGGTTTATTAACCATATGCGCAGCTGGCGGCAAGGGCTGACGACTGAATGTCGGGTGAGAAAAGCTTGGCGTATAAGACGTTGAAGAACCACTGGTATGTGGTGTTGAATTACTACCAAAGGACGAAGGCCTTGTTATTGGCGCTCCCTCTGGACGAAATGCCGCGAGCATCGCATCTGTTCCTGTTGAAGCCGGTCGAATACCCGCATGGGTCAGTGCTTCTCTTATCCCCCCGACGATAAGACCACGAACCAAACCTTGATCCCGAAACCGCACGTCTGCTTTTGCTGGATGCACATTAACATCGACATCCATTGGTGGAAGGTCAATAAACAGCACACAAACAGAATGGCGATCTCGTGCAATCGTGTCGGCGTAAGCCCCTCTGATTGCGCCCCATATCAACTTATCCTTGACTGGACGCCCGTTGACATAAGCAAATTGGTATAGGCTATTTCCACGATTGTATGATGGTATCCCCGCAAAACCACGCAATTGAACCCCTTCTCGCTCAGCATCCAATGCAATGCTATTGGGGGCAAAATCTTTTCCCATAATTTGCGTTATGCGTTGTAACTGTCCATCCAGACCTTCCCCTGTTGCTGGTAACTCCAGCATGGATCGGTCACTGCCAGAAAGGGAAAATCTCACTTCAGGAAATGCCAGTGCAATGCGCTTTACAACATCTGTGATTGCTGCTGCTTCAGCCCGATCTGTCTTCATAAATTTTAATCGTGCCGGTGTTACAAAAAACAGATCTTTTACTTCAACAATTGTTCCACGATTTGCAGCCGCAGGCCTTGGCCCTTCAATATGGCCAGCAGCAACAGTAATTTCTGCACCATTTTCTGCGTCTTCTGTACGCGATGTAAGCTTCAACTTGGCAACAGAACCAATCGACGGTAGCGCTTCACCTCTAAACCCAAGCGAGCGGATATCATGGACATTATCGCCCATTTTTGAGGTGCAATGTCGTGATATTGCCAATTCCAATTCATCACTTGGAATACCGCAGCCATTATCACTCACACGGATAAGGCTCTTGCCACCGCCTGCGGTGACAATTTCTATACGTGTCGCCCCCGCATCAATAGCGTTTTCGACAAGTTCTTTCACGACACTCGACGGACGTTCAATAACTTCACCGGCGGCAATTTGATTGATAATAGTTTCGCTGAGATGGCGTATTGTCATAACGCAACTATAAATGATTTAATCAGCAACGTATAGAGACATGGCAAGGCAATGCACAGAACTAATGGTTAAAATCATTTAGAATAACTATAGTAATACAATAGGCGTGAGCTGAGTTTAAGCTCACGCCTATATTAAAAATTAAATCGCTGCATTCAAAGCGTTGTCAACATCTTCCAAAAGATCATCGACATCTTCCAACCCAACAGAAAAACGCAACAAACCATCGCTGATACCCAGTTCAGCGCGTGCTTCAGGTCCAATGCTTTGATGCGTTGTTGTCGCTGGATGAGTCATAATTGAACGCGTATCACCCAGATTATTTGAAATTAATGGGATTGTAAGGTGATTACAGAATGAAAACGCTGCTTTTTTGCCGCCTTTCAGTTCAAATGCAATCATAGACGAACCACCCGTCATCTGCTTTTTTATAATATCGGCTTGTGGGTGGTCAGCACGTCCCGGATATATGCACTTTGCCACTGCTTTATGACCACTGATAAAGTCGGCAAGTTTTGCTGCCGATGCTGTCATGGCTTCAACACGCAATGGCAATGTTTCAAGGCTTTTCAACATCAGCCAAGCTGTATGGGGGCTCATGCCGGGGCCTGTATGGCGGAAGAAATCTTGTAGGTTTTCTTTCATCCACTCTTCATTTGACAAAATCATGCCGCCCAAACATCTTCCGTGCCCATCAATATGTTTGGTCGTTGAATAGACAACAACGTCACCACCCAGTTCCAGAGGTTTCTGATAAAGTGGTGTTGCAAAAACATTATCGACAATAACAGTGGCTCCAACCTTATGAGCCAATTCTGACACGGCTTTAATATCAACAATTTCCAAGGTTGGATTTGCCGGTGTCTCGAAAAATATACCACGCGTATTCGGGCGTATCGCTTTTTCCCAATTTTCGATCTTTCGACCATCTATAATTGAAACTTCAACGCCAAAACGCGGCAATACATGTTCAATAATATAACGACAGGAACCAAACATTGCACGCGCAGCAACAAAGTGGTCTCCTGCTTTTACAAAACATAAAATTGCATTTGCTACGGCTGCCATACCAGAAGCTAGCGCACGTGCACTTTCTGCCCCCTCCAAAGCACACATTCGTTTTTCAAACATATCTGTTGTTGGATTGGCATAACGTGAATAAACAAAGCTGGGATCTGTTCCGTCGAAGCGACTTTCCGCTGCTTCGGCCGACGGATATGTAAAACCCTGTGTTAAGTAAATTGCTTCACAAACCTCTCCATAAGGAGAGCGAGCAGCCCCCGCATGAACCATTTCAGTAGCTGTCCGGTATTTACGATGAGGATTAAGAGTCATAAGTCACCTACTTTCGTGTAAAACCTTTGCCGCATGGTAAAGATCAAAGAAAAAAGATGCCAAAAAACCGCTTAAACACACGGCCTTTTAGCATTTTCATTTCAAGCCATTGAAAAACAAAGTTAAAATTGGGCTCTATGCAACAATTTTATCTTGCCTATGTTTTCAATAAACCTAACGTGGCTGCAAGCCGGCCGGCCAAATCACCACGGGATAAACATTCCTTAATCCCTTGTATAGCTTGCGTCAATCCGTGAACTGAGTAAAGAAGAGAGTAGAAATAGTAAGAAGGTAGTGATCATGACACGCTCAAGCGGTATTTTAGCAGATAGCGATATCCATGCATTGTTTCAAAGTGGCGTTTTGCAAAGTGAACGCGCATTGGATCAGGACCAGATACAGCCTGCAAGTCTTGATCTGCGTCTGGGCAAAACAGCCTATCGCGTACGTGCATCATTTCTACCGGGTCCGGGCAAACAGGTTATCGATAAGCTTGAGCAATTTAAGCTACACGAATTTGATCTGACAGATGGTGCCGTCCTAGAAACGGGTTGCGTTTATATTGTGCCGCTTCTTGAAACTCTAACATTGCCTGATGATCTTTCAGCTTCAGCAAATCCTAAAAGCTCCACTGGGCGGCTTGATATTTTTACACGGGTCATTGCGGATAATGCCCAAGAATTCGACAAGGTTTGTGCCGGTTATAAAGGTCAGCTCTATTTAGAAATCAGCCCACGCACTTTTCCTGTGATTGTCCGGACAGGTTCAAGACTGTCACAAATACGTTTTCGCAAAGGCAAAAGCCAACTTACAGAAAGCGAACTTCACGCACTTCACCAAAAGGAAGTGCTGGTATCGGATGATATTCCAAGCATTACAAGCGGCGGTGTGGGACTATCCATTGACCTAACCGGCAATGACAAGGGGCTTGTTGGCTATCGCGGCAAACACCACACCAGTGTTATCGATGTCGACAAACGCGGCGTCGCGGATGTTTTAGACTTTTGGGAACCGATCTACGATCGTGGTTCACATTCACTCATTCTTGATCCTGATGAATTCTACATACTGGTATCTCGTGAAGCCGTGCATGTCCCACCACTTTATGCTGCAGAAATGACGCCTTTTGACCCACTAATCGGTGAATTTCGTGTCCACTATGCCGGATTTTTCGATCCTGGTTTTGGTGATCACGACGCAGGTGGCACTGGCGCACGTGCTGTCCTAGAAGTTCGGAGCCATGAAGTTCCATTTATTCTGGAACATGGTCAAATTGTTGGACACTTGGTTTATGAGCATATGCTACATAGACCAAAATCTTTATATGGCCGTGATCTTGGATCCAATTATCAGGCACAAGGCTTAAAACTATCCAAACATTTTAAGAGCTTTTAATATAAGAGTGCTTGACAACGACCTTAGAAGATTGCATCGCTGTGGTGCTAAACATTGCGCGGGTATGATGTAATGGTAGCCTGTCAGCTTCCCAAGCTGAACGCGCGGGTTC
>CALYQL010000002.1 GCA_945285915.1 uncultured Bartonella sp.
CATTATTGACGCAGAGAACCTTGTTTTAGGTCGTCTTGCCACATTGGTAGCCAACAGATTACGCGGTAAACATAAAGCGACTTATACCCCTCATGTTGATGACGGTGACAATGTTATTGTTATCAATGCAGAAAAAGTGGTTTTGACCGGTAAGAAATACGAAAACAAGATGTATTACTGGCACACTGGTTATATCGGTGGCATTAAAGAGCGTACCGCACGTCAGATCATTGAAGGCCGTTTTCCAGAACGTGTTATCGAAAAAGCTGTCGAGCGCATGATTCCTCGCGGTCCTCTAGGACGTCGTCAGTTGAAGAATCTTCGTGTTTATGCTGGTTCACAACACCCACATGAAGCGCAACAGCCAGAAACTATTGATGTTGGCGCACTCAACCGTAAAAATAAAAGGATTGCTTAATTATGGCCGAGATTAATTCTCTTTCTGAACTTGGCGCAGCAACTTCTGTGGTTGAAGCGGCTGTAACACCTGCTCCTGTTCATGAGCGCAAAGTGGATGCACAGGGTCGTTCATATGCTACAGGTAAGCGTAAAGACGCTATTGCACGCGTATGGGTAAAACCTGGCAGTGGTAAAATTGTTGTCAACGGCAAAGACTTCGACAAATATTTTGCACGCCCTGTTTTGCAGATGATTTTGCGTCAGCCTATCGTTGCAGCTGACCGTGATGGACAGTTTGATATTGTTGCATCTGTTGCTGGTGGTGGTCTTTCAGGTCAAGCTGGTGCAGTTCGTCATGGTATTTCAAAGGCATTGACCTATTTTGAACCAGAGCTTCGTGCAGTGTTGAAAAAAGGTGGATTCCTTACACGCGATAGTCGTGTTGTTGAACGTAAGAAATACGGTAAAGCGAAAGCTCGTCGTTCGTTCCAGTTCTCCAAGCGTTAATTCACTTGGCTATATACATATCGAAGCCCCGTTATACGGGGCTTTTTTATTGCCAAAATTTTTGTATTTTACCGTAAAAATGTGTGACCTACGACAAGCGGTGTATGCTCTCATGTAAAAGATGCGTATTCTACACAGCAAAAGACACTTGCTCTACTGTAAATGGTACGTGATCTAACGTAAAAGATTGCGTGTTTGCGGCAATAGACTGGTGTTATCCGAGAAACCGTTTAATCATGGCAATAAAGTTTGCAACCGATATCGGTTTAGACATGTAATCTTCACAGCCACTTGCGCGAATCCTTTCCTCGTCACCTTTCATGGCAAATGCGGTGACAGCAACGACTGGTATTGATTTTAGTTCTGCATCAGCTTTCAATTGCTTGATAACATCAATGCCTGAAACTTCCGGCAATTGAATATCCATCAAAATAAGACCGGGAGCAGTGCTCCGTGCCAAGTCGAGTGCAGCGAGTCCGCTTCTTGTTTCTACAGTCTCATAACCACTTGCCTCAACGAGATCACGAAACAATTTCATGTTAAGCTCGTTATCTTCAACGATCATGACTTTTTTCGGCATCTTATCGACTCCACTCTTCCAGCATTACAATATGAAGAGTAAACTATGGAGAGTTACCACTTGGCTAAAATAATATGAAAAAACAGATATCAAATCAGGAAGAAGCAGAAAAACTTGCGATTGATGCATTAATATTTATTGCAAATGATCCAGACCTCATGCCACGATTTTTAAATGTAACCGGTATAGATGCCGGCGATATACGTCAGGCTGCGCAAGCCAAAGGTTTTCTTGCTGGCGTCCTACAATTTATTCTCGCGCATGAGCCGACACTTATGGCGTTCTCCAACACAACGGAATATTTGCCACAATCGGTCGGCGAAGCTTTGCATTTTCTTCCCGGTGGAGAGCAAGTGGAATGGAATTGAACCAATTCCAAAGCCCACAATATGGCTTCTGTCGGGATTGTCTTTGTTTGCAAACAAAGAAAAACTTGCGTTGCCAAAAATGTGGGTCACCGCGTTTATTGCACCATCCAGAGCTTTATAATCTAACATTGGCACATATTGATTGTGATGCATTTTATGCATCTGTTGAAAAACGTGACCATCCAGAATTAAGAAATAAGCCTGTTATTGTGGGTGGAAGCAAGCGTGGCGTGGTTTCCACTGCGTGTTATATCGCCCGAATAAGAGGGGTAAGGTCAGCAATGCCAATGTTCAAAGCCTTGGAGCTTTGTCCTGATGCTGTCGTTATCCCACCTGACATTGCAAAATATTCTCGTATCGGCAAAGAAATCAGAAGCCTTATGCATGATTTAACGCCTCTGGTGCAGCCATTATCAATAGACGAAGCATTTTTGGATCTATCTGGTACGGAAAAATTACACAAAGCACCTGCCGCATATGTTCTTGCCCAATTTGCCAAACAAATAGAAAAGAAAATAGGTGTGACTGTTTCGATAGGGCTATCCTATTGCAAGTTTTTAGCCAAAGTTGCCTCTGATCTCGATAAACCGAAAGGCTTTTCTGTCATCGGGCGTGCGGAAGCTATGTCTTTTTTGGCAAGCAGACCTGTAACGACAATATGGGGCGTGGGTGCTGCACTTGCAGAAAAGCTTGCTCACGATGGATTAACCACCATCGGTCAACTGCAACAAATGGAAGAAAGTGTACTCATCAAACGTTACGGGCAAATGGGGCAACGTCTTTATTCCCTATCCCGTGGTGAAGATAATCGCAGCGTCGACGCTAACCAAGAGATGAAAAGTGTATCTGCAGAAACAACATTTCTGACAGATCTTACCGCTGAGAAAGATCTCATACCGGTTTTACGAATGCTTTCGGAAAAAGTTTCACAGCGGCTAAAGTCATCGCATATTGCTGGCGAGACTGTCGTTTTAAAACTTAAAACGAAAAACTTTAAAACACGGACAAGAAATAGAAAATTGAACGCCCCAACACAGATGGCCGATCAGATTTTCCGGATTGGGCAGGACCTTTTAAAGAAAGAACTGGACGGCACAGCATTTCGTCTCTTAGGGATTGGCGTGCAACATCTCGCTCCAGCTAATACAACACCTGAAGCGGATTTGCTCGATCTGGATGTTAAAAAGCGATCAGCCGCTGAAATAGCAATGGATAAGCTACGCGAAAAATTTGGCAATAAAGCCATTGAAACTGGCTATACTTTTGGAAAACAACCAATTTCTTACAAAAATCAAAGCGAGCCCAAAAAATAGATTAGAGACAAAATGGTTCTTTATCGCGAGCGGCTAATTAATCAATCTTTTGATTTTTATTCTTTTTTTCAAAAAATATTCGTATCAGATAACGCAACACAAGCAGCCGAGTATTGAATATTTGTAGATCAGATTATCAATACCAACCAACGGCGATCTGTGCTTCTTCCGACATACGATCAGGTGTCCATGGTGGATCAAATGTCATATTAACCTCGACATGCGAAACACCTTCAACTGCTCCAACAGCATTCTCAACCCAGCCTGGCATTTCGCCAGCAACTGGACAACCGGGAGCAGTCAGCGTCATATCAATTTTTACTGATCTGTCGTCTTCAATATCAATACGATAAACAAGACCAAGCTCGTAAATATCTGCTGGAATTTCCGGGTCAAATACCGTTTTTAAAGCTGAAATAATGTCGTTTGTCATACGATCCAACTCTTCTGCCGGAATTGCAGAAGCAGCAGCCGGTGATACCTCTGTCCACGTTCCTATCAATTCAACAGATGGAATAGATTGATTACTTTCAGTCATTGAAAAAACTCCTGGCTTTTTCCAGAGCCTCTACCAACTGGTCTATATCCTCTATGTTGTTATACATAGCCAATGATGCCCGACAGGTTGATGTTACGCCGAAGCGCTGTAACAATGGTTGCGCACAGTGCGTGCCGGCGCGAACCGCAACACCTTGCCGATCAATATACATTGAAACATCGTGAGGGTGGATTCCCTTCAATTCAAAGGAAATAATTCCACCTTTATTGGGGGCTGTGCCAAATATCCGTAGTGAATCAATTTTAGACAACCGTTCATGAGCATAATCCAGTAAATGCTTTTCATGGGCATGAATGGCATCACGATTTTTAGACATGATATATTGCAACGCCGCACCCAAACCAATTGCTTCTACAATGGGCGGTGTACCAGCTTCAAAACGGTGTGGCGGTTCGTTATAGGTAACCGTATCAACAGTTACATCTTCAATCATTTCGCCACCACCTTGGAATGGTCGCATCTGTTGAAGATAGTCTTTTTTACCGTATAGAACACCAATTCCCGTTGGACCATAAAGTTTATGGCCAGTCATCACATACCAATCGCAATCAAGATCTTGCACATCAACCGTTGCATGAACAGATCCTTGTGCCCCATCAACCAAGACAGGAATGCCCTGTTCATGAGCCAATCTAATCATGTCTTTTAACGGCGTTACCGTTCCAAGTGTATTGGACATATGGGTAATCGCAACCAAGCGCGTTTTGCTGGTTAGAGACTTTTGAAAATCCTCCAGATGCAACACGCCATCATCATCCACTGGTACGAATACTAATTTCGCACCTTTTATTTCACGAATAAAATGCCAAGGCACAATATTCGAATGATGCTCCATGATGGTTAGAACAATTTCGTCACCAGCCGAAATTCTCGGCATCCCCCAACCATACGCCACAGTGTTGATTGCTTCAGTTGCATTCTTTGTAAAAACGATTTCCGATTGGGAAGACGCATTTATAAATTGCTGGACGGTTTTTCTCGCCTTTTCATAGGCGTCCGTCGCAGCATTTGATAGATAGTGCAAACCTCTATGCACATTGGCATAACCATGATTATACACATCATTCATGGCATCAAGCACCGCTTGTGGTTTTTGCGCGGAAGCGGCATTATCCAAATAAGCCAGTCTTTTTCCATAGACTTCCATATTCAGGATAGGAAAATCACGACGAATGGCATCAATGTCATAATGAAGTGTAGAATGCTCTTTCATGATCGCCTCAATCTTACAAATGGTTTTTCAACCATTTATCAATCACTGACTCAAGTGTATCCTGAATAGCAGCAATATTGTCATCTTCCACCAGTTCTGACACAAAAGCTTTCACCAGAAGGCCACGGGCTGTAACCTCTGGTATTCCACGCGCCATTAAATAAAATAGCTGATCATGATCAATCTCGGATACTGTCGAGCCATGTCCACAAGCAACGTCATCGGCAAAAATTTCCAATTCAGGTTTTGAATCAAATTCTGCATCATTAGACAGAATAAGACTATTACAGGTCATTTTCGCATCGGTTTTTTGCGCTTCCTTTGCAACCCTTATCATTCCCTGAAATGCACCACGCGCATTATCTGTTACCACATTGCGAATTAACTCTGATGAGGTTGTGTTTTCTTGCAAATGCCGCACACACATTGTTACATCACTATGTGTTTGACCAGCTAAAAGGTTAATAACGCGCAATTGAAAATCTGCCCCCTCTCCGACCATATCGACATTGATTTCCTGCCTATTCAGACTGCTACCAATGTTAATGACATAAAGTGAGAGTTTTGCAGCGTTTTCTAATTTTGCCTCAAACTTTGAAAACTGTGTGGCATTAATACCGCGGTCACGGATAATCACCCATGTAACCTCGCTATTTTCACCAATAGTCAGCACATTAGCTGAACTTGCCAATACTGGTTGTTCACCACCAATCTGGCGATCTATGAACGTAGCGACACAATTATTACCGACGGTAATCTTTGAATAAACGTGCCCACGTCCACCAGGCTGGATTGTTTGCAGCTCTATTGGTGTTTCTGGTTTGGCATCGTTTTCCAATTCCAGAAACCAACCGTCTGTTACGAAAGCTGTATTCAACTGAGCAATAAAATCATCATCAGCTATGTTATTTTGCAGATCACTATGTTCTGTCGCCAACAAATCGGCAAAATTTTCTGATTTGACATTATCCACCCGCGGGGCGTTCAGTGTCTTACCATTGAATATTGCAAAAACGGGAGACTTAACAACGAGCGGATCCTCTGAAAGACCATCCCCCTCATCACTATATTGCGGAATGTCACGAAGTAAGGTACGCAAATCCGTATAGTGCCAATATTCCTGTTTTCTCGAAGGTAGCCCAACCCTTTTAAACTGTTCGATAATATTGTCACGCAAGGACATTATAGAGCTATCGCCGGGAAAATCGCCAATGCGTTCACCGAAGCTGTCAATAATAGCGGTTTCCGTGGTCGTTAATTCTCTTTCATGATTAACACTCATTTTTACGACCTCAAGCTACTTCACCGATAATATCCGCGTAGCCATTTTCCTCTAACTGTAATGCCAGAGATTTGTCACCACTCTTTATAATCCGACCTTTGTACAAAACGTGTACTGTATCGGGCACAATATAATCCAGCAAACGCTGATAGTGTGTGATAACCAGAAATGACCGGTTGGCACTGCGTAGCGTATTCACGCCATTTGCGACTATCTTAAGCGCATCAATATCCAAGCCGGAGTCTGTCTCATCTAAAACGCAGAGCTTTGGCTCCAACAGCATCATCTGCAATATTTCCGCCCGTTTTTTCTCGCCGCCAGAAAAACCGACATTGAGCGGACGTTTAAGCATATCGAGATCCATTTCCAGTTCTGCTGCGCCTTTTTTGACAAGCTTCAGGAACTCTGGAATTTTTAACTCTTCTTCACCGCGAAGTTTGCGTTGGGAATTCATTGCTACTTTGAGAAACTCCATTGTAGCAACGCCTGGAATTTCCATCGGATATTGAAATGCCAAGAATATACCCAAAGCCGCGCGTTCTGCTGGATCCATTTCCAATATGGATTGACCATTGTAAATAATTTCGCCATCAGTAACTTCATAATCGTCACGTCCAGCCAAAATATAGGATAATGTAGACTTTCCAGAACCATTAGGCCCCATTATGGCAGCCACTTCCCCATCATTCACGGTCAAATCCAGACCATGAATAATTTCTGTTTCTGTGCCGGCTATACGTGCATGAAGATTTTTGATTTCCAACATTATTTTAAAATCCTAATTTGCAGTAGTGCTTCAATCACTACCGATTTTTACACTCATTAACCGACGCTACCTTCAAGACTTATACCTATAAGCTTTTGTGCCTCGACAGCGAATTCCATTGGCAATTCCTGAATAACTTCTTTGACAAAACCATTGACAATAAGGCCAATCGCTTCTTCTTCGGGAATGCCACGTTGCATCACATAAAACAGCTGATCTTCAGATATTTTTGATGTTGTGGCTTCATGCTCAAACTTGGCAGTGGCATTTTTTGCCTCGATATACGGCACGGTATGTGCGCCGCAATCATTGCCAATCAATAGACTATCGCATTGTGTAAAGTTTCTTGCATTTGTTGCTTTACGATGGGCAGAAACCTGCCCTCTATAGGTATTGTTCGAAAAGCCCGATGAAATACCTTTTGAAATAATACGGCTCGATGTATTTTTACCAAGATGGATCATCTTTGTTCCAGAATCTATCTGTTGATGACCATTGGATACAGCAATTGAATAAAATTCACCGCGTGAATTGTCGCCACGTAATAAACATGAAGGATATTTCCATGTTATGGCAGAACCTGTTTCAACCTGTGTCCAAGAAATCTTGGAATTATCGCCACGACAATCACCGCGTTTTGTAACAAAGTTGAAAACGCCGCCCTTGCCATCTTTGTCACCAGGATACCAATTTTGTACCGTTGAATATTTGATTTCAGCGTCTTTCAACGCAATCAATTCAACCACGGCTGCGTGCAATTGGTTTTCATCACGTTGAGGCGCGGTACATCCCTCAAGATAGGAAACGTATGCCCCTTCATCAGCAATAATTAATGTACGCTCAAATTGCCCAGTATTTCGTTCATTAATACGGAAATAGGTGGACAATTCCATCGGGCAGCGCACGCCCTTTGGCACATAGACAAAGGAACCGTCTGTAAAGACAGCGGCATTGAGCGCGGCATAAAAATTATCGCCTGCCGGAACAACTGAACCCAAATACTGTTTTATAAGATCTGGATGTTCACGAATTGCTTCTGATATGGAACAGAAAATAACACCCGCTTTTGCCAATTCTTCCTTAAACGTTGTTACAACCGAGACAGAATCAAACACGGCATCAACAGCAACACGCCCTGAAGCATAAATATTGCCGTCAGGTTCTGCTCCTTCACCCTGTTTACGCACACCCGCTAAAATTTCTTGCTCTTTCAGCGGAATACCCAATTTTTCATATGTTTTGAGTAATTCAGGATCCACCTCATCAAGCGATTTGGGTGCATTTTGCGTCTTGGGTGCCGCATAATAGGATATCGCTTGAAAATCTATTTCTGGATAATCAAGGCGAGCCCAATGAGGCTCTTCCATAGAAAGCCAGCGATGATAGGCTTGAAGCCGTAATTCCAGCATCCATTCTGGTTCGTTTTTCTTAGAAGAGATCAAACGTATAATCTCTTCATTCAAACCCGTTGGTGCTTTATCCGTCTCGATAGCGGTTTCAAAACCATATTTATATTGGTCAACGTCAATTTCACGAACTTGACTTATCGTTTCCTGCACTGCAGGCATGTGAACTCTCCCTCCTCACCGGGTCAAAAACCGGCAGTTTAGAATATGCCGAAACAAGCTTGAACTGATTTAAGATGTCATTCATCAGAGTTCAATAGAAAAAACCTGATAAAAGTAGTCAAGCTTACAATTGCTTTTTAAAACAGTTCTAAACTTTTTTGCAAGCCTTGTTTTTTACTTTTTTGAATTACGAACCATTTTACTCATTGCCTCAAGAAATTGTTCGATTTGTTCAACTGTTGTGTCGCGACCTGTTGAAACCCTGATGGCACCACCCGGAACCTCTAATCCCATTGAAGCCAACACACTACTTTGTGTAACTTTGCCTGACGAACAAGCAGAGCCGGCGGATACTGCAAAGCCTGCGAGATCCATTCCAATCTGTATTGTTTCAGCTTTAATATCGTTTATTGCAAAATATGTTGTATTTGGAATTCGTTTTACGTTTTCACCAAAAATTGTTACTTGGTTACTCATTGCATGAAGACCAGTTTCCAAATGCTTTTGCAACATTGCAAATTTTTCTACATCAACTTCGCTAGGTGCCTGTTCCATAGCTGCACCAAAGGAAGCAATCAGCGTTAAAGATTCGGTGCCGCTGCGAAACCCATGTTCCTGACCACCGCCATTGATAAGAGGTTGCGGCATTAAAGCACTACCATTTGCAACAAATGCACCGATTCCTTTTGGCCCACCAATTTTGTGTCCTGCAACGATAAAAAAATCACCACCGTATGTTTTGATATCAATTGGCAATTTCCCAATAAACTGCACAATATCAACAATCAACACACCACCTGCATCTTTCACGATATCTGCAATTTGTCGGGTTGGTTGTATGACTCCTGTCTCACTATTAGCGGCCTGAATGGCAACCAAAGGTAATCCCTTGGTCTTATCATGTGCGCTTAGTGCCTTTTCAAGTTCGGACAAATTAATGATACCATCACCATCAACGCCAATAATTGTTTGGGCATCTTTGTCAAACCGCCCACCTTTGGCAATGCAAGGGTGTTCGGTTGCACCAATATAAACATGCGAAAAGCGCACATCCGACCGCCCCATTTTATAAAACGGGGTAAGCAATGTCATTGCCGCTTCTGTGGCACCTGAAGTAAAAACTACATGGTCAGGAATTGTCCCTAAACGTTCGGCCACTTGACGGCGTGCTTTTTGCAAAAGTGCTTTTGCAGCACGCCCTTCCTGATGAACAGATGAAGGATTACCGTAAATATCAATCGCCTCGATAAGAGCTTTACGCGCTGGTTCTGACAATGGCGATGTCGCGTTATAATCTAGATAGTTACGAAAAGTTGACATCTGACTTCCTTAAACACTTAATTTTTAATTGGTTTCTACTGTTTTATAACGCAATTTTCTTGAAAAGTGCACCAATAACAGACTATCTAACATGCAAGATTGCTTTAACAACACTAAACGATGACACAGACAATACCAAATCACTATGGGTAATGTGTCAATCGTGATGATAAGGAGTGCTATATGCCAGAAGTCATATTCAATGGTCCTGCGGGGCGTCTTGAAGGTCGCTATCAGCCTTCTCTTGAAAAAAATGCTCCTATAGCCATTGTATTACACCCACACCCACAATTTGGTGGAACGATGAATAACAAGATCGTTTACGATCTATTCTATATGTTCCAACAACGCGGCTTTACGACCTTGCGGTTTAATTTCCGTGGAATTGGTCGCAGTCAAGGTGAGTTTGACCATGGTGCAGGCGAATTGTCGGATGCAGCCGCCGCACTTGATTGGGTACAAGCACTTCATCCTGATTCTAAGAACTGTTGGGTTGCAGGCTATTCGTTTGGGGCATGGATCGGTATGCAACTTCTTATGCGCCGCCCTGAGATTGAAGGCTTTATTTCTATTGCGCCACAGCCCAATATTTATGATTTTTCGTTTCTTGCCCCCTGCCCATCATCAGGATTAATTATCCATGGTGACAATGATCGCGTGGCACCGGCGAAAGATGTTCAAGGTCTTGTCGACAAATTGAAAACGCAAAAAGGTATAACCATCACCCAACAAACATTGGAAGGTGCAAACCACTTTTTTGCCGGTCGCGTTGATGAACTCATTGGCGATTGCTCGGAATATCTTGACCGACGGCTTGCTGGCGAATTGTCAGAACCGCGAATGAAACGGCTACGTTAGAGCTCAAACCTAACCTTATCTGTTTTGAAACAATATGGCTCCTCATTCTTTTTAGATTTTGTGGAGCCTTTTTGTATTCCAAACAGTATTGTTGTATTTCAAATGCTGGTTGAGACAGATGATTATTCAACCGCGCCTAATCCATTGGTGATTGCATCGTACTTAATACTAAAGTGTCACATTATTGTAATCGGAATGATTTCTTTCAAACATATGTGAGCGGCTCACTGCAAATTATTCGGTTTGACATATTTGCCACCGCTAACTGGCTTATCACACCCTGTTGTTGTCGGATAAGTTAGTGGTAAACCGTAAAAAGACCGTATGGCGAGATAACCCCATGCATCAGATTCGATAAAGTCTGGATCAGCCCCTATCGACTGTGCATTGAGCAACTTACTATTTGTTGTTTTTGTTAGCTTTTCCAGATATTTAATAATTGCCTTATTGTGTGCGCCACCACCAGAAAGAACAAGTGTCTTTGGTGTTTGTGGAACATGGCGGAATGAATTAACAATTCCAAATGCCGTTATATAGCTTAAAGAAGCGGCACCATCTTCTATTGAAATAGTTGTGTCGGTTAACGGGCTAAAGCTTCTCCAATCAAGTGATCCGGGCGTTGGCTGGCAAAAAAACGAATGCATCTGATAATTTTGAATAATTTTATCAATAACATTGCCCTTTAAAGCGATTTTTCCACCATCGTCATATTGTTTTGAAGTGCGTAAAGAGATCCATTGATCAATCAAAACGTTTCCCGGTCCACAATCAAAAGCATAAATCGACGACTCTTCGCCAATCCAGGTTAGGTTTGATATGCCACCAATATTGACAAATGCGATTGGAAATTGTGCCTTTCCGCGAAGTTTATTGGCCAATGCGCGATGATAAACTGGAACCAATGGCGCACCCTGCCCGCCATGGGTCATATCATTCGCCCTCATATCATAAATAACATCAATACCAGTTTGATTTGCCAGTTGTTGACCATCACCAATTTGCACTGTCAGGGCATTTTCTGGTCTATGCAAAACGGTTTGTCCGTGAAATCCAATCAAATCAACCGAATCGCTGTTAATTGCATATTTATGCAATAATTGTTGCACCAGTGTTGCGTGCAGATCGGTAAGTGCAACTTCTATTTCTCTGAGTTGGGCTGGGCGATCATCACGATTTTTTATCTGATTTGCCATATCAAGCGCAGACTTTAATTGCTGCCTAAAAACGGCACTATATGTGTATGAGTGATGACCCATAATATCTATCGCCGCATCACCATCGCTGCGCAACAATGAGGCATCGATGCCGTCCATAGAAGTACCACTCATCAATCCGATAGCCAATTTTATATCCGGCATTGTATGCTTCCTTGTGAATCGTGCATAATCTATGATAAAGCCCACATTTAATGAAGAAACTCTATGATGTTCGATTTTTTGTTAAGGAACAAGTTTGATGTCCGGTTTTAAATCCGATTTCCTAAATGTTATGCGTGAACGTGGTTTTATCCATCAAATATCTGATGAAACAGGTTTGGATGACCTTTTGGCAAAGGAAACGGTTACTGCATATATCGGGTTTGACCCTACGGCTTCCAGCCTTCACGTTGGTAGTCTCATTCAGATCATGATGTTGCATTGGTTGCAAAAAACCGGTCATCGTCCAATTGCGCTTATGGGTGGTGGCACCGGTATGATTGGTGATCCATCATTTAAAGACGAAGCACGTAAACTGCTGACAATCGAAAACATCGACCAGAATATTGCTGGCATCAAAAAAGTCTTCACACAATATATCAATTTTGGTGAAGGTTCCAATGACGCCATTATGGTCAATAATGCCGATTGGCTTAGAAACCTTAATTATATTGAATTTTTACGTGATGTCGGACGGCATTTTTCTGTCAATAAAATGTTGTCATTTGACTCTGTCAAACTGCGTCTCGATCGCGAGCATTCCCTATCATTTTTAGAATTCAACTATATGATTTTGCAGGCATATGATTTTGTCGAGTTAAGCAAACGCTATGGCCTGCGCATGCAAATGGGTGGTTCAGATCAATGGGGCAATATTGTTAACGGCATTGATCTTGGACACAGAATGGGAACGGAACAACTCTATGCCTTAACGTCCCCTCTGCTTACCACGGCATCAGGTGCAAAAATGGGCAAATCGCTCAATGGTGCGGTTTGGCTCAATGCTGACATGCTTTCACCGTATGATTTCTGGCAATATTGGCGTAATACTGAAGATGCCGATGTATCGCGTTTCTTGAAACTTTATACCACATTGCCAATGGATGAAATTAACCGTCTCTCTAGCCTACAGGGCGCTGAGCTGAATGAGGTTAAGAAAATTCTGGCAACGGAAGTTACGGCAATGTTGCATGGTCGTGACGCCGCCGAAAAAGCTGCCGATATTGCACGCAAAACCTTTGAAGAAGGCGCATTGAGCCACGATTTACCAAAAATTGAGCTTGCGTCGAGCGACTTGAAGTCAGGTATTGGCTTATTAACATTGCTGGTACAGGCTGGCTTGGCAAAATCAAATGGTGAAGCCCGTCGTCACGTACAAGGTGGCGGTGTGCGTGTAAACGACAAACCGGTTGAAGATGAAGCACGCCTTATTTCTGATGTTGACCTTAATGATGATGGCGTCGTTAAACTTTCATTCGGCAAAAAAAGACATGTCCTTATAAAACCCGTTTAAGTTTTGGAGTTACAAAGGCAATGAAAACAAAAAAACACAGCCTCACGCTGTGTTTTTTATGTATGGTCACTAATTCTGTTATCGCTTAAAAATACCATTATCGGCACCATGCAATGCCAAAACAATAATCATTGCCCAGTTTTAATTAGTCGACTTATATATAAAAATTCGATTATTGCTGGAACTCGAATATCGATCGAAATATTCCCGGAGCAATTGCCGAGATAGGGTTGACCATCACCTGAGGGTGTTTCATCTTGCCCTCAATTTTAAACGTAATACCAATCAAACCGCGATCACGACCATTTCCTAGTACCTGACCGATAACTGGTATATCGCCAAATAAACGGTTTAAGCCATAGGCTGGCATAAAAGTACCGGTAATGGACATATTACCCGATGAATCATATAAAATTCCTTGGAATGTTGCCCCAACGGTTGCGCCGCGTACAACACCGCGGTCTAGTACCAAATAATTATCGCCTTTTCCTATGTGAGCGTATCCCATATCAAAGGTGATGCTTGAACTATTGATTTTACCCTTAAAAGCATCATTCAGACTTTTACCACCACCGGCAGGCTTCGATGAAACAATTGCAGCAAGTCTGGGTTCATCGACAATTTCAAAATTTTTTAAGGTGATGGGGCCAGAAAGAGGCTGTCCGGGTGTTGATTTCAAATTGACCGTTAATGCACCACCACGGATTTTTTCATAATAATTCATAAAACGGAGAACAGAACCCGCATCGGTTGTTTTGGCATTCACCGCTTGCCGCCCTTTATCATTTTGCATCTGCACAAATAATGGCTTGCCAGTTCTGGTATTTGCGTTGACGGTTAGCTGAGTGGTGTTTTGCTCGGTAACTTCGTAAGTCGCAGTTACACCGTGTAGATCCTCACCATAAAAACCGGTAAGGCTTGAAAGTGAAGCATGCAAAGAAATGGCATTTGTATTGCGGCCAGAGCTCGATGTCTTACCCATTTGTTGAAGCAAGGCTCTGGCATCAAAGCTTTTGCCAGTTGCTTCAATATGATAGGACTTACCCGATGTCGCAACTTTAATGCTCAAATTATCATTGCGGTTTAAATTGGCTTTCGAAAATTCCGCGCCAGCTAACTGTTTATCCTTGATATGAAGCGAGCCAGCAATTTCAAAATTGGTTCCTGATAGCGAAAAATTGTCGATCGTAAAATCGGATTTGCCCGTCATATTTGACGGAATATCCATCTGCACTTGTGCAGGCATACCTTTGCCTTTTTTCCAACCGGCCCAAGATAAATCAAGTGTCGTATTTGTCAGATCGGCAGAAAGATGGCGCTTGCCTTTATTTTCAGGCCCAACCACAACGCTCATGGGGCCAGAAAGAAAAGTATTTAAAAATGCAAAATGCTTAGCTCTAACACTGTCATTTAAATTGAATGTAATATTTTCGTCTTTTTTCAAATCCGAATTGTTGAATGGCTGAACAATTTTTATATCTGCCGGCAGATCATTGACCAAACCACTGGCATTTAAGGTAACACCAGATTTGGTAATTTCGGCAGTTCCCGAAGCATCATCAACGAGAATATTTTCAATAGGTTCCGGCAACGAAAAATCCGAAAAATCAACATTAGCTGTATAAGTCAACTCGCCAGGCGGGTTATCCCGTGTGACAGGAAATTTCAGATTGATTTCTGCTTCAACGTCGCCTTTTGCTTTATCGGGGTCAAATGGCAACTGTTTTCTTGCATTAATGGGTTTCAAGCTAATCATTTCACCGGCTGCGTCAATTTTGCCGCGCGCAACAAGGTTCATTTCGGCATAAACTGGACGTTGAGGCCCCCACGGCACGGTAAATGTGCCTTCAACTAGCTCTATCTTGCGATCTTTTGAAAGATAACTAACACCACTATCCAATGTCACCACTGTGGTCATGCCATCAATGGCTATTTTGCCATCGGCTTCCCGAATAGCCGGTAATTCGCCGACCAAATCCGATCTCGCATCATTAATTGCTGTTCTGATTTTCACTTCATTGCCAGTGATAGGCCCAGACGGAATACCATTACGGAAAAACCCCAATGGCATAGCTATTTCGATAGAGCCATTTTTTAGTTGCCCACCAAAAATATGCGAAACAACCCAGCGTCTTGCCCCAGGAGAAATATTAATAGGCCATAATTGTTTGGCTTCTGCTACATCCATTTGAGGAACATGAAGTACAAATATTGTTTCTGGTGTTCCCTCGCCAAATCGCAAGCTTCCTTGACCAAGCAAAGTTCCATGTGGTGCATTAACCGCAATCTCATCCACGATGATCTTTTTATTATCCAGATTGTACTGGCCTGCTACTTTCATAGAAAATCTTAGCGGATTATCCGGCACTTCTGCAGCAGCACTAACCGCGTGTTGCGAAACAATTTCAAAACGATAATCATTATCTGGCTTTTCATTGTCTGCTTTCGCAGGAGTTATGCCTATTGCGCCATTAAATGGTATATTGACCCCACCAGCTGATATTTGCGAAGGGGCAATTTCTATTTTGTCACTCTTCGGCGTATAGAGCATATTCACATCAAATTTTGCGGGCATTGTCTCTGTGCCAACATCCATTGCCCCAACCGGCATCACAACATGCGCATTTATGATTGGACCGTTCAAAGTACTGTCTCTATGAGCTTCCAGAGCGATATCTGTGGTTCCTTTTAAGCGAAAGAAATTATTATTGGTACGCCCATTGGCTAAGAAAGGTGAAGCATCATCAGACGCACCCAAATGAAGTGGCAATGAGGAGAGCTTGACTTTAAAGCTTTGTGTTGCATTTTCTGCAGAAATAACATCGCCTTCCACCTCAATCGGATTATTGTTCCATTGAAGTTTTGACTTCAGCGCAGTTTTTTTCCAGCGCGTACGCAAGTCCAATTCCTCAATGTTCAAAGGCGTATTATTATCTCCTCCCATACGCAGTGAAACATTTTTGAGAATAACCACTCTCATTGAGGTTTTTTTGAGCATTGCCGAGAATTGGTCAAATGCACCAAAAAGATTATTGGCTGCCACATCGGGATCTATCCTGCCAAATTTATCTTTTGGCAAGGTATCCAAAAAACTTGGACCATTGCCTTGCGGTAAAGCAATATTGGTATCGTGTATCTCGATCTGCGCAATTTCAAGCTTACCGCGTAGTAACCCTAATGGTGCAAAACCAACCCTGAACAAACCTATTTGATCAATTTTGGTGCCGTTTTTAATGTCAGTGACCATGACATTTTGCGTCTCTAACGCCAAATGGTAATCTTCATCCAACGACAATTTTGCGTCTGATATTTTGACGTTTGCCTCGTCATTGAGTTGTTGCGACAAGGCTGCCTGCATTTTTGATGTCAAAAATGCACCACTAATTCCAACCTTTAATAATGAAAAAGCAAGCGCTAAAACGCATACTAAGATTAACAAAATCCATAGGCAGGTTTTAAAGATACGCCGCATCAATTTTTTTCTCATGCGGGGGGTGCGAATCTTCAGTCCGCCAGATTGAAGAGCTGATGGAAAATGATCCAGATTTTTAATTTTTCGCTTGTCAAAGCGAATTTCTTCATGTGGTCCAGGCAACTCTTCAACAATCCCGTTATTTGAGAATTAAAATAAAATAATTGGCAAACAGAATTTACAGAAACAATATAGCATTGGATCAGGATTGATTCCTGATATTTTTGGTATCATTTTACGCTTACCAACAAAAGAAAGGTAGAGTTATGGAAAAATTGGGAATAGGCGATTTAGCACCGGATTTCAATTTACCCAGAGACAGCGGGGCAGAACAAAGTTTATCACAATTGCGTGGGAAACCAGTTGTTCTCTACTTTTATCCGAAAGATGACACCAGCGGCTGTACACTTGAGGCACATGACTTTACGGCTTTAAAACCAGAATTTGACAAGATTGGCGTTGAAATCATCGGTATGTCACCTGATAAGGCTGCAAAACACGATAAATTCAAACAGAAGCATGAGCTGAACATCACCCTTGTATCCGATGAAGAAAAAACAACGCTGATGACTTATGGCGTATGGGTAGAAAAATCGATGTATGGCCGCAAATATATGGGCGTTGAACGCACAACATTCCTTATTGATAAAACCGGCAAGATTGCAGAAATTTGGCATAAGGTGAAAGTGCCAGGGCATGCACAAGCTGTTTTGCAGGCTGCAAGTAAAATTGCTTAATTAATAACCTCGTCACTTACCGGATCAATTGCCTAACAGTGGCTTGCCCGATTCATTGTTAGCTTTTTGTTAACTTTTATATGAGTTAATAAAAACCTAATATTTTGGACAACAAAAATGCGCAATATTTCAAAACTATTTATTTTGTGCTCAGTATTCATAGTCGCTGCAACATCTTTTGGTGCAGCGCATTATGATGTTGCATCTCAAGATAGTGGCGCAACTATTGAGGCGCGACAGCCTTTACCAGATATGCCCATTAGCCATATTCCAGCGGTTGAAAATGTGCAATTTGTTGGGCAAAATGCTATTGACCCCATCATAACGGGGTCAGGCAAACAATAAGTTGTTGGCTAAAAACCAAGTTAACTCAACAGAACAATCTATTTTATTAAGAAAAACAGCCGTTGCTGGTTGGCTCTGATATTGCCATTGGCTCTGATTTTACCCAATTGAGCCAGATATTAACCAAGTGCTTAGCCAGAAATCTGGAATTTGGTTAAATTCCCGAAAATGACAATAAGCACTTGGAAAAACTTAAACACATGGAAAAACTATTGTTTGTTTAGGTAATATCCTCAACATGCTCAACGCCACCATGTATCCGTTGAGCAAGGGCTGCCTCCATAAATGCATCGAGGTCACCGTTTAGCACGGCTTGCGGATCTGTGTTTTCAACACCTGTTCTTAAATCCTTTACCAACTGATATGGCTGCAAAACATAAGAACGAATTTGGTGTCCCCAACCGATATCTGTTTTTGAAGCCTCAAGCGCGTTGGCTTCATCTTCACGCTTTTTCAATTCTTCTTCGTAAAGACGGGCTCTCAACATTGACCATGCAGTGGCGCGGTTTTTATGTTGTGAACGTTCTGCCTGACATTGCACAACAATGCCGGTTTTTATGTGTGTAATACGAACGGCAGAGTCTGTGGTGTTGATGTGCTGACCACCTGCCCCTGAAGCGCGATATGTATCTATCCGCACGTCCGACTCTGAAACATCAACTTCAATATTATCGTCAATAACCGGATAAACCCAAATACTGGCAAAAGATGTGTGACGTCTTGCATTGGAGTCATATGGTGAAATACGAACCAGACGATGCACACCAGATTCCGTTTTCAACATGCCGTAGGCGTTATGTCCTTTTACCAAAATGGTTGCCGATTTTATTCCGGCTTCTTCGCCATCATGCACTTCCAGCACTTCGACTTTCATCGAATGTTGCTCAGCCCAACGCATATACATACGCAGCAACATTGAAGCCCAATCCTGACTTTCCGTACCACCTGCCCCTGCATGAATTTCAAGATAGGTGTCATTTGCGTCAACTTCGCCAGATAACAACATTTCGATCTGACGTTTATCAAGCTCATGTTTTAACCCATGAATAGCGCTTTCCGCCTCAGCCACTATGGCATCATCGCCTTCTTCTTCGCCCATAGCGATCAACTCGACACTATCGTCGAGTGATTGGGTTAAATGATTGATATTCTGTATCGAATCTTCCAACCTTTGTCTTTCACGCATGAGATCTTGCGCTTGTTGGGCATCTTCCCAAAGATTGGGATCTTCGGCTCTGTCATTAAGATATTCGAGGCGTTTTAATGACTGATCCCAGTCAAAGATGCCTCCTCAGCAAACCAATGGCTTGCTTAATTTCTTCAACCAATGTTTCTATTTCTGCACGCATGGTAGGATATAGTTATCTCAGATTTATGTAATTGTTGAGGTCAGGATCAATCCTGACCTATTTATAGCTTGAAAAGCGTTGGCGTATTAGGTGATTACCAAACAATGTCATCAAGCGGGTGGACTTTATTCACATCACATCAATAAGTCAAAATAAAATGTCTTATCAATAAAGCCCTTCGGAACCGCTCTGGATTGCCTTGTTAACCTGCGGAGATGTTGGAGCAACTGGTACACCTTCCTGAAATGAATTTGTCCCACCAATAACTTGATAGACATCTGCAGGTCCCGTACCCGGTTTAAATGCTTCAACAATAACATTGCTATTGCCGGGTTCTGCACGCATACCGGTTTTTCTATCAATTGCTACCTGCGTCATACCATCAGGCACTTTAAATCCGACATCTGGTACACCCTTCATGGCACTTTCCATAAACTCGCCAAATACTGGCACAGCTAAGGAGCTACCAGTACCACCAAAGCCTAAAGAAGCTGGTTGATCATAGCCAATAAAGACGCCCACAACGATATTTGGGGTAAAGCCCATAAACCAAGCGTCCTTGGAGTCGTTTGTTGTACCGGTTTTACCGGCAATATGCCGTTTCAGATAATTAAGCCGTGCAGCCGTACCACGTTGCACAACACCTTCCATCATTGATGTAATCTGATAGGCCGTCATAGGATCAAGAACCTGATCGCGCTGATCGATCAAAGTAGGTTCAGGCTGGTTGTGCCATTCTTTAACGTTACAACCTTCACATTGACGCTGATCATGACGATAAATTGTTTTGCCATATCGATCTTGAATACGGTCAATCAGTGATGGTGAAATTGAACGTCCGCCATTTGCGATCACCGAATAGGCTGTAACCATACGCAACACTGTGGTTTCACCTGCGCCCAATGCCATAGGCAAATATGGTTGCATTTTATCGTAAATACCAAAACGTTCGGCATATTCTGCAACAATAGGCATACCCAAATCATTGGCGAGACGAACTGTCATCAAGTTACGGGAATGCTCAATACCATAGCGCAAGGTAGAAGGTCCTGCGAAGGTTCCACCATAATTCTTTGGCCGCCAAACCTGTCCGTTTCCTTGACTAATTTCCACCGGTCCATCGAGAACAACGGAAGCCGGTGTATAGCCATTATCAAGTGCCGCAGCATAAACAAAAGGTTTGAAAGATGAACCTGGCTGACGATAAGCTTGTGTTGCCCTGTTAAACTCAGACTCAGCAAATGAAAAACCGCCAACCATTGCCAATACACGACCTGTACGCGGTTCCATGGCAACCATGGCACCTTCAATTTTTGGTGGTTGACGCAATAGATAGCCACCATCAGAGCCCTGCTTTTTCTGAACAAAAACAACGTCTCCGACATGCAGCACACCCGTTGGGTTACTTGCTGTTGTATGGCGATCATTTTTATCGACCATACGCAATGCCCAACGCATATCATTTACCGATATTGTCGAAATATCACGCTCTGCTGATAAAGCGCCTGATACTTCTCTTTTCGGTTGCAAGCCAATTTTTACGCGATCTGGCGCAACAGATAACACAACCGCCAAACGCCATTCTGGCACATCGCTAAAACCGACAACGTCACCAAGTGCGGTACCCCAATCATCTGATACATCAATATGCTTGAAAGGACCGCGCCAGCCATGGTTCTGGTCGAATTTGATAAGGCCGTCTTGCAAGGCACGGCGCGCCATAACCTGCAAGTTCGGATCCAATGTGGTTCGGATTGAAAGGCCACCTTCATAAAGTGATTTTGAACCATATTTGGCAATAATTTGCCGTCTTACTTCTTCTGTAAAATAATCTGACGCAAAAATGTAAGTGTCATCACCACGCATTGTCACGCCCAACGGCTTTGCTTTTGCTTGCTCGCCTTGAGCTGCTGTTGCATAACCGTTTTCAACCATACGGTCGATAACCCAATTGCGTCTATCTAAGGCGCGTTGAGTGTGTTTGAATGGGTCATAATTGCTTGGTCCCTTCGGCAAAGAAGCCAAATAGGCACACTCATCAAGCGTTAATTCATTAACCGACTTATTGAAATATGTTAAGGCTGCGGCAGCAATACCATAGGCGCCCCGTCCCAAGTAAATTTCATTGAGATAGAGTTCAAGAATACGATCTTTAGAATAAGCGCGTTCAATACGCATTGCTAAAATCGCTTCTTTAACCTTACGTTCCATTGTTGCATCGGAACTTAACAAAAAGTTTTTAGCAACCTGCTGTGTAATTGTTGAAGCCCCTTCCGGACGGCGCCCCGAGCCAAGGTTACGCACATTGCTTACCAATGCACGCGCTAATCCTTCCGGATCCATTCCGAAATGGCGATAAAAATTCTTGTCTTCTGCGGAAATAAACGCCGATTTCACCAAGTCCGGTACCGACTGGATAGGAAGATAAAGTCGCCGATTGGTTGCAAATTCTGCCATAAGACCACCGTCTGCGGCATGAATACGCGACATCACTGGTGGTTCATATTTTGCTAAAACCTCATAATCTGGTAGCTCATCAGTTTGAGTTTGTGGAGTATCTTCAGCAAATGTATAATTAGAAAATGGCACAGTCAGGCAAAGAGCAACGCCTGCAGCTAAAAAATGTTTTAAAAACCTCATCATCGTAACCGGATGTCGCTTTCTCCAGAATTCACTATCGAGTGAAATATAATCTACCAGTCAAGCCGCATTTGCACTGGAATTGCGACAAAGACAAGGCTAATTCACATTATTTAGTATTTTGATTAGAAAGTTAAGTGTTATTGGTCATAATTTCTAGGTTATCAGCAGCTTTATTATTAATATTTTCAACGGCTTTGGAATTTCAATCACTTTTCCTGATTAACCATTTTTCCGCGTCTATTATCGGCAAATTGTTTAACCGCCATAGCGATAGCGCCTGCTGCTTTCGCGCGCCAAGCTGGGTCAGAAACCTGTCTTTCGTCATCTTTATTTGACAAATATCCAAGTTCAATCAACACAGATGGAATATCGGGTGCCTTCAAAACTTGAAAACCAGCATAACGGTGCGGGTTCTTTATCAGATTGATGTTATCTCGTGTCATGTCACCAATAACACGTTCAGCGAAATTTACCGAAAAGGCTAATGTCTCACGCCGCGCAAGATCAATGAGAATATCGGTTACTTCCGGTGTTTCATCAGCAGGCAATCCGTCGAGAAGATCGGATTTGTTTTCCCGTTCTGCCAAAGCTTTTGCAATATTATCTGAAGCTTTGTCTGAAATTGTATAGACCGTTGCGCCTCGCATTGTACCGGTATTAATTGTATCGGCATGAATGGAGATAAATAAATCTGCACCGTACCCCCTAGCCTTTTGAACACGTTCATTGAGGCGTAAAAACACATCAGTATCGCGCGTCAAAAAAACCTCCAAAGAGGGATTTTTTTCCAATTGTTCTCGCAAGGCGCGTGCAAATGCCAGAGTAACATCTTTTTCCAAGATGCCACTTACCCCTTGCGCACCACTATCAATTCCGCCATGCCCTGCGTCTATAACGACGCGAAAAGGTTTGACGATTGATTTTGCTGGCGTGTTTAATGATGCGGCGTCATTTTTCTGCTGCTCTTGTAATAGGGCTTCAAAATTTTTCCGACTATCGGTTTTTATATCCAGCACAACCTGCCACAAACCGCTATCAAGCTGTTGCGAAGTACTTTTCTCAACAACAAAAGGTGCTTTCGTTGTTAAAATGATTCGAGATCTATCAGCACCGGCTGCGCCATAACGGATATCTGAAACCAGTCCCATAACTGTCGGTGACTGTTTTTGAGCCGAGAAATCAACAATAGGCAAATTGACAATAAGTCGGGTGGGTGAATCGAGAAGCTGAATGTTATATGCTGGCTCTTTATCAAAAACCGCAATAATTCTCATCCTTGTCTCGTCACCCGCAATACGCAAGTTGACGAGCCCCAACGGTTTTGCTGTTGTTTGAGCTTGTAGCAATGAATGTTGGAAAGACAATGAAATTATCATCAACGCCATCAGAGCCAATGCAAATCTCTTGATAAAAAATATTGCAGCAACTCTGGATAAGTTCAAAAACATGTTAGACAAGCTCGAATTCTCATAACAATTTTACAACCACATCAATTGACCGTTCAGTCATTTTATGATGCGTGCAAAGACATAGGTGAGAGTTCTTTAAAACTATTTAATGATGTGACACCATTATTGATACTTGTTTTCATCACGATCTCGCCTTAAAAGCATAATCGGTTTAAAAGTGATGCATGAATGGCTGGTTTGCCAGTCGCATGAGCATCTTTTTCGTAAAAACCTACAAACCTGAATGGCTTAACTTTTTGTTTTTTATAGCAAAAAGCACTCAATATAAGGTTTGTATCATACAGTTTCGCTGGTTCGGTTTGCCGAACTGATTTTGAAAAAACGTTTTGCCGGAGACTCTCAAGGTATGAGTCAGACTAAGCAGATGGTGAAAATTTTTATTAGAGCAAGACATGCGAGCGGGCATTTGCGCTCATTTTCCCATCCTATTTTTATGGCAAAACCAGTTTTTATTGGCTTGTTGCATCCTTTCCTCTCAAGGCTTTCTAATGCCTTATTAGGGACCTATATGCACGCCATCCGCAGGATTTCATATAATGTCAAACAAAATGCTTATAGATGCCTCTCACCCGGAGGAAACACGTGTTGTCGTTGTTCGCGGCAACCGTATTGAAGAATTTGATTTTGAATCAGAGCATAAAAAACAGCTCAAGGGTAATATTTATCTTGCACGCGTAACGCGTGTTGAACCGTCCTTGCAAGCAGCCTTTGTCGAATATGGCGGAAACCGTCATGGCTTTTTGGCTTTTTCCGAAATTCACCCGGACTATTATCAAATACCGGTTGCAGATCGGTTGGCTTTGCTTGAAGAAGAAGAAAAAGCCGCTCGTCAGGATGACGAAGGTGAGGATCAGGAAACAGAGAAGAAAGGTCGCAACAAACGCTCTAGGCGGTCAAAAAAAGAAAAAGTTGTCGCTGCTGAGCTCGATGATGAGACAATTTCCGAGACGGTTGAATCAGACGATCTTGATGATAATGATCAACTAAGTGATCCCAATGAAGATACGGTTGAATCTGTTGGTGCGGAAGACGCAATGGAAGAAGTTCCAATGCATCAACGTGCACAGCGTCGCCAATACAAGATTCAGGAAGTTATTAAACGCCGCCAGATCCTACTCGTCCAAGTGGTGAAAGAAGAGCGTGGCAATAAAGGTGCAGCACTAACTACCTATCTTTCTCTTGCTGGTCGTTATTCCGTTCTTATGCCGAATACTGCGCGTGGCGGTGGCATTTCCCGTAAAATTACCAATGTGCAGGATCGCAGAAGACTAAAAGAAATCGTAAAAGATTTACACGTACCAAAAGGCATGGGCGTTATCTTGCGCACTGCCGGTGCAAATCGCACCAAGGCTGAAGTCAAGCGCGATTATGAATATCTCATGCGTTTATGGGAAAATGTTCGTGGTCTTACACTTGAATCGGTTGCCCCATCACTCGTCTATGAGGAAGGAAGCCTTATCAAAAGATCTATTCGTGATCTTTATAATAAGGATATTGGTGAAATTCTTGTTTCTGGTGACCAAGGTTATCGGGAAGCCAAAGACTTTATGCGCATGCTCATGCCAAGTCATGCAAAAGTGGTTCAGCCTTATAAGGACCCTCTACCGATCTTTGCACGCAACGGCATTGAAACACAGCTTGATGCCATGTTGCAACCGGAAGTCACCCTGAAATCAGGTGGTTATCTCGTCATCAACCAAACTGAAGCTCTGGTTGCTATTGATGTCAACTCAGGACGTTCGACAAAAGAACATTCTATTGAAGAGACCGCATGTCAAACCAACCTTGAAGCGGCAGAAGAAGTTGCACGGCAATTGCGCTTAAGAGACCTTGCAGGTCTGGTTGTTATCGATTTTATCGATATGGAAGAAAAACGTAATAATCGCCTTGTCGAGAAAAAGTTAAAAGATTGTCTGAAAGATGATCGTGCTCGTATACAAGTGGGTCGTATTTCGCATTTTGGTCTGATGGAAATGAGCCGCCAACGTATTAGAGCTTCTGTGCTTGAAAGTACGATGCAGCTTTGCCCACACTGCCATGGAACAGGGTATATACGCTCTGATTCTTCATTAGCACTGCATGTTATCCGCTCTATCGAGGAGTATCTGCTTCGTAACCCGAATTTCAATATTACCGTTCGGACACCTGTGGTAACGGCCTTATATGTGCTTAATCACAAGCGCCAGGTGATAGCCGATTTGGAACAGCGCTTCGGTCTAACGATCAATTTTGAAGCGGATAATGATGTCGGTGCTGAACATTTGGTTATTTGCCGTGGTACAGCAGCTGAAGGCACGCCTGCCCCAGTTCTTCCAACACCGATTATCGATGACGAACCTGATCTGCCTGAAATTGAAGAAGAAACAGAACAGGCACCGGTTGAAAGCAGCAACAACAATAATAGACGCAAACGGCGCAAACGCGACCGTAGAAACGATAACAACGAAGAACAAACGTCTCAATCTGCATCAGCAAATTCAGAGCAGTCGGAAGATGATAATAAACGGCGCAGAAGACGTGGCCGTCGCGGCGGGCGCCGCAATCGTGATGGTGAGTTTGAACGTCGTCGTTTGCCATATGCTGAGCCGGTGGGTGAATTTGCTGAACGCGCGTTATCAGAGGTTATAGCTGCGAGACGTCAACAAAGACGCCTTCCTGCCGCTGAACCGGTTGGTTTTACCGGAAATGAGCCGCAGCAAAATGTTTTAATTGCTGATGCTGCTGTAGTTACAGAGGCCGCACCAATTGTTGAGACGACTGCTCCAGCACAAGAGGTGGTTGCCGAAAAGCCGCAGAAAAAACGTGGTAGAAAGAGCAAAGCGGCAAGCGAGACTACGGATACAACTGTTGCCCTTGAAAAAGCACAAGATGCTGAACCAGTAACAGAAGAGGTAAAAGCGCCCGTTAAACGTAAACGTAAAACAAAAGCTGAAAAAGAGGCGGAACTTAAGGCCTTAAATGAAGCAAATAGTGAAACGTCAACGTCCAACCTGGAGAGTGTAACGGAAGAACAACCTCAAACTGTTGACGCTGAGCAAGCAGAAGAAAAGCCTGCAAAGAAAACAACGCGTCGTGGTCGTAAAAGCACTAAAAAAGAAGCTGAGCCCAAAGCAGAAGCTGAGCCTACAGCCAATGAAGAAAATACGACTGTTGAGGTTACTCCTGGAGAGACTGTTGTCGAACCGGTGACCAAAACAAAACGCAAATCGACCAAGAAAAAATCAGAACCGGAAGAGACGCCTTCATCCGACACATCGCCTGAACCTGTTGAGGAAGAAAAACCAAAACGTATGGGATGGTGGCAGCGCAAGGGTTTCTTCTGAAAGATTTTTAAAAGAAAATAAAAACAAATGCCGTGTAGTGTGACGCTATACGGCATTTTTGTTTTTACCGCTTTTCCAACATCTTAATAGCATATGCCGTTAAATTTTGTTGCTAATAATAATTTATGACAAACGGTTGTTTTTTATACCATTTATCTGGCACAATTTAATTACCGTGTTAACCACAATCGCCTGATCTGATGAGTATACAATAGGTTGTCGTCGCATTTAGCCTTAATAGATACAAGATATAGACACTCCATCATAAAATACATAAGCCTTTGGACGATGGGATAATATAAGCCAGTTCTATGAAACAAAACAGTTCATTGTTAATGACAAACAGATTTTAACTTGAATAATTATTCAGTTATTTTGACAAGATCCAACAGAATACTTGGTAAAAGGGCTTGTAGAACATTGAATGAACATATAGGGTATGTTCTGCTTTTGTTTTCTTTTGATTCGTGGATGGAGAATGATATGTTAACGCGAAAACAGTATGAACTTCTACTATTCATTCATGATCGGCTTAAAGAAACTGGAATTCCTCCGTCATTTGATGAAATGAAGGATGCGTTGGATCTCGCATCAAAGTCCGGTATACATCGCCTTATAACTGCGCTTGAAGAAAGAGGGTTTATACGTCGATTACCCAATAGAGCCCGTGCTTTGGAGGTTATCAAATTACCGGAAGCAATGTCACACCCATTAAGTTCACCGCGCAAATTTTCGCCGAGTGTTATTGAAGGAGCCAAGGGGCAATCTTTAAAAAATGTCCTATCAAAACCGATATCGAATAATGATGTTGATCAAGCTGCAAATGTAAATGTACCGGTTATGGGACGAATTGCAGCAGGTGTGCCAATTTCAGCCATTCAGAACCAAACCAACATGCTGTCATTACCAGCTGATATGGTCGGTAGCGGAGAGCATTACGCCCTTGAAGTTAAGGGTGATTCGATGATTGACGCGGGTATTTTTGATGGTGATACTGTTATTATAAAACGTGGTGATACTGCCACCCCAGGGGAAATTGTTGTTGCTTTGGTTGATGATGAAGAGGCAACGTTAAAACGTTATCGGCGCAAAGGCGCTTCAATTGCGCTAGAAGCTGCAAATCCAGCCTATGAAACACGCATATTTGGCCCAGATCGCATAAAGCTTCAAGGACGTCTCGTTGGGTTAATTCGTCGTTATTGAGATAACTGACACGCGTTTACTTTCACTGATCTATAATAAGCGGACAAAATCCGATTTATTTTAACGTTGGTTTTGATTGTTGCGTTTGTTTTTATTGTTTCAGCGTTAATGTTGGTTATTTCAGCATTGGTTTTGTTTGTTTACGTTTAATATTTTTATGGTTTTAACCGGTTCGCTGTGATATTTCCAACCGAGCTGTGGCTCATAGTGAGAGATACATAGTAATTTCTAACCTTATCTTGCTTTTGCCATCTATTGTTGAAAATGCGCCATTTTTTACGAATATCAAATGGCGTATTAATGCATCATCGTAATAATTTTCGGGAAGTAACATGTCTGCTCCACGTATTAGTTTTGTTTCGCTCGGCTGCCCTAAGGCTTTGGTAGATTCCGAACGCATTATTACTCGCTTACGTGCGGAAGGTTATGAAATTGCGCGCAAACATGATGGCGCCGATTTAGTCATTGTAAACACTTGTGGCTTTCTTGACTCGGCACGGGATGAATCGCTGGAAAACATAGGTCAAGCCATGAAGGAAAATGGCAAAGTTATTGTTACTGGCTGTCTTGGCACCAGACCTGAAATGATCACAGAAGCCTATCCCAATATACTTGCGGTGACGGGGCCTCAAGCTTATGAAAGCGTGATGGACGCCGTCCATAAAGCCGTTCCTCCGGTTCATGATCCATTTGTTGATTTGGTACCTCCGCAAGGGATCCGTTTAACACCACGCCACTATGCTTATTTGAAGATTTCGGAAGGATGTTCCAATCATTGCAGCTTCTGCATTATTCCCGATTTAAGAGGAAGCCTAACCTCGAGACCTATTAATGATGTTCTAAAAGAAGCCGAAAAACTGGTAAATGCTGGTGTGAAAGAGCTTTTAGTGATATCACAAGATACAAGTGCTTATGGCCTTGATTTGAAATATAGTGAAAGCATCTGGCAAGATCATACGATAAGAACGCGTTTTTTTGACCTTGTTAAAGAATTGGGTGAATTAGGCATTTGGGTGCGACTGCACTATGTTTACCCCTACCCGCATGTCGATGAAGTGTTGGAGTTGATGGCGGACGGAAAAATTCTGCCATATCTTGATATTCCATTTCAGCATGCTTCTGAAAATGTTCTGAAAAATATGAAACGCCCTGCCCATCTGGAGAAAACCAATCGGCGCATTGAAAAATGGCGCGAGGTATGTCCTGATTTGGCAATACGGTCTACTTTTATTGTTGGTTTTCCAGGGGAAACCGACGAAGATTTTGAAACGCTGCTAAATTGGTTATCGGAAACAAAGATCGACCGTGCCGGTTGTTTTAAATATGAAGCGGTGGAAGGTGCTGCTGCGAATGATCTTGGCCTTGCAGTGGTGCCAGACGACGTCAAAGAAAGCCGTTGGCATCGTTTTATGGCGCACCAACAAACTATTTCGGCTAATCAACTCAAGAAAAAAGTTGGTAAGCGGTTACAGGTTCTAGTCGATAGTTCGACTGGTCTTGAAGGCGTTGGGCGGACAAAATATGACGCCCCTGAAATAGATGGTGTTGTTCATATGCAATCTCGTCGCCCATTAAGAACTGGTGAATTTGTCACGGTAAAAATTGATCGGTCAGATAATTATGATCTTTATGGCGTGGTTGTTTAATCAACACCGCCATAATTTTAACGGACGAGTTTGTCGGACTTATGTGATCATGTAATTTAGGGAAAACTGGTGCTAAATAGGTATTATGACCGAACGAAGTGATCAAAATACACCGAACTTCTTTTTAACTGCACCGCAACCGTGTCCCTATTTATCAGATCATTATGAGCGAAAGGTATTTACTTATCTAACAGGTGCCTTTGCGCGGCAGATGAATACTGTTTTAACGCAAGGCGGCTTTAGGCGTTCGCAAAACATTGCCTATCGTCCTGTTTGTGATGGATGTCAGGCATGTGTATCAGTTCGTATTGTTGTTGACGAGTTCGAACCCGACCGTTCCATGAAAAGGGTATTGAAGAAAAATCCCCAATTGGTCGGAACCGCACTTGGACCTGCGGCAACGGACGAGCAATATTCCCTCTTTAGTCGATATCTTCGCACACGTCACGCCAATGCCGGCATGGATGACATGACATTTGACGATTATAAAATGATGATAGAAGACACGCATGTTGATACACACGTGATCGAATATCGCACTGCCAATGATGAAGCGAGCAACATCAATGCAGCAAAAAATGATCTTATCGCAGTTGCTTTAACGGACGTCGTCAATGACGGCTTATCAATGGTTTATTCTTTTTATGATCCAGATAAAAAAAATTCGTCGCTTGGTGTGTTTTTAATATTGGATCACATTCGGCGCGCAAAACGATTGAAACTTCCTTACGTCTATCTGGGATATTGGGTCGAGGGATCAAAAAAAATGGATTATAAATCCCGTTATCAACCGCAAGAACATTTGACACCCAACGGTTGGAAAGCCATAACAAGATAATTGATATTTATTTTTTAAAGAAATTAATCAAATGCAAAACCAGATGATCAAATTATCAGGACTTGAACCGCATTTTAAAGGAAATGCCCGCCTAGTATTTGTTCATCCTGATGATCCTGATTTATTGGTAAAAGTTCCCAGACCCGAATGGATAGCCAGTACACGCACCGTACCGAATTGGAAAAAGCGTTTTAAACCTTTAGGTGCCAATTCTGTCAATATGCATGAATTGCGTGAAATCATCCGCATAAACCCCAAACCTGAGACAGAGCAAGATCATATGTTTACCGTTATCGGTCTTCAGCAAACCGATTTGGGGTGGGGGCTGATTGTCCGTGCGGAAAAGAGCAAGGATGGCTCATACGCCGTTCCGGTAGCTGATTTTGTCAATGATATGTCAAAGATTGAAGCTGAATTGAATGAATTTCATAATTGGGTGTTGCAAACCAAAACTGTTTTATATGATTTGAATCCATACAATCTTGTTTTGGCTTATCGCAATGGGAAAAATCAGATTGTTGTCATTGATGGTATATCAGAAAAATCTGCATTACAGAGCAGAACCTATTTTCAATCCATAAATTGCAAAAAAAACAAGGAAGTATACGCACGCTTTCTTCGACACATGGAAAGAATACGCCTTGAAAGACAATGAGCAACTTTACAGCTTGGGCGTCTTTTGATACGCAACCCCAAATTCTGGTCGCAGCCTACCCAGTAAAAACAAGGATCTAGAAATGAAAGCCTATCTTATCTGCTCCGGTGGACTGGATTCAGTCACGCTCGCATATCGTCTTGCGCATGAAAACGCATTATGCGGAATAATATCGTTCGATTATGGACAACGTCACAAGAAAGAGTTGTTTTGCGCGCAAAAATGCGCGGAAAAACTTGGTGTCGATTATTACCCAATAGATATCTCATCAATTGGGCGTAACTTATCTGGCTCATCATTAACGGATAATGTCGATGTGCCAGATGGTTATTATGCTGAAGAAACAATGAAATCCACCGTTGTTCCTAACCGTAATGCCATTTTTCTCTCAATAGCTTTTGGTATAGCGGCTGCAAAAAATGGCGATACTGTTGCTATTGCAGTTCATGGTGGTGATCACTTCATATATTCCGATTGTCGGCCTGATTTTATTACTGCTTTCAATGAAATGGAAAAGTTGTCGCTTGAAGGACAATGCCAGCTTTACGCACCTTACGTTACCAAGGATAAGGCGGCTATCGTTGCTGATGGTGCAAAATATGGTGTTCCATTTGCCGATACATGGTCTTGCTATAAAGGCGGCGACCATCACTGTGGACGTTGTGGCACTTGCGTAGAACGACGCGAGGCATTTCATCTGGCTGGTGTTAAGGACCCCACCATATATGATGACGATTCATACTGGTTGGAAGCTGTCAGAAGAAACAGAAATGATATTTGAAATCCTATATTCTAATCTTGACATAGCGCTTTATTAAAGGAACACTGTCTTATGTCTTCAGACCATTCAATTTACGAAAATCTGAAACAGCTTGGTCAAAAAACGGAATTTCCTAATTCTCCGGAAGAAGCTGTATTGGAAAAAGTTGCAAATCCACAAGCGGATGTCAATTATTGTGTGCGATTTACCGCGCCTGAATTTACTTCTTTGTGCCCTATAACAGGTCAGCCGGATTTTGCTTATCTTATGATTGATTATGTGCCAGACAAATGGCTTGTCGAAAGCAAATCATTAAAGCTTTATCTGGGGGCATTTAGAAACCATGGCGCATTCCATGAAGATTGCACCGTTTCAATTGGGCGACGTCTTGTTGAGCTTTTATCCCCACGTTGGCTGAGAATAGGTGGTTATTGGTACCCACGTGGCGGCATTCCGATTGATGTTTTCTGGCAAACAGGTGAAGCACCAAAAGATACGTGGATTCCAGATCAGAATGTACAAAACTATCATGGCCGAGGTTAATCTCTCGGCCTAAAATTCATGTAGAATTACCCTGAAAATTTACCAGACCGAGGAAAACCTTTAGGAACCATTCTGCCAGCACCGGCACGCGCGCCAAGCCATTCTACCAATTCATCAGCTTGCTTGGTAAATGTCCGATCTGCCGTATCACGCCAGTTCAACCCATCAGAAAGGTTGAATGTGTTGATATCACTCACGCCGCCATCTTTATAGCGTTGCAAGCGAACACCTTTGCCGCGTGACATTTCCGGTATTTCCGACAGTGGGAAAACCAGCAGCTTTCTGTTTTCGCCAACAATTGCCACATGGTCACCATTTACCGGAATACAGAGCTTAGTTTCGTCCGGCAATTTGACATTCATAATCTGTTTGCCCTTGCGGGTAGTCGCCACAATATCTGATCCTGAAGCGATAAAGCCATTACCCATATGAGAAACAAGAAGCAGTTTTTCATCGGGTTTAAAGACAAATGCCGTTAGAATATCCTGATCATTATCCATATCGACAAGAATACGGATAGGTTCGCCATGACCTCTTCCGCCTGGAAGATCATTAGCCGCAATGGTAAAGAATTTTCCGCCTGTGCTAACAATGATAATTTTATCCGTTGTGACCGCTGGAAAGGCAATTTTTAACCGATCATCTTCCTTGAATGTCAGTGTAGAATAATCGCTCAAATGACCTTTCAGGGCTCTTAACCAACCTTTTTCCGAAATAACAATAGTAACAGGCTCTTTTTCAATCATCGCCTGTTGCAGATCTTCAAGATCATGGGTTGGCGCATCTTCAAACGTTGTACGGCGTTTTCCAAGGGATGATTTTGTTCCAAAGGTTTCTTTTACCTTGGCAATGTCTTCTGAAATCGTTTTCCATTGCTTAGCGTCAGACCCTAAAAGCTCTTTTAACCGTGTTTCTTCGGCTGTTAAATTGTCAAATTCGCGACGTATTTCCACTTCTTCCAGACGGCGCAATGAGCGTAAACGCATATTGAGGATCGCTTCAGCCTGATTGTCCGTCAGACCGAAACTCGTCATCAGACTTTTCTTTGGCTCGTCCTCTTCACGAATAATGCGGATAACCTCATCGAGATTAATATAAGCAATCAGATAACCGCTTAAAATTTCAAGACGTCGTGCAATTTCATTCAATCTGTTTTGCGAGCGACGAATGAGAACGTCTTTACGGTGATCAAGCCATTGCTGTAATGTCTCGCTAAGTGAGAGAACATTGGGCACCTTGCCCATAGACAAGACATTTAAATTAAGTGGAATTTTGACTTCAAAATCCGTTAATTTGAAAATTGACTCCATCAGAAGTTCGGCATCAACGGTTCTTGTCTTTGGCTCTAAAACGATACGGATTTCATCTGTCGATTCATCGCGTATATCGTCAAGCATAGGCAATTTTCTAGCAAGAAGAAGCTCTGCCGTTTTCTCGATCAAACGTGATTTTTGAACTTGATAGGGAATTTCCGTAATAACGACAACATATGATCCGCGGTTACCCTCTTCCTTATGCCAGCGTGAACGCAAACGGAATGAGCCCCGTCCAGTACGATAGGATTCTAGGATACTATTTTTCGGTTCAACCAGAATACCACCTGTTGGAAAATCCGGTCCCGCAACAAATTGTACGAGATCATCACTTGTCGCTTGAGGATTGGCAATAAGATATTGCGCGGCATCGCACAATTCCGCAACATTATGCGGTGGAATAGAGGTTGCCATACCGACAGCAATACCCGACGATCCATTTGCCAACAAATTGGGAAATGCCGCAGGTAGAACGATAGGTTCCTCGTCCTCTTCATTATATGTCGGACGAAAATCAACAGAATCTTCTGTAATGCCTTCCAGAAGTAATGTTGCTACTTCTGTCATTCTTGCTTCAGTGTAGCGCATAGCAGCGGCATTATCGCCGTCAATATTACCAAAATTGCCCTGCCCGTCTACCAATGGATAACGGACAGCAAAATCCTGCGCCAAACGCACAAGCGCGTCATAAATAGAAGCATCTCCATGGGGGTGAAACTTACCCATGACATCACCGACAATGCGGGCGCATTTTGCATATGCTTGTTCAGGATTAAGTTTTAACAACCGCATAGCATGAAGAATACGCCGATGAACGGGCTTTAACCCATCTCGGACATCTGGCAATGCACGGTTCATAATGGTAGAAAGAGCATAAGCAAGATAACGTTCCTGCAAAGCAGAACGTAATTCCACAGGTTCTATATGCTCTTTATCGGTCGATCGAATCACTTTGTTTGACATGGCTTTCAGATATCAATTCGTAGAATCAGCCGCAAGTGTTCCACTACTTTTCCTCTGTGTTTACTTGATGTTCAGGTAATCAAATGTTAACAGACCTTAGGGGTCTAGGTATCAATTGAGGCAATTTTTATGAACAAACATATCAAAACCGCTGTAACAATAGCAGCCTTTTCGATTTTATCAGCAACAACTACCCTTTCTCAAGCTTGGGCAGTAGATGCAACGGCATTCAAAGACCGTTTTGAAAATAATTTTAAAAACAGCGGATGGAGCTTTACCTCCGATAAAGCTGAAGCTGATGGAAACGATATTGTTTTTCATGGTGCAAAAATTGCTCTCGACCTCGAAGGTACAGTTTCTAAACCAGAGGACTTAGGCGATTTACGTTTTAAAAACGTTACAGAAGACAAAGATGGCAATTATAAAATCGAAGAAATTAATGTTCCATCTGTTGTCTCAATCGACAAAACAGAGACAAATTCATTAGAATTCAAAAATGTAACGTTTAAAAACGTCAATCTTCCATCTGAGAATACATCAGACACGCTTGTAAAAGTTATTCCATATGAAAGCGTAACAATTGATAGCGTTGCTGCCACTGCAAAAGGTAAAAGCGACGCTTTCTTGAAGCTTGACGGTGCATATATTACTTACGATCTTCAATCGGGTAACAAAGTTGTAGATATGACCCTTGGTTTGAAGTCATTGAGCTATGAGCCAAAAAATGCACAAGACGAAGGTCAGCTTAACGCTTTGAAGGGTTATGGCTATGAGAGCTTGAATGGTTCAGTCGATTTCCATTCTTCATGGAACATGAAAGACGGCCAATATGATTTGGATAAAGGTGAAATTGAACTTAAAGATGCTGGAAAGCTCAATATCACGCTTCATCTAACAGGTATTACAGAAGACGTTGTTTCGCAGTTTACAACTCTGCGTAATAAGATGCTCAATAACCAAACGTCAGAAAATGCAGCTGGTGCTGCTTTGCTTGGTTTGGCTGCCAAAACCAACTTTGTTGATATGAAAATTCGCTATGACGATAATTCGGCAACAGGTAAGATCCTTGATGCAACAGCAAAGAAAAATAACGTAACGCGTGAAGATTTGGTTAAACAATTCGAAGCTGTTATCCCTGTTATAAGTGCACAATTAAAAAGCCCAAGCTTTGCCAAAAACTTAAGCACAGAGTTGAACAAGTTCTTGGAAAATCCAAAATCTTTGACAATCAGCGCTGCTCCAAGCAAGCCAGTATCATTCGCTACACTTGCTGCATCAGCTTCAATGTCTCCTGAACAGCTGATAAATTCAATTAACCTGAAAGTTGAAGCTAACAACTAATCGTTGTTACTTTCGATATAAAGAAAAGCCCGGTTTTAAAGCCGGGCTTTTTTTATTGGCATAGGATTAGGCAACTGATTGTACCCAATTGCTGTATCCATTACTCAAGATGATATCGTGCGTGAAATAACCAAGATGACATCGTGGGGGAAATGCCGTTGTCAATAACGCGCAAACTCTTTCAATCAGGCTCAACCTTTGTTTACCAGATGAAATGCCTGGCACTCTCAGTACTCCTTAGAAAACGGCTCACTATTTCATATTTAGAAGCATAAGCCACATCTTGTTTTAAAGCGGTCAATAAGCACAGTCGGTAAAAACTGTAATCATCAAACATCTGCTACTAGTGAAATAAAAAGCCCGGCTTGCACCGGGCTTTTCTCACATTACATAACTTAATTACGCAACCAAATTGATGGTTGGTTTTCTACTCTTTTTTAGTAGGTGCCAAACGGATTGAAAGATCGCTAAGCTGGGCAGCTGTAACTTCAGAAGGTGCGCCCATTAACAGATCCAGTGCTTGTTGGTTCATTGGGAAGAGCGAGATTTCACGCAAATTCTTAACGCCAAGCAACAGCATGACCATACGGTCGATACCAGTAGCCATACCACCGTGCGGCGGCGCGCCATAATGGAATGCACGATACAAACCACCAAAACGTTCTTCAACCACTTCACGAGATAGTCCTGCAATCTCGAAAGCACGAACCATAGTTTCTGGCAAGTGGTTACGAATACCGCCAGACCCCACTTCAAAGCCGTTACAAACCACGTCATATTGGTAAGCTTTAATGGTCAATGGATCCTGATTGTCGAGGGCATCTTTACCACCCTGCGGCATAGAAAATGGATTATGGGAGAACTCAATACGCTTTTCGTCCTCGTTCCATTCGTAGAATGGAAAATCAACAATCCATGCCAAAGCAAAACGATCGTGATCTACAAGCCCTAATTCTTCACCTGCTCTTGTTCTTGCAGCACCGGCAAAAACAGCAAATTTGCGTGGATCACCAGCAACGAAGAAACAGGCGTCGCCATCTTCAAGTCCAAGTTGCAAGCGAATGGCCTCAACCCGTTCTGGACCAATATTTTTAGCTATCGGGCCAGCACCTTCTAAATTGTCGCCTTCCTTACGCCAGAAAATATAACCGAGCCCTGGTTGGCCTTCTCCTTGCGCCCATGAGTTCATGCGGTCACAAAATGCTCTACTACCACCAGTCTTGGCAGGTATGGCCCAAACTTCAGCTTTTTCATCGCTAGCAAGAATGTTAGCAAAAACCTTAAAGCCAGAATCACGAAAATGCTTTGATACATCTTCCATAACAATTGGATTACGCAAGTCAGGCTTATCAGAACCATATTTGCGCATTGCCTCGTCATATGGAATGCGTGGAAATTCTTGTGTTACAGGTTTACCGTCTGCAAACTCTTCAAAGATTCCTCTGATAATCGGCTCCATTGTTTGCAAGATATCTTCCTGCTCAACAAAACTCATTTCCATATCCAACTGATAGAATTCACCTGGAAGTCTATCGGCACGTGGATCTTCATCTCTGAAACAAGGAGCAATCTGGAAATATTTATCGAAACCAGACATCATCAGCAATTGTTTATATTGCTGCGGTGCCTGAGGAAGCGCATAGAATTTTCCCGGATGGATACGGCTAGGAACAAGAAAATCTCTTGCGCCTTCCGGTGAAGAGGCCGTTAAAATCGGCGTCGTAAATTCTGTAAACTTTGCTTCCTGCATACGGCGACGTATTGCAGCAACGATTTGCGTTCTACGCAAAATATTTTTGTGCAAGGTTTCACGACGCAAATCAAGGAAACGGTATTTCAGACGAATATCTTCAGGATAATCTGGTTCACCAAATACTGGAAGAGGAAGTTCATCGGCTTTTGATAGAACTTCGATTTCCGAAGCGAAGAGCTCGATTTCACCTGTTGGCAAGTTAGGATTGACAGTGTCTTCAGAGCGTGAGCGCACATTGCCGTCAATGCGCAAAACCCACTCACTGCGAACCATTTCAGCCACTTTGAAAGCAGGAGAATCTGGATCTGCCACAATTTGTGTAATACCAAAATTATCACGAAGGTCGATAAACAAGATACCTCCGTGGTCACGAACACGATGAACCCACCCTGAAAGACGAACATTTGTTCCTACATCGCTCTTACGTAGAGCGGCGCAGTTATGGCTGCGATAACGATGCATGGTTTTGCCTTTATATTATTCAAGTATTATGAAATACAATCTGCATGCAAAAGCGCATTTTGACACGCATTTGTCAAGGTATTGCCATGGCTGTGCATGAAAAAATATACCGAAAGACAAACAGATATCTATTGGATATAATTTGAAATATGAAAGTCATCACAAATACTACAGACCTAGAAACCGCTGTTGCAACATTAAAGAAATCTGATTTTGTAACGGTAGACACAGAATTTATCAGAGAAACAACCTTTTGGCCTGACCTCTGTCTAATCCAATTGGCGTCTCCTGACATTGCGGTTATTGTCGATCCTTTATCGCCAGATATTGATCTAAAGCCGTTTTTTTCTCTAATGTCTGACGAAAATGTTGTTAAAGTGTTCCATGCGGCACGTCAGGATCTAGAGATTATCTATAAGATTGGTCACGTTATTCCTAAACCGCTTTTTGATACGCAAATTGTGGGGTCGGTTTGTGGTTTTGGTGAAAGTGTTTCTTACGAACAAATTGTACAACGCGTCACTGGCAAACCGATTGACAAAACATCCAGATTTACAGACTGGAGCCACCGGCCATTGTCGGAAAAGCAATTAAGTTATGCATTGGCTGATGTTACCTATTTGCGCGACGTTTATCTTTATCTCAAAAAACAATTGGCAAAAACGAAACGTGTTGATTGGATAGCCGATGAAATGGCTATTTTAACGTCACCCGTAACCTATGACCCGCCAGAAGATGACGCCTGGAAAAAGGTGAAAGGCCGTATCAGAAAACCAAAAGAATTGGCTGTTTTGCAAAAAATTGCCATATGGCGGGACCGTGAAGCCAAGAGCCGAAATGTCCCACGTGGACGTGTGCTTAAAGATGAATGTCTGATAGAAATTGCTACACAGCAGCCCAAAGATGTTGCCACTTTGGGAAGACTGCGCAGCATTCCAAAAGGCTGGGAGCGTTCAGAGCAAGCACATTCTCTGCTAACGGCAATAAATGATGGTTTAGCCGTTGATACCTCAACCTTGCCACCAATTCAAAAACATGTACCGCTTAGTGATGGAAATGCTGCGGCGGTGGAGCTATTGCGTGTGCTTTTAAAGCTTGTGGCAGACGAACAAAATATAGCACCGCGCATTATAGCCAATAGCGATGATTTGGAAAAAATCGCCAAGCAGGAAAAAAATGACAAAATACCAGCTATGCAAGGCTGGCGTTATGAATTGTTTGGCAAAAAAGCCAAAGAAATGCTTGATGGAAAATTATGTTTCTATTTCAAAGATGGAAATATATTGACAAAAGAAATAGACAGATAAAAAGTAATATCCTTATATTTGTTAGAAAAAAATAAGTTTTATCTTTTGTGTTTATTTTGAATAGTGATGAAAACTATGGAAAAAGTATTAACGGTTACCTTTAACCCTACAGTTGATGCCGCAAGTGAAGCCGAGCTTGTACGACCGACACATAAGATAAGAACTTGTGATGAAAGTTTTCATCCTGGTGGTGGTGGCATAAATGTCGCGCGTGTTATCCATAAATTAGGGGGTGATGTAACTGCCCTTTATGCTAGTGGTGGCATTATGGGAAATGTTTTGCGCCATTTGCTTGATGATCGCGGTGTGCCATGCATCAATGTGCCTATTGCCGGTAATACACGTGTCAACAACGTTATTCATGAACGTGCATCTGGCATGGAATATAGATTTGTGGCGGAAGGGCCAATTATCAGCGACAATGAATGGCAAGCACTCGTCACGGAAGCGAAAACCCGTGAATGGGATTGGCTCGTTATCAGCGGAAGTTTGGCACGTGGTGTTCCTATTACTATTTACGACACCATGATAGATATTGCCAACCAAAGGAAAGCGCATGTTGTCATTGATACATCCGGCGACTCTTTAAGTCATGTTTTACAAAAAGGTGGCTTAACACTGGTTAAACCGAGCCAAGGAGAGTTTGAGGCTTGCACCAATCAAACCTATAATAGCACAGAAGAAATTGCTGTCGCAGCCCAAGAACTTTGTAAAAAGGGTGCGGCAGAAATTATAACTGTAACACTTGGGCATCAAGGTGCAGTGTTAGCCACCAAGGATCAAACGCTCTATCTTCCTTCACCACATGTTAGGGTTATTAGCGCATCTGGTGCTGGCGACAGTTTCGTAGGTGGCATGGTTCACGCTCTTGCGCTTGGCTGGGAAGCGGAAGATGCTTTCAGATTAGCCACGGCATGTGGTTCTGCGGCTGTTGCAGAAAAAGGCACAGGACTTTGTCAGTTGCCCGACATAGAACGGCTTTATAAAGATCTTGCAAGAAATCATCAAAAATTCACGACGGTTGCTTTGGAACGTGATAGTTGATCTAAGTCTCCATTAATGTCACAAAACATGAAAAGCGCCTATATTTCAAATATATGGCGCTTTAATTTTAGCGGCATATATCAAACGATAACATAATCCATGTCACAGCCAACGACTTTAGAGAGTTGTTGTAATCTCCCCAATGGCTGCTCTGCAATGAGATCCGCGTGACACTGCGGAATGGTCAGGACAATATAAAAAAACTTACAAGACGTAGTCAGAAATTTATGGCTATTACTTTGGGACGTGACAGCTGATCTATGTCTCTATTAATGTCACAAAACGTGAAAAGCGCCTATGTTTCAAATATATGGCGCTTTAATTTTAGCGGCATATATCAAACGATAACATAATCCATGTCACAGCCAACGACTTTAGAGAGTTGTTGTAATCTCCCCAATGGTCGCTCTGCAATGAGGTCTGCGTGACACTGTGGAATGGTCAGGACAATTTTTTTATCCTCTTTTTTCCAAATAAACTGCGGCAAAATACCACCCGTTGAAGCTGAAAATAAGTTGGCAACCCGCATAAGTCCGCCCAAAATACGGGCGCGATCAATTGTTTCTTTATCCGCCAGCTTAATAATATCTGGCGATAAATTATCGGCAATAAGCCCTTCATTCCGATAGAAAACAGTTAGTGCAACATAGATACGACCAGCATGAGAGATACCCGGATATGGGCCAAAAGCTACCTGATCGGCGGATTGATCACCGCGATAATCGGGGTGCATACGCCACCCAATATCGGCCAACAGACAAGCAGCCTCGCGATACCGCCTCTGATCGTCCGTTTCCTTGAATCCCAAAACATCAAAGGCATTGGCCGTAAATTGAATCAATTCATATGATTGTTTTGGTGAGCGCGCACGTAATGTCGCCATTTCACCACAGGTTGCTAATAATGGATCTTCATGACGTAGTTTTTTTGATAATTTTGAGAACAGATATCCCTCACGAACCCCTGCTCCAGAAAAAATTATTTTTTCAGGGTGCATGCAGCGAATAAGCTCGATAAGGACAGCTGCCCCGTAAGACAATAACTGCCGGCGATTTTTTGAAATAGCCGAAATATCTTTGATTTGCTCTGTTTCACCCTTAGCAATACGAGAAAGAAAGCTTTCAAGCTCGTCTCCAGCCACTTCATAACCATGCATGACCGGCAATGGATATTTCTTTATTGCCATATGAAGTTTTGCAATATTACGCCAAGTGCCGCCTACCGCATAAAAATTACGGCCTTGGTTGTTTGCCAACACTTCTGCTTCTTGCAGATATTTTCGTGCGATTTTTGTTGCTTCCGTAATATTGTTATCAGACATATCCTGCAAGCGCAGGCCGCCTAAAGGCATTGTAATTCCACTGCCCACTTTGTCATCACGAATATCAACAAGTTCAAGGCTTCCACCCCCCAAATCACCAGCAACACCGTCGGGACGGTGAAATGTTGATATAATTCCATAGGCTGAATAGGTTGCTTCTTGTTTTCCAGTCAACACATTGATTTTGTTTTTTAAAATCGCTTCGGCTTCGGCGATGAAGGAAGCACCATTTTTTGCTTCTCTTGCAGCAGCTGTTGCCAATGTGTTGACTTCTTCAACACCAATCTGTTCACAAATCGCATGAAAACGCCGCAACGTTCTCAAAGACATTTCAACAGACGTATCTTCCAAGCGTCCAGTCTTGGCCACTCCCTTGCCCAATCCGCATAATATCTTCTCATTGAACAATACTGTTGGCGATCGTACCAAACCTTCGTAAACAACCAGACGAACCGAGTTTGATCCAATATCGATCACAGCGACAGGTTTTCGTCCCTTTAAGCGCCCTTGAGCCTTAGAGTTTGTCATGGATATATCAGTCTTTATTTGTTTCTGTTTGCTGCCGACGCAGAGCAATTAATCGTGGTGCTGAAGAGCGTAATGACTTTCCGCGACCAGATAAACTAGGATTGGTCATGAAATACTCCTGAGCATTAAACGGCTTTTCGCCTTTGAGAGGTATAATCCGCCGCGACGTTCCATCGCTTAATATCTCAAAACTTTGTTGGTTATCAATAATATTTGCCAACATAATTTGCGAAAGTATCTGCTGATGAACCGTTTTATTGAAAACAGGTACCAAAGTTTCAACACGACGGTCAAGATTACGCGTCATCATATCGGCAGAACCAAAATAAACAATCGCATTTTCATTTGGTAAATCTTCGCCATTTCCAAAGCAGAAAATACGGCTATGTTCCAAAAAGCGCCCAACAATGGATTTTGCGCGGATATTGTCAGAAAATCCAGGAATGCCCGGTCTTAAGCAGCAAATACCTCTTACAACAAGGTCAACCTGAACGCCTGCCTGCCCTGCACGGTAAAGTGCATCAATAATTTGCGGATCAACCAATGAATTCATCTTCATCCATATTGCAGCAGGTCTACCCTCGCGTGCATGGGTGATCTCATCTTCAATATGCCCCAAAATCCGCCGGCGTAAAGTCAAAGGCGAAAATGCCAGTTTCATCGGCTCATCAGGCTGCGCATAGCCGGTAATATAATTGAAAATAAGTTGTACATCGTGGCCAATGTCTTCATCAGTGGTGAAAAATGACAGGTCGGTGTAAATTTTTGCGGTAATTGGGTGATAGTTTCCGGTACCCAAATGAACATAGGATCTTAAACGGTTTTCTTCACGACGCACAACAAGTGACATTTTAGCATGGGTCTTAAGTTCAATAAACCCAAAAACCACCTGCACACCTGCCCGTTCCAGATCTCTCGCCCAGCGGATATTCGCTTCTTCATCGAAACGCGCTTTCAGTTCAACCAGTGCCGTAACAGATTTACCGGCTTCTGATGCGTCAATCAGCGCTCTGACAATTGGGCTATCATTAGATGTTCTATAAAGCGTTTGTTTAATAGCCAACACATCAGGGTCGGCTGCAGCTTGGCGCAAAAATTGCACCACAACATCAAACGATTCATAAGGGTGATGAACTACAATATCCTTCTCGCGGATTGCGGCGAAACAATCCCCCGCATGTTCCCGAATTCTTTCTGGAAAACGCGGATTGTAAGCAACAAATTTAAGATCGACACGTGGAATTGAAACAATCTCCGAGATCATGTTCAATGCCAGCAATCCGTCCTGAACGCTAATACGATTATCCGGCACGCCCAATTCGCTGGTTACAAACTGGCGTAAATCATCGGGCATTTCCGAGTCAAACTCAATTCTAATAACCTGACCACGCCGGCGACGTTTTAATGCCGTTTCAAATAAACGAACGAGGTCTTCTGCCTCTTCCTCGACCTCAATATCGCTATCACGAATAACACGGAATGTTCCTGCACCATTAACTTCATAGCCTGGGAACAGACGGTCAATAAATAGGCTGACAATGTCTTCAAGCGAGATAAAACGAAAACCATTGCCCTCTTCTGGCAATAATACGAAACGTTTAAGAGCCGTTGGAAGGCGCAACAATGCTGTCATTGGTTGACGATCACTGCGACGCTGCAAATGAAGCGCTATTGAAAAACCAAGATTAGGAATAAATGGGAAAGGATGTGCTGGATCGATTGATAAAGGTGTCAATACTGGAAATATTGTTTCCAAAAAATGGGTTTCCAGCCATGTTTTTTCGCTGTCACTCAAGCGATCTGGCCGAATAATTGCAATATTTTCCTTTTCCAATTCGTGGCGTAAAGCGCGCAATTCCTGCTGCTGGTTTGCTTGCAAACGAGCCACTTCAGCTAGCACAAAATCCAATTGTTCCTGAGGTGTCCGACCATCAGCACTTCGTGTTGCAATGCCAGCGCGCACCTGTCCAGCAAGACCTGCGATACGCACCATAAAAAATTCATCAAGATTGGTAGCCGATATGGATAAAAATCGTAATCTTTCCAGCAATGGGTGCTTATCATTGCCGGCTTCCATAAGAACGCGATTGTTAAACTGAAGCCAAGAAAACTCACGGTTTACGAACCGTTCCGGACTTTCCATATTAATTTCAGATATATTAGCCTGTTCACTCGCAGAATTCTTTGTACGTAAAGCCATAATCGCTTCCTTTTAATTTTGCCATAAAATGGCACTCCCACCCCGCTTTTCTGCAGAGCCTCAGCCTTTGCAAGCACCCTTTTATTGTTATCAGTGACGTTCACTTATGACAAGCTTGGAACTGCAATTTTAGACACCAGAAACGTGTATATCACAGTCCAATAACTTATACATTGCAAAGGTGGAAAATTGCGGCAGCTATTACGCATTTAGTGGTGTCATTCCTTATGATTTTGAACACAAATAGTTGTCACTCTGTTATCTATTGGCTTATATAGCAGGGATGAATATTTTACCTCACTAAGACACATGGAGTCCTTATAATGGCTGATCATCATATTCCGCATTTTCAAAACGACGGTGGCTATAAGCTAATTGAAATTGGTGTCAAAGAGTTCATGTGTGTTGGCGCCAGTGCTCCATTTGATCATCCGCATATTTTTATCGATATGGGAAAAGATGATGAAAAAATCTGTTCTTATTGTTCGACTCTCTATCGATACAACCCGAAGTTATCCGAGATGGAAACCAATCCAGCCGGCTGCTTGTATGAAGCAGAAATAACAGTTTAATGAATACCAACGGATGAGCACATGAGATGGCAGAAGGATATTAAGCCTACAATTATAGGCGCGGGGGTTGCTGGACTTACTTCAGCGTTAGCATTGGCACACAAAGGAATTGCCAGTGTTGTACTTGAAAGTCGTGATAAATTGGCAGAAGTTGGAGCGGGCTTACAGCTTGCTTCTAATGCGACCCGCCTTCTCGATCGTTGGGGTGTTCTCCCTGATCTATTGAAAGTTGGCGTTGAACCCCATTATCTGGAGCTTCGTGACGGTCTAAAATTTATAGATCGTGTCCATGTTGATCTTACAGACGTTGCGCTACGTCGGTGGCACGCACCTTATATGACAATTCATCGTGCCGACCTGCAAAATGTTCTCTATGATGCAGCAACCAAAAATCCACTTATCGATATACGATTAGGGGAAAAGGTTGTTGATGTAGCAAAGACAACGCCGCAATCGGTGAGCATTAAATCTGTTGCGCAAGACGAACCAAACACATTTGAAACACCATTGGTGATAGCGTGTGATGGCGTTTGGTCCAAAATCAGGCAAACCGCACCACTTGATGACCACGCTAAATTCAGTGGCTATATTGCTTGGCGTGCAACAATTGCTGTCGACTCGTTACCTGAAAATTTCACCAAGTCATTGTCTGACATTGCAACTGTTTCTGCATGGATGGGGCCAAACAACCATTTTGTTGCCTATCCAATTAATGCCGGTAAAGCCTTCAATTTTGTTGCTATTACAACCGGAAGCAATCCGGGGGCTGTTTGGTCTCGTGATGGTGACAAAACTGTATTGTTGAAACATTTTTCAAATTGGCATCCGACAATTCGTGAAATTATTGAAACTGTTGACAATTGGACTTATTGGCCATTGTTTGGAATGGTGCCTCACCGCTTTTGGGATGGTGATTTGCGCGTTTTTCTTGGCGATGCATCACATGGGTTTTTACCATTTGCAGCGCAAGGTGCGGCTATGGCAATTGAAGACTCTGCCGTTTTGGCTGAAGTTTTATCGATGGATCAACTCCCATTATCCAAAGCCTTGGATATATTTAGCAAAATACGCAGCGAACGTGTTAGCGCAGTCGATAAACGCGGCGCATTCAACCGCTTTGTATATCATGCAACAGGTCCGGTAGCACTTGCCCGAAACTTTGTGATGAAAACACGTTCAGCGGAAAGCTTTATGTCTAGTTTGGACTGGCTCTATGACTATGACGCGACAGCCTTGGTCAAACAATACTCACAAACAGCTACAAAATCTGACTGAGAAACGCTTTTGTACGTTCATGCGCTGGATGGCTGAAAAAGTCATCCGGCGTTGCAATTTCTAATATCTGTCCTTCATCCATAAAAACAACACGGTCTGCAACCTCACGCGCAAAGCCCATTTCGTGAGTGACGCACAGCATTGTCATACCACTTTCCGCAAGATCGATCATAGTATCCAACACCTCTTTGATCATTTCAGGATCAAGTGCGGAAGTTGGTTCATCAAAGAGCATCACGCGCGGTTGCATACATAACGAACGCGCTATTGCTACACGTTGTTGTTGCCCGCCTGATAACTGACCAGGATATTTATTGGCTTGATTAGGTATTTTTACCCGCTCGAGAAAATGCATGGCTTGTTCTTCAGCTTGCTTGCGCGGCATATGTCGAACCCAGATCGGCGCCAAAACACAATTTTCCAGAACTGTTAAATGCGGAAAAAGATTGAAATGTTGGAATACCATTCCGACATTCTGACGAATTTTTTCTAAATTCCACATTCCTTGCTTTAAAGGAATATCTGTGACGGTTATCTCGCCCTGCTGCACCGTTTCTAATCCATTGATACAACGTATCAATGTTGATTTTCCTGAACCGGAAGGGCCTGATATAATGACTTTTTCCTTGGCTCTTATATCGAGGTTGATATCCCGTAACACATGCATTTTTCCGAACCACTTGTTCACCTGATGCATATGGACTTCAATTTTCTTCTCAGGATTTTCTACCATGATACAATTCCTATTCCTGATTTCCACGTTGCTTCGGTAAATTCAATTTACGTTCCAGAAAATGTGCATAACGTGACATAACAAAGCAGAACATCCAGAATACCAAGCCAATAAAGATCATACCAGTAACGGGCTTTTGTGGCGTGCTCCATTTTGCCTGTTGTATGGCTTGCCGAACAATGCCAAGTAAGTCAAACATGCCAATAATATAGACAAGGCTGGTTTCCTTAAACATACCAATCAATACATTGATAATGCTGGGAATAACCAGACTATAAGCCTGTGGGAGAATGACAAAAACCATGGTTTTTACATATCCCAACCCTAATGATTGGGCGGCTTCATATTGTCCACGTGGTACAGTTTGCAAGCCACCACGCACCACTTCGGCAATATAGGCGGAGGTAAAAAGTGCCACACCAATCAATGCTCTTACAAGCTTATCGAACGTCATGCCTTGCGGTAAAAATAATGGAAACATAACGCTGGCGATAAACAACACAGCGACAAGCGGAATACCCCGCACAGTTTCAATAAAGGTTACTGACAGAATACGAATGACAGGCTTGTTCGAACGTCTACCAAGAGCTAAAAGCGTACCAAATGGTAATGAAAACGTCATACTAACATAGGCGATTGTCAGGGTTACCAGTAAACCGCCCCAATATTCTGTTGCGACAACTGGCAAGCCCAAATAACCACCAAACAACAGCACATAACCAATCAATGGCACAATGAATAATGATATTAATGCGTTGATGAATTTATGTCTGACAGATGGCATCAATAGAGGTATATTGATAATAAGGACAAGAACCGCCAACAAATTGACACGCCATTTTTCAGCATCTGGATATCTGCCATAGATAAATTGCCAAAAATTGGCTTTTACAAATGCCCAGCACGCCCCATTCCAATCATTTGGCATTGTGCCACCTTGTTGCTGTGTCGCACATGCCGTTCGGTCTGCACCATCCCAGACAGCATTAATAAACATCCAGTTGACCAATGGGATTAGCAAATCAATAAGCAAGCAGCCTAATACAATGCTGATGACTGTATTGGTGGGAGTAGAAAATAGATTATCTTTAAGCCACGACCAAATAGTATTTTGCCGTTTGGGTGGTTTTGCTGATGGAATAATAGTTTGACTTACAAATCTTTGTTCCATCTTCAGCGCTCCACCAGAGCCATACGATGATTGAACCAATTCATAAACAATGAAACAAGAAGGCTCAAACCGAGATAAACAACAATCCATATTGCGGCAAGTTCAATTGATTGCCCGGTCTTCTCAATGATCGTACTGGAAACCATCATAAGTTCTGAATATCCAACAGCAGCACCAAGAGAGGTATTTTTTACCAAATTCATATATTGGCTTGCCAATGGCGGAATAATGATACGCATGGCAAGGGGTAATACGATAAGACGCGTAATAAGCCCGTTTGATAACCCTAATGAGGCACCCGCCTCTTTAAAGCCATGATCGACACCTTGTAATCCGGCGCGAATTGTTTCTGCAATCAATGAAGCAGTATACATCGATAATGCGAGATAAAGTGACACGAATTCCGGTGAAATATAATAGCCACCAGAAAAATTAAATCCTTTAAGGCTTGGAACACTCCACGTTTCCGGACGACAGAACAACAGCACAATAAGAATTGGGCAAAGCACCCCTAGCCCCAGCAAATACCATGCTTTTAGTTTTGACTTACCGGTTGCTGCAAGCTGGCGGTTACGCCAAAAATATAGCAGCAATGCAACAATAACAAATAACAACGCAATCATTAAAAAAGCTGTGCTACCACTGTTCCATACTGGTGCAGGTAAATAAATGCCACGAATATTCAGTACGAGAGGCCCCCAGAATAAACTGTTTCTGGCGGGAGGTAGGATTTGCATAATGCCAATTGACCAGAAAAATAACAAAACCAGTGGTGGAATGTTTCTGAAAAATTCAACATAACAAAGAGATAATTTTGCAACGAGCCAATTTTTAGAAATACGCCCTATGCCAATAATCAATCCCAGAATTGTTGCGGTAATAATGCACAATACCGAAATGAAAACGAGATTGACGAGACTTGCCCAGATAACAGTGCCATTTGTTGCATTATCATCATATTGGATAATACTGGAGGGCTGATTAAAGCCCGCCCTTTTATTCAGAAAATCAAATCCCGATGCTATGCCAGAGGCTTTCAAATTGGCAATCGTGTTATGCGCAATCCATTGTATGACAAAAAATAAAGCAATAATGACAGCAAATTGCACCACCACAGACACGAATGTGCGTAGGTTAAAAAGAGCAGAAAAACCTGCTCTTATTCTTGGTGTCACATCGCTTGTAGAATTCTTTGGCATTATAACTGTCTAATTACGTTAGATTGTTCAACGAATAGGCAAGCCGTATTGCAGACCACCTTTTGTCCAAAGTGCATTAATGCCGCGTGAAATTTTCAACGGTGTTTTTTGTCCGATATTACGTTCGAAAATCTCGCCATAATTGCCAACGGCCTTAACAATGCTGACAACCCAATCATTCTTCAAGCCTAAATCCTTGCCAATGGTATTACCTTCTTCAACACCAAGCAGACGACGCACATCCTGATTGTCTGATTTCAACATATCATCAACATTTGCCTGCGTAACACCATATTCTTCAGCATTAAGCAAAGCATTATGTGTCCAACGAACAACATCGGCCCATTGCGGATCCCCTTGTCTGACAGCCGGTCCAAATGGTTCTTTGGAAATGATCTGAGGCAAAACCACATGGTCATCAGGATTTTTCAACTGCAAGCGCAAGCCATATAATGATGATTGGTCTGTTGTATAGACATCACAACGCCCTGCATCATAGGCCTGATTAACTTCGGTAAATTTCTCAAAAACAACTGGTGTATATTCCATCTTGTTGTTTCTGAAATAATCGGCCAAAGTTAATTCAGTTGATGTGCCAGACTGCACACAGATTGAAGCGCCGGATAATTGTAGCGCTGATGTAATGCCGTCCAAATTCTTTTTATTTATCATGAAGCCTTGGCCATCATAATAATTCACACCGACAAAATCCAACCCAAGTGCTGTATCGCGGCTCATTGTCCAAGTTGTGTTGCGGATAAGTACATCCACCTCACCAGACTGAAGGGCAGTGAAACGTTCTTTAGAGCTTAATGGAACAAACTTTACTTTGCTGCCATCTCCCAAAACAGCGGCTGCGACTGCACGGCAATAATCGACATCAAAACCAGTCCAGTTGCCTTTTTCATCGGGAATACTGAAACCAGCCAATCCAGTACCAACACCACATTGCAAATACCCGCGCGCTTTTACATCATCCAATGTTCCAGCAGCGGCATAACTTGCGCCAAATGCTGAAACTGCGACACCGATCATCGCAAAGTAAGTGGTCACCTTCATCTGGTTTACTCCCTGATTTTCATCACAACCTATTTGAACAAATTCAATCTTTCAAAAAGAGTATTATTTCGCTTGGGTCAAGCAAATAGAATTCTATGCTTTGCACAAAAATGAACATATTTTTCTTGACCTTAGAACTGTTTTCGCAAAACTAACAATTTAAATAGCTTTATCATTAAGAAAGTTCACCCCATGACAAGAAATAAATCCTGTGGACATATTGGTATTAATACGCAACTGGCACATGGTGGTTATAATCCAGAGGATTATTTTGGGTTTGTTAATCCCCCTATCGTTAAGGCATCAACAGTGCTTTTTCCTGATGCAAAAACCCTGCGCACTGAAAACCAACGTTATACCTACGGAACACATGGCACACCGACAACGGACGCACTTTGCCAAGCTGTCAATGAATTGGAAGGATCTGTCAAAACTGTTCTTGTGCCTTCTGGTTTAGCAGCAATAACAGTGCCTCTTCTTGGTGCCTTAAATAGTGGTGACCACGTATTGATTGTGGATTCGGTCTATGGTCCGACCAGAAGATTTGCCGACACAATGCTTAAAAAGCTCGGTATCGAGGTTGAATATTATGATCCCACCATTGGATCGGGTATCGAAAAACTTATAAAAAACAACACAAAGGTTGTTTTTACGGAGTCACCTGGGTCCAATACTTTCGAAATGCAGGATATACCAGCCATTGCTGATATTGCCCATAAACACGGCGCTATTGTCATGATGGACAATACATGGGCAACACCTGTCTATTTCCGACCATTAGACCATGGTGTTGACATTTCTATTACTGCGGCAACCAAATATCCTGCCGGTCATGCCGATATTTTAATTGGTTTTATTGCGGCCAATGAACGCGCCAAAAGCATTGTCGAATCAGCACATATGGTGCTTGGAATGAGTGTTTCGGGGGATGACGCCTATAATACGCTGCGTTCTATGCGCACAATGGCAGTACGCTTGAAACATCAGGGTGAAACCGCTTTGCAATTGGCCAAATGGCTTGAAACAAAACCACAGGTTTCACAAGTTTTGCACCCTGCACTTTCGTCGCACAAAGGCCATACAATCTGGCAGCGCGATTTTACCGGCTCTTCATCGCTCTTTTCCATCGTTCTTAAATCTGGTGGTGATGCGCAAGCGGAAGCCTTCTTAAATTCGTTGAAAATCTTCGGGCTTGGTTATTCATGGGGCGGATATGAAAGTTTGGCCGTTCAAGTCAATCTATCAGACAGGACAATAAAACAGAATTATTCAGGACCAGTATTGCGTTTGCAAATTGGTATTGAAGATATAGACGACCTTAAAGCTGATCTTGAAAATGCTTTAGAGGCAACCAATCTCTAATTACACGCAGCAATTCCACAGGCATAAAAGGTTCTAGCCCTTATAATATCCGGCTGGAACCTTTTTTAATTTAAAATCAATGTGATAGTATAGCTATTTTATACTATGAGATGAGCTATACCAGCTCAACATCAACAACCCCTTGTAAAGCCTTCATTGCGCCTGCCACCTGTGGCGTAACACGATATTTCTGTGGTAGCGATATTTCAACTTCGCGGGCGCCATTATTCTGAATAATAACAAGCCCAACATCGCCATCGCCACCTTTTTCCAAGCTTTTGCCAATCTCTTCAATCATTAAAGCGTCGCGTAAAAATATCCGCATGGTTTTATGAATACGCTCCGCCTCATGTTCCAGCGACTGAACGGTTTGGATCCGCAAACTGATACCTTCTGGGCGGTTTTCTGCCGCGACAGTTATAACGACAGATTGGCCAGGTTCCAGCATATCCCCATATGTATTGAGCCCTTCAGAAAAGAGTATTGCCTCATATTGCCCAGTTGAATCAGAAAACTGGATAATTCCCATTTTCTTGCCGGATTTGGTTTTTCTAATCTGTTTGGCGCTGACAGTACCAGCCAATCGCCCTGCACTTGCCCCTTTGCGCACTGCATTGGAAAAATCACTCCAATTTTGAACACGCATTTTTTGTAAAACATCAGCATATTCATCAAGCGGATGTGCCGAAAGATAAAAGCCAATTGCCTGAAATTCCAGATGCAGCTTTTCTGATGGTGACCAAGGTTTTGCATGCGGCAAAATCAATGGTTCTTTTGGACCATCACTCATGCCGAAAATATCTGTTTGCCCACTACGGCTATCTTCCATGAAACGCTGTGATCGCGCATTGATAACCTCAATACCCGCCACCAATACCTCACGCGGAATATTAAAACAATCAAATGCACCCGCATGAATAAGGCTTTCCATTACCCTTTTATTGACAATGCGCGGATCGGTTCTTTCGCAAAAATCTTCCAAATCAACAAAAGGTTTGTCACCGCGTTTTTCAACAATGTGGTTTACCGCTGGTTCTCCCACACCTTTAATAGCTGCTAATGAGTAATAAATCTTTTTATCGCCCACTTCAAAAGCACGGTAAGAGGTTTGTACCGATGGTGGAACAACCTCAATGCCCAGTCTGGTTGCTTCACGCCTAAAATCATTAAGCTTATCGGTATTTCCCATATCATAGGTCATGGAAGCGGCCAAAAACTCCACCGGATAATGGGCTTTCATATAGGCGGTCTGATATGAAACCACAGCATAAGCGGCGGCATGCGATTTATTGAAACCATAATCGGCGAATTTAGCCAATAAGTCGAAAATTGTGTTGGCCTGATTTTTATTGACACCGCGTTCTACCGCGCCATTCACAAAGTGACCTCTTTGGCGCTCCATTTCTTCATGGATTTTTTTACCCATGGCGCGTCTTAAAAGATCAGCTTCACCAAGAGAATAACCAGCAAGAACCTGTGCAATCTGCATCACCTGTTCCTGATAGACAATAACGCCTTGTGTTTCCTTGACGAGATAATCAATTTTCGGGTGAATGGAGGCAATCTCTTCTTGTCCGTGCTTACGGGCAATATAGGTTGGAATGTTTTCCATTGGACCTGGACGATAAAGCGCAACCAAGGCGATAATATCCTCAATGCGGTCGGGTTTCATGCCGATAAGTGCCTTACGCATACCCGCACTTTCCACCTGAAACACACCAACGGTTTCACCGCGTGTCAACATTTCATAGGTTAGTTTATCATCAAGCGGAATATGTGAGAGATCTATGTCTATACCGCGTCGAGCAACAAAATCGACAGCGGTTTTCAAAACAGTCAGTGTTTTCAAGCCGAGAAAGTCAAACTTGACCAAGCCGGCTTTTTCAACAAATTTCATATTAAATTGTGTTACCGGCATATTAGAGCGCGGATCGCGATACATCGGAACAAGTTGCCATAAAGGTCGGTCACCGATCACAATACCGGCGGCATGAGTTGATGTCTGTCGATAAAGCCCTTCAAGCTGCATGGCTATATCCAGCAATCTGCCAACTAAAGGATCTTTCTGTTTTTCCTCTTCAAACTTCGGCTCATCTTTAACCGCTTTTGAAAGCTCTATATTGCTACCCGGTGCTTGAGGAACAAGTTTTGATAAATAATCCACCTGCCGGTATGGCATTTCAAGAACGCGTCCGACATCCCGCAGAACCACTCTTGCCTGCAACTTGCCCAAGGCAATAATTTGAGCCACTTGTTCATGGCCATATTTTGCTTGAACGTAACGAATAACTTCTTCCCGTCGATCCTGACAAAAATCAACGTCAAAGTCTGGCATGGAAACACGTTCCGGATTCAAGAAACGTTCAAAAAGCAATGAAAACCTTAAAGGATCAATATCGGTAATTGTCAAAGCATAGGCAACCAAGGAACCTGCACCCGAACCACGCCCTGGCCCAACAGGGATATCATGGGCTTTTGCCCATTTGATAAAGTCAGAAACGATAAGAAAATATCCCGGAAACTGCATACGCGTTATGATGGACATCTCGTATTCGAGCCTCTCCTCATAATCTTTAACCGTATATCCTTCCGCTAAGCCAGCGGTTTCCAAACGCATTTTCAAGCCATCACGCGCTTGACGTATCAGCTCATCAGCTTCAGCCTGCACCGCAGCCTCTGGATCATCCGATTGCCCTGTAAAACGAGGCAAAATCGGTTTTCTTGTCGGTGTATAAGCATGACAGCGCATTGCAATTTCAACAGTATTATCCAATGCCTCTGGAAGGTCGGAAAATAACTCGACCATTTCGCTCTGGCTTTTTAGATAATGATCTGGCGTAACACGGCGCCTATCAGGATTGGATACAATTTGTCCTTCAGCGATAGCTAAAAGGGCATCATGCGCTTCATAACCTTCTCTATCTTTAAAAAAAGCCTCATTGGTTGCAACAAGCGGAATATTATATTGATAAGCCAGTTCAACAAGTTCGGTTTCCACCGCATGATCATAATTGCCGTGCCTTTGTAATTCCACGTATAGACGATCGCCAAAAATAGTTTTCAAGCGTTCAAGCCGTTCAACAGCGCGGTCTTTTTTGCCTTCTGACAAGGCACTATTAATTGGTCCACCTGCACCACCTGTTAAGGCAATAATGCCTTCTCCTAGGTCATTTAACCAATCAACATGCGCATTAACCGGATCTGTTTCCTGTTTTTCAAGATAAGCACGGCTAACCAGATGAACCAAATTGTTATAACCGTCTTCTGTCGCGGCATATAAAATTATAGACGTGAAATCCGATGGATAACGCCATTTAGTTACACGTGGATCATATCCGTCATCTTCAAAGTCGACGGCTAATTGGCAACCGATGATTGGTTGCACCCCACTGGAAAAGCAATATTGTGAAAACTCCAAGGCACCAAACAGATTGTTGGTATCAGTAATTGCGACGGCGGGTTCATGATCTTTCACCGCATGCTTGATGATATCTTTTACCTTTAATGCACCTTCCAGCAAAGAATAAGCGGAATGTACTCTTAGGTGAATAAAGCGAGGGCGTTCAATCGTTTCGCTTTGTTTATCATTTACTTCACTAGCCACGTTTCATCTTTCTCAGTGGAAATTTATAGCCAACCAACAACTTTGCCCATTTTACCATAGTTGGTTAAAAGTTAAAGTTTCTTCGCCGCTTATATTTCGCCGCTTATATAATAGCAGGTGACCATATAGTAATGCGCAACCAATCGAAACGGTGCATTGATCTTTCATCACGTCAAAATGTTGTCAGCCATATACCTATTGTAGCGACAAACAAACTTACAGAAACAAAGGACAAGATATCATATAAAATATCGGACATAACGGGCTCCTTTCATGATCTGTATATCTTATGTTCTATTTTTGTTCTTATTGCAACAGCACTATCAATAAAACAGTTAACAAAAGATTTAAATTGTGTTGAATTATAACGCCTCGAATTTATTCCGATTTATAAAGACCTGATTTGTTACGTGTCTTTCGACCCCCTTTGGAAAGCTTTACCAAACGCAATCCGTGTTTCCTGACTTATCGCAATCTTATGCATTTTGATAATCGAGCAGTTTATTTTTCAACTCGTGCAAGTATGACCCAACAGCTTGGGGTGGCATAACCCGATAATTGTATAACGTTTGGATTGCAGATTGTGTGAGAGGGACGGATTATGGATTGTACGAGAATAAGATTGCTGATTGTGTGAGGAGCGGATTGCCCGTTACTGAAGTTGACTATTTCAGAACCTTAGATTGGTCGTGTAATCTTTTTTTAATAGGTCATTTGAAAAAGCTTGATAATTTCCGGCAGTTTTTCCAAGCCATCGTTGAAGAAAGTCACCAAATAGCGACTTATACACAATTAGTGTCATGACCTTGAGTGCTATTATCGTTTTCCATACTAGCAATATTCCCGATAGATCATTAAATTTAGTTATATGCGTCCATCATTACTCGACCCATTTTTTATTTCAGTACGTCGCCTATCGGGCATTGGCCCGAAGGTTTGTGGTTTGTTATGCAAGCTTTTGAATATTGATCCGACAAAGGACGAGCCGCGCATTATTGATCTTCTTCAATTGATGCCACATTCGGTCATTGATCGCAGACACCGCCCAGGGGTAGCCTTTGCCCGTGATGGAGCCATCAATACGGTGGAAATTGTCATTGACCAGCATCAACCTCCGCCTGCAACGCAACGCCATTTGCCCTATCGCATTATTGCTCATGATGATACCGGTGAAATAACGCTGGTGTTTTTCCACGCCCAAAGATCATGGCTTGAAAAACAATTTCCAGAAGGCATGAAGATTATCGCATCGGGCAAAGTGGAATGGTTTAATAACAGGCTTTCAATGGTGCATCCTGACTATATGGTGCAAGCCAATGACACTGCCCAACTTCCGTTAGTTGAACCAATCTATCCACTCACCGCAGGATTATCTGGTAAGGTACTCAGACGCGCTATTGTTGAAGCAATCGATAAAATACCTCTCCTTCCTGAATGGATGGACGCGAGCCTAAAAAACCAACAGAATTTCCCGTCTTTTGGAGTGGCTTTACGGCGTATTCATAGTCCTATTGATCCGGCAGATCTGTTGCCTGATAGCGTTGCGAGAAAAAGGCTTGCTTATGATGAATTGCTTGCCGGTCAATTGGCTTTGGGATTAGCGAGAAATAGAACAAAAAAATTGCCAGGCCGTTCTATTCCGCTTAAAAACACCTACACAGAAAAATTGCGCCAATTATTGCCATTTACGTTAACTGACGGACAAAACCAAGCCATTGCCGAGATTGCACATGACCTTGCTTCACCTGACAGAATGTTGCGACTTCTGCAAGGCGACGTCGGATCTGGTAAAACGGCTGTAGCACTTATGGCTATGGCGCAAGTTGCTGAAAACAACGGGCAATCCGCATTAATGGCGCCGACAGAAGTTTTGGCACGGCAACATTATGCTACCGTTGAACCTTTGGCCAAACAACTCGGCTTAGAGGTTGCGCTGTTAACCGGCCGAGAAAAAGGGAAAACACGCGATGCTATTCTCGAGAATATTCGCAATGGAAAAACCTCGATTGTTATTGGCACACATGCCTTGATCCAGGAAGGTGTCGATTATCATGATCTGTGTTTGGCTATAATTGACGAACAACATCGTTTTGGCGTTCATCAGCGATTGGGGCTTTCGTCAAAAGGTCAAATGCCCGATATGCTGGTCATGACAGCGACGCCTATTCCACGCACCTTAGTGCTTACGGCATTTGGCGACATGGACGTTTCCAAATTGATGGAAAAGCCAGCAGGTAGAAAGCCGATTGTTACGGCGACCCTTTCAGACGAAAGATTGCATGAGTTAATTGCCAGAGTAGAAGTGGCGTTAAAGCGTGGTGACAAATTATATTGGATTTGTCCATTGGTTGAAGAATCCGAAGTTTTGGATCTCACCTCCGTGCAAGATCGTTTTGAAAGTTTACGTGCGCATTTCGGAGATATTATTGGTTTGGTTCATGGAAAAATGCCGGCAGCAGAAAAAGACGCCGCCATGCAAGATTTCAAAGAGGGAAAAACGCGGCTTCTGGTTGCAACAACCGTTATAGAGGTTGGTGTGGACGTGCCAGACGCATCTATTATCATTATTGAACATGCCGAGCGGTTTGGCTTATCGCAACTTCACCAATTAAGAGGCAGAGTTGGACGCGGCGACAAACCATCTTCATGCATACTTTTGTACAAAGGCCCTATTGGAAAGACAGCACAAGCCCGTTTAAATGTTATGCGCGAAACGCAAGATGGTTTTCGTATTGCGGAAGAGGATCTGAAACTTCGTGGTGAAGGCGAATTATTGGGAACACGACAATCCGGTATACCAGACTACCATATGGCTGACCTTGAAATTCACGGTGACTTGCTGCCTATTGCAAGACAAGATGCGCGGCTTATCCTAGAAAAAGATCCCAAATTGTTGAGCGAACGTGGCGAGGCTTTACGTCTCATGCTTTACTTGTTTCGTCAGGACGATGCTATCAAGCTTCTAAGAGCGGGTTGATAATGAAAAAATTCAAAAAAAATCATATTATAACACCGTTATTAATTGCTCTTACGGGGCTGATTGTTACTGTGGGCAGCGTATTTTTGTTCAAGCAATCTTCCATTCCAGAAAAAACGCCAGACAAAACAGAACCGACGCAATCCCGTTCCAATCAGCAATCAGAGCCAGCAACAACAAAAACCCCAGCGAAAACAGACAATCAAGAAAACAGTCCTGCAATCACTAAAGAGCAAACTTTTTGCACACGTCAAACTTTTGAAAATAAGTCCTATATTGTCTGCAAGGTTGATCCTAAAGAGTATCACATTGGTATATTTCTTAATGATAGCGCTGGCAGACCCTATAATTATTTTCGAAATGTTGAAAAAATGCTTGCTGCACGTGGGCAAAAATTGGCTTTTGCCGTCAATGGCGGCATGTACCATAAGGATTTTTCAGCCGTAGGGCTTTATGTCGAAGATGGCAAACAATTACACGCGCTATCGACAAAAGATGGCCCAGGTAATTTTCATATGAAGCCTAATGGTATCTTCTTTATAGAGAACAATAAAGCTGGCGTATTGGAAACAGAAGCCTACCAAAAAGCAGGGATAAAACCCGATTTGGCCACACAATCTGGTCCTATGTTGGTTATTGAAAACAAAATTCATCCGCGTTTCATACCAAATTCGCCATTTCTTGAATATCGCAACGGTGTTGGTGTGACAGCAGAAGGGCTGGTATTCTTTGTCAATTCTGAAGACAAAGTAAACTTTGATGAATTTGCACGGTTTTTCCGCGATCGTTTAAAAACGCCCAATGCGCTCTTCCTTGATGGATCAATATCGAGCCTATACGCACCAGAAATGAAACGTTACGATTGGTGGTATAGTTTAGGCACAATGATCGGAATTATTGTTGAAAAAGATGTTGAGCAGAATTTTGTAAAATAACCAAATAGTGCTTAACCCCAAGATGACAAAGTGCTACCGAGCCTAAAAATATATAACGCCTCTAAAACCTTAAAGCCCAAGGGGCATTCAAATCATTATTTTACCGCGACAGACTTGAGCAAACCACGTGGCCGGTCAACACTACCCAGAGCACCGCTGTATAATATGCAATGAGCAGCACGGGAAATGCCACCCTTCCCTTATGGATAAATATCGAACCTACACACACCAGAAATGAAACGTTATGATCGGTGGTATAGTTTAGGCTCAATGATCGGAATTATTGTTGAAAAAGATGTTGAGTAGAATTCGGCAAACCAATCAAATACCGTTTAACTCTAAGATAACAGAGTGCTACGCACCTTAAAAATAGATAATGCCCCTTGAACCTTAAAGCCCAAGGAGCATTCAAATCATTATTCTACCGTGACAGACTTGGCCAAATTACGTGGCTGGTCAACATCTGTACCAAGCAGAACTGCTGTGTGATAAGCAATGAGCTGCACGGGAACCGCATAGACAATCGGTGCAATAAATTCCGGTACATCAGGCATAATGATTGTCGAAAGACCATCAAGACCTGTTGCCGATGCACCATTCTTATCCGTAATCAAGATAACTCTACCACCACGTGCGGCCACTTCCTGCAAGTTCGATACAGTTTTTTCAAACCACTTATCATGTGGTGCCACAACGATAACCGGCATTGCTTCGTCAATCAAAGCAATTGGGCCATGTTTTAATTCTCCAGCGGCATAACCTTCCGCGTGGATATAAGACAGTTCTTTAAGCTTCAACGCCCCTTCAAGAGCAATTGGATATGATGTACCGCGTCCGAGATATAATATATCCTTCACGTTCATAAGGTCGCGACAGATTTCTTCAATCTGTCCATTGAGCTTCAATACTTCCGTCACAATACGCGGAATTTCTGCAAGCTCTTTAACAAGCTTCTGCTCACCATCATTGCTCAATTTGCCACGTTGTTTTGCCGCCGATATGGCAACAGAGGCCAAAGTTGCCAATTGGCAAGTAAACGCTTTGGTAGAAGCGACACCAACTTCAGGCCCAGCTAATGTTGGCAAAACAAAATCTGCTTCACGTGCCATTGTCGATTCAGCAACATTGACAATTGCTGCTGTTTTTGACCCTTGCGACTTACAATAGCGCAATGACGCCAAAGTGTCGGCTGTCTCACCCGATTGCGAGACAAACATTGCCAATGTATCAGCTGTCATTGGTGGTTCGCGATAACGGAATTCAGATGCGACATCATTGTCTACAATAAGACCCGCCAAATTTTCAAACCAATATCGTGCAACCAGCGTGGAATAGAAGGCCGTGCCGCAACTAGCAAAACTCAACCTATTAATATTCTTCCAGTCAATCCCCTCGTCCACAGCACCAATCTTGTTGTTTGCAAGGTCAAGATATCTTGCCAAAGTATGCGCAATAACTTCTGGTTGCTCGAACATTTCTTTTTCCATGAAATGTCGATGATTTCCCTTGGAAACAAGAAATGCTGCACCGGAAGATGTGGTCAATTCACGCTCGACAACACGATCCTGCGCATCATAAATAGTGGCACTATTACGCGTAAGCACCACCCAGTCACCATCTTCCATATAGCTGATTTTATTGGTGAAAGGTGCCAGTGCGATTGCATCCGAACCGACATACATTTCCCCTTGCCCATAACCAATTGCAAGAGGTGGGCCAGAACGTGCGGCAATCATCAAGTCATCTTCACCTTCAAAAATGAGGGCAACAGCAAATGCACCACGCAATCTCTTCAAGCATGTGCGCATTGCTTCCTGAGGTGTCATACCGCTTTTAATGGCTCTGGTAACAAGATGTGCCAAAGCTTCTGTATCTGTTTCCGTTTGAAATACATAACCTTCAGCCGTAAGCTCTTCACGTATTTCGGCAAAGTTTTCGATAATGCCATTATGAACCACCGCAACCTTATCTGTCATATGCGGATGTGCATTACGTTCCACCGGTGCCCCATGACTTGCCCAGCGTGTGTGGCCAATTCCAATATTGCCTTTAAGGGGCGTTTTTTTCAATTTTTCTTCAAGGTGAACAAGCTTACCTTCAGCACGTAAACGGCCTAAATGCCCATGATCAACCGTTGCTATCCCCGCCGAATCATATCCGCGATATTCAAGCCTTTTCAAACCATCAACAAGCAATGGCGCAACAGCCTGTTTACCGAGGATGCCTATAATTCCACACATGCGAAAACTCCGAAATAGTTTTAGGCGTTATTGTTATGACAAAACTTATCATAACAAGTCATAAACTGATAGTTTCGATAGAACCAATCAAGTCTCATATATATGCACTTGTCATAAAGCCACAAGAAGACCATGGCATAAATCACGTGCTTTACTTCTGTTTTAACTTGGAAAAACGCTCTCGCAACACGGTCGCATAATTTTCTTTGTTTTTCTGATGAGCTCTACCAAAACCGACACTGTCATCTGGCACATCGGCAGTAATAACACTTCCTGAAGCAACATAAGCACGGTTACCCACTGTAACAGGTGCAACCAGCGCGGTGTTGGAACCAATAAATGCATCATCACCAATGATCGTTTGCCATTTATTAAAACCATCATAATTACAGGTAATGGTACCGGCACCAATATTGCTATGTGTTCCAATTTCGGCATCACCGATATAGGTAAGGTGATTAACCTTTGTCCCTTCACCGATTTTAGCCTTTTTTATCTCACAAAAATTACCAACCTTGGCATTTTTTTCCAACTTTGCACCAGGGCGTAACCGTGCATAGGGACCAATTTCCGTGTGTTCTGCAACCTCTGCCCCTTCCAAATGACTAAAAGCATGAATGACAACGCTGTCACCTACTTTCACACCTTTGCCAAAATAAACATTGGGTTCAATAATAACATCTTGGCCTATTTCCGTATCATAGGAAAAATACACACTTTCCGGCCGCAACATTGTGACACCAGCAAGCATCACCTCTTTTGCCTTGCGTTTTTGCCATATGGCTTCGGCATTTGCCAATTCTACTCGCGTGTTTATTCCAATAACATTTTCAAACGGCACTTCAATTGCGCGCACATGAAGACCATTATTGGATCCTATGGAAACAATGTCCGTCAAATAATATTCTTTTTTGGCATTGTTGTTTTCAACTTTGCTTAATAGCTCAAGTACCCGTTTGCCATTAATGGCCATTAGCCCGCCATTACAGAAAGTTATTTTCTTTTGCTCTGCCGTTGCGTCTTTATCTTCAACAATAGCAGTAAGCTTGCCATCTTTTTCAATAAGGCGGCCATAGCCGGCAGGATTATTAGTCTTAAAGCCCATGACGACAATATCGGCACCATCGGCAAGCTCTTTTCGTGCTTGTTTAAGTGATTCTGTTTCAATAAGTGGTGTATCGCCAAATACAATGAGAACATCATCAAATTGTTTCGCCAATATATCACGCGCTGCTAAAACAGCATGTGCCGTGCCAAGGCGTTCTGCCTGAACAAATGTATGGACATTGGGTTCAATTGCCATCGCTTCTTTGGCAACTTCTTCAGCCCCTCGCCCCACAATAGCGGCGATTTCACCAACACCCATAGATTTTATTTGCCGGATAACGTGTCCAATTAAAGACAGACCTGCAACTTTATGCAAGACTTTGGGAAGCGACGATTTCATACGTGTTCCCTCACCTGCAGCCAAAATAATAGAAAGACAGCTACGGCTCATGTTTAGCCCCATTCTGTTTAAATTAGATTAGAGAAAAAATTCTTGATATCCGTCCAACTCAAAGCCTCTATCCCGCTCAATGACGGATATTTTTCCAAAAGCCAGTAAGACAGATTTTGCATATTGCCGGTCAAAAAGAGTATCCCTGCAACGACCAATAATACACCGATAACCTTTTCAACTTTGCCCAGATGCACACGAAAAGACCCAAGAAACCACATGAAAGCGCTTGAAAACAGCGCCGCAAGCACAAATGGAATGGCTAGCCCTAAAGAGTAGATTGCAAGTAAAACTGCACCCTCTCCAACAGATTCCTTTGTACCAGCAAGTGTTATAATGGGGCCAAGTATTGGACCAATGCATGGCGTCCAACCAAAAGCGAAAGCCAATCCTATGACATAGGCACCCAATGGACCAGCTGGTGTTTTGCGTGTTTGAAAACGCATTTCACGGGAAAGGATCCCAATTTTGAATAACCCTAAAAAATTAAGGCCGAATATAATGATAATTATGCCGGCAATAATCGCAAGCCAATCACGATATTGCCCAATAAAATGGCCTAAAGTGCTGGCACTGGCACCAAGAAGAACAAAAACTGTTGAAAACCCAAGCGCAAACGCGATCGCTGCGATTAACAGCGGTATCCGTACCGGCTGTTTCTCCAACTTGTCACCGCTGCGGAAATCTTCAACACTAACCCCTGCCATATAGCATAAATAGGGCGGTACGAGTGGTAACACACACGGTGAAAGAAACGATAATGCTCCTGCGAAAAAGACGCCAAAATTTGATAAATCAGATAACAAAACTCTATTTCCGTAAACTTGCCGTATTTTGTTCCATTTCAATTCGTATGGAAGCTATTATTTCCTTACGAAAGAGGCTAATTGCTTAGTTTATTCTTGCCATTACGAAAATATGATTAACGCATCATCTTTACGAACACAACTATACCGTAAATATGAAGCAGTTAATAAGCCTGATGAAACATGAAGGATTCTCATGAAAAGCGAAAAAGCAGTGGATGAAAATATGTCTACATCGCATGAACCTAAACGTTCATCGCGGTTTGTTCATCTTTTAAAAACGTTTTTTGCACCACTTGTCGGGATTACCATCGCGGCAATTTCCTTTTTTGTTTTATGGGAGCTGCTTAAAACCACTTCCAGACACGACACAATTGAAGCCTTCAAGAGTTATACCAGTACCAGTCTGTTACTAGCCGCATTTTTTACGCTTTTAAGCTATTGTGGCATTGCGCTTTATGATGTGGTTGCAGCCCGTACCATTGCACCAGGTAAAATAACATCACCTGTTGCTGCTCTTGCAGGCTCAGCCGGCTATGCTGTTTCCAATGCTCTTGGCTTCTCGTTTCTAACCGGTGGTGCGCTGCGTTATCGTGTTTATGCACGCGAAGGTGTGGGCCTTGCCGATATTGGGCGGATCATCAGCATGTCATGGTTTTCCATGTGGTTTGCATTGCTGGTCATTATCGGTTTTGCACTCGCATTTGAACCGGATGATCTGCCATGGCTTGGAACACTCAATCTAACAGCTGACCGCATTGCCGGTGTTATTATACTTGCCTTTCTCATTGGTCTTATTGCTTGGTTATATGGTGGTGCCAGAGAACTGAAGGTTGGTTCCCTTTCCTTAAAGCTTCCCGGATCCAAGGGGGCTTTAATGCAAATATTTGCCGGACTGGTTGATATTACTTCGGCTTCAGCCACCCTTTATGTGCTTATGCCAAGCGATTTCCAAACAGGGTTTGCGGCTTTCACACTTGTTTTTGCTGTTGCCATTGTCATTGGCGTTGTCAGCCACTCACCGGGTGGTTTAGGTGCTTTTGAAGCCGTATTAATTGGCGGACTTGGGCTTGAAGGCAACGCAAATGCTGTTGCTGCTCTTCTTGTCTACCGGCTTATTTATACAATTCTTCCGCTGGTTATTGCGATTTTCGGCATGGCATTTTGGGAAATTTTCCGGCAACGCAAGAAAGTATCTAGCAGCGCTGCCCAAGTATCGCGCGTGATTGAACCAATGATACCCTTTGTGGCAGCTGGTTTAACCTTCCTTGCCGGTGTTGTCATGTTGGTGTCGGTTGTAACACCAGGTCGGCGTATTCGGCTTGATGTCCTTTCTGACATACTTCCTTTGATATTCATTGAAACCTCTAATCTCGTAGCCAGTCTCATCGGTATAATTCTGCTTATTGTGTCTTATGGTTTAGCGCGACGGCTTGCCAATGCATGGTTTGTAACGATCTTCTTATTGCTTAGCGGCGCTGTATTTTGTCTAACCAAAGGGCTTGATTGGGAAGAAGCCACCATTTTATGTGTTTTCTGCTTTGTTTTGTGGAGCTTCCGCCGATCGTTCTACCGTCGGCCACTTAATAATGGATTGACCATCAGTTGGGCTTGGCTTGCAAGCATCGCAGCTTTTGCCTGCGCCGTTATATGGCTTGGCTTTTTTGTCTATAGGCATGTCGAATATTCCAATGAATTATGGTGGAGTTTTGCGTGGAATGCCAATGCACCACGATTTTTGCGGGCAAGCGTTGTTATCTTTTCCGTTATTTTTATTGCAGCCCTTTATAATATTATTCACCGCCCTTCCCGCAAGCAGGCACGTCACGGATTAACAATTCCGGATTGTATACCAAAACTTGTTTCTCAATCCCCGCTTTCTGATACAGCATTGGCCTTGTTGGGTGACAAACAGTTTCTCGTATCACCTGATGAAGATGGGTTTATAATGTATAGTAAATCCGGTGGTAGTCTCATTGCATTGGGCGAACCGGTTAGCAATAATGAAAAAGTTTCCAATGATTTAGCATGGGAATTTCGCAAACATGCCGATAGTGCCGCGCTGCGAACAGTATTTTATGGCGTTGGCCCACGCCATTTGCCATTATATTTGGATATGGGACTTTCCGTTATCAAATTGGGAGAAGTTGCCAAGGTTTATTTACCTGATTTTTCTCTCGATGGTCCAAAACGTCAGCCCTTCCGCTATGCTGAAAGAAAAGCGCAACGCGAAGGATTGGAATTTTCAATAATTCCAGCGCATGAAGTTGAAAATAATATTGGTGCTTTGCGCTATGTTTCCGATACATGGCTTGCCTCAAAGGCTGGCGCGGAAAAACGTTTTTCCATTGGCTACTTCAATGAAGATTTCCTCAAACGTTATGATGTCGCAATCATGAAGAAGGATAATCAGATTGTTGCCTTTGCCAATGTTTGGAAAAGCGGATTTCAGCAGGAAATCACTGTCGATATGATGCGGTATTTGCCCAATGTATCAAAGGTTATGATGGACGCTTTATTTGCCAATTTGTTGCTTTATGGCAAAGAGCAAGGTTTCCAATGGTTCAATTTGGGTGCTGCCCCCTTGGCCGGACTATCAACAAACAGGCTCGCTGCAAGATGGCAGCGTATAGGTTCTTTTATTTATCGTCGCGGGCGTGATCTTTATCACTTTGATGGGTTGAAAAGCTTTAAAGACAAGTTCGACCCAACGTGGTCACCCCATTATTTAATCTGTCCTGGTGGACTTGATACAGCAAAAGTGCTTATCGACGTCACGACACTTATCAACGGCAACCCTCTGGAGTTTTTACGTAAATGACCTTTCGTCGTATTTTTCTGTTCGTTGTCGCAATACTCATTATTGGCTTGACAACCTATGGTGTTCTGCATCGCGGTAAAGTAAACCGCCTATGGGCAAGTTGGACCGGCTCAACATCGCCAGTTGTCTATGCCGATGGCGAACGTTTATCTGAAATTCCAGTATATGTTCCGCAAGGTGATATTCGTGGCCTTGTTATATTGGTTTCTGACACGGGTGGTGCAAAAACACGTGAAGCCGATATGACTTCCGCCTTGCTGAAACGCCATTTGATTGTCGCATCTGTCGATTTCGATAATTGGCGTGAAACGCTTGATAAGGAAGATGGCGAATGTATTTATCTGGTTTCAGACCTTGAAGCTTTGTCAAAAGACGTGCTTCGTGGGCTTGATCTTGATGTTTATTTCCATCCAGTTATTGTTGGAATTGGTGAAGGTGGTGCAATTTCCTATGCTGCAGCGGCAGACTCGCCTGAAAACACGCTAGCGGGAACTGTCGTTCTTGACCCATCTTTATCCTCGCACACCCGCTTACCTTCCTGCACAGAAGATGACCAAGCGGTAAAAACATCTGATGGCGGATATGCTTATGAAATTGGCGCAACAGTGCCATCACCCGTAACATTGATACGCAATGGCGGAACATCTAACGACCCAAGACAAGCATTTCGCCAACATATTGCGGCACTAATCGACGAACCTTCCTTTGAAGCGCGGTTAAAAATTACCGCGGACACGGCATTGGATTACGCAATTCGTGATGCTGCAAATGCAGACCTACCAGTTGTTGATATGCCGTCGAAAAATCCAGCAAAAGCATTGGTTATTTTCTTTTCAGGCGATGGCGGTTGGCGTGATATCGATATGCAAATTGGTGAATTATTTCAAAGCCAAGATGTCCACGTTATCGGTATTGATGCGTTGCGCTATTTCTGGACAAAGAGAACACCTGAAGAAGTATCGACCGATATAGAACAACTTATTCAGCAAGCAGACCCACAACAGAAGCTGCCGGTTGCACTATTCGGTTATTCTTTTGGTGCTGATATATTGCCTTTCGCATGGCCGCAACTTGACGAAAAAATACAAAAACAAGTCGCTATGATTGCCTTAATGGGGGTATCAACGACTGCTGATTTCCAGATTTCAATTGATGGTTGGTTGGGCGGTGCTGGTGATGTTCCTGTTTTACCACTTTTGCAAAAAATGCCGAAAGATAAAACCATTTGTGTTTACGGTGAAGATGAAGAAGATAGCGCCTGCACCGATCCGTCTTTAGACCCTATGCAAAAAATAAAATTGCCTGGTGGACATCACTTTGACGAAAACTATCAAAGTCTGGCAAGGTCTTTACATGCTATTTTGTTGAATAAAGCAAAACTGGAAAAGAATTAAATACAACAAAAGCATACATCCCTTTAGCGACTAAAGGGATGTATGCTGCAAAATTACCTACATTTGCGAGGGCTCTCGCCTTTCAACTCTTGATTTGTGTGAAGATCAAACACACAAACAGTAGCATTTGGAAAAGCTCTACATAAAGCAATCTTGCTACTATAAATACCTGTTCCATGTGCAAGCATTTTCACATTTGGTGCTAGTTCCTTACCATTTTCATCAAATGCGACCACGCGATAATCGCCGTTTACCGTTATTCACCCAGTTAACAATAACGCACTACCAAGAAAACATGCTCTTTCATTAAATCTTCCTCTGTTAAGCGCATGAAATACTCAAACTATTAATTGGATTTTCTGGAATGATTGTAACTATCTCTAAAATTTCGCAGCCGACATTGCACATCTAACTGGTGCATCAGCCCAGTTTATGCGCCATTATCATGAAATGGGCAGATAGTGATGAGGGATCAAAGCCGCGTTATTTAATAAAAATCGTGCTTAAGGTAATATGACGGTAATGCCGAAGCTGGTTACAGCGTATGGCAGTAATGCCGCGGTCTAGTTACAACATAGGGCGGCAATGCAGCAGCTGGTTACAGCATTAAGCATTGTCAAAAGTGACAATGCTTTTTATAAAAATTGGGCATGATGATTTCACGCAATGATAAATAATACACGCAAATTATAATTGGATGCCCCAACAGCGATAACGCGCCCGCCTAACAACAGCGAAAACCACCTTTGCCGCCATAGCGTGCATCCTGACGCTCGCGGAAAAATTCTTTATAAGTCATTGGTTGTTGTTCGGGGTGCACTTGCTTCATATGTTCCACATAAGTGTCGTAATCTGGTATGCCCACCATCAACTTCGCTGTGCGCCCAAGAAATTTACTAACATCAAGAAAACCTATACACATAATACCTCCTCATATGCCGACTTAAATGACAAGTTAGTGACGGCCTTAGCCGCCACTATACCTTATTACTTTTTCTGTCAGACAGCTTTACTCTGTTGGGAAATTACTGGTGTAGGAAATGGCTCGTAAGGCATTTCATTGACAGTAGGTTTCTCATTTTTCAGGGCTTTTAAAGATGTTTTGATAGCAAATAATGTTAAAGCTAAAACAACCAGCATGAAAAATGCGGTCAAAACACCATTAACAGTATTGGCTAAAGCCTGTTGGCTGTTTGTTGCTTTGCTTGCTGCAACGAAAAAGCTCAACTTAGCGTCAAACACTTTTTGCCAACCAGCAGTCATCGTACAGATAAACAACCATGTTGCTGGAACAATGGCGACCCAAGCATAACGTTGTTGTTTTGACTTGAACAGAACGACCGCACATAGCAACAATGCAATTGCCGCCAGCATTTGATTGGCGATACCAAATAGTGGCCAAAGCGAATAAATTCCGCCTTTAGGATCGACTGCTCCTTGATAAACAAAATATCCCCACATCAACACAACCAATGCGGTTGCCAAAAGATTGGCAAAAATATTGTCTGTTTTTTTCATATGTGGAAATACAGTGCCCAACAAATCCTGCAACATGAAGCGTGCCGAGCGTGTGCCAGCATCAACCGCTGTGAGAATAAATAAAGCTTCGAAAAGGATAGCAAAATGATACCAGAAAGACATATTCATCAAACCGCCTAAAGCGTTGTGCAGAATATGTGCCATACCAACAGCAAGCGTTGGTGCTCCACCAGTTTTTGCAACGATTGTTTCTTCACCCACGTCATGGGCGATACTGGTCAACATTTCTGGCGTCACCTGAAAGCCCCAACTGCTAACCACAGCAGATGCGGATTGTACGAGATCACCCGTTCCTGAAGGAAGCAAAACGCTCACTGGCGAGTTCATTGAAAAATAAACGCCCGGATTGATGACGCTTGCTGCAATAAGAGCCATAATTGCAACAAATGACTCCATCAACATGCCGCCATAGCCGATAAAACAAGCCTGATCTTCATTGGCCAACATCTTTGGCGTTGTGCCGGAAGAAATAAGCGCATGAAAACCTGAAACGGCACCGCAAGCTATTGTAATGAATAAAAATGGAAAGAGATCACCACCCCAAACTGGTCCTGTGCCGTTAACATATTTGGTTAAAGCTGGCATTTCCAACATGGGGCGAACAAGGATAATTCCCACAGCCAACGCAATGATTGTACCAATTTTCAAAAATGTTGAAAGATAATCGCGCGGTGCTAAAAGAAGCCAAACTGGCAAAACAGCTGCAATAAACCCATAGATTATAATCATAACAGTTAGGGTCGTTGCTTCAAAATGAAACCATGAAGCATAGCTACTATCTTTGATCCAACCACCAGAAACAATACCGAAGAGCAGAAGAACAAGACCTATTACCGATATTTCACCGATGCGACCTGGGCGGATATAACGCAAATATATCCCCATGAAGAAAGCCAAAGGTATGGTAAAACCAACTGTATAGGTTCCCCACGAGCTTCCTGCGAGCGCTTTAACCACAACCATGGCCAATACGCCTAGAATGATAATCATAATCATAAAACAGGCGATAAGCGCGATAATACCAGCAGCGTTTCCCATTTCCTCACGCACAAGCTCGCCGAGAGAGCGGCCGTCTCTACGCGTTGAAATGAAAAGTACCATAAAATCCTGCACAGCGCCGGCAAGGACACAACCTGCTAAAATCCATAAAAGTCCTGGCAAATATCCCATTTGCGCTGCAAGGACGGGACCAACCAAAGGTCCTGCACCGGCAATTGCCGCAAAATGGTGACCAAACAGAATATTTTTGTCTGTCGGAACGTAATCCAACCCGTCATTGCGCCGGTAAGCTGGTGTCATTCTGGTTGGGTCAGCTTTTAACACCGTATTGGATATAAAAAGCCCATATAATCTATAAGCGACCAGATAAACACATACGGCAGCCACAACAATCCACATAGCGTTGATGGCTTCGCCGCGATTAAGTGCAATATAGGCTAGTGCAATTGCCCCTAAGACAGATAAAATAACCAAAATGGATATCTGAACCGCAGTTAGCGGTTTTCGAGCGATCTCCATGCTCCTCCTCCTTAAAATTCAGTCTTAAAACTCCACTCCCATCTGACTATATCTCTCATGATATAATCAGTTTTCCATTCTCATTTTTATATTATTATTGTTTGCTGTCTACTATTAAAATTAAAAACAATTTTTCGTCATAAAACAGTCTTATAATTTTCAAATTCTATTATGAATAATATATTTTTATATATAATATTATAAGTAATCACCTTACAGAAGATACATATAATAAATTTATAAAAATCATAAATTTATATATATTTTAAAAAAACCAAAAGAAAGTCATATCCTATTTTTTTAAATAAATCTGATATGTGAATTATAACAACACAGATTATTCATAAAATACAAATAGACATATATTTATTATTATTTATGACCACCCAATGTTGTAAAATAATATACTAATGGAAAGGCTATAATATATAAACTTAATGGTATTTCGCGCCATTTTCCTGCTACCAGTTTTACAATCACGTAAAACAGTAAGCCAGCAGCGATACCTGTACCAAAGCTATTAGCAATCAAAGTAATCAGTACCATTAAAAGTACTGGCAACATATCGGTAAATTCCGAGAAATCAATTTTTCTCAAACCACTAAACATTGTAAGACCGATTATGATTAAAGCAGGCGCTGTGGCTGCTTTTGGTATCATCAAGGCTAATGGTGTTAAAAGCAAGGTCAGGAAAAAGAATACCGCCGCAGCGATTGCTGTTAATCCGGTTCTTCCGCCAGCTTCCGCAGATGCTGATGATTCAATCAACGCAGTTGAAGCTGGTATACCTAACCATGGTCCTATCGTTGCAGCTATAGAATCAACGACAAAGGGACGTGAAATATTTTCCATATTTCCGTCTTCATCCAATAGTCCGGCTTCAGCACCAATTGCCAGCGTTGTTCCCATGGTTGAAAAGAACTCTGACGCAAAGAAGATAAAAAGATATGGAAGAAATGCGAGATTGATAGCACCCCATAGATCGACCTGCCCTAAAACCGGCCCAACAGAATGTGGCAACTGAAAAAAGCTTGTTGGTAAATGGGTTACCCCCAAAGGTATACCGACGATAGTTCCAACAAGAATGGCTATCAACAATGCGCCTGATACCTTGCGTGCTTGCAATGCAATCGCAAGCAAAAACCCGACCAGCGCAACAATAGCTTCTGGGCTATAGAAATTTCCCAATTGAAGAGCGTTGGACTTTGCATTTGCCAAGACAAGACCACCATTACGGAATCCGAGCAGAGCAACAAATATACCAATGGAAGCGGTCAAACCAAGTTTTATGGAATGCGGTACGGCTTTTGTAACAACTTCACGCAGACCAAGCACGGTCAAAACAAAGAATAAAACACCAGACCAACAGGCAATTCCTAAGGCGATTTGCCAAGGCACGCCTCCATCACTGGCCAATGTAACACCAACCAGAACCGAACCGCCAATACCGGGACCGACCATAAATGGGAAATTACCGTAAATTCCCATCAGTAAACAACCGAATACAAAAACTATAATCGTTCCCGTGGTTGCTGCCCCTTTATCTATTCCACCGATGGATAATAATGAGGGAATAACAATAAGAAGATAGGCTGCAGCTAAAAAACCTGTAGCACCCGCCAGTATTTCGCGTTTCAATGTGGTTTGTCGTTCTTCCATTTTGAAGTAACGTCTCCAACCGCTTTGTACTGGTGCGTTATTTGCGCTCATATTGCATTACCCTCTATTTTATCAATGAGTATCGATGACCGGATCGACAATCTTTTTTATATCTCCGTCCACAAGACCAAGATCTGTTAAATGCGGACCACGATTACAAGCAAGGCACGTTCCCTCTATTGCCTTAAAAACACGGTAAGGCGGTTTCCATTCAAACACATCCTCACTTTTTGCACGAAAATGCGCAAAATCTTTTGCCAATTGCGTCGCCGGTAAGACCGACAACATACCGGCAACCGGAAGGGCAATTTCAGCAATAATTTTGCCATCTTTCGCCAATGCCATACCACCACCATTGGCTATGACACAATTGACTGCTGTCAACATATCCACTTGATTACCGCCAATAGCCACTAAATTATGTGAATCATGAGAATATGATGTCGCAATTGCGCCATTGACCACGCCCCAATCCTCTATCAGCGCCATCTGCGGTCCCTTATCATGCCGCCCATGACGGTGGCGAACCCATATCATCGCCTGATCTTCATGAATTTGCGCTATATGGTTGTGTACTTCCACTGTCTTTTCGCCAAAGCTTGTAAAACGAGCACCAACAATGGTGCGAAGTGTCACTTTGCCATCTTTTACTTTTGCAATATGCATATCAAAATCAGCAAGTGATTGTTGCTGAAGATGCATCGTATTGCGTGGCAGCTCGTCTATAGAAGCTTCAAATGGAAAAAGCACTTTACCATTTTCAGCCACTTTCTGTCCGTCGCTATAAACGCAAATCGGGTTGAGCGTCTCAAGATTATCAAACACCACAAGGTCAGCTTTTCTTCCTGCACAAACGATACCAATATCATTGCGTTGAAGACGCAAGGAAGCATTTAACGTGGCCAAACGCAAAGCATCTGTGGCTTTCATTCCGTTTGCTACAAGTAAGCGCACCATTTTGATCATTCCGCCATCTTGTATCAATAGGTCGGGCGGAACATCATCCGTGCACAACATCAATTGCGACGACAGATGCGGAAGTTTGTTCAATTCTTCAACAAATTCAGGAATAAGATAAGGGTGCGAAACGCGCATTTCGACACTTAATCCAGACCGCAATTTTTCCAGCATATCTTTACCAGAAGTCAATTCGTGATCTGATGAAACGCCAGCCGCCATATATGCCTGCAATTGTCTACCTGACAATCCGCGTGCATGACCTTCAATCAATTTGCCACTTTGCAGCCCTTCATCAAGTATGTCACACATACGGCGCGATGCATTAAGAATACCATCCATATCCATCATTTCGGCAACGCTGGCAATTTCCGGCCAAGGTAGCATTTCATGCATCTCATCTCCGCCAAATTGAGCGCCCGACATTTCAAGGGCTTCCGTTGATGGCACACTTGATGAAGCCTGACAAACCACTCGTAACGGTAGATTTCTACTTGCATTGACTGCATAACGCACACCATCAATGCCCATAACATTGGCCAATTCATGGGGGTCCCAGAACACCGTTGTTGTTCCTTGAGCCACAACCTGTTCAGCGTAACGGTGTGGTAAAAGATGGGAACTTTCAATGTGAACATGCATATCGATCAACCCTGGTGAAAGATAAGCATTCTTCAAATCATGAATATTCTTGGCTTCAAACTGCTCTTCACAATCATGAACACTGGCAATGATGCTTCCAACCAATCCAACATCAACGTTGCGAATTTCACCAGTTACCACATCAACGAGACGCGCGTTTTTCAGAAGAAGATCAAAAGGTCTCTTACCCAAAGCAGCCTCTACAGCATCGCGGCGCTCATGGTAATGTTGCACATTCATGATAAATTCCTTACCTAAATCCATTCCAGCACAATTGGCTCATTCGAGTTCAATTGACTTAAGCCTTCATAGCCGTTTTAAAAGATTTTAGGTAGGCTGTATTTAGCAAACAACCACAAGCTATTTACGCAGAAACTGGCTATTCAGCGTTACATTAGCTATACCATTTATGCGCAAGTAAATTTTATAAATTCCGCCAAAATACTTCAATAAAATTTATCATATTAGAACTTTAAAAAGACATTTTAAAATAATATTTAATTATAAATTACACCTAACATTATAGGCTTTTATATATATCTGTTATATTGAATTACGACGTTATAATATCTCTTAAAAATAAGATCGTTTTTCATATTAAAATATCTTGCAGATTTAATTTTCTACCTTTTTTATGATCTTATCCATATCATCAATTTTTAAATCATGCTCGAGATAGGCTTTGTTATCGGATAGTTCTACATCAAGTGAATATTTCACCTCATATGACAACAAGCATTCCTTGAAGCTGAAATCGATAACGTGTCCACCGATTGTGCCTTCTTTATTGATAAAATGAAGGTGAAAACCTGCCACGGAAATATTTTGAAAAAACTCTGGTGTCCAAAACCCTATCAGAACACCTTCAATATCAGTAAAATTATCGATAATTTGGTGTTCAAACACCTCAACAGCGTTTTTGAAATTCTTATTGCTTTCACTCGGTCTTCTAAGCTCCAATTGGCTGAGAGTACCTTCCAATTTAACAGCAAGAAAAATGTTATCTAAATTGATATGCTTTGCCAATTCTTGATAAAGATTGGCTTTTGAGACATTGGAAGCCGGAATTTGCGCGTCGGGATCAAAAGTTGAAATCTGTGCGAAAGGCATTTTTTCTGCGTCGTCCATTGACCGCAATGGCTTGTTACCCTTGGCTTCAAAGAAATTGCAACAATCGATAATGACTTCGCCTTTTAAACCGTCGGAACACCCTAAGCCGAAATTTCCATATTTTTTAATATCTGAAATGGGGAATAAGCCTTCAAAAACGCCACCCATAAGTGCGTTAATTCCAGAAAATTGTTTAATTTTCTTTGTCATGTCTGTGATCCCTATTTCCGTGTAAAATGTTCTTATCGGCTCGGATGGCGAGCGTTGAATTTTAGATAGCAAATGCGATTATTTTGTCAAAGCATCAAATATCAATTATTCGAAATAAGTGGAATATTACCCTATTCATTTTACTGACAAAAAACATAAAAATTAAACAACATTTTAAAAATGTAATGTATTTTTCTGTAATTTAATTTTTCTATCAATGATTATATTGATTATTATATGGCGCTTAAGCTCAACAATTATTGAAGACATAGAAAATCACGTATTTTGCGTATGATTAAAAGTTTCATTAAATTAGCAAATAAGCGCTGTGAGCTTCACAAATAATCCGTGCATTTTTTCCAATTAAAATACGTAATAATTAGCTTTGAGATATAGCGGAAGAATAATGGCGCACCCGACGAGATTCGAACTCATGACCTCTGCCTTCGGAGGGCAGCGCTCTATCCAGCTGAGCTACGGGTGCACAAATAGATTTTTATATGCAGAAGTTCTCTAACCGATCATGACGTCCGGTTCAACCACGAATTATCATTGTTACCACAGATATTGACATGACACGCATATGAAAAACACGTTTTGCATTTTCTTGAACAAGAACGATGCAAGAAGCACTGATACGCGAGACATTGCCCATAGCGCAAATGTTTATAATGCTGCGCTGCAATGACTTAGCAATCCCAGTGTTTTCTTGGCAACGGCACCGCTTTCCCAGCAATAGCGACGTTTTTCCAGCAATAACAATGCTGTCTTAGCAATAAGCGTGTTTTAAAGAATGAATGACAGCAATTAAATAATAAAGGTTCGCTATTGCCGTTTGACACACATGATGGCTGAGAAAATTTAAATATAAACACCAATTAGCGGCATGTGCAAATCGTCCGCGTACGAATAGCGGCAGCAAAAGAATATAGGCAACAAGCGAATATTGGCGGCAAGCTAATATCGGCTTCATTTGGATAAAACGCCGGTTGAATACCTTTAAGACCTCAAAAATATCATTACCAACCGGCGATTTTTATTCTTAACTTACAAACTAACAGATTGAAAAATATTACAATTTCACTGTTTGATGATGTATTAGTGATCGAGCCGCTGCTTGGCCTCGTCAAGCTCGTTTTGAGCACGATCCCGTTTTTTCGTCAATTTGTCTATTTTATCTTCGTTGCCATTAGCTTTTGCGGAGTCCAATTCAGATTGACGTTCTTCTAATTTTCTTTGTTTTTCTTCAACTTTTTGCTGATGCTGTGTGTCTAACTTGGAATCGTCGCAATTCTTTGTTGTCGCATCAAGCGCTTTCTTTAGCCCATCAATTTCACCCGCATTATTGTTTTTAACGGCGTAATCGAGTTGCGTTTGAATATATTGTATTTTGTCAGCACAGCTACTTAGGGCATATCCGGCGGACAAACACTGAACGGATAACACGCCACATGCTAAAATGAGTATTTTTTTACCAGTCATGACTTTAACCTTCTATAATCCTGATCCAATTCAATAAAATAAAATCTCTATTCATTATATAGTTTCATCAAATACATTTGGAAACAATCAACCATTAAAGCATAAATGAATAAAAAGAATAGCTTATAGTTTCTGTGTTAAACAGAGTATATAAGTTGCGTATCCATTTATAATGGACCATGAGCAGAGCATATAACCGGACTATTTTTATGATAAAATCGTTGAACCGCTTTCATTTTATATCGGCACAAACGCCGCAGGCATATATGTCTTTTCAAGCGTTGACGGCGCGTTATGGGCAATCAACAATTGAAGATGCCGATGTCATTGTTGCACTTGGCGGTGACGGAACAATGTTGGAAGTTTTACGTAACAACATGAATTCCGGTAAACCTATTTATGGCATGAACCGTGGTTCTGTTGGTTTTCTCATGAATGAATACCGGTTAGGAAAACTTCCAGAACGTATAGCAAAAGCCCATAAGGAAGAACTTAGCCCTTTACGTATGATAGCGGATTCAACCGTTGAAGGTCATGTAGAGGCATTGGCTATCAACGAAGTGTCGCTTTTTCGTCAATCGTATCAAGCAGCGAAAATTAGAATCAGCATTGATGATAAGGTTAGAATGGAAGAACTATGCTGTGATGGTGTTATGGTGGCCACCCCTGCAGGTTCCACAGCATATAATCTATCAGCACAAGGACCTATTCTTCCGCTTTTAGCACCACTTTTGGCATTAACACCGGTAAGCCCGTTTCGCCCCAGAAGATGGCATGGCGCATTATTACCAAATACAGTCAAGGTGCATTTTAGTATGTTGGAATTGGACAAACGCCCGGTGAATGCCGCTGCAGATAATGTTGAAGTAAAATCCGTGCGCAGCGTACAAGTCTCATCGGCAACCGATGTGAAGGCTTCTATTTTATTTGACCCAAATCATTCATGGGATGAAAGAATTTTGTCGGAACAATTTCGATATTAAAAAGAATATTACGGTTAATGCTTCATAATTCATTGGTTTTTGTTGACTTTTTTCTTAATGCACCTTAACGCGTTTTTAAAACGGTAAGATTAGCTAATTTTCCCAGCAACGTTCCAGCTCGGGCAGCTAGGGTCTAATAGAGAAAGAGTGATACCACCTTTGACCAGTTTCGATGACTTGGGCCTTTCAGATAAGGTTCTCAAAGCAGTTAATTCCGTTGGATATAAGGAACCTACCCCGATACAGGCTGGGGCAATCCCTCATGTCCTAAAAAGGCAAGATGTATTGGGTATTGCGCAAACAGGCACGGGCAAAACAGCCTCATTTGTTTTGCCAATGCTAACCATGCTTGAAAAAGGGCGTGCACGGGCACGAATGCCGAGAACCCTTATTCTTGAGCCTACACGCGAACTTGCCGCACAGGTTGAAGAAAATTTTGACCAATATGGCGTCAACCATCGTTTAAATGTCGCTTTGCTCATTGGCGGTGTTTCCTTTGATGAACAGGATCGTAAGCTTGGTCGTGGTGCCGATGTGTTAATTGCGACACCAGGCAGATTGCTTGACCATTTTGAAAGAGGAAAGCTGCTATTAACCGGCGTCGAGATTTTGGTTATTGATGAAGCGGATCGTATGCTCGACATGGGATTTATCCCTGATATTGAACGTATCTGTAAGCTTATTCCTTTCACACGCCAAACCCTGTTCTTTTCTGCGACAATGGCGCCAGAAATTACCAAATTAACAGAGCAGTTTCTGCATTCGCCGGTAAAGGTGGAAATTGCCAAAGCTTCTTCTACAGCAACAACGATTACGCAAAAACTGGTCGCTTCTCGTAGCAAACCTTGGGAAAAGCGCGCTGTTCTTCGTGATTTGATTAAAGCAGAAGGCGACGATCTTAAAAACGCGATTATCTTTTGCAATCGTAAAAAAGATATATCCGAGCTTTTCCGCTCGCTGGAAAGGCATGAATTTAGTGTTGGTGCCCTGCATGGCGATATGGATCAACGTTCGCGTATGACGATGTTGTCCAATTTTAAGGATGGCAAATTAAAACTGCTTGTTGCTTCCGATGTTGCGGCACGTGGTTTGGATATTCCTGATGTGAGCCACGTATTTAATTATGATGTGCCAACACATGCCGAAGATTATGTACACCGTATTGGTCGCACAGGCCGCGCTGGTCGCTTAGGCAAAGCCTTTACAATTGTCACCAAAGCAGACAAGAAATATGTCGAAGCCATTGAAAAAATGAGCAATCAGACGATTGAATGGTTAAATGGTGACCTTGCCTCATTAGAAAAAGCTGCAACCTCGTCTGAAGATAATGGTGCGCTTGATAAGACAAATGAGGAAAAACCAAAAAAGAAGACAAAGCGTACACAAACACGTACGGAAAAGGTTGAGAGCGCAGAAAGCAAACCGGCTCAATTAGAAACGAAACAGGCAAAAACAACAGCGGATAAAGCGGACGCTAAAAATGTGGTTCCTGAGAAAACCGTTGTTAGAAAAGAAGCCACGAAAAATCCACGTAAATATGAAAAAGAGCCCCCTTCCCCGAAGGGATTTGGTGACGATATACCAGCATTTATGTTGATAAATACCAGACCTTAGATTTCGGGATTTTAAAAAACATCGAAAAACATATTGGCTATAAATTGTGATTTATGGTCAATATATAATGTCTTTATTTTCAATATATTATTCGTGACAAACAAAAATAGATGCCGCCAGTAATAGCGATATCTATGATTTTTTGTTTTTAGTCAGATTTTATACGTGTTTATGCTTTTAAACGGTTCATTACTTTATCCCGACCAATAAGTGGCAACATAGCAGCCATTTCGGGACCATGATCCAAACCTGTGAGTGCCTGCCGAAGAGGCAAAAATAAAGATTTCCCCTTACGGTTTGTTTTTTCCTTAAGCACTGTTGTCCAAGTTTTCCAGCTATCTTCCGTTAAATCACCTTCCGGCAAGTAAGATGAAGAAGAATGGACATAATCAAGATCGTCCGCAGCAACCGTGCTTTTGATATTATCATTCACAATAACATCCCACCACTGTTTTGCGTCTCTTAACTTTTCGATATTGCCACGCACTGCATACCAGAATGGCGAGGCATTTTTACCGCTAATACCCATTTCTTCTAGTCGTTTGGCGACCTGTTCATAGTCCAAAGATTGAACAATATGACGGTTAAGCGTCAACAAATCTGCCGGATCAAACTTGGCAGAGGATTTGGAGGTTGCTGTCAAATCAAAATGCTGCAACAAAGTTTGCTGATCTGCACAAGCTTGAACATTTTCAGACGTGCCAATGAGAACGGCAAGAGATTCTACAGCCATTGGCTCAAATCCCTCTTCGCGCAGTGAACGGACAGAAAGGTCGCCTTTACGCTTCGACAAGCCTTCGCCTGATATGGTTGTTAGCAAATTGATATGGCCGAATATAGGTGCTTTTGCTCCCAAAGCTTCAAAAATCGCTATTTGCACACCGGTATTGGTAACATGGTCGTCACCGCGAATAATGTGCGTAATTCCCATATCAATATCATCAACAACAGATGGCAATGTATATAAATAGCTGCCGTCTTCACGAATAAGAACTGGATCGGACATTGATGCCAAATCAATTGTTTGCGGTCCACGCACGGCATCATCCCAATGTACTTCAGTTCTTGTTGTTTTTAATGGGTCAGATTGGAAATTCGGCAATAGAAAACGCCAATGTGGCTTACGTCCTTCTGCCTCAAAGGCCTGAATTTCTTCTGGTGTGAGTTTTAGCGCTTCACGTCCGTAAACTGGCGGAAGCTTGCGAGACAAACGTATTTTACGTCTTCTTTCCAGTTCCTCCGATGTTTCATAGCACGGATAAAGCAGACCTTTAGCCTTTAATGTTTCAACAATCTCATTGTAACGGTCAAAACGCTTCGATTGATAGTAAATTTCGTCTGGCTTGATACCTAACCAATCAAGATCAACACCAATGCCATCAATATATTCCTGTTTGGAACGCTCAAGATCAGTATCATCAAAACGCAAAACATATTTGCCCTTGTTGGCCAATGCAAAAAGCCAATTGAAAAGTGCAATTCTTGTATTACCAATATGGATGAAGCCTGTTGGTGAAGGGGCAAAACGAACTTTTATCATCAAAACACTCAATTCTTATCGCGAAAACGATTTGTAATAGGATAGCGGCGATCACGGCCAAAGTTTTTGTGACTGATTTTTACACCAGGTGCCGATTGACGTCTTTTATACTCGGAACGGTAAAGAAGTTGCTCAACTCTTTCCACTGTATCACGCGCATATCCCTTTTGAACAATATCGTTGATACTCATTTCATCTTCCACCAAGCCTTGCAAGATACCGTCCAATATCGGGTAAGGCGGTAGTGTATCCTCATCCTTTTGATTATCACGCAATTCGGCGGAAGGCGCCTTATCTATTATATTTTGCGGAATAACCGATTTATGAGGAGCTAAACTGTTAATCGGAATATTTTGGTTACGCCAGTTGGAAAGTGCATAAACCTGCATTTTATAAAGGTCTTTTATGGGATTGAACCCACCATTCATATCGCCATAGAGTGTCGCATAGCCAACCGACATTTCCGATTTATTACCGGTTGTCACGACCATGGAACCAAATTTGTTGGAAATCGCCATTAAAATTGTGCCACGAGACCGGCTTTGCAAATTCTCTTCTGTAATACCAGATTCGGTTCCTGCAAATATCGCGGCCAATGCGCGTTGAAAACCTTCCACCGGTTCAAAAATGGGGACTGTTTCGTAATGACAACCCAATTTTTCTGCACAATCTTCTGCATCCTTGATGGATTCGGAAGATGTATAACGGTAAGGCAACATAACCGCCCGAACGCGCTCAGCCCCCAAAGCATCAGCAGCAATTGCAGCACAAAGTGCAGAATCAATACCGCCCGAAAGCCCTATAACAACGTCTTTAAACTGATTTTTATTAACGTAGTCACCAAATCCTAGCACACAGGCCTGATAATCTGCGGCATCACCATGTAAAATATTTTCCTTAGGTCCAGACTGACAATGCCACTGGCCATTGCTTTTTTGCCAATGACTTAACGCAAATTGGCTGTCAAAATGTTTCATTTGAAAAGCTAAGGAACAATCTGCATTCAATGCGAATGAACCACCATCAAAAACCAACTCATCTTGCCCACCAATCTGATTAATATAAATCAACGGCAGACCAGAATTTTTGACCTGTGATTGAACAACCTTAACGCGCTGCTCATATTTATTGCGACTATATGGAGATCCGTTGGGGACCAGAATGATTTCAGCCCCTTGCCGTTCAAGATCGGCACATAGGTGATGATTATTCCAGATATCTTCACAAATCGGTAAACCTATCTTCACCCCACGAAAAACAATGGGAGCTGGACTTTCACCACTTGTGAAAACACGTTTTTCATCAAATTCACTATAATTCGGCAAATCATACTTTTTGACTTCGGCAACGATTTTTCCATCGTCCAGCACCACAGCCATATTATAGATTTTTGAATTTCGGCGAAGAGGACAACCAACAATGATACCGGCACCATCAACCGTTACTGATGCAAGCTTTTCAATTGCTGTTTGACAGGCATCTGTGAAAGCTTTTTTCAACACCAAATCTTCCGGTGGATAGCCACTCATAAAAAGCTCTGTAAACAGAACAAGATCCGCGCCAGCCTGTGTCGCATCTTTATGCGCTTTTAGTGCCAGTGCTACATTGCCTTCAATATCTCCAACAATAGGGTTTAGCTGCGCTAAAGCTATCGTTAAGTCGTTTGTTATGAGCTTCTTTGTCATAAGCATGATTTAACCTGTCATCATCTTTGTTGCAACGACATAAATTACATGAAAAATAAGCTTTTTATGACTATCCAACTCCATATGGCAAAGGCGAGCACAATAGCAAGTAGGACTGCAAGAGAACCGGCATCTTTTGCAATTTTTATATCTTCGCGGTAGTCGCGTGTTTGCGCATTACAACATGCTTCTATCGCGGTGTTGATAATTTCGATAATAAGCACAAACAATATTGCGCCAACCAGCAGCAGAAATTCGCCAAATCCTTTTGCAAAAAAAATCGCAAAAGGAATTGAGAGAACCAGCACGATTGCTTCCTGCAATACCGCCTTTTCATGGCGCAACAGATAATTCAACGCATGCATGGAATTTAAGAATGCGTTGAAGAGTCTTTTCATAATGTTTCACCCAAAAATTACCAATTAGCCGGCAATGCTCATTAACAGTGATATTAATTAATAGCGGTGCCAATTAATAGGCGATGTCAATTGGCAGGTCATGCCAATTGACAGTCAATGATTGAAAATTATTTCGAAACCTTTGCGTTATTGGCATTAGAATCACGATCTTTTTTCAATAATTCTGCAACCAAAAAAGCCAATTCCAATGCCTGATCTGCATTCAGACGAGGGTCACAATGCGTATGATACCGGTCAGAGAGATCTTCTGCAGAAATTGCATGAGCACCACCTGTACACTCGGTGACATCGCGTCCAGTCATTTCAATGTGAATACCACCAGGATAGGTTCCTTCAGCATGGTGAACTTCAAAAAACTGCTCAACCTCTTTTAAAACCTTTTCAAAAGGACGCGTCTTGTAGCCATTTGCTGTAATGGTGTTGCCATGCATTGGGTCGCAGGACCAAACAACTTTCTTGCCTTCACGCTCAACAGCACGAATAAGTGCTGGTAAGTGTTCTGCCACGTTATCGCAACCAAAACGGGCAATCAGGGTCAATCTTCCAGCTTCGTTTTCAGGATTCAGAAGATCAATCAACCTTATCAGCTCTTCAGGATCCAATGAAGGACCGCATTTCAAACCAATCGGGTTTTTAATACCACGGCAATATTCCACATGGGCATGGTCTGGCTGCCTTGTACGATCACCAATCCACAGCATATGCCCAGAGGTTGCGTACCAGTCACCAGAGGTTGAATCAACGCGCGTCAATGCTTCTTCATAACCTAAAAGAAGTGCTTCATGACTGGTGTAAAAAGATGTTTCACGCAAAGATGGGTTTGTTTTTGCTGTTATGCCGATTGCGCGCATAAAATCCAATGTTTCAGAAATGCGCTTGGCAAGGGAAATATATCTTTCACCTTGTGGGCTATTGGCGATAAAGCCCAGCATCCATTTATTAACATTATCTAGATTGGCGTAACCACCTTGCGCAAAAGCACGTAGCAAATTCAACGTAGCCGCAGATTGACGATACACCATCGACATACGGCGCGGGTCAGGAATACGTGCTTCTTCCGTAAACTCGATGCCATTGATGATATCACCACGATAAGATGGTAGCTCGATACCATTTTTGGTTTCAGTGTCAGAAGAGCGCGGCTTGGCAAATTGACCTGCAATACGTCCAACTTTTACCACTGGCTTTGATGCGCCAAATGTCAAAGCAATTGCCATTTGTAAAAAAACGCGGAAGAAGTCGCGGATATTATCGGCTTCATGTTCAGCGAAGCTTTCCGCACAATCGCCGCCTTGCAACAAAAATGCCTTGCCTTCTGCAACAGCTGCCAATTCTTGTTTGAGTTCTCTCGCCTCGCCTGCAAAGACCAGTGGCGGAAAGCGGCGTAATTGACCTTCCACATTTTCCAAAACGGATAAATCCGGATAAGTCGGCACCTGCTTAATTGGCTTTGATCTCCACGATTCCGGCGTCCAATCTTTATTCATCATATTTCCACTCTCTAAAACAACAAAGCCATTAAACAAATTGTCATACTGCTATGTTAAAAAGCAAAAGAACCATTATAAAATCAGCTTTACAATATTTGACAGAATAACAAAGTTATATTTGATATTACTACCCAATTTATGCATATTTCGGCCATTTATAACGTAAAAAACATCGTCTTGCCATAAGTTAGACAAGTTTATCTTACGCCATCCGTTCACCGTTTTTATAAACATAGCTTGGTTTATACATTGTCACCAATTCTTCTGATGCTGATGGGTGCAATGCCATTGTTGCGTCAAAAACATCTTTGGTAAGCTTACCTTTAAGAATAACCCCAAGCAACTGAGCCATTTCACCGGCATCTGGTCCCAGAATATGGGCGCCGACGACAATGCGTGTATCACCATCAACGATCAACTTTGTCAGCATTTTTTCGCTGCTACCAGACAAAGTATTGCGCATTGGGCGGAACAAAGCACGATAAACCTCAACCTTCTGATATTTTTTCACCGCTTCTTCCTCGGTTAACCCAACTGTTCCAATTTCTGGCTGCGAAAAGACTGCTGTGGCGATCAAATCATGATCGGGGACTGTTGGATTGTTATGGAAGGCTGTTTGTATAAAACACATTGCTTCATGTATGGCGACTGGTGTTAGCTGCACCCTGTCAGTGACATCGCCAACTGCCCATATATTGCTTGCCGAAGTTGTCATATATTTATCGACAATAATAGCGCCTTTGTCGTCACACTTTACGCCGGCCTTATCAAGTCCAAGCCCTTGTGTATTGGGTAAGCGCCCCATTGCCAACATAACTTGCCCAGCATTCAACTTTTCGCCATTGGACAAAGTGACAGACAAAGCATTATCCGATTTTTCCACCTTGGAAATCGTTGTGCTGTAAACAATACGAATACCTTTGGCAATCATAGCATCATTAAGGATTTGACGTAAATCATTGTCAAACTTACGCAATATGATATTACCACGATAAACGAGGGTTGTTTCAACGCCTAAACCATGGAAAATATTAGCAAATTCCACAGCGATATAACCACCACCAGAAATGACAATTGATTTTGGCAGATGTTCAAGGTCGAAAGCCTCATTAGAACTTATGCATAATTCATGACCAATGATTTCAGGATGCGTTGAAACATGACCACCTGTGGCTATCAGAATTTTCTCGGCAGTTACTTTTTTGCCAGAAGACTTCAACTCCAGCGTATGCGAGTCGATGAAAACGGCTTTTTCCTGAAAAATAGTGACATGGTTGTTATCAAGTCCTTGTCGATAAAGACCTTCCAACCGAGCAATCTCTTTATTCTTTGCTGCAACAAGCTTTGACCAGTCAAACTGATAATCGCTAACTGTCCAACCAAAGCCTTTGCTTTCTTCAAATTCCTGACCGTAATGGGAAGCGTAGACGAATAGCTTTTTAGGCACACAACCGCGAATAACGCACGTGCCCCCCATACGATATTCTTCCGCGACAGCCACCCGTTTACCGAGTGCCCCAGCCAAGCGGGCAGCGCGCACGCCACCAGAGCCGCCACCAATTACAAACAAATCAAAATCAAAAGATGACACTTCAGGCTCCCTTCGCAACTGTAATCAAATTCTCCATATGGGATAAATGAGCATGATATTAAAGTTTCTACCACCCCTATTTTTACAAAAATTTATGATCATTGGTTTTGTGGGGAGCGAAACGAAAAATGGCGGCATAAATGCCGCCATTATAATTCATATCATTACCAAACTTATTTGGATGGTACTGGTGCCTTTTGCTCTGACTTTTCAGGAGCAGAAGGAGCAGCAGGTGCAGTTTTTGGAGCTGCAGGCTTTGTTGAACCGATTTTCTGTGACATTGCTTTACCAACATTTGTTGACAAGTCCTGAGCAATGCCTTGTCTCCAGACATCATAAGCCGACAAAATATCACGAGCAGCATTTGGACCTTCGCTCAACAACTTCTTACCAGCTTCAGAATTATAAAATGCGGTGATCTGATCAAGCTCTTCCTGTGTGAAATGCTTAGCGTAAACGCGTGCAGCCTCTTTTTCCAAATCTGCGCGGCGTTTAACCAAGGCCATAGCCTGCTCATCAACAGTTTCTGAAATAACATTTGCCAAGTTAGGATCTTTACGCATCAATTCGTCTTTTAGATCCCGTGCTGTTGCTGGGAGGAATTCGTCAAACTGATCTGTTGCGTGAATCGCAGCAATTGCCTTTTTTGCAGACTGCAGTTGCGCATCGCTAATATTATCTTCAGCATGGACAGCACCAACACCCATGCTCAAAATTGCGACTGACCCCAGCGTTGCCGCAAGGCGGCGGATGGAAAATGCCGTATTCATTCAGTGATTACTCCATATTTGCGGTCAATTAATTATGACCAGTTTTCCATTTAAGAATATTCAGACGAGTTGCCTATATCTACTCTAAATATCTGATAGTTCCAAAACTTTTATTTCACCATTCGACATTGCTATTACAGAACGTGATGCCAAATTGAGGAACAAGCCATGTTCAACAACACCTGGAACCTCGAATAGTTCATGTGAAAGTTTATCTGGATCGGTAATCTTGGCAAATGATGCATCAAGAATAAAATGTCCACCATCTGTTTTATAAGGGTCGGTGCCATTCATTCGTAATGATATTTCACCCGACAAGCCAAGCTTTTCCGCTTTTTTCTCAATAGCTAATTTTGTTGCTTGTAAGCCAAATGGATTGACTTCAATGGGAAGTGGAAATTTTCCTAAAACCGGTACAACCTTGCTTTCATCTGCAATGACCAACATGGATGCCGATGCGGCAGCCACTATTTTTTCTCGCAACAAAGCGCCGCCACCACCTTTGATTAAAGCCATATGGGGTCCAATTTCATCCGCCCCATCAATATCCAGATCAAGATAAGGCACTTCATCAAGACGGGCAACCGGAATGCCAAGTTCAAGGCATAGATCTTCGGAACGCTGGGACGTTGCAACACCTGTTACACGCAACCCTTCTTCCACGCGCTTGGCTAAAAGCCGGATAAATTCATTGGCGGTAGAACCGGTACCAATGCCCAGTTTCATACCATCTTCAACAAATTCTAGTGCTTTTGCCGCAGCAGCCTTTTTTAATTCCTGTGCATTCATAGCCAACCGGTTCCTTGACGTTTTGATTCCTCATTAAGGATTAAAGTAGAAATTGCAATCACAGACTACGATGACTGTAATCTTTTCCCTCATTTTTACAGTTTATACCCTATTTTTATTGTTGATAAAATAAATCAACATTATGCTTGCTTTTCGCGTAAAACTTGTCTATAAGGTTCATGTTTAACTTTTAAACGTGGTCTATTGTCTCTTTCAGTATAAACGATCTGTACAAACCATGATTGTCTGTTCTTGTAATGTAATACAACTGTCAGATATTGAAGATGTGATCAATTCTCTGTTGGAAGAGGATTGTTGGCAATTGATTGTTCCCGGCAAAGTTTATAAGATGATGGCGAAACAGGGCAAATGCTGCGGTTGTTTCCCGAATGTTCTTGAAACGATCATTCGTGTCACGGAAAACTATCATCGCCGGCATAATCGGGACGAGGCTGAAATAATCTCTTATCTTGATCGTGTGCGTGCGTTACGATCAAAATACAGGAGGATTGGTCAGCATGAAAGGTCACGAAAAGGTCATAGAGCGGCTTAATGAGGCTCTTTTTCTTGAGCTAGGAGCAGTTAATCAATATTGGTTGCATTATCGATTGACGGAAGATTGGGGATTTACAAAATTTGCCCAAAAAGAGCGTGAAGAATCTATCGAAGAGATGGGTCACGTTGATAAATTAGTAAAACGTATTGTTTTTCTAGAAGGTCATCCAAACCTTCAAACTTTATCTCCGTTGCGTATCGGTCAAAATATCAAGGAAGTTCTTGAATGCGATTTGGCTGGTGAATATGAAGCACGGGAATCCTATCGTATTTCACGCGAGCTTTGCGCTGAACTATCCGATCATATTACCAAAAAACTTTTTGATGAATTACTTGAAGATGAAGAAGGTCATATCGATTTTCTTGAGACCCAATTAGCTCTTCTTGAAAAAATTGGCGAAGAAAAATACGGTCAGCTCAACGCTGCTTCTGCTGAAAAAGCTGAATAATACTTTAGCAATTTTTATGGAGCCGATATTTTTTTAGTCGGCTCTGTTATCTCAACACCTGTTACTCTTTTATCCCAACAACTGTTACTCTCGCGCAGATCTTAAAAATTTTCGATGCCTATTCCATGGACGTACCGGACCATTTGGAATTGACCAGACAGTGTCGTTGTTATCGGTAATCATCACGCTTCCATACAACGCCAATTGACGTGCCGTAATCTTTTGTTGGCTGGTTGTCATATTGCAATCCGTTGCAAAATAGATCTTGGACGGCACGACTGTTAAATCCGCAAATGGGCAGGCATAAAAACTATCTTCCATTTTCTTTTTGTACATTAATATTGAAACTTGCTTACCTTGTTTGATTTTCGATGTGCAAACTAAATCTGAACAGACAAATTGCTGACCCTGCTCTATTGCCTCACTGGCAGGTGTAATAACATCCTTTAAACCGTAAGAGCGTTTCCAGACGTTGATGGTGTAATTGGACATTTTGCTATTGCTGAGATAAAGATTACCGCGATCAATGATCCCCATAGTTTTTGCGTCTTCTGCGATGATTATCAATGGTTGGGGTTTTAGAAAACACAAGGTAATACCAGCGCCAAAAGCGATGATGGATAATAAACGCAACCTTGTTTGGAAAAATAATAGAACCACCAACCCAATCGATAAAAAGCACAGAGCACGTGGCGGAATGTAGCCTGGATTAATATCAGGCGATATAGACGCGATGCCATAGGCGATTTTTTCAACCAAATCCACACCATATCCCATGACCTGCAAGGGTAACCACTCCAATCCGAAAGGCATGGCAATTGCTGCGAGCAGCGCAAATGGCATAACCAAAAAAGACATTATGGGAAATGCAATTGCATTACTTAACACGCCAAGTGGCGCTGCATTTGAAAAGTGATATGAGGCATAGATACCGCTCGCAGTCCCTGCAACCAATGACGCAATAGCGGTAGATACAATCGGCAGCAACAAAAACCGAATAACGCTTACCCCAACAAATTGCGGTGCCGTTGCAACACGCCTATTGCGCCTGCTCCACCAACCAAAAACAGCAACCAAGGCGGCTGTGGCAGAAAATGACATTTGAAAACTTGGTCCTAATATTTCATGTGGCACAATTGCCAGTGTAATAAGACCTGAAATGGCGAGATTACGCATGGTTATAGCCGACCGGTTAAACAAAACCGCAAGCAACATAACCGCCACCATAACAAAACTTCTTTGTGCCGCCACATCGGCTCCCGACAACATCAGATAAAATGCAGCAACAAACAAAGCGATAATCGCTGCAATTTTCTTTGATGAATAATGGGAAGAAAATAACGGGAAAAACGCCAATATAGTTCTGATAATGAGCAAGACCATGCCACTTACCATGGCCATATGCAGCCCCGAGATTGATAGGATATGAGCCAAGCCTGCCACGCGCAAAGCATCATTGGTCGCTTGCGAAATACCGCCCCGCTGTCCCGTAATAAGGGCTGCCGCAACACTTCCCGTTTCACCACCAATGGCATCGGTAATGCGCTTTGTCATTGTCATGCGCAAATGTGCAATATTTAAACCGAGCCTTTCGACTATTGTCTTTGGTTCTCCCACATTGATGCGATCAAGATTGCCTAATACAAAACCTTGTGCGCCAATTGATTGAAAATAACTGAAAAACCCGAAGTCATATCCGTCTGGCCTTACCGGTCCCGACTCGGCACGCAACCGCACATAACCATGAATTCCATCGCCAAGGCGCATATCTTCAGGCAAATGTCGTACCGATAATGTTACCCGTTTAGGTCCATAATATAGTTTTGGCTTTTCTGTATCCAACACATCAACAAGCAATTTGGATTGACCGCTCGGCACCCATTCCAAGGATAAAATACGCCCTGTTAAATGCGTTGAAACATCCGCCCCAAGCATTGGTGTGTCCAAGCGCCAAGTTTCAAACTTAGCCGAAATAATACCAAGCGTCACACAAAGACAAACACAACCAATATACCAGAAAAACCGATAATGACGTGAGAGATAGAGAAGACCAACAATCAGTGCAAAATAGGCTAATAATCTTAAGCCATCGGGTTCAAACGGCAAATTAAAATAGGATATTGCGCCGCAAGCCATAAAAACTGGAATGAGCAGAAAGAGAAGGCCGCGATCGGTCTCCCTAATAACAGCGTTTTGCAAGCCAAACATTGTGGTCTTGAAATGGTTTATAATCCTGATTTTACGTGATTTAAGAGGCAGCTTAAATGGTGTATTATCAGGTAGACTCACAACATGCCGTTTCTGGGGACGGTAAAGCTGTGCATCATGTTTGGCGATGATTGGCCGGCGTGTCATTGGTTTGCTTCCCAATGCATTTTTATGCTTTATACCCCCAACCCACTCTTATAGAGTATGACTATTGCATGCTTGCAAGTCTATGCTACATGGTAGAATACCATAATGACAATATTATATTTCGATTAATTCTGGAGACATGATGTCCAAGCCCGTAGTTACCCGTTTTGCCCCCTCTCCCACAGGCTTTCTTCATATTGGGGGTGCGCGTACCGCACTTTTCAACTGGCTTTATGCAAAACATACTGGCGGTAAAATGCTGCTCCGTATTGAAGATACGGATAGAGAAAGATCAACGGAAGCAGCCGTTAATGCCATTATTGACGGTCTTGATTGGTTAGGTCTCAAATGGGATGGTGAACCTATTTCACAGTTTTCCCGCGTTGATCGGCATCGCGAGGTGGCTGAACAGTTAGTAAAGCTTGGTAAGGCCTATTACTGCTATGCTACCCCTGAAGAACTCACCGAAATGCGTGAAAAAGCCAAGGCTGAAGGTAAGCCACCGCGTTATAATGGTATCTGGCGCGACCGTGACCCTTCTGAAGCACCGGCAGGGGTTAAACCAGTTATCCGCATTAAAGCACCACAGAGTGGTGAAACTGTTGTGCATGATCGTGTTCAAGGTGAAGTACGGTTTCCGAATAAAGATCTCGACGATTTCATTATTTTGCGTTCAGATGGCACACCAACTTATATGTTGGCCGTTGTTGTTGATGACCATGACATGGGCGTTACACATGTTATTCGTGGCGATGACCACCTTACCAATGCCGCACGACAAACAATTCTATTCAATGCGATGGAATGGGATGTTCCAGTGATGGCTCATATCCCACTGATCCACGGTGCAGATGGGGCAAAATTATCAAAGCGCCATGGTGCTTTGGGGGTAGATGCCTATCGCGCTATGGGATATCTGCCAATAGCTTTGCGCAATTATCTTGTGCGCCTTGGTTGGAGCCATGGTGATGATGAAATTATGTCTACGGAAGATATGATTTCATGGTTCAATATTGATGACATCAATAAGGGTGCTGCGCGTTTCGATTTCAAAAAATTGGAAGCGATTAATGGTCAATATATGCGCATGAGCGATGACCGCGCACTGTTTGATGCTGCATTGTCCATTTTGCCAGAAATTCCAGGCGGATTAGAATTACAAGCAAAACTTAATGACAAAAACCGCGCGCAATTCTTATCTGCAATGCCAGAATTAAAAGAACGCGCAAAAACATTGGTTGAACTCGTTGATAATGCTTCATTTATTTTTGCCGAGCGGCCGCTACCGCTAGACGAGAAGGCTACATCGCTTCTTGATGAAGAAGCAAAAGAAATCTTGAAAGCCGTATATCCAGTTCTGGAAGCCTGCACAGCTTGGGAAAAAGATGCTCTTGACCAAGCAATTAGAAAACATGCTGAAGATGTGGGTATGAAATTGGGTAAAATTGCCCAGCCTTTACGTGCAGCCCTTACCGGAAAAGCTGTTTCACCGGGCGTTTTCGACGTACTCGTTGTTCTTGGCAAAGATGAGTCTCTTGCCAGAATACGTGACCAAATAAGTGGATAAGTGCTTTATCACCGATTTTATTTGGCTTTTTTAAGGCTAATAATGCCACAGATTGCACAAGCGATCTGTGGTATATTTGTATGATATTAGTGAATACTTTTCATATTCAAATATTTTCAAATTGAAATTAATAAAAAAAGGACTACTCGTTACATCACACAAGAGTGAAACGGCAATCAATGAGGAATTGGTTTTTCAGATTGCATAAGCTAACTTTTGAGTTAGGTTAATAATCATAGTAGATCTAACGTACATGTAAAATTAGACCTACGAAAAAGTGGAGCCTCTTTGGGAAAAGAGGTGGAGGATTCGAAAGGGAAGATTCATGTCTGATAATAAAGCTCAAATTACAGTTGACGGAAAAAGTATTGTGCTACCAGTACGTAAAGGCACAATAGGTCCCGATGTTATAGAAATTGCCCCGCTTTACAAAGAAACCGGCGCATTTACCTACGACCCCGGCTTTACGTCAACCGCGTCATGTGAGTCAAAAATCACCTATATCGACGGAAACGCAGGTGTTCTCTTATATCGCGGATATTCAATTGATCAACTTGCCGAAAAAGGTGACTTTCTCGAGACATGTTATCTGCTCCTTTATGGTGAATTACCAAGCAAAAAGCAAAAGGCAGATTTTGATCGCACAATCATGCAGCACACCATGGTGCATGAGCAATTTTCACGGTTTTTCCATGGGTTCAGACGCGATGCACACCCAATGGCCGTAATGGTTGCCTGTCTTGCTGCTATGTCAGCTTTTTATCACGACTCATTGGATATTGCAGATGAGCATCAACGTATGGTTGCATCCATCCGCCTTATTTCAAAAGTTCCAACATTGGCTGCAATGGCCTATAAATATTCGATAGGCCAACCATTTGTCTATCCGCGCAATGACCTAAATTACGCAGCAAATTTCCTTCATATGTGTTTTGCTGTGCCTTGTGAGGAATATCATGTAAATCCTGTTCTTGCGCGCGCAATGGATCGTATTTTTACATTACATGCCGATCATGAACAGAACGCTTCAACCTCAACCGTTCGTCTTGCTGGTTCTTCAGGTGCTAACCCATTTGCATGTATTGCTGCCGGTGTTGCCTGTTTGTGGGGGCCTGCACATGGTGGTGCAAATGAAGCTTGCCTAAAAATGCTACAACAAATTGGTTCCGTTGATAGAATTCCTGAATTTGTTGCTCGCGCAAAAGACAAAAATGATCCATTCCGTTTGATGGGCTTTGGTCATCGTGTTTATAAAAATTACGACCCACGTGCCAAGATCATGCAAAAAACCTGCCATGAAGTTCTTAATGAGCTTGGTATCAAGGACGATCCGCTACTTGATATTGCAATGGAACTTGAAAAAATTGCTCTTAATGACGAGTATTTTGTCGAGAAAAAACTTTATCCAAATGTAGATTTCTATTCTGGCATTACCTTGAAAGCTCTTGGCTTCCCAACCGAAATGTTTACAGTTCTGTTCGCATTGGCACGTTGCGTTGGCTGGGTTGCTCAATGGAAAGAAATGATTGAAGACCCTGCACAAAAAATTGGTCGTCCACGTCAGCTTTATACTGGTGCTGCCCCTCGCGATTATGTTCCGCTTGCTGATCGGAAGTAATCGGGTTTGACGATATAAAGTGAGCTTAAGACATAGTTTGTTGGCTCTACAATACAGTCGGATTTGCCATGGACTTTGTTAAATATGGATTTTGCTTAAGTCTTTATTGGACAATGCGTCATAACGGCAAAAAGAAATGAAAAAACCACCGCATTAACTGCGGTGGTTTTTTTTGAAAGCTCACGACTTCCCAGCAATATGTTTGCTTCTCACCCAAAATGTTTGCTTCCCAATAGAGATGTTTGTGTTCCAACCGAAGTAGATGGCTCCTAACAGAAATGTTTGTTTTTCAATTGAAGTGGATGTCTTCTAACAGACATGTTTGTTTTGCAATCAATGTGGTTGTTTCCTAACCGAAATGTTTACAGCTCCATTCGCATTGGCGCGTTGCGTTGACTGGGTTGCTCGATGGAAAGACATGCTTGAAGATCCTGCACAGAAGATTTTCTAACCTATATGTTTACAGTTCTACTCGCATTGGCACGTTATGTTGGCTGGGTTGCTCAATGGAAAGAAATGATTGAAGACCCTGCACAAAAAATTGGTCGTCCACGTCAGCTTCATACTGGTGGCTTTCCCTCGCGATTATGTTCCGCTTGATGATCGGAAATAATCGAGTTTGAGGAGATAGTTCGAGCTTACAACATAGTTAGGCGCTACAATACAGTCTGATTTGTCATGGACTTTGTAAAATATGGATGCGGCTTAAGTCTGTATTGAACAACCAACCATAGCGGCAAAATGAAATGATAAAACCACCGCATCAACTGCGGTGGTTTTATTAGATAAGCATTTTATATAAACTAATGAATTAAATAATAAAATTATTCTTATCAAATCTAATGTAGATCTCATGAAAAAGATCATTATTGAGCGGTATAACCGCCATCAATCACCAGTTCTGTGCCGGTTACAAAACCTGCTTCATCAGATGCTAGATATAAAATACCGTAAGCAATATCCTCTGGAACACCCAATTTACCGATAGGATGCAAGGCGGTTAGCTGTGCCCTTCTCTCTTCAACATTGCCATCTTGTTTTGCACTTTCTTCAACCATTGGTGTCCAAATATACCCCGGGTGAACCGAGTTTACACGAATACCATAGCCTGATTTTGCGCAATGTAATGCTGCTGATTTGGTGAATAACCTGACACCACCCTTACTTGCATTATAGGCAGCGAGCGTCGGATCGCCCACCAAGCCTTCAATTGATGATAGATTGACGATCGATCCACTCTTATGTTCTTTCATCACGCGGATAGCTTCACGTGTTCCAAGAAAAACCGCGTCAAGATTAATCGACTGTAGAAAGCGCCATTTTTCAAGCGTTTCATCTTCAGCAGAACCTGAATGTCCAACACCAGCATTATTCACCAGAATATCCAATCTACCGAATAGTTTTACCGTATCATCAACGACTTCTTTCCAACGTTTTTCATCAGAAACATCCTGTCGCATGAATTTGGCGGTGCCACCAGCTGCTTTTATTTCTTCCTCGACTCTTTGTCCTGCCTTTTCATCAAGATCAGTAAGAACAACCTTGGCGCCTTCTTTTGCGAGAAGTTTTGAAGTTGCTTCTCCCAAACCTTTGGCTCCACCCGTAACAATTGCAACTTTATCTTTTACACGCATAGTAATTTCTCCTCAAAACAAACATTTATTTCAGTTTGCTTTAAGCAGCATACAACTAATACTTGAAGAATAACAGCACTAACGAACAATCGTTAACTGTTCAGCGGCACGGGTAATTGCGGTATATAACCAGCGTTCTCTGGTATCCCGAAATGCAAAGCTTTCGTCAAACAGTACAACATTGTCCCATTGCGAACCTTGCGCCTTATGAACAGTTAAAGCATAACCATAATCAAAATCGTCATACCGCTTTTTTAACTGCCATGAAATTTCACTTTCCGGATCCTCAAAAACGGCTTTCAGCAATTTGATCTTGGCGACACCACGGTCATCATCTTCCGGCGTGACAAGCAGATTAATACCGGGTTTTACCGTCTCTTTCGACGATGTCATGACCTTCCACAATGAACCATTCAATAGCCCTTTGGCAGGGTCATTACGAAGGCAAACCAATTTATCCCCTGCTTGTGGGTAGTCTGCAGAGAAGCCCTTCAATTCCCTAAGGCGTTTATTATAAAGTCGCCGCGTTCGGTTAATGCCTAATAATACCTGATCGGCGTCCAATACCAATTGTTGATTGACTTCTTTGCGCGAGATTATTTTTGCCGCACCATAATCGCCATAACTAATATCTCTGCCCTCACGCACGTCCATAGCCAGCCGAATTATCGGGTTGTCACGTGCTTGCCGATGAATTTCCGTTAGAAGAAAATCCGGTTCATGCTCGGTAAAAAAGCCACCGCCGGAAATCGGCGGTAATTGTCCCGGGTCCCCCAATACCAAAATGGGTGTGCCAAAACTCATCAGATCACGCCCTAATTGTTCATCAACCATGGAACATTCGTCGATAACAATTAGCTTGGCCTGTGCAACAGGGCTTTGTCTATTCAATGAAAATGTTGGAGCTATAGACGTTTTCCCTGTGGTTTCGTCTGCGACTTCTTCTTCACCTCGTGGCCGGTAGATCAATGAATGTATTGTGCGTGCATTTGTTGCACCTTTAGAGCGCAATACCTGTGCGGCTTTACCGGTAAATGCTGCAAACTGAACATCACCATCAACCGTTTCAGCAAAATAGCGTGCCAAAGTTGTTTTCCCTGTACCGGCATAGCCAAACAGACGGAAAATAGGTGAACGACCTTTGTTTAACCAGGAAGAAACTTCGGTTAAGGCTTTATCCTGTTCTGGTGAAAATTGCATGGTTTTACCAAACAGGATTCGACAGAAAAGGGCAAGCCTTTTACCCGATTTATATCACAGCCTTATCTACGTTATGGCGCTTTTTATATCACAAGCAAGAGCAATTAAAGCCGCAACCAAGATAGAGCATTAACATAATGATGAGGCGATAAAAGCTTTAAAATTGCGTGTTATAATTAAAGCCGTTGTTAGGTTTGATTTTTCTTAAAAATACCATCCATCGCCTAATAAAGCACCCGAATATCCGATATTGAGAGTGCTTTATTACTCGGTTATTGCCCTATAAACATTTTTGGTCAAACCGCCCTATTTTCTCTGGCGGTGCAGTTTTCGTGTCCTATCTCACCATACTATAGGGGAATAAAAAAAGGTCATTTATTACTGCGAACAAATGACCTTTTTGTCTTACATACCTTCTGGCCCACGGTTCATTGCGGATACGCCGGTACGGCAAATTTCAACCAAGCCAAGAGGGCGCATAATGGCGATAAATTGGTCGATTTTTGCTGATTTGCCGGTCACTTCAAAAATAAAGTGATCGGTTGTTGCATCAACAACTTTCGCATGAAATGCATCGGATAACCGTAATGCTTCAACGCGTTGCGCACCTTGGCAAGCAACCTTAATCAAAGCCAATTCACGCTCAATTGGACCGTCCTGCCCTAGTTCTTTGGCTTTCACGGTTAAATCAACAACTCTGTGAACCGGTACAATACGTTCCAGCTGGTGTCTAATTTGGTTTAAAACCTGTGGTGTTGCTCTTGTTACCACTGTGACACGTGACAAACGTTGTTCATGTTCGGTTTCTGAAACAGTTAGGCTTTCAATATTATAGCCCCTGCCCGAAAACAACCCGATAACGCGGGCAAGTACACCCGGTTCATTATCAACGAGTACAGCGAGCATATGTGTTTCCATAGGATCATTATCGGCTTCGATGAAATATGCTGATCCGAAACTTAAATTTTGCGCATTCATGATTTTAATTCCTTATACGAGCGAGCGACCTTTGGCATCAATTGCATTTGCAACTGCTTCATCATTGGCCTCATCGGGCAACAGCATATCGTTATGCGCACGTCCTGATGGGATCATCGGGAAACAATTTTCCTGATTGACAACGCGGCAATCAAATAAAACCGGCTTATCACACTCTATCATTTCACGGATCTTGGCATCCAATTCCTGTGGGTCGGAACATCTTATGCCGACAGCCCCATAAGCTTCTGCCAATTTTACAAAATCCGGCATAGATTCTGTATAAGAATTGGATAAGCGGTTACCATGCAGCAATTGTTGCCACTGCCGAACCATGCCCATGTAATTATTATTAAGAATAAACACTTTAACTGGCGTCTTATGCTGCATCGCTGTTGCCAGTTCCTGAATATTCATTTGAATAGATGCATCACCTGCAACACAAATAACCAAAGCATCTGGATTTGCAACCTGCACACCGATTGATGACGGAAATCCATACCCCATGGTTCCCAATCCACCAGATGTCATAAAATGTTTCGGCTCATCAAACCCATAATATTGGGCTGTCCACATTTGGTGTTGGCCAACTTCAGGTGTTATATAGGCGTTTTTATCTTTGGTAAGTTCGCAAAGCCGCTGAATGGCATATTGCGGCATAATCGCATCGCTTCTTTGCTTGAACGCCAAAGAATTCCGCGCCCGCCAATGGTTTATAGTGTCCCACCATTCCTTACGTTCTGCTTTATTAGGCGTTTGCTGCAATGCGCGCAAACTTCGTGTCATATTTTCCAGAATATGGGCAACATCGCCAATAATCGGAACCTCAACTTGTACAGTCTTGTTGATTGATGATGGATCAATGTCGATATGAATGATACGTGCATTAGGAGCAAAAGCATCTAGCCGTCCGGTGATACGGTCGTCAAAACGAGCACCGATTGCCAGCATAACATCGCAATCATGCATTGTCATATTTGCTTCATAGGTACCATGCATACCTAACATGCCAAGCCAATTTTTACCCGATGCCGGATATGCTCCCAATCCCATAAGTGTTGAGGTAATTGGAAAATCACCCAAGTCTACCAATTCGCGCAAAAGTCTTACGGCTTCGCTACCCGACGAGATAACACCACCGCCCGAATAGATGACCGGCTTTTTTGCCTGTGCAAGCATTGAAACAGCGTATTGAATTGCCTTATCGTCACCTTCCAATTGCGGTCTATAACTGGCGCGCGGCATGGATTTTGGTGCGGTATAGATGCCTGAAGCAAATTGTATATCTTTTGGAATATCAATGAGCACAGGGCCTGGTCTTCCCGTTTGGGCAATATAAAAAGCCTCATGAATAATGCGTGACAGATCGTTGACATCTTTAACAAGCCAATTGTGCTTTGTACAAGGGCGTGTAATGCCGACCGTATCGGCTTCCTGAAAACCATCTGTACCAATCAAGGTTGTTGGTACCTGCCCAGAAAAACAGACCAATGGAATGGAATCCATCAAGGCATCTTGCAGCGCCGTTACAGAATTTGTCGCACCAGGGCCAGATGTCACGAGCATCACACCTACTTTGCCTGTGCTACGGGCATACCCTTCTGCGGCATGTCCAGCTGCCTGCTCATGACGCACGAGTATATGTTGGAATTGATCTTGTTGGTAAATTTCGTCAAAAATAGGCAGAACAGCTCCACCAGGATAACCAAAAATATGTTTTACTCCCTGATCGATCAGGGCTTGTACGACCATTTCTGCTCCGGTCATAGTTGTCCCGTCTGCATTGTCTCTTGGCTTTTTATGCTCTGTCATTTTTCCTACTCGTCAACATAATCAAATCGGATAATAAAAAAGGCTCCCGAGGGAGCCTGTCTTGCGTATGAGGTGCTATTAGCTGAATGGTTACACCATCTGCCTCATACGCTACCACACTACTAGAATAATCTTTTCCATGGCGGAAACCTTATTATGCAATTTTACATTCGTCAATGCCAAAAATTACCCTGACATTATTGCATAGTTTATGTTTTTAACAAGAAAAGACCAAAGAAAACGATCGTGATATATTATCAGTATACTATTCAATGATGGATTTGGGCGGCATTTCATACCGCCATAATAAAACCAGCACGTCTTCACCCTTATTCAGATGTAAATGACACTTTCAAAGAAAACTCTGCGTTACGAAAGGCATTTCCACGTTGAGTCGAATTGGTGGCGAAACCATGTCATCTGGCGCTTTGCATATCGTCTGGTTTGTGTTTTGGCTTTTTCTATCGCACTTTCCATAGTTTCAAGTCCATTTAGGACATTGATAAATTCCGGAACACCGATGGCTTTCATTGCCGGCAGAGTAGAATCCAATTGCAAATCATCAAGTTTACGAACCTCATCAAATGCACCGTTTTCTACCATGTGATCAAAGCGCCTCTCAATGCGATCATACACCAATGCACGTTCTGGCTGCAGAAGTATTTTTTCAATATTCATATCTTGAAGCAGTGGCGTGGTTTTTTGATCCTGCCATGCGCTCAACGGTTTAGTCGTCGCGTCAAACACCTCCAAAGCACGCAAAATTCTCTGCCGGTCATTAATATTCAATATCTCTGCTGTTTTTTTATCAACCTGCATCAGTTGGTCATGTAGCTTTTCCGGCACAGTGTTTTGCGCAATATCTTGCCACTTTTCTTTTATTGCCAATGGCACGTCGGGTATTTCTGCCAAGCCGTCTAGCAATGCCTTAAAATAAAGCCCCGTTCCACCAACAAAGATCAATGGCACATCACCCAGCTTATCCAACAGACAAGACACATCTTTAAGCCATTTTCCGGTAGAATACCGAATAGATGGATCAACATGGCCATAAAGATAATGTTTGGCTAAAGACATATCCGCGTCAGAAGGACGAGCGGTTATAACCTGCAAAATATCATAGACCTGCATTGAATCTGCGTTAATAATAACACCATCATGCTTTCTTGCATGTTCAATTGCAAAATCAGACTTGCCGCTTGCGGTAGGGCCCGCTATCAAAGTTATAACTCTTTTTTTCATTGACGGGGACTTCCTATGTCTACCAATTCCTTACTTGTAGCCACGCTTATAACCAATCCTACACATCCTGTCCTAGAACCGACACTTGTTGATAAAGCGTGTCAGCACGTTAATGCAAATAATGTTTATTGGCTAGCTGATGGTACCGCGTGCGATATTCCTCTGCCAAATACCATAAACAAAGCACAGGCATTAGAAAATCTCCGCAATGCGATTGGTGATCTTCCTATTGATATTGCGGTGCAAGAACAAGACAAACGAAGAAAAAAGCTTCTTGTTGCGGATATGGATTCCACAATGATTGGGCAAGAATGTATTGATGAACTTGCCGAAGAAGCAGGATTACGCGAGCATATTGCCACCATTACGCGGCGCGCAATGAATGGGGAAATTGCTTTTGAGCCGGCCTTGAAAGAACGTGTTGCCCTATTAAAAGGTCTACCTCTGGATATTATTGATAGGGTTATTAAAAACCGGATTATTTTGACCGCTGGTGGCAAAGAACTTATCGCAACCATGCGGAAAAATGGTGCCTATACAGCATTGGTTTCTGGTGGTTTCACCATCTTTACTGGAAAAATTGCCGCCATGCTCGGTTTTAATGAACATCACGCCAATGAATTGAAAGTGGTAGATAATCAATTATCTGGTTTTGTGGCTGAACCTATTTTGGGCAAACAAGCAAAATTGGATAAATTGGAAGATCTTTGTAAACAATTGGGAATTTCACCTGACGAGGCAATGGCGGTGGGTGATGGCGCAAATGATCTGGCTATGCTGCAAAAAGCTGGCTCTGGTGTTGCACTGCACGCCAAGCCCATTGTTGCTGAAGCCGCATCAATCCGGATTGATTACGGCGATCTAACGGCGCTACTTTATCTCCAAGGGTATAGAAAGCACGACTTCGTCGTATAAAGCTCTATCTATAAACCAAAGGATTGCCGGTATTTCAGAAATTTAACTCGGTAATACAATATGATAATGCGTGTTGTTATTCATCGTATTGTTTATTGTATTACCGTGAGCATTAATCCCAACGCAGGTTAACAAAACGCAATTCACCACCAGCGCCAGACACAACCAAAAGTGCATTTTTACGCCCCGTTGCGCGCAGATTAGCTAAATCTTTTAAGGTATAGAAAGCACGACGACGTCCTATAATGCCCTAACGATAAGCCAAGGAATTGCTAATATTTCAGCAATTTAGCCCAGTAATACAATAGGATAACGCATATTGTTATTAATCGTATTATGTATTGTATTACCGTGAGCATTAATCCAGACGAACGGTGACAAAACGTAATTCACCACCAGCGCCAGACACAACCAAAAGTGCATTTTTTCGCCCAGTTGCGCGCAGATTTTCCAATCTCTTTGCAACATCCTCCGGCGTTTTTACCTGTTCCTGATTAATATCCACGATAACATCACCGCTGCGAATACGCTTTTCATCAGCGGCACTCTTTGGAACAACAGCCGTAACAACAACACCTTCAACACCTTGCTTGATGTTAAACGTTTTTCGCAATTCGTCAGTCATTGCAGAAAGTGTCATCCCCATTGATTGCACAGATTGCTTGGATTCCTGTTTGTCCTTCCCAGAATTCTTAGGATCGGACTTGCTGTCGGCGTCGGTTTCTTTTTCTTTCAAAAGGCCAAGTTTGACTTGAACTGTTTTTTCCTGTCCATCTCTGATGACTGTAACATCCGAGATTTTTCCAACCGGACTTTCCGCGACAATGCGGGGCAATTCCCGCGCATCTTTAATTTTATGCCCAGCAAAACGGATAATAACATCACCATCCTGTATTTGAGAATGATCGACCGTTTTATCTTCGATTTTTCCTGCAACAAGCGCACCTTCTGCTTTTGGCAGTTTCATAATCGTCGCAATATCTTCGCTCACTGGTTGAATGCGTATGGCCAGCCACCCTCTTCTTGTCTCGCCAAATTCTTTCAATTGATCCAACACACCAATTGCCATTTCAGACGGAATAGCAAAGCCAATACCGATAGAGCCACCTGACGGAGAAATAATCGCAGTATTGATACCAATAACTTTGCCGCTCATATCAAAAAGCGGACCACCGGAGTTACCGCGATTGATAGCGGCGTCTGTCTGAATAAAATCGTCATAAGGCCCAGCGTTAATATCGCGGTTACGAGCAGATATAATACCGATTGTTACAGTGCCGCCAAGGCCAAATGGATTACCAATTGCCATAACCCAATCGCCTATGCGTGCGCTTTCAGAATCACCAAATTCAACAGCAGTCAATTTCTTCGCCGCAGGATCCACCTGCAACAAGGCCAAATCGGTTTTCGCATCTTTGCCCAATAGTTTTGCTTTTAGTTTGGAACCATCGGTAAAATTAACCTCAATGTCATCGGCATCAGCAATAACGTGGTTATTGGTTACAATAAGTCCTTTTTGCGCATCAATCACAAAGCCCGAGCCAAGCGATTGCACTTTGCGTGATTGGCTGGTGTTGTTGTTATTGTTATCAGAAGAAAAGAAATCTTTGAAATAGTCCTGAAACGGCGCATCTTTCTGAATATCAGGTTTTACTGTATTGTTGCCTTGTTCTGTGCCTTTCAGTGTCTGACTGGTGGAAATATTGACAACAGCGTCAAGAAGCCCCGAAGCCAAATTCGATACGGATTGTGGCGTGGTATGCTGCAACGGCGTATCAGCCCACCCACTATTTTGCGGATAGATCAAGGCTGTGCATGTAGCGATACATAGAGCAAGGCGCTTCAACAACATATTTCCTTCCAATCAAAAGGCTCAATAAACTTTGCTATGCAATCATTTAATGCATTTTATATTAAAGTGAAATGGCGCAAATGGAGGAAATCAATGTTTAGATTTAATTTTAATCTAGGCGGTATTCTAAAACACATTATCCTAGCGGCATAACCAGATAATGAGAACACCAATTCCCATTGCAACAAGGCCGCTTATACGCAAAACATTATCTGGCGTCACGCCAATCTGCGACGCCATTTTTTTTACCAGTGAAGGAAAGCCACTGTAGAATAGCCCTTCGATAAAAAGGACTAATCCTACAGCTGTTAATAATAGACTCATTAGTTTTGTGCCGATATTGCAGATTTTCCAGAGTTTCCTAATGGATGATGCCAGTAGTAGAAGAAATCTTCATCTGGCGAGACAACCATCGGAGTTGTTTCCAATTTTTTATAATTTTCCATAGCTAACCAGAAATCATAAAATTGCGGATTGGTTTTCCGGGCGTCGAGCAAAAGACGGATACTTTCTGCCTGGCCCTCACCTCTTGTTATTTCTGCGTCGCGTTTAGCAGCCGCAACAATTTCTTCATATTCCCTGTTTGCTTCGGCAACAATTCTGTCACGTTCTTGCTGACCACGCGCACGAATATTTTCTGCTGCTGCTTCACGTTCTGCCGCCATTTGGCGATAGACATCTTCTGACACGGCATCAGTCAAATCTGTTTTTCTAATACGCACGTCAACAATGGTAATACCAAGTGATCCGGCATCAGCAGAAAATTGTTGTTGAACTTCGCTCATCATAGCACCACGCTCGTCCGACAAGGCGGCTTTAAATTCACGCTTACCGTAAACGGCACGTAACGCATCAATAAAACGCGGTGCAAGGTTTTCTTGTGCCGCCACTTGAGGGCGACCAGAACCAATGCGTTGCAAAAATAATTTTGGATCGGTTATGCGGTAGATAAAGAAGGCATCAACCTCATAATATGCACCACCGCGCACCTGCACAGATTGTGTTGGCACATCATATCGCAATAAGCGGTTATCGATAATGACTGTTTGATCGATAAAAGGTGTTTTGAAATAAAGCCCTGGTTCTTGTTCAACCCGCACGATTTGTCCAAAACGCTTAATCGCAATTTGTTGGCGAGGATAAACAACAAAAACGGACATCCATACCGCCAAACATATAACAATGATAACACCAAGAAAGATAAAAAAACGGTTCTGCTGCATTATCATTGTACTCCTGTCACAGTTTTATCAGTCTGCGATGACTGTGATGGATTGGAATTATTGGATGAGTTTGATGTTTTACTATTCATCATCTGGTTTAATGGCAAATAGGAAACAGGAGAGCCATTTTTCTGCTCGACAACCAATTTATTGGGCGATTGCAGAATGCGTCCAACAGTTTCCATATAAAGACGATATTTGGTTGCTTCCGGCGCAACGGCTGCTTCATGTGCAATGGCAGCAAAACGCTCCGCCCGTCCGGTTGCCTCTTCAATCATCTGTGCTTTTTCACCCTTGGCAACTTCCCTTGTGCGAGAAGCTTCACCATTGGCCAAACCAAGTTTATTAAACCTGACGCGATTGCCTTCTTCCACCATTCGCCCACGCTCTTGTTCGGCTTGTTGGAACGAGTTGAATGCCGCTGCAACTTTGGTTGGTGGAGCAGCTTCACTGATGGATACTCTGTTTACCTGAACGCCAAGCTGATATTTATCCACGGTTGACTGGATAATTGTCTTAACGCTGTTGGCGACCTCTTCTTTTTTATCACGAAGAACATCATCAACAGGGCGACTACCGATAACTTCACGCATAGCACTTTCTGCAACTTGCCGCACAGTGCCTTCCTGTTCATTGACATTGAACAAATAACGCGTTGGATCTGATATGCGATAATAAACAGAAAAGTTGACGTAAACGATATTCTGATCGCTCGACAACATCAGCCCATCGCTTTGCTGCGCCTGACCTGGCTTACCACCAATAGCGATAGATTTCTCAGTCAATGGCACTTTCATGTAAGTTTCAATAGGCCAAAAGTGAAAGTGAAGACCATCGCCAACGATACCTTCTTGCGGCACACCAAAACGCAAAACAACACCTTGTTCGTTCTGTTGCACGACATAAAAACATTGGAATAGCCAAAAAATGACAACAATCAGCAATACGATAAGAAACATTCCAGCACCGCCGAATTGTTTTAACTTATCCTGACCCTTTCTCAATATATCATCAATATCGGGTCCGTTATTGCCACCATTACCGCCTGATCCTGATGGCTTTTTTTCCCATGGGGATTTGTTGCCACCATTATCATTGCCGCCGCTACCCCATGGGCTGCCGCCATTATTTCCACCGCCCCATGGGCCGTTGCCATTCTGATTACTCCAGGGCATAGTCACCTCTTGTCCTGTACAAAGCTTACACTATTTTTTTGTGTCCGTCTTTTATAGGGATGTATCTTGCGCGTTTCAACGCAAAGCTGGAATTTTTATTATATTTATATGATTATCGTTCGTATATAACATAACGTGTTGCATGGCTGTCCTTATCACTTTCAGGAACTGTTTCTGATTTGACAGCGTGCCACTCATTGGGATCAAATGCCGGAAAAAATGTATCACCTTCAATTGTATCAAGAATTTCAGTAATATGCATACGATTGGCAAAGGGAAGCGCTTGCTTGAAAATTTCTCCCCCACCAATGACAAATATCCCATCAACGCCTAATTCATTGGCATTTTGCTCGGCTATCGTTTTTGCCTGCACAAATGAATGTGCCGTCACGGCACCAGCGCCAGCAAATGATGGATCGCGCGTGATTACAATATTCAAGCGTCCCGGCAAAGCACGACCAATGGAATCCCATGTTTTTCGTCCCATAATAACCGGTTTACCAAGGGTAATTGCCTTGAAACGCTTAAGATCAGTTGACAAGCGCCAAGGCATTGCACCATCACGACCGATAACGCCATTTTCTGATACAGCAACGATTAAATTTAACGCAACCATTAGACTGCCACCGGTGCTTTAATATGCGGCGCTGAAACATAGTTTTCCAATGTAAAGTCTTCAAACTTAAACGCAAACAGATCCTTCACATCAGGATTGACTTTCATCTGCGGTAACGCCAAAGGCTGTCTTGTCAATTGCTCTTTCGCCTGTTCAAAGTGATTGGAATAAAGATGGGCGTCCCCCAGCGTATGGACAAATTCACCCAGCTTTAACCCACATACCTGCGCAATCATCATTGTTAACAGGGCATATGAGGCGATATTAAATGGTACACCAAGAAAAATATCAGCCGACCGTTGGTATAATTGGCATGAGAGTTTTCCGTTAGCCACGTAAAACTGGAATAGGCAATGGCAAGGCGGTAATGCCATTTCATCAACCAAAGCAGGATTCCACGCCGTTACAATAAGCCTTCGTGAATCCGGATTTTTCTCAATCATCTGCAAAACATTTTTTATCTGGTCGATATGACGGCCATCAGGTGCTGGCCATGAGCGCCATTGATACCCATAGACGGGACCCAACTCACCATTTTTGTCAGCCCATTCATCCCAAATAGAAACACCATTTTCATTAAGCCATTTGATATTTGTGTCACCACGTAAAAACCAGAGCAACTCGTAAATGATTGATCTTAAATGAAGTTTTTTTGTTGTAAGGATAGGAAAGCCATCATTTAAATCAAAACGCATCTGATAGCCGAACACAGAGCGCGTGCCGGTGCCAGTGCGATCTGACCGATCAACACCATTATTCATCACATGAGAGAGAAGCTCGAGATAATTTTTCATAAGAAAAATAGCCTATTCCAATAGTATTAGAAACAAATAGCCGACTTACATTTAAACATCGACAAATTTGATTGACCATCATAGCCCAATATTTCAGCCTATATCATAGCTTGGCAATAATATAAGCTTGACAGACCAAATGCATACCCTGTGTCAAATATCATGTCACAAAACGAATGAACACCGCTTGGCCAAGTTCACCTGTGAATATCTTAATCTGTTGATGGTTTTTGGACTGTCCTAAACCAAATATGTTTCGACAAGTTTTGACCAGTATGTGCTGCCTCTTAACAATAAATCATCGTTAAAATTATAATGGTCATTGTGCAGATTTGCAGTCTCGCCATTTCCGATAAACAAATAGCAGCCGGCTTTTTTCTGTAACATATAGGAAAAATCTTCGCTAAATGTGAAAGGCTGTGATCGTGGTGCAATCGCCTCTTTGCCAAAAGTATCTTCTGCTACCTTTCGGGCAAATGCTGTCAAATCAGGATCATTTTCGCAAGCAGGATTAAGCGGCATATAGATTACGTCACATTTTGCGCCAAATACTTCTGCCTGATAATTTGCGATTTCAGTGATGCGTTTTTCAAGGAACCGTCGTGTCTTTTCATTATAGCTTCGGATGGTAAGCTTCAATTCCGCAGTTGCCGGAATAATATTATAGGCGTCGCCAGCATGAAAACTGGCAATGGTAACAACCGCCGATTCAACAGGATCCAAATTGCGTGACACTATTGTTTGCAGTGCATTGACGATAGAAGCACCAACAATAATCGGATCAATGGCGGTATGTGGTTGCGCGCCATGTCCACTTTTTCCCTTAACAACGATCTTCATACGGTCAGATGCCGCAGTTGCCGCATTGGGAATGAAAACAAATTGCCCTGCAGGAACATGTGGAACATTATGGTAGCCAAAAACAGCGTCGCAAGGAAACTTCTCGAAGATGCCCTCTTCTACCATGCGTTTGGCACCACCCAAACCTTCTTCCGCTGGCTGAAAAATGAGGTTAAGCGTGCCAGAAAAATTTTTAGTTTCAGCAAGATAGCGTGCTGCTGTCAGAAGAGTTGTTGTATGCCCATCATGACCACAGGCATGCATCTTGCCTTGATTTTTACTGGCATAAGGCAATCCCGTCATTTCCATTATTGGAAGTGCGTCCATATCAGCACGCAGCCCTAACGTTTTAGAGCCTTGCCCAACTTTCAAGGTGCCGATAACACCTGTTCCACCAATACCGGTCGAGACTTTATAACCCCATTTTTCCAGATAGCTCGCCACCAACGCAGATGTTGATTGCTCTTCAAACCCAATTTCTGGATTTGCATGAATTTTGTGACGAAGTTCCATCATTTCAGGAAGATAGGAATTGATATAATCTGCTACCGTATTGGTATTTTTTGTCATTTCAAACTGCCTTTGCGTAGGAATGGCTGAAACCATTCCTACATTTGATTGATATGTTTACTTCATATTTGCTACTTTGCGTGAACAAATTAACGCGATTGTGCTGACGATCGCGGCAAACATTAGATAATATGCAATAGCGCGATTATCATTTGTAATGCTAATCAGCGCACTTGATATTGCTGCTGAAAAGCCACCAAAAATCGTAACGGCGATGTTGTACGATAAAGCAATGCCTGACGAGCGGAATGCCGTTGGGAAAAGCTCTGAAAGTGCCGCAGAAGCGGGAGCCGTATACAATACCATAAGCACAGCATAGAAAAACTGTTGCCCTAACAACACCCAAATTGTCGGATAGGCTGACAATATCCAGAATGAAGGATAGGCAAAAAGCAGGATTGCTATTGCGGCACCAATCATTATTGGCAAACGCCCAACACGATCAGACCATGCGCCAACAATCGGGCAGAACAAAAGCACTGTACCGACAACAATCATGCCGAGATAAGGTGAAGTCAATTCCATATGCAGATTTTTGATTGCATAAGTCGCCATGAATGAGCTTGCTGTTTTACTGGTAACTGTCCAGATCATGACGATGCCAATGCCGAGCAATAACGGTTTCCAGCTATTACGAAGCAAAATTGCAAATGGAACGTGTTCCTTTGGTCCCTTGTTTTTTTCCTGAAGGAATGCCGGCGATTCATCAATCTGGCGGCGTACGTAAAAGCCAACTGGCGCCACGAGCATACCGAAAGCAAAAGCAACACGCCATCCCCAAGTGGCAACCTCTTCTTTTGTCAGAGCGGCTGTAATAACCCAGCCGATAATACCAGCAACCAGAAATGCACCTGTCTGGCTAACCTGTTGCCAAGCAGCAAATTGACCACGTTTATGGGCTGGTGCCGTCTCAACAAGAATGGATAAAGCACTACCGATTTCACCACCAGCAGAAACACCTTGGATAAGACGCGCAATAACAATGATGATTGGTGCCAAAATACCGATTTTATCATATGTTGGACAGAAGGCGATGATACCCATGCCGATGGCCATTAGAATCATTGTCATAGACAAGGCTGCCTTACGACCGACACGGTCTGAATAGGAACCCAAGACGATAGCGCCTAATGGACGCGTTAAAAATCCCACTGCAAATGTAATAAATGTCAAAAGCATTGACACAGCTTCATTGCTGGTCGGAAAAAATTGGTCGGAAATTACGTAAGCAAAAAGTGCGTAAGCGCCAAAATCATACCATTCAAGCGCGCCTCCCATAACAGCTGCCGCAATCACCTTTTTAGAAACGGTTTTATTTTCTTCTAACTGTTCTGTTCCCTGCATAAACACTCCTATTATTTTGATTTTTTATAAAAATTATCCAAAGCCAAACAGATTCTGGACTGTTATTTTTTGATAGTCTCCATAACAAAATGTTATGGATTGTTAATTTTGTTTATTTAAACGATTAGCATCCCATAAAACAAGGCTTATCAAATTGGACATAAAGCAGATTCGTTATTTTCAGGCTATAGCGCAATATGGCAGCATATCAGAGGCTGCACGCCATCTTTTTATTGTGCAACCTGCCCTTAGCCGACAAATGAAGGAACTTGAAGCCGACTTGGGCGCGACCCTGTTTATCAGGCGCCAAAAGGGGATAGAGCTTACAAAAGCCGGCGAACAATTATTACAACATTGCCCTGTTATTATCCAAACACTTGATCTTGCCCTGACTGACGTTAAACGCGCAAATGGCTTGAAAGAGATATTGCATTTGGGAATGGCTCCTACTTACACATGGAACCCAGTCATCTTGGATATTATCAGGGATTTTTATCACCTTTATCCTGATATAAAATTATCGTTAGAGCCAACCTTATCCGTTGGACAATCTGAACGGCTGGCACAAGGAAAGCTCGATGCCGGATTTATGGCATGGCGCTTAAAGGCCGACCCAACTAAGGCTGGCATAGCTTTGATGCAATGCAAATTGCTGATCGCCTGCGGTCAAGACAGTGAAATCGTCAATATCGCACCAGATAATCTGGACATGTTAAACGACCATAAATGTCTATTTTTTCCCCGGGAAATGTCACCCGAATTTTATGACTTCATGCTTCTTGAATGTAAGAAGGTTGGTTTTCGACCTGATATTGTTGAATGCGCGACCGATTTTAATGCTTGTTTGGGCATGGTGTCGTGTGGACTCGGTTATACCATTATCTCAAGTGCCTCACGCTACAATTGCCCTTCCAATATAAAACTTCTTGAACATCCGCTGCTATCTGGAACTTACGAGCTGGAATTTGCCTATCGAACACCAGTTCATAAAGAATCGCTTCAATTGCTAATAGATTTTGTGGCTGCAAAGCACCGTTAAGCCGCAAAGCACCCTTATAAGGTTAATCCAACTATCGGTTGCATTGTAAAATTAATCCCTATTCGGGATAAAATATTCAAATCATTTTGAACTCTTATTTCCGCATGGATATATATGTGGGTAAGACCAGTGTTTTACATTGCTCTTATTGAAAAGATAGCGTTAAGACTGTTTTAAATAATAGCTAACCAATGGCTATCAAAAGTGATGGATAGGAGTGCCCCATGAAATTGTTTGCTACCAGCCTTTTTTTAGGTGGTCTGATTGTATCTTTCTCAGCGCAAGCTGAAACATTAACCATCGCCACAGAAGGTGCCTATCCACCCTTCAGTTATGTTGACTCCAACAATACCTTGCACGGGTTTGACATTGATATCGCCAATGCCTTGTGCGAAAAAATGAAAGTGGAATGTAAGGTTGTTGCGCAAGATTGGGATGGAATAATCCCAGGACTTTTGGCAAAAAAATATGATGCGATCGTTGCTTCCATGGTGCCAACCCCTGAACGTAAACAAAAGGTTGACTTTACCAACCGCTATTACACAACAACACTTGCAATAGCGGTTCCAAAAGACTCCGATATTAAAGATGTCAGTGCAGCATCGCTGAAAAATAAAAATCTTGGCGCACAATCTGGTGCAACACAAGCTATCTATGCTGAAGATAATTATGTACCAGAAGGTGCTAATCTAAAGCTTTATCCAACACCTGATGAAGCCAATAGCGATTTGCTCAATCACCGCTTGGACGCTGTCATACACGACAAATTTCCACTGCTGACATGGCTTGATAATGAAGGAAAAGATTGCTGCAAACTTCTTGGTGAAATTGAAGGAACCAAGGAGCCTATTTCAATTGCAATCCGCAAAAATTCCGATGAACTGAAAGAACGCTTCAATAAAGCGATCGACGAGATCAGGGCAGATGGTACTTATGCAAAAATCGTGCAAAAATACTTCAAATCCGACATTTATTGATTGTGCGCGTTAACATTGTGAGCTTTAGCAAGGCACACTTTGTTCTCATGTTAGTCTACGCATTTGGTGGAGCATATTAATGATCGAATATATGTCATTGCTGTCGTTTGGCAGTGGCGGTTGGGGTATGGTGATGCTTGCCGGTGCTGGCGTTACTTTATCTCTGGCATTATGTTGCGTGCCAATTGGTCTGCCCTTGGGGCTTATCTCCGCCATTATGATCCAGTCAGATCATAAATATTTGCGTATTATTGCAACATTGTTCTCTTCAATATTCCGCGGTTTACCAGAACTGCTCACACTTTTCCTTGTTTATAACGGATTGCAGACATTGATACAAAATGCTCTGGCATATTTTGATGTTCAGGCAGAATTTTCAATCAATGCTTTTTTTGCTGGTGTTGTAGCGCTTGGTATGGTCTTTGCGGCATTTTCCTGTGAAGTATGGTTAGGAAGTTTCAAGATTTTGGACAATGGGCAGTATGAAGCTGCCAAAGCCCTTAGCCTTTCTCGTGCAACCACGTTTTTTCGGGTTATTTTCCCACAATTGGTAAGAAACGCATTGCCTGGTCTATCCAACAACTGGTTGACACTCCTCAAAGATACATCACTCGTATCAACAATTTCACTGGTAGACATTATGCGCCAAACCAATTTGGCCGTGGCTGCCACCAAACAACCAATGTTCTTCTACCTCATTGCCTGTGTGATCTATCTGATATTTTCGGCACTTTCTTCTATAATTTTTCGTTATTTAGAAAAACGTTCCAATGCCAGTTATAAAAAGGTTTCCGCATGACTATTCCAAGCTGGCTATATTTTCTTATTAACCCCGATATTCTGGCGCGCTACGGTTGGCGCTTTATCGATGGTTTCATTGTGACACTGGAACTTGTCGCAATATCTTATACTGTCGGTTTTTTTCTTGCGTTGTTCATTGCTTATGCATGGCGTTCAAAAAATATTTTTCTGCAATATCCTGCCCGTGCCTATCTCTACTTTTTTCGCGGCTCACCGCTCTTGGCACAATTATTCTTATTTTATTACGGTATTGGTTCGTTCAGCAATTTTTGGCAAAGCGTTGGTTTGTGGTGGTTTTTCCAAAGTGCGTGGTGGTGTTGCCTATTAATATTTTCACTCAACACTGCTGCTTATCAAGCCGAAATTTTTAGGGGCAGCTTACAATCTGTTCCCGCAGGACAATATGAAGCAGCAAAAGCATTGGGCTTAAGTAAATATACGACCTTTTTAACTGTTATCATGCCGCAAGCCATGATCATGGCTTTGCGCCCTTTGGGGAATGAATTCATATTAATGATTAAGGCAAGTGCGGTTGCATCATTGGTAACGGTTTATGATTTGATGGGCATTGCAAAACTTGCCTATTCACGCACATTCGATTTTCAAGTCTATATTTGGGCAGCTGTTCTCTATTTGTTAATTGTCGAAGTTGTTCGTCGGTTGGTTGGTCTAACAGAACGGCATTTAACGCGCCATCTGCGATAAAAATAACAAGATTGAACGCAATCACCCCACTTATATGATGAACAATGGCGCTATTATGAAGATCAATGACGCGAAATTTTTAAAAATTCATGTCCTTTTCAAATAAGTTTTTCTAAAATTTACGAATATCGGACATAGTGACGATAAGCAAAAAAGTGTCTGATAAAAAATATTGTATGCGTGTTTGACTACTAGATAATTTTATATCAACAATCATAAAATTGAGTGCGAACCTGTTGAAACCATTGACATCTCTTGGTGCTTTGAGTTTAACGCGAGTAAGAATTATGGAGTATAGCGGCAATGTGTGCGGTTCAATCAAATGAAAAGAACAACAAATCGACTGATAATGTCATTGTCGTTCAAGGTTTGAATAAATGGTACAGTGATTTCCAAGCCCTCCATAATATTTCATTCAGTGTTAAATCTGGTGAACGAATCGTGCTTTGTGGACCTTCTGGTTCGGGAAAATCAACGCTTATCCGCTGCATCAATCAGTTGGAAACTGCCGAGCAAGGAAGTATCAAAATCCACGGGGTTGATATTTGTAACGGTCATTCTATTGAACAAAAGCAAGTTCTTCGTGAAGTTGGTATGGTTTTTCAACATTTTAACCTGTTTCCACATATGACTGTGATGCAGAATTGCATTTTAGCACCGATGACCGTGCAAAAACTCACAAAAGAACAAGCGCGCTAGCTTGCATTTAATTATTTGCTCAAAGTGTGCATTGATGCCCACAGCGAGAAATACCCTTCACAATTATCAGGTGGTCAACAACAACGCGTAGCGATTGCTAGGGCTCTTTGTATGGAACCTAAGGTCATGTTGTTTGATGAACCAACATCTGCGCTTGACCCTGAAATGGTTGGCGAAGTGCTTGATGTTATTGTAAAACTTGCTGAAACTGGAATGACAATGCTATGTGTCACTCATGAAATGGGGTTTGCCCGTGAAGTTTCAGAACGTGTTTTATTTTTGGAAAATGGTTCAATTGTTGAAGATGCAACGCCACAGAAGTTTTTTACCAATCCTGAAAGTCAACGTGCAAAAGATTTTCTAGCTAAAATCAAACATTAACATAACTATTATTTTCTTTTATAATCAATGCAGTAATGGCAAATATTTCAGGATTGCTTGAGCTACTAATTCACCTGATGGCGCCGCAGTTTTCATCGTTTTTTGAATGAAATCAAATCCTTCAAGCTGTGCTGAACGGACATTGCCATCTTTCATCAATTGTTCAACCTGTCTTGCGAGCATTCCTGGACGCAAAAATTCGTTGAAATATTCCGGCACGATCGGTCGGTCGGCGATGATATTCGGTAAAGCAGCGCTCCAAATTTTTACCCGTGGTAAAATAAAGGTTTTGGAAAATAAATCTGCTTTATACCCGAGAACCATAGGTATTCTTGATAGCGCCAATTCCAATGAAACAGTGCCTGAAGCAGCTAGTGCCGCATCAGCTTCTGCAAAGGCTGACCACTTTTCATCTTCACCGATTACAAGCTGCACATCAACATTCCAGTTGGCAACCAATGCACGAACCTCATCAGCTATCCGTGGTAATGTTGGTAGAACAATGCGTGTGTTTGGATTACGTTGTTTTAAAATCTTCAGCGCTTGTCCAAATATTGGCATAAGGCCACGAATTTCAAACCGTCGCGAACCTGGCAAAACCACAACCGTATAATTGTCTTTTGGCTTATCATGCAATTCACTGCGCTTTGCGTTTAAAGCGAGCAGCGGCGGATAAGTGAGCAACCGGTGTCCGACATAGGTAGCCGAAGGCCCACCAAGATCCTGCATGACTTTTTCTTCAAAAGGTAGAATAACCAATACGTGGTCGATAAAAGCGGCCATTTGCTTTGCTCGTTCTGGACGCCATGCCCAGACTGAAGGTGCAATGTATTTGATGATTGGTATATTGGGTTCAAGTTTACGAACCTTTTTGGCTACCCTATGGGTAAAATCCGGACTATCAATGATAATCAAACAGTCAGGTTTTTCGTTTGCAATAAAACGTGCCAACTTATTTATGTGGGAAATAAGTGTTGGAAGTTTTTTGAGTACCGCTCCCAACCCCATTAATGAGATATCATCTGGATTAAACTGGCTTTTTAAACCTAGAGCTTCAAGGTGGCCACCGCCAACACCAATTAGCTTTATTTCACAGCCGGTTTTACGTGCCAATGCAGAAATTAGATCAGCACCCAACAAGTCGCCTGATTCTTCACCTGCAACAATGCCTATTTTGAGCACGTTTTTAGACATAATCGTCTTTTCCAAATGTTTCGATGAATAATGCGCAACGATCTGCTTCTTCGACAGTTTGTTTTAACGACAGGATAAAACTACGGTCAGCTTCAACAGCGACACCATCAAGTCCACTATCATGTGCATTGATAATCGTACTTGGACCAATGGTAGGAAGATCGGCACGCTCATCTTGCTGTTTTTTTGCGCGTTTTACCAATACGCCACCTTTTAAAGGAATACGTTTTTCAGCCCGCATTTCCTTTATACGACGCAACATATTATCGGTACCCTCGGCTCCCTCTACTGCCACGACACGACCGCGAACAGCAATAGCGCCTTGACCAATATCCAACTTACCAAGCAATGCTGCAGCTTCAGCAGCCAGCATGATATCACGCTTGTCTTTGTCGTTTGCGCGACGTTTTGTAAGATTAAAGCCAATTGGCGCTAATAGTTGCGGAACAACTTCATGGGCGCCGACAACTTTAAAACCATATTTCTCAACAACACCAATAAAGGCTTTCAATAAGGCATCGTCACCTTGCCCAAGCGCATGAAACAACTTAGGCAACGCTGAAATTGTTGTCCAATCTGGTCTTAAATCCGAAAGGTTAGGACGACTTTTAACACCACCTGCCAATATTACATTTGATATTTTGGCGCCTTTTAAGGCTTTTATCAAACGTGCCAATTGAACAACGGAAATTTCGCAATGTTCGTATCGATAAAGCTCTGAATCAGCTTCGCCCTTAAGTGGGATCAAAAATGGCTTTTTGCCATTGTCTTCAATCGCCTTTGCAACAGCGAGTGGTAAAACACCACTCCCTGCGATGATTGCTGTACGGCCAGAAATGACTTTATTGGCTTTGCCGTCCGTCATTATTTAGTTACCGTCATCGTCACCAATATTCATGTCGAGTAGTTTTGGTGTACAATATGAACGCTTGTGATCCGCTTCTACAAAATTAATCATATCTGCAACGGCGGACGACTCTGGAAATGCTGCACGAACATCTTCTGCACGGGCGCGAACTGGTTTGGTTCTATCAAATAACATAGGAACTGCATGCCGCATGGCATGAATTTCACTGCGAGGCAAACCGGAACGTTTCATACCAATAATATTCAAACCGCCAAGCCAAGCGTGAACACCAATTGCTGTGCCATAAGGTATAAGATCGCCAACCAAGGCTGCCAGACCACCGACAAAAGCATGGTGCCCAACACGCACAAATTGATGCACAGCACCGCCGCCACCGATGATAACATAGTCACCAATAACAACGTGTCCGCCGATCATAACATTATTAGAAAATGTTACATGATTACCCAACACGCAATCATGGGCAACATGGGCGTAAGCTAAAAACTGGCAATCATCACCAACAATTGTCGTTGCTAGGCTAGAATCAGAGCCACGGTGCATGGTAACACCTTCACGGATAATACAGTTTTTGCCGATGACAAGCGTTGTACGTCCACCCTTATGCTTATTATTTTGCGGATCAGCACCAAGAACAGCATGCGGATAAACAACACTGTTTGCACCTAAACTTGTTGCGCCCATCACAACAACATGGCTCATCAAGTGGCAACCATCACCAATTTCAGCTTCCGAACTGATATGGCAAAATGGACCGATCTTGACGTTGTTTCCAAGTTTGGCACCGTCTTCAACTAAGGCTGTTGGATGAATTTCTACGCCCGACATTTTTCACCCCTATTCCTTGTCTTCATCAGCCACCGCGATCATTGCAGCAACTTCCGCTTCTGCAACGCGGTTACCGTCAACTTCAGCAATACAAGCGAAACGTCTGATGCCACCGCGATGTTTCAACTTCTTTACATGCAGTTTAAGTTGGTCACCTGGCACAACTGGCTTACGAAATTTGGCGTTATCCACTGTCATCAAATAAACAACACCGGGCTTCTCATCGCCTTGCACCAACAAGGAAATAGCACCAGCAGTTTGCGCCATGGCCTCAATAATCAACACACCCGGCATAATTGGATTTTCAGGAAAATGTCCGGTAAAATGCGGTTCATTAACGGTAACGTTCTTAATACCAGTCGCCGATTGATCTCCATCAATATCGACAATCCGATCTATAAGAAGAAACGGATAACGATGTGGCAAAATAGATAACAGTCTGCGGATATCAACAGCTTCCAGACTGTTCCCTTTAACGACAGAATCCATCTTATCACTTCTCCTTATTGAATTTACTCATGCTTCTTAATGCAGCGACCTCACGGAACCACTGCTTAATAGGTCTAGCGGGGCTACCACCCCATCTTTCGCCATCTGGAATATCATTCATAACGCCGCTTGCAGCCGCGATTTGAACACGTGAACCGATTGTAACGTGATCAGCCAAGCCGACACTGCCACCTAACTGTGTCATATCGCCGATGGTGGCGCTTCCAGCAATGCCGCAATGTGCGGCAATAAGGCAATAACGACCAATTTGCACATTATGGGCTATTTGTACCAGATTATCTATCTTGGTTCCTTCACCAATAATAGTATCTTTCAGCGCACCACGATCGACCGTTGTGTTTGCACCAATTTCAACGTCGTCCTGAATAATTACGCGACCAAGTTGCGGAATTTTCTCAACACCACTAGGGCCGCCGACGTAACCAAAACCATCCTGCCCTACTCTTACACCAGGATAAAGATGAACGCGGTTTCCTATAAAGGTATACTGCACCGAAACCGTTGGTGCGATATAGCAATCGCGACCGATACGACAGTTTTCACCAATAACAGCTGTTGAAGAAATTAACGTACCCGATCCAATCTCGGCACCCTTCCCTATAACGGCGCCGGCTTCTACAGTTACACCTTCTTCTAACTTTGCTTCAGGATGAATGAATGCTTGTGGCGAAATTCCGTACTCGCCAAACCATGGTGTCGGTCGAGCGGAAGAAGGAAATAGTATACGACCTATCATCGCAAAATCGCGATGCGGCGATGCTGTAACCAATACAGCTATATTCTCTGGAACCTTCGAAACAACATCTTCAGGACAAAAGACCGCAATAGCAGCGCTATCGCGCAGAGCCTTGGCAAATTTGCGATTTTCAACAAATACCAAAGAACCAGGTTCTGCACTATCAAGCGAAGAAAGATGTTGAATAACAGATGCGCTCAGTTCAGGATTACGGAGAGCGGCACCAGTTAATGCTGCCGCCTCACCAACAGTCATCTGTCGGGACGGCGTAAAGAAATTTATATCCGCCATCTGAACACTTTCTCTCCCGACCTTTTGATCGGGAGAAAGAATAAATTAGAACTTGGTTGAAACACCGAAGTTGAAGTTCTGTGTCCGGTCGCCCTCTTCCTTGGCAATAGGCCAAGCATAGTCGAAGCGCAATGGACCAAATGGTGATGCCCACATCAAGCTCACACCAGCTGACGCACGCCATGCATGATTGTCACCGGTAACAGCATTTTCAAAACTGTATGATGGGCTATAATTATTATCGTAAAGAGTTGCTGTATCAGCAAATACAGCACCACGCATACCCAAACTATCAGGCACCACTGGCATTGGGAACTGAACTTCTGCGGTAGCATTCATATACGTTGTACCACCAAGGAAGTATTTGTCGCCATCCAACGAACGCTGACGTGGACCAATACCGTTATATTTGAAACCACGGATCATATCAGAGCTGCTCTTGAACATATCAAAGATACGAACGCCATCATCTCCGATTTCGTGAATATAACCACCACCGACAGAAACAAGACCAACCAAATCATAAGTATCTGACAATGTCTTATACATCATAGCTTTACCAGTTGTCTTCAAGAAGTTGGCATCACCACCGACACCAGCATATTCCTGAACACCACGAATAAAGAAGCCATCATGCGGATTCTTCATGTCGTCAATGGAATTATATGTCAAACCGTAGCTAATGGATGAACGTACCCAAGGACTATTTTTTGAAGCCTGAATAATTGCTCCAGAATAATCCAGCATTTCCTCATATTCTTTTGTGGTACCGTTCTCTTTAGCACGATCAGCATAACGATTTCCATGATCAAGATTATATTCTTCCTGAACATAATTATACGCTATGTTACCTGTTAACTGTTCTGTAATAGGTATACCGAAACGAACCGTTCCACCGCTCTGCTTAACATCATAGTCATCATTCATACGATAAGTACGATGGAACAAATCAAAGCCTGCGGATAAGCGATACCCTAAGAAATATGGTTCTGTGAAAGACAAGTTATAGTTACGAGCATCATCTTCACCAGCACCAGCACCAATACGAACATATTGACCACGACCAAGGAAGTTACGTTCTGTAACGGATGCTTCAACTGATGCACCTGGAGAATCACCACCTGTTGTATAACCGCCACCGATTGAGAATTCACCAGTCGATTTCTCTGTCACATCGACAACCAAAATGACCTGATCTGGTTCTGTACCCGGAGCTGTTGACACATTCACAGTCTGGAAAAAGCCAAGACCTTCCAAGCGACGCTTAGCGCGTTGAACCATTGTCTGGTTGTATGCATCACCCTCGTTCAAATCCAGTTCACGACGGATAACATAATCGCGTGTCTTATCATTGCCGCGGATCTCAATACGCTGAACATAAGCGCGCGGACCTTGGTCAATGTTATAAACAATTGAAATTGTGTGATTATTGAAGTCACGGTCACCACGTGGCTCAACCTTAGCGAAGGCATAGCCTGAATCTGCGACGCGATCATTAATCGCCAATACAGAATCTTCAATACGCTTAGCGCTATAAACATCACCTGAGTGTGTTTTTAGAGCTTTTTGCATTGTTTGCGTGTCGATACCTTCAACGGTGCTATCTACCTGAACATCACCAAGTTTGTACTTTGCACCTTCATCGATAACAAATTTGATTTTATAAGAATTGCTTGCTTCATCAAATTGAGCATCGGCAGATACAATCTGGAAGTCTGCGTAACCATGATTGAAGTAAAAACGACGTAGAGCCTCTTCATCAGCTGCCAAACGGTCTTCACTATAGACGTCACCACGTGTCAACCAAGACAAGAAATTGGAACGCTTGGTTGCGATAACGTCGCGCAGGCGGCGATTACCGAAAGCCTTGTTGCCCTCAAAGCTAATGTCATCAATCTTTGTCTTTTTACCTTCAGTGATTTTAAAGACAACGTTAACACGACCTTGCCCCAAATCCACTGTTTGTGCGGTAACAGCGGTATCATTACGTCCAACATAACGATAAGCGTCACGGATCGTCTGCTCATCTGCAGATAATTTTGCAGGATCAAAAGCCTCACGTGACTTCAACGAAATAACGCGTTGCAAGTCTGGGTCTTTAATCTTTTTATTGCCTTGGAACAGAACCTGATTAACAACTTCATATTCTTTAACGGAAACAACAAGCGTATTGCCAACCTGATGCATCTTCACATCAGAAAATAGCCCCATCGCAAAAAGGCGTTTCAAACCTTCATCAATATCATTGCTGGAAAAATTCTTTCCAACCTTGATTCCGGTATTGTCGCGAATCGTCTGCGAATCGACGCGCTGATTACCACGAACTTCGATTGACCGAACAACAGCAGCTTCAGCAGCTCCCGTCCCCATAATCGACACCGCCACGGTTGCCGGCACGGCCATAGCTACTGTAAGTGCGAGAGCAGATGCTGCGCTAAGAAATTTCGAATTCGCCGTCATTGGCTTCTTTACCCTTGTTTATGTTTCCGGGCGCTAACGCCCAAAACTGCTTATACACCCCTAATAACGAGTTTTTTTATACAAGCAAGACCTTCCGTTAAAATCTGCCTACTTCTTTACTCACCGTGGCATGTATGTCACGCCATTTCTTAAATATGGTAAACAGTTTCCACCTTTATTTATATAATTTGTATCGTTTCACTAGAAAATTACCATAGCATACTTAAATAAACCAACACAAATAGTCATTTGATACAGCAAATATCATAAATGCCATAACAATAAAAAGACCAATGCTGAAGATTATTTCTTGTATACGTTTAGGAACAGGACGCCCGACTACCGCCTCTATCACATAGAAAACCAAATGCCCTCCATCCAACGGTGGAAGAGGAAATAGATTTATTAATCCAATACCGATGGAAAGGAATGCTGTAAAATTCAACAGTGACATAAATCCAGATTCACTAACCTGCCAAGCAATTGTTGCTGTTTTTGATGGCCCACTTAACTGGCAACGGTCTTCCCGCCCCGCAATTAACCTACCGATAAAGCGAACAGTTTGCACCACTATAAAGGTTGATCGGTCAAACGCTTCACGAATAGCCCCTAAAAAACCATAAGTGATGTGCTTCTGATATTTGGTATCAAGACGTTGTGGATTGTTCGGATCTGCTGGGGCTCCTGCACCAATCATTCCAATGCGTACCTTATTACCGAAACCATCATCCCGCTCTGTAGGCTTTGGGGTAATTGTTAATGGAAACGACTTTCCCTCACGCTCAATTTCAAAGTTGATAGGATCACCACCATGTAAAGATACATAAGCAATCAGATCATCGAAACTATCAACGGACTTACCGTCCATTTTCAAAAATCTGTCGCCTTGTTTCAAACCCGCATTAATTGCTGGCGCATCTTCCACCAAAGATCCGACGACCGGTTCTACGGCAACACGCCCATAAGAAAAGAAGAAAAACGACAAAACGACAACGGTAAAAAGTGCATTTGTAAAAGGACCTGCAAATACAGTTGCAGCCCTTGCCCAGGCGCTGGCGGCGGCAAATGACCCCGGCATAGCTTTAGCAGACGGGTTGGTGGTCATGCTGGCAGCATCTCCATCTCCAACAAATTTCACGTAACCGCCTAGCGGTATAAGTGCCAATCGCCAATGGGTACCGCGTTTATCAGTATAACCACACAATTCAGGTCCAAACCCTAAGGAAAAAGCCGAGGCGCCGATACCACACCACCGACCAACAAGGTAATGCCCCATCTCATGGACAAATATAATGACCATTATGGCGCCTATAACGCCAAGAACGCGCAGAAGGGGTACACCGAATTGAGTAATAAGACCTAATATATCCAAAAATTGCCCCACAATCAGATCAAGTTAAACATATTGGAGGGAACATTCATATCAGATGTAACAGCCCCAACAAAATAGAGCAAAACGGCAGCATAAACCAGACCATCTACCCTATCCATAAAACCACCATGTCCCGGAAGAAGTGTTCCTGAATCTTTAACACCGAAATGTCGCTTAACCCATGACTCTGAAATATCACCAATTTGAGAAATGATAGACAGAGCAAGCGCCAATAGCGGTATAAAATAGTTTGCTGGACTGGTATCCAATGCCAAATATGCAACCAATGTACCGCCTGCAACACCAGCTAATGCACCGCCGATAGCGCCGCTCCATGTTTTATTTGGCGAAAACCGTGGAGCTAGTTTCGGTCCGCCGACAGCACGTCCATTAAAATAGGCCGCAATATCGGTCCCCCAAACCACAGCATAAAGAAAGATGATCGCGCCAAAGCCAAAAGGTTCTTCCCCCCTTATATAGGCCAAAGACATAACTGGCAGTGTTGCATAAATATATCCACCAGCGACCCAGCCGGCATTACGCCCAGAACATAATGCCATAATGAGCGCTGAAATAATGATGTAAACAAAAACAAGCAAAGCTGAATAATCAAAAACCAATAGATAGCCGAAGACCGCATAAGTAATGCATGCCGCAATTCTGGTTATGGTTTGCCATTTTATTTTGGTAATCGTCATCCATTCATGCAACACGAAGCCACCAATACACCAGGAAAATAAAGCAAATGCAAAACCTCCGAGCCAAGTGAGCCATAGAGCGAAAGCTCCAAAAACCAAAGATGTCAAAATTCTCATAGCAAGGTTAGACATCTGCACTCCGATCGAAGCAAGCTCCCCAATAATGCATGGGCTTGATCATAATAATAGTTTCAACCTGGAAGCCAAACATTTAGTTGGCTCCCCTCTTCTTTTCATTAATTGCGCCAAAACGGCGATCTCTCGACCCAAATTCCATGACAGCCGCATCCAATGCGCTTTCGTTGAAATCAGGCCAATAACAAGGTGCGAAATACAATTCACTATAAGCGGATTGCCAAAGAAGAAAATTTGACAATCGTTGCTCTCCGCTTGTTCTAATGATCAAATCGGGATCAGGCATATTAAATGTATCCAAATAATCCGCGATATTGCTTTCATTAATTTGATCTGCAGTAATTTTACCTTGAGAAATATTTTGCACTATTTTCTGCACGGCACGTGTTATTTCGCTGCGTCCACCGTAGTTAAATGCCACCACCAGATTGAGACCGGTATTGTGGCTGGTCATTTGTTCTGCCTCGTCCAGCAGGGCAACAATATCCTTGGGCACGCCATTACGATCACCAATAATGTGAATGCGGACATTTTGCGCATTCAATTCGGCCAAATCTCTTTTGATAAAAAGTTTTAAAAGCCCCATCAAATGACTGACTTCCTCAGCCGGGCGCGACCAATTTTCAGATGAAAAGGCGAAAACAGTTAGCCACTCGAGCCCCATACGACTCGAGTGTCTTACAATACGGTGCAACGTTTCCATACCGGCTTTATGTCCAGCAATACGGGGGAGACCACGGGTACGAGCCCACCGACCATTTCCATCCATTATAATTGCGATATGACGCGGGTATGGCATAAAACGTTCCTAACGGGCTTGAATTGCCCTAGACTTGCATAATTTCTGCTTGTTTTGCAGCAAGAACCTTATCGGTTTCTGCTATCATGTCATCAGTCAATTTTTGAATTTTTTCGGAAAGTCCACGACTTTCATCCTGACTGATTTCGCTATCTTTTTCAGCCTTTTTCAAAGTTTCCATACCATCGCGACGAACGTGACGAATTGCAACACGTGCCTGCTCGGCATATTGCTGTGCGATCTTTGCCAATTCTTTACGACGTTCCTCGTTCAATTCCGGTAGAGGAATACGCAATGTTGTACCATCTGTTATTGGATTTAAACCCAAAGCAGATTCTCTAATGGCGCGATCAACGGCACCAACCATTGTTTTATCCCAAACGGAAACTGATAGCATGCGAGGCTCAGGCACAGAAATATTAGCCACCTGATTAAGTGGAACTGTTGAACCATAGGCTTCAATTGTAATTGGCTCTAATAGGCTTGTTGACGCACGCCCTGTGCGTAGACCTGCCAACTCATGTTTAAATGCGTTAATGGCGCCTTCCATACGGCGCTTGAGATCGTCGGTATTTGCAGCGTCACTCATATTCGTACTCCTTCAGATTACTTGCGGGATGTGTATTACTCGGATACCACTGTAAATCGCCCGGTACCATTCAATATATTCACCAATCCGCCTTTTTCATGAATTGAATAAACAATTATTGGCACATGATTTTCACGCGCCAAGGCAACAGCGGTTGTATCCATAACCGAAAGACCACGATTGAGAACCTCTTGATGGGTTAATCTGTCAAAACGTGTTGCTGTTGGATCTTTCTTAGGATCAGCAGAATATATGCCATCGACCTGAGTGCCTTTGATAAGAACATCTGCACCAATTTCAGCGGCACGAATTGCTGCAGCCGAATCTGTTGTGAAGAAAGGATTGCCGGTTCCGCCGGCAAAGATAACAACTTTTCCCTGATTCATGTAACTGATAGCCTTGCGTTGCGAAAAGCTTTCGCAAATTTGCGGCATAGCAATAGCTGACAACATGACCGCGTCAACGCCAAGTTTGCTTAAAGAGGTTCGCAATGCGAGCGAATTGATGGCGGTTGCCAACATACCCATATGATCGCCAGTGACGCGATCGCCACCTCTTGAAGCAACAGCAACGCCGCGGAAAATATTGCCACCACCAATTACGATGCCAACTTCAACACCCATTGCTCTGGCATCTGCTATATCCATTGCTATACGATCAACGACAGACACGTCGATACCAAAACTTTGTCCTCCCATCAGCGCTTCACCAGAAGCTTTTAACAAAATACGTTTGTACTGTGGGGTATCAGTCATCGGTAGTCTCCAATATTGAAATTCTTTTTTTGACCTCGATACACGAAGGGCACTGCGTTGTCACGCAATGCCCCTTATAAGACTTATTTTTTCTAATACAATTCAGTGCAAAAAACTGATTTGATTAAAAAAGGATAAAAAGTTTAGCCTTTTACTGCTGCTGCTACTTCTGCAGCAAAATCTGTCTCTTCTTTTTCGATTCCTTCACCCAAACCGAAACGGATAAAGCCTGTGATTTTAGCAGGTGCACCGATAGTCTTTTCAGCTTCTTTCAAAGCTTCACTAACTGTCTGGTCAGGATTCATAACGAAAGCTTGAGAAAGCAAAACAACTTCCTCGTAAAACTTGCGCATACGGCCTTCAACCATCTTTTCTACGATGTTTGCTGGCTTGCCTGATTGCTGAGCTTGTTCTGCGTAAATTGCTTTTTCACGTTCAACTGCAGCAGGATCAACTTCCTCAGGTGTTAAAGCCAAAGGATTGGCAGCAGCAACATGCATAGCAACCTGACGACCGAATGCAGCAGCAGCTTCTTTATCACCTGTGGTTTCGACAGCAACGAGAACGCCGATTTTACCCAAACCGTCGCCAATACCATTATGGATATATGTTGCAACAACACCGTTATCGACTGACAACTGAGCTGAACGGCGGAATGTCATATTTTCACCGATCTTGCCGATTGCGTCCTTAATTGTTTCTTTTACAGATTTACCTGAATTCGGGTAAGCGGATTCTGAAATCTTTTCCAATGTACCGTCAGTTGACAATGCAGCTTGAGCAACATTGCGGACAATATCCTGAAACGCATCGTTACGAGCAACAAAGTCTGTTTCTGAGTTAACTTCAACCAAAACAGCCTTGTTACCATTAGAAGCGACACCGATAAGACCTTCAGCAGCTGTGCGACCAGCCTTCTTATCAGCCTTTGCGATACCTTTTTTACGAAGCCAGTCAACAGCTGCTTCCATATCGCCATTAGTTTCAGCCAAAGCTGCCTTGCAATCCATCATGCCGGCGCCTGACAATTCACGAAGTTCTTTTACCTGTGCTGCGGTAATGCTCATATTTGCCTCTTTATTCTATAAAGGAGAAAGCGTGCAAAGGATTATTCCTCGGCACGCCTACAACCTAGATTCTAGCAATTTTAGCACCCTGCTTTAACCAAGGTGCTATATCCTGAATTATTCTGCAGCAGGCGTTGCTGCTTCTAATGCGGGTTCTGCCGGTGCTTCAACTTGTGCACCCAGATCAACACCCATAGCTCCTTGTTGACGTGCAATACCATCAAGTGCTGCTTTAGCAACAAGATCGCAATAGAGCGCAATTGCGCGTGATGCATCGTCGTTACCAGAAATTGGATAATCGATATTATCTGGATCACAATTTGTATCGATAACAGCAACAACAGGTATACCAAGACGCTTAGCTTCTTGGATAGCAATCGATTCTTTATTTGTGTCGATGATGAACATAAGATCAGGAACTGATCCCATATCCTTGATACCGCCAAGAGCGCGGTTCAATTTTTCACGGTCATGCTCAAGGTTGAGACGTTCTTTCTTGGTGAAGCCTTGTGCTTCATTGGCAAGAATTTCATCAACTTTACGCAAACGCTGGATAGAGTTGGAAATTGTTTTCCAGTTTGTCAACATACCACCAAGCCAACGGGCGTTAACATAATACTGGGCTGAGCGATTTGCTGCATCTGCAATAATATCTGATGCTTGGCGCTTTGTACCAACAAAAAGAACACGACCACCGCGTGCAACAGTATCTGAAACCACTTTCAAAGCGTTGTGAAGTAGTGGAACAGTCTGTGCCAAATCAATGATATGAATATTATTGCGTTGTCCGTAAATATACGGAGCCATCTTTGGATTCCAACGATGTGTTTGGTGACCAAAGTGAACACCAGCTTCCAAAAGCTGGCGCATTGTAAAATCTGGCAATGCCATTTCTTTATCCTTTCCGGTTGAACCTCCACGGAAAGAGGCAGATAACTGCCACCGGCGGACAAAAATGGATTTCTCCCATTTTTACCCTGTTTCCGTGTGTGGAATGCGTGCTAATTAAGCAAAAAGACAATGACTTTCAAGTCTTTTCTACTGTTTGTTTGCGCTTGTTTGCTATTATTGACCATTAATCTCTAAAATTGATGGCTTCAGCGTGCTTTATTGTGGTCTATTTTACAATCTGTAGATTTGGATGACGTAGGCGTGATTTGCAGACTCTTCATCTTGCCGCGGATTGAAAAATTGCCGTAATCCATTACGAGATCGCGCGTTATGCCATTTTCATAAAGATCAAAGCTTGTCCGATAGCTCGGCAAACCTTCCTGATTTTCCTTGTCATTGAAATAGGAAATAATTACCGGCCAATAACTTTCTGTTCCAAGTTTGCCCATAACTTTTGTTTCCGAATCTTCAATTGGTGTTTTCTTGTCACCAATGACCACACTAACATCGGTCGTACTATCAGCATCATCAGACCCATCATATAATACCGTGCGGTAAAAATGTTTGCCGGCGCGTGCCTTTTTGATGATGTCTTCTGTTTGTACTGTCGGAAACTCGGCTACTTTTAGTCTATGCTCAACGTCATCCGGCTTTTTTAATGTGACAATCAATTGATCTTTGACGATCTTGGCTGCCCCATCTGTTTCCGTTGGCGCATCATTATCTATCTTTGTTTTAGTGGAAAAATGAAACTCTTTACCATCGCCTGCCTCAAAGCTTGTGGTTTGCTGATCGGTCAGGCGGTTCGTTCCATCTTCCATACCAATACGTGTGACAAAGCGAAAATGGGTGGTATAACCTTCACAAGCAGAACCAGAAAACTCATATGCCATACGGCCGCTAACACCAGTTATTCCAGACTTGTCGGCTGCGTTTTCCAACTGCAAATCATAGATTGCCAAATGTGATGCCATAACAAGCGGCTCTTCAGCAAATGCCAAACAGCTTGTTGCGGCATAAAAAAACATCGTAAAAAAAGTTCTGGACATTCGGCTTGTTCCTAATTTTGCGCTATTTCACAATATTATATAAAAGACATTTAAAGCGAGTAAATTTGTTTTTTTATCATCGTATTTTAATTCGCATTTTATTGTTTGTTGAAATGCGTTATGGAGCAAACACAATCTAATGTTGAAAGAGGTAGACAATGTCAGAAACCATAGATAGCCGTTTACAAAAACTTGGTATTGAAATTCCGGAAGCTGTACAACCTGTCGCCAATTACGTAACAGCTGTACGCTCTGGCAATCAGCTTTTTATTTCAGGTCAATTGCCACTTTCTGGTGGAAAGCCTGTTGCTGTCGGTAAAGTTGGTAGAACTGTAAGCCCTGCCCAAGCGAAGAAATCGGCTGAAGCCTGTGCAATCAATATTCTTGCGCAAGCCAAAGCAGCATTAGGCTCGCTTGATAAAATCAAACGCGTTGTCAAAGTTACGGCTTTTGTAGCCGCTGACCCGAATTTTACCGATATTCCACAAATAGCCAATGGCGCTTCTGACCTTTTTGTCAATGTATTGGGTGAAATTGGCAAACATGCCCGATCAGCGGTTGGTGTAGCAGCACTACCTATGGATGTTCCCGTAGAAGTTGAAGCAATTCTGGAAGTTTAACGGATGCGTCTTGAGTGGCTGAAGGCAAGACCAATTGCCAACCGGGGGCTTCATAACCTGAAAAAGCACATTTGGGAAAATACCCTGCCGGCTTTTGAACTTGCTGCGCTTTCCAACTTTACGATTTGTTGCGATGTGCAATTGTCTCACAATGGTGTGCCAATGATATTTCATGGCACTTCATTGGAGCACATTACACACAAAAAAAACCGTATCATTGATCTATCTTCTTCTGCCATTGAAGCTTTACGTTTCGGCGACGGTCAGCAACAAATCATCTCGCTACAAACAATGCTGGAAACAATTGATGGTAAAGTACCAGTACTGGTCAATTTAGAAGGAAATGAAGGATTGGATGCTGGCTTGATTGCCAAAGCAACCGAGTTATTGGCGCATTATAATAATAAATCAGCCGTTATGTCGGAAGATATTCATTTGTTGCGTCGGTTACAGTTTTGTCACCCCTCTGTCCCTCATGGCATCAAGGCAAGAGGCAACCAACGCATCCATATAGAACAGCATTTTTCAATGCTTGCCCATAATCTCGAATTTGTTTGCTATAGGCATAATGAAATTTCCAATCCCTTTACCCGGTTTGCAAAGCAAAAACTGTCATTACCTGTTCTGGCATGGCATATAGATAGCAAACACGATTGGGAAAAAGCAAAACGCTATGCTGATCAGATGGTGTTTGATAATTTCATTCCATGCGACCAAGACCAGTCCAAATTAGCCAAGACTATCAATGCATTTACTTAAATGCTGAAAGAGGTAATAAAATGAATAAGACTTATGATCCTGATAACATTTTTGCCAAATTACTGCGTGATGAAATTCCATCTGTTCGCGTTTATGAAGATGATAACGCTGTTGCTTTCATGGATGTCATGCCACAAGGTCTTGGACATACGTTGATTGTCCCGCGTGATGGTTCACGCAATTTATTGGATGCAAAACCGGAAACTCTGGCATCTGTTATTCAGGTTGTTCAGAAAATAGCAAAAGCGGTAAAAAAAGCATTCAATGCAGATGGTGTTACTGTCATGCAATTTAACGAACCTGCAAGTGGACAGACTGTTTTTCATCTTCACTTCCATGTTATTCCACGTTTTGAGGGTATTCCATTAAAAGAACATAGCGGCACGATGGTCGACCCAAAAATATTGGAAGAATCGGCAGCTAAAATACGCGCTGCGTTATAATCTGATCTTTCTAGTCTTATTGTGTTTTAACACGAAATCGCATTGTAAGAAAAAAGCCTGCACATCTTTGGTAAACGTGCAGGCATTTATTTTAGTTCGTTGGACTTTTTTTCCGTGTTTTTTTCGGAATGTCTCCATCCTTTATCACATCGGATTTATGCTTCACCGGCTCATCCGCTGCGATGATTTCAAGACTTAATTTTTTGGTATCTTGTGTATCAACTTCTACCCGTACTGTTCCACCGTGACGTAACTTGCCGAAAAGTATCTCTTCAGCCAATGGCTTTTTGATATATTCCTGAATAATCCGCGAAAGTGGGCGAGCGCCCATATGGACATCATATCCTTTGTTAGCAAGCCATTTGATTGCCGGTTCCGTTAATTCGAAAGTTATATCGCGATCGGTTAACTGCGCTTCCAATTGCAATATGAATTTCTGAACAACACGATTAACCACCGCGCTGGATAATGGTTGAAAGGTTACAATTGCATCCAGACGATTACGAAATTCTGGTGGGAATAACCGGTTAATCGCTTCTACGTCATCACCTTCACGTTCAAGCTTACCAAAGCCGATAGCAGATTTTGCCATTTCTGCCGCACCAGCATTTGTGGTCATAATCAAGATGATGTTTCTAAAGTCTATCTGTTTGCCATTATGGTCCGTCAAACGGCCATGATCCATAACCTGTAACAGGATGTTGTATAGATCTGGATGAGCCTTTTCAATTTCATCAAGAAGCACAACAGCATGCGGATTTTGATCGACAGCATCTGTCAACAAACCACCCTGGTCAAACCCCACATAACCAGGAGGTGCACCTATCAGCCGTGACACTGTATGCCGCTCCATATATTCTGACATATCAAAACGCAGCAATTCAACACCAAGAGACGATGCCAATTGTTTGGCAACCTCGGTTTTGCCGACACCCGTAGGGCCAGAAAAGAGATAGCTCCCAATTGGCTTATCTGGCTCACGCAAGCCTGCGCGCGCAAGCTTGATAGATGTCGTTAGCGCTTCAATAGCTTTATCCTGCCCATAAACAACGCGCTTTAATTCTTTTTCCAAATTGGCAAGTGTTTTTCTGTCATCGCGTGAAACCGACTTCGGCGGTATTCTTGCCATAGTCGCAATTGTTTCTTCTATCTCTTTAACGCCAATTGTTTTCTTCCGTTTGTTTTGAGGGAGCAGCATTTGCGCTGCACCCGTTTCATCAACAACATCAATGGCTTTGTCCGGTAATTTTCTATCGGACATATAGCGCGCTGAAAGCTCAACAGATGCCTTCATCGCTTCATCAGTATATTTAATGTTATGGAAGTCTTCGAAATATGGCTTCAAACCCTTCAAAATTTCTATGGCATCAGGGATAGAAGGCTCATTAACATCAATCTTTTGGAAACGCCGTGCCAAGGCACGATCTTTTTCAAAAATTTGACGATATTCTTTATAGGTTGTTGAACCAATACAGCGGATTTCACCTGACGAGAGCGCAGGTTTCAAAAGGTTGGCAGCATCCATGCTTCCCCCTGATGTCGCCCCCGCCCCAATAAGTGTATGGATCTCGTCTATAAACAAAATTGCACCGGGATAGGCTTTCAATTCCTTGACAACTTGTTTTAGGCGTTCCTCAAAATCACCCCGATAGCGCGTTCCAGCCACCAAAACGCCCATATCCAATGAAAATATTGTTGCTTCAAGCAACACTTCCGGCACATCGCCATCAACAATGCGTTTTGCTAGTCCTTCGGCGATAGCGGTTTTTCCAACGCCCGGATCACCAACCAGAAGCGGATTGTTTTTGGCGCGACGACAAAGAATTTGTATTGTCCGTGATACTTCCTTATCCCGTCCAATCAATGTGTCTATTTTACCGCTGCGGGCGCGATCATTAAGATTGATGCAATAGGAAGCAAGCGTACTTGTATCCTTTTTTGCACTTTCTGGATCATCATCAAAAGAATCATGATCATCCAAAGGCAAAACGTGTTCTACCGAATCTGGCGTTATTCCATGCGAAATAAAATTTACCGCGTCATAGCGGGTCATTCCCAATTCCTGCAGGAAGAACGCAGCAAAGCTTTCGCGCTCCGCAAATATTGCCACAAGCACATTGGCGCCAGAAACTTCGTCACGTCCGGCTGACTGAACATGAATAACCGCGCGCTGGATGACGCGCTGGAAAGACGTTGTTGGTTTTGTGTCTTCCTCATCACCGATTTGTTCATCAAGTTCTGACTGAACATATTGCACCAAACGAGAGCGCAATTGTTCAATATCGACATTGCATGCGTTAATAACTGCTTTTGCATCAACATCATCAAGAAGTGCCAGCAGCAAATGTTCCAATGTCGCATATTCTTGCCGTGCATCACTGGCAATCATAAGCGCTTTATGAAGAGATTTTTCAAGACTAGGCGTAAAAGATGGCATTCCTATTACTTCCTCTCCATAACGCATTGAAGTGGGTGTTGATTCTCACGCGCACAATCCATGACCTGTGTAACTTTCGTTTCTGCTACTTCATAGGTATAGACGCCACATTCGCCAATTCCTGAACGGTGAACATTCAGCATAATACGCGTTGCTTCCTCTCTGTTTTTACGAAAGAATTTTTCCAAGACATATATAACGAAATCCATAGGGGTATAATCGTCGTTCAACAGCAGAACCCGATAAAAATCCGGTCTTTTTAGTTTTGGGCGAGCGCGCGTGGCAATACCAAACTCATGTTCTTCATCAAAATTGCCATGATCTTCATCGTGGTGCATTGTAGATTTTATCCAACCCATTCGCTTGGCTACCAACTTATTCTTAGATTTGTTGTCATGTAATATATTTAAATAGAATTTTAAGCCCTTAAGATGGCATTGCAACAAGTGTTTCATCCTTTTTCATTGAAAAATCAGCAGTCAAAAACATTTGATCCAAAATTTTTTAAAAAAAATGCTGCCATAAACGGATTGGTAACGCTGTGTGACTAGTTTGCCGCCATACCTTACGTCGGGTTAACATCTGGCGCAATTTTTGTCGGGCAGAAAAAGGGTCAAAAAAGTGTATGAAGCCTACAAAGCTCTCATGAGTTTTCTTAGCAAGATAACAATTGGCGCAATTGCCCTGTCATTGTCGGTTGCGTATGCTTACAGCACTCCACAAGGTGCCTATGCAGATAAATATGCTGCAATTGTTATTGATGCCAATACAGGACAGACACTATTTGACGTTAATTCCAATGCCCGTCGATACCCTGCATCTTTGACAAAAATGATGACTCTTTATCTGCTATTTGAAGCAATGCAGGCTGGCCGTGTAACGCCCAATACACCGATACCCGTTTCGGCCTATGCTGCGTCCCAGCCGCCTACAAAAATTGGTTTTAGAGCAGGCCAAACGATTCCTGCAGAATTAGCAGCAAAAGCACTTATAACAAAATCTGCCAATGACGTTGCGACCGCTATCGGGGAGTATCTTGGTGGTTCAGAAGAGCGTTTTGCACAAATTATGACAGCCAAGGCTAGACGGCTTGGCATGATGAACACGAATTTTGCAAATGCTTCCGGCTTGCCTGATGTCAACAATTATTCAACTGCACGAGACCTTGCTATTCTATCGCTTGCGTTAAGAGAACATTTTCCGCGGCAATATGAATGGTTTAAGACAACAAGCTTTCAATTTCGCGGACAAACAATCAACGGACATAACCATCTTGTTAAAAACATGGATGGGGTTGATGGCATAAAAACTGGCTACACCAGAATGTCGGGGAGCAATCTAGCAACATCAATGCGCATGAACGGTCGCTCAATCGTTGCAGTGGTGATGGGCGGACGCTCTTCAGCTTTGCGTGATGCACATATGGCCGAACTATTGCGCCGATATTTGCCGCAAGCAAGCCGCAGCAAAGCACGTGCACCACTCATTGCAGCCACGCAATACGATTTACCGCATGACAATGCGCCAATTCCAGTCTTAAAAAATGCACCATCTGAACAACAGAATGATGTAACACAAGACAAAAACACAGTTATGGTAGCGGCACTTGCCAATGAAACAACACCCACCAAACCGGCTGTTAGCGAAATCAACAAGGCTATTGTTTCTGACTCTACCGCAAAAACCGTGGCTTCTGTAGAAGCTCCGAAAGAATCAGGGCAAGAGCAGATAGATCCTGTTGTTACATCTTCAGCGCCAGCCAATACCCGCACGACACAATCAGGTTGGACAATACAGATAGGCTCACTTCCCAATCAGGAACAAGCCAATACAATGCTTGCAAATGCCGCACGCGCAGCAGGCAACCGTGTACTTGCCAGTGCCACACCGTCAACGCAAGTAATGACCAAACATGGACAGCAATATTATCGCGCACGCTTTGTTGGATTTCCGACAAAAAAAGCGGCTTTGGACGCATGTACCGTTTTAAAGAAAGCAAATTTTAACTGCTATGCTTTATCACAATAATCACAACAGTAATTGAGTTCTGCGTATAAGGTAATCATAATGGCTAATGCTCTCAGTTTAGATCCAAGACGTGGTTTGAACGTTTCTGAAAGATCTTTGTTGACATTGCGTTCACTGCAAGATGCAGCTGCCAAGCTAGCAGATTTGAAAAATACGCCTTATGGTTTAAGCACACTTTCGCTCATTAACATGCTGATATGCCAAGCACAGAGAAATCGCCGTTTGGCAATGGATCCTGTTCGTATCCACTTAAGAGTGTCAAGTAGCCACGGCTCATTTGGCGTAAAACTGCGCCTTGGCGCAACAAACCGCTAAGCGACGAAAAACAAAAGATTTTTAAAGCAAACCAAGATCCGCCAATTCTTGCCGTAACTCTGCAGGCAACTGATTTTTCCCGTTTGAATTTTCATCTATAGGCGCATCATCAGGCTTTAGGTAACGCCACCCTTGAAAAGCACGCCTTGGTTGCCAAGCTGTCAAAATAATTTTAGGTTCCAGTACCAGATGGCAGCGTTGAATACCCTCTGTATCGGTAAAAGGTCTTATATCCAATAATTTTTGTCGGCATTGAACATTGCCCTTCATAACCCAATAAAGCGAGCCGCCATCGAGCAGTTCATCCGCCTGCTTTGGAACCATTCGGGTTGTGTGCATTTGTTCGGGCTTTTGACCGTCCGCGCGCATTTCTGCCAGACGATAATCAATCCACGCCGCCAGTTCCTCTGGTGAGGAACACCCTACACATAACTTTATCAAATGAAGTGTCATTGTCTCTTCTAGCAATCGGTAACGTTGACAGCCAATCCGCCTTTACTGGTTTCTTTATAACGTTCGCTCATATCATGCCCCGTTTGACGCATTGTTTCAATACAGGCATCAAGCGAAACAAAATGAGTTCCATCTCCATGTAATGCCAATGATGCCGCAGTTACAGCCTTAACTGCACCCAAGGCATTGCGTTCTATGCATGGCACCTGCACCAAACCCGCCACCGGATCACATGTCATGCCCAAATGATGTTCAAGGGCGATTTCCGCGGCATTTTCAATCTGACGAGCGTTTCCTCCCAAAGCGGCAGTCAGTCCTGCTGCTGCCATTGACGATGCCGAGCCGACTTCTCCCTGACAGCCAACTTCTGCACCAGATATTGATGCATTGTGTTTGATAACGCCACCAATTGCCGCAGCAGTAAGCAGAAAATTATGGACACCTTCACGATCGGCATTGTTGCAGAACTTTAAATAATACCGGATGACCGCTGGTATAACGCCGGCTGCACCATTTGTAGGCGCTGTTACCACACGCCCACCAACGGCATTTTCCTCATTAACAGCGATTGCATAGACAGAAAGATAATCATTGGCAATCAATGGATTGTTGCGGTTATTTTTCCAATCTTCTTCAAGCTTCTGATAAAGCCTTTTTGCACGCCGTTTTACATGTAAGCCACCTGGTAACTCTCCATCATGCGATAATCCACGATCAACGCATTCAGCCATTGCATCGAATATTGCGTCTAATCCTTTATCAAGTTCTATGGAAGTGCACGATTTTTCCTCGTTTGCCCGCTTCATTTGGGCAATCGTCAAACCGGATTGCTCAGCCATATTAAGCATGGCGCGCGCAGTATCAAATGGAAAAGGGACATCAAGTTTTACAGCATTGGCATCATGGCGCACACGATTTAATTCATCTTCTGTGACAACAAATCCGCCACCGATGGAATAATAAACGCGGCGGATAAGGACAATGCCGTTAGGATCCAGCCCCTCATATACCAAACCATTTGTATGGCCAGGAAGAATATTTTCATAATCAAATATAAGATCGGTTTGCGGATCAAATTTATAAGTTGGATGACCAGCGGCATTGATAACTTTTTGCTTATTAACCTGCTCGATCAATGTATCCATGTCATCCGGATTAATGGTTGCAGGAGAAAAGCCTAACAGCCCCAATATGACTGCCCTATCCGTTGCATGCCCTTTACCGGTATATGCAAGCGAACCGTGGAGGGATACACGCAATTGGGTGACAGCTGTGTGCGCTGGTTTTGGCCAGTTATCTGATGCGATTTCGTCCAAAAACATATTGGACGCCACCATTGGTCCCATTGTATGGGAACTTGATGGACCAACACCAATTTTAAAAAGATCAAAAACAGAGAGAAACATAGGCACGATCAGCTAAATTGTTCAAAGCCTATATATAATCTATCTTATGCCTGTTGTCGCCGTCAAAATCCGATTGTCAAATAACCAAGAACGATAATTGCGACGAGTGCGATAGTCGCACGTACAGCCACTGCCCAGCATGATTTCTCAACCGTATTTTCCATAAATACCTTCGTAATATCTTATGACATTATGCATATCGCACTGTATTCGTGGCGCAGCTATATATATGTTTAACACATAACACAATGTTAAAAAATGATTAACATTGTGAATTTTCCACCTGTTTTTATCTATTAAAACAAGTTTTCATTTCCGTGTTTATGAGTATCTTATTCACTCACAAAACGTACAAACTCATCCAGTGGTACACGCTCTGTTGGAAAACAGTTTTCCGGCGCGTTTTCATCACGATATCCCAGTGCCATACCACAAATAATTTGCCGATTATCTGGTATATCCAACTCTTGTGATATTCTTTCATGATATTCAGAAAACGCGGCTTGAATACATGTATCAAGACCGAAGCTTCTTGCCACAAGGGCTACAGTTTGTAGAAAACCGCCCAGATCAAGCCAGCTTCCCATTTCCATATCGCGGTCCATCGTAAAAATAAGACCGACAGGCGCACCGAAAAACATAAAGTTTTTTGCTTGTTGATGCGTAATCTTACTGCGTTCCGCCCGTGCAATGCCAAGTGACCGGTATAAATCCCAGCCCAATTTACGTCGCCTTGACAAATAAGGTTCTCGCCAATCCTTGGGGTAAAATTGGTATTCACATTCTTCCTTGATGCCAGAAAGCGCCAACTCGAAAAGCGTCTTTCCCAATTTTTCCAAAGCGCCACCACTAAGCACGATGACCTGCCAAGGTTGCAGATTTGCGCCTGATGGTGCACGAGAAGAAAGTGTTAGAATATTTTTGACTATTTCAGGATCAACATCTTTCTCAGCGTAAGCGCGTATCGATCTACGGCTATTGATTACGTCACAAAATTTCTCGATGTTGGTCATTTAAACGGCCTTTCGCCCACAAGAAAATCGATATGTTCCACCCCGTCTTATAGCAAAGTTATCAACTTATGCTAAATAGATAGCAAAGGACATCAAGATGAGCCAGTCAGAAAACAAAGAAAAGCGATTACAAAAAATTGATATTTTTCGAGGGTTGGCGCTCATCGGAATGGTTATTTACCATTTTAGCTGGGATTTAAGCTATTTTTCCTATATTTCTCCAACAGTGCCAGCGGCAGGAAGCCTGCGCATATTTGCACGTATTGTTGCATTCTGTTTTATTTTTACAGCAGGTTTTAGTTTATATCTTGCCCATAAAAACGGAATCCGCTGGAAGCCATTCTGTAAAAGACTGGTTATCATAATACTCGCAGCCGCTCTTGTTTCTTTTGTAACATTTTTCATCATGCCCCAAGGTTTTATCTACTTTGGTATATTGCATGAAATTGCTTTAACAAGCCTGCTTGCGCTCATGTTTCTCTATACACCGATAGTTTTTAACCTATTGGTTGCCGTTATTATTTTTATTCTTCCTTTTGTCTACCAATCGGATCTGTTCAGCTTCCCCGCGCTTCTATGGCTGGGGCTTACACCTTCACCAAAACCATCATTTGACTATGTTCCACTTTTTCCATGGTTTTCTGCTGGTTTATTTGGTCTGACTATTGCGCGATTATTAGGAAGATATAACGCACTTTATGTGTTGCAGAACGGAATAAAACCGCGCTGGCTCAACAGCTCGTTACAATGGCTTGGAAAACACAGTCTTGTTTTTTATCTCGTTCACCAACCAATTTTATTGGCATTACTTTACGGTGTTTCCTTTATCGCACCACCTTCAATCCATGCATTAAGAGAGCCTATGGAACAGGCCTGTGTTAGCGAATGTTCGGAAAAAGCTAGTAGAAATGTATGCACACGGTTTTGTTCATGTGTTTTTGACAGAATTGAAGCACAAAATCTATTGCCAGATTTATCAAAAGGCGAACTTACACAGGCTGATGAGCGGTTACAAATCCCTATCAATATGTGTTGGAATAAAATAGTAACAGATGCCGCAAAACCGCAGTAATAAATTTGTCGTCTATTACAATGGAGCTTTTAATAATAGGATATTTTTATTAACGGTTGACGCCCAGTTCTGCCAAGCGTTCAAAACATGTCTCTTCCATGCGATCAAGTTCTCTTACTGCATCATCAATATCGCGGCGCATTTTTTTAAGCTCTTCGCGTTTTTCATCAATATTCAACAACAGGCTTTTAACCTTTTTTTCGTCCTCAAGTGCGCCGTCGGATATAATCAATAAATTGGATATTTCCGAAAGGGAAAAATTAAGCCGCCTTGCACGCAGTATTTGGCTAAGTTTGTTTCTATCCAGTTGCGTGTAAAGGCGTGTACGCCCTCGCCGAAGCGGCACCAAAAGCCCTTCGTCTTCATAATAACGCAATGTTCGTGTTGTTATGCCGAATTCGCGTGTTAACTCGCTTATAGAATAATATTCATGCATCTGCTTACCGGTTAAAACTGAATAGTTACCTATCTAACTTACATTAGAAAGAACCAAGGATTAGTACAATATGACTGAAATAAATAACGATATTATAACGGTGTAGTTTCCTAACTCATTCATTCAACAATAAATAATTATAGATCGATATTATATTATTCTGTAGACGAACACATCAGGACTGATCGTCACAGCAAGATAAAGAAAACATAAAGTTTAAAATACGCCGCTTCCCCCTATATCATTGATGCAAACCCCGTTATATAACGCCAAATATTGTGGTTTGATCGTTTCCTATCGTCAGTGTAAAAGCGCCAAATTATGCGGAAAAAAAATTGGATAATTAGTCTCATTGTATTACTCGTAGTCGTGATGCTTGGTTTTCTCTCATTTACACCATTCATAAATTACATCGGAAAATCAGAGCTTTACGCTTTTGCCCATGATAAAAACTATTGCCGGACAGATAGTTGTGACGAAGGTATCGCCTATGTTACTGAGCTTTTGCATAAGCAATCTGGCATATCGGAAAAAGATGTTCCGTGGTGTATGGCAACCAACAAAATCTATTACACCGATATGCGTTTTCTCAATGGATTAAAGGTAAAATTTGCCGATTGGATGTATAAAACATGTGAGCGTAGCGAATTGACACTCGACGATGCAAATATTGAAATCGGAGATCACAATCATAATCATGACCACAACCACGCTGATGACGATGGCAACGAGTAATGGAAAATAGCAAAAAGTGTCGGACTAATCTTATTAGCGTAAAAGGATTACCGACCTGATTAGTATGAATGGCTTATTAGATTAAAAAATTTGGCTTTTCTGTCATCTTGGGTTTATTTCTTCGCCGTTGGTTTTGCAGTTTTGGTTTTGCGTTTAGATGTGGTCTTTAATCAGAAGCTTAAACCTGATCCAAAACGCGTAAAACAACACCAACGAAATCACCGCATATATATGGCAAATGTCTGATATATAACAAATAGCTGCACGCGGTTAACATCACTGTATTTCGTTGCTTGGCGCTCAACTAAGTCCAATTCACTGTTCCCCTAACGATATTTCCATTGCCACTCGATACCGCCTATAAATCCGCTATATTAAGCCTTGGAGAAACGTTTAAAAAAAAACGGAATAATGAAACTTAACACGTCAGTCAGAGAGGCAGAAATGTTTATCGATCACATAGATCATATTGTTATGACTTGTCATGATATTGAATCGTCTAAGAATTTTTATAAAAATATATTGAATATGAAAGTTGAAGTATTCGGTGAAAACAGGTTTGCCTTACGCTTCGGCAATCAAAAAATAAACCTTCATCAATATGGCAAAAAATTTGAACCAAAAGCTCACCTGCCAGTTCCTGGTAGTCTCGATTTATGCTTTATAACCAAGCAGCCACTCGATAAATTTATTGAACATTTAAACGCGGTGCATTGCCCGATTGTTGAAGGCCCCGTTGAACGAACTGGCGCAACTGGCAAAATACGTTCGGTTTACGTGCGTGACCCCGATCTAAACCTTATTGAAGTGTCTGAATATCTTTAATAGCCCAGCATCTGCCAATGCATAATTACCCCCTGCCCGTGTATACTTACCTCTGGCACACGCATATTTGCTTTAGACCGATGCAGATTCAATTTTCGCTTATTTAATTTTGACCCATTTAAGCATGGCCATTTAATCGTGGCTCATATAATCTTGGTACAATTAACTTCAGTATAGTTAACTTGGTTCCAGCTGATCTAGTTCTAGCTGACCTCTGCATATTCAACCTTGATATATTTCAACTTGGCATAAACCTTTCAACTTGGAATAAACCTTGGAACAAAGCTTAATAAAAAAACACGGCAGTTACCTGCCGGGCTTTTTGAACTTCTGCTGAAATTGTTATTCAGCTGCTGTATGTGTCATATCCGTCAGCATCGCATTTGCGGCTTCTCCACCAGTAGATTTGCGGCGTTCATTGACAATCAAATCATCGCGTATTGTAGCAATACGACGAATTTGCGCGATTGTTCCGCCTGTACCTGCTGGTATCAAACGTCCAACAAGAAAACTTAATAAAAAAACCCGGCAGTTACCTGCCGGGCTTTTTGATCTTCTGCTGAAATTATTATTCAGCTGCTGTATGTGTCATATCCGTCAGCATGGCGTTTGCTGCTTCTCCACCAGTGGATTTGCGGCGTTCATCGACAATCAAATCATCGCGTGTTGTAGCAATACGACGAATTTGTGCGATTGTTCCGCCTGTACCTGCTGGTATCAAACGTCCAACAATGACGTTTTCTTTCAGCCCCTGCAATGTATCCATCTTACCTGCAACAGCAGCCTCGGTGAGTACACGCGTGGTTTCTTGGAACGAAGCAGCCGATATGAATGAAGGTGTCTGCAACGATGCCTTGGTAATACCCAACAGAACAGGATTACCGGAAGCAGGCTTCTTGCCCTCTTCAATCAGACGGTCATTAACTTCATCGAGCTCGATACGGTCAACATTGTCACCTGCAATATAGCCTGAATCACCGGCTTCGGTAATTTCAACTTTCTGCAGCATTTGACGAACGATAACTTCGATATGCTTATCGTTGATGACAACACCCTGAAGACGATAAACTTCTTGAATCTCGTTAACGAGATAAGATGCCAAAGCTTCAACGCCTTTAATTGCCAAGATGTCGTGTGGTGCTGGAAGACCGTCAAGGATGTAATCACCTTTTTCGATCTGGTCACCATCTTGCAAGTGGAATGGTTTTCCTTTCGGAATGAGATATTCCACAGCTTCAACCGTCTCGTCATTAGGCTCGATCATGATGCGGCGTTTGTTCTTATAGTCGCGACCAAAGCGGATTGTACCATCAATTTCAGCAATGATAGCATGATCTTTGGGACGACGTGCTTCGAACAATTCAGCAACACGAGGAAGACCACCGGTAATATCTTTCGTCTTGGCACTTTCAAGTGGCAAACGACCGATAACGTCACCGGCCATGACATGTGAGCCTGGTTCAACAGAAAGAATGGTTTCAACCGACATCATATAACGAGCGTCGCCACCCTTGGATAGTTTGGCAATTTTGCTGCCCTTCTTATCCGAATGAATAACGATAGCTGGTTTCAGATCAGATCCACGTGGGTTAGCACGCCAATCAATAACCTGACGTTTTGTGATACCTGTTGACTCATCAGCTGTTTCTGTGACTGACAGACCATCGATCATGTCTTCAAATCCGACATAACCTTCAACTTCTGTCATGATAGGCCGTGTATAAGGATCCCATTCTGCGATACGCTGACCACGTTTAACAACATCGCCATCATCAACAAAAATACGTGCACCATATGTAATACGGTGTGAAGCACGCTCTTTGCCGCTGTCATCTTTAATGAGAACAGCCATGTTACGACCCATAACAACCAAGTGTCCTTCTGAATCGCGAACGACATTGCGGTTACGAAGTTCAACCTTACCTTCATAAGAAGCTTCAAGGTATGATGTATCCACAACCTGAGCAGTACCACCTAAGTGGAATGTACGCATGGTCAACTGGGTACCAGGTTCACCGATGGACTGAGCAGCAATAACACCAACAGCCTCACCCTGATTAACCGGCGTACCACGTGCCAAATCGCGACCATAACATTTCGCACAAACACCAAGACGGGTTTCACAGGTCAATGCAGAACGGATTTGAACAGACTGGATACCAGCTTCTTCAATAACCGCCACATCTGCTTCCTCGATCATACGGCCACCTTCAACGATAACCTCTCCTGTAACAGGATGAAGAATATCAAGAAGAGCAGTACGTCCAAGGATACGCTGACCGAGAGACGCCACAACCTGACCGGCATCAACGATTGGCTGCATTGTCAGACCTTTGTCTGTTCCGCAATCGACCGCTGAAATGATCGCGTCCTGAGCAACGTCAACCAAACGACGAGTCAAGTAACCAGAGTTCGCAGTTTTCAACGCTGTATCAGCCAAACCTTTACGGGCACCGTGTGTCGAGTTGAAGTACTCGTTCACTGTCAAGCCTTCTTTAAAGTTTGAAATGATCGGTGTTTCGATAATTTCACCAGAAGGTTTAGCCATCAAACCACGCATACCACCGAGCTGCTTCATCTGGTTCGGCGAACCACGAGCACCTGAGTGAGACATCATGTAAATCGAATTCATTGGCTTTTGACGACCTGTTTCCGGATCAAATTCAACAGCCTGAATACGCTTCATCATTTCGTCAGCAACGCGGTCTGTACATTTACCCCAAGCGTCAACAACCTTATTGTATTTTTCGCCTTGAGTAATCAAACCATCATTATATTGCTGTTCATATTCCTTGGCCAAAGCTTCTGTCTCTTGAACAAGACGAGCCTTGCTTTCAGGAATAACCATATCGTCTTTACCGAACGAAATACCTGCACGGCAAGCATTTGCGAAGCCAAGAGACATGATACGGTCACAGAACATAACCGTTTCTTTCTGACCGCAGTGACGATAGACATGGTCAATCATCTTTGAAATGTTTTTCTTGGTCATTTCCTGATTAACAATGTCGAACTTGACATTTGAGCTCTTAGGCAGCGTTTCACCAATAATCAAACGACCTGGTGTGGTATCGTAAATCTTTGTTACCACATTACCGTCAGCATCGACGCTCTTTACGCGACCTTTGATTTTTGTGTGAAGTGTCACAACCTTGTTATCCAAAGCGTGTTGCAATTCACCCATATCACCAAACACCATACCTTCACCCGGTTCGTGCTCACACACGATGGAAAGATAATAAAGTCCAAGAACCATATCCTGTGACGGAACAATAATTGGCGCACCATTGGCTGGATGCAAAATATTATTGGTCGACATCATCAAAACACGGGCTTCCAACTGTGCTTCAAGTGAAAGCGGCACGTGAACAGCCATCTGGTCACCGTCGAAGTCAGCATTAAATGCCGAACAAACCAACGGATGTAGCTGAATAGCCTTACCTTCAATAAGGGTTGGCTCAAATGCCTGAATGCCCAATCTATGAAGTGTTGGAGCGCGGTTCAAAAGAACCGGATGTTCACGGATAACTTCTTCCAAGATATCCCAAACTTCTGGACGTTCTTTTTCTACCAGCTTCTTTGCTTGCTTAACTGTTGAAGAGAAGCCTTTTGCGTCAAGACGAGCGTAAATAAATGGTTTGAACAATTCCAAAGCCATTTTCTTCGGCAAGCCGCATTGATGCAATTTCAATTCCGGACCGGTAACAATAACCGAACGACCGGAGTAATCAACGCGCTTACCGAGCAAGTTCTGACGGAAACGACCCTGCTTACCTTTCAGCATATCTGAAAGCGACTTCAGTGGACGTTTGTTGGCACCGGTAATAACACGTCCGCGACGACCATTATCAAATAATGCATCAACAGCTTCCTGCAACATACGCTTTTCATTGCGAACGATGATGCCAGGAGCACGTAGTTCGATCAAACGCTTCAAACGATTGTTACGGTTAATCACACGACGGTAAAGATCGTTTAGATCTGATGTCGCAAATCGTCCACCATCAAGTGGCACCAAAGGACGCAAATCTGGTGGAATAACAGGAACAACCTTCATAATCATCCACTCTGGACGATTACCAGACTCAAGGAAATTCTCAACGATCTTGAGACGTTTCATGAGCTTTTTGGTCTTTAATTCTGAAGTCGTTTCAGCCAATTCGCTGCGCAGATCACCAGCGATTTTTGGCAAATCCATTGCCGCCAAAAGCTCGTAAATAGCTTCAGCACCAATCAAAGCGGTAAACTGGTCTTCGCCAAACTCATCAACAGCAATCATATATTCTTCTTCAGAAAGAAGCTGATGCATTTTGAGTGATGTTAAACCTGGCTCCGTAACAATGTAGTTTTCGAAATACAATACCCGCTCGATATCCTTAAGTGTCATATCAAGCAATGTACCAATACGGCTTGGAAGTGATTTCAAAAACCAGATGTGAGCAACTGGCGCAGCCAATTCAATATGCCCCATGCGCTCACGACGCACGCGGGAAAGTGTAACTTCAACACCACACTTTTCACATATAATGCCCTTATATTTCATACGCTTGTATTTGCCGCAAAGACATTCATAATCTTTGATAGGGCCAAAAATACGCGCACAAAATAAACCGTCACGTTCTGGCTTGAACGTGCGGTAGTTAATGGTCTCAGGCTTTTTAATCTCGCCGTAAGACCAGGACAGAATCTTCTCAGGGCTTGCAATCGATATCCGAATTGAATCGAATGTCATTGCAGGTGCCTGAGGATTGAAAAGATTCATGACCTCTTGGTTCATGCCGTTCTCCTTCAAGGGCTCTTCAGAACCCGTTGCGATACGCTACAATTTTTTAAACACAAATGTAGCTATCTCAATAGAAATCCAAATGATTCAGCTTTCCATAAAAGCTAAAAAGAGGCGCGCCCTAACGGCGCACCCTTATTTCTTTATTCAGCTGCATCTGGCAGTGCATCGTTTGCCTGTTGTGCTAAAAGCTCACGCGTATCATCAAGCTCAACATTGAGCCCCAAGGAACGCATTTCTTTTACCAACACATTGAAGCTTTCCGGTATACCGGCTTCAAATGTATCATCACCGCGCACAATAGCTTCGTACACTTTCGTACGCCCGGCAACATCGTCCGACTTAACAGTCAGCATTTCTTGCAGAGTATACGCTGCGCCATAAGCCTCGAGAGCCCAGACTTCCATTTCACCAAAACGCTGTCCGCCAAACTGTGCTTTACCACCCAATGGCTGTTGCGTTACCAACGAGTATGGACCAATCGAACGAGCGTGAATCTTGTCATCGACCAGATGGTGCAGTTTAAGCATATAAATGTAGCCCACTGTCACCCGACGATCAAATGGTTCACCCGTACGTCCGTCGAATAGCTGTACCTGCCCCGTTGTTGCCAAACCAGCCTCGGTCAACATTTCGTTGATATCGGCATCGTGCGCACCATCGAAAACTGGTGTTGCTATTGATACACCACGTTTCATCTGTCCGGCCAAACGAACAATGCTTTCATCATCGTATTGACGGATTGGCTCATTACGATCGTTATCAGGAATGATATCCTCGATCCGTTGCCGTAATGGTTGAATGTCGCCAGACTTTTGATAAGCCTCCAACAATTTACCAACCTGCTTGCCCAAACCGGCACAAGCCCATCCCAAGTGTGTTTCAAGAATTTGTCCGACGTTCATTCGGCTTGGCACACCAAGAGGGTTCAACACGATATCTGCATGCGTTCCGTCTTCAAGGAATGGCATATCTTCAATTGGCAATATGCGTGAAACAACACCCTTATTACCGTGACGACCAGCCATCTTGTCACCTGGTTGGATTTTGCGCTTAACAGCAACAAAAACCTTAACCATTTTCATCACGCCTGGAGGCATTTCGTCGCCGCGCTGAACTTTCTCAACCTTGTCCATAAAGCGACGCTGCAATGCTTCCTTGGATTCGTCATATTGCTTACGCAATGCTTCGATTTCGCCCTGAAGCTTTTCATCTTCAACAGCAAATTGCCACCATTGCGACCGAGGATATTCACCCATGACAGATTCACTCAAGGATGTACCCTTCTTGAATCCCTTAGGTCCTTCGATTGCAACTTTACCATTCAGCATATCAACAAGACGTGCATAAACGCTACGATCAAGAATTGACTGCTCGTCATCACGGTCTTTGGCCAAACGTTCAATCTCTTCACGTTCGATTGCCATTGCACGTTCGTCTTTCTCAACGCCATGGCGATTGAAAACACGAACCTCAACAACCGTACCAAATGTCCCCGGAGGCATACGCATGGATGTATCCCGAACATCCGAAGCCTTTTCACCAAATATTGCACGCAGAAGCTTTTCTTCTGGTGTCATTGGACTTTCGCCCTTTGGTGTAATTTTACCAACAAGGATATCACCTGGTTGAACTTCCGCGCCGATATAAACAATGCCTGCTTCGTCAAGGTTTTTCAAAGCCTCTTCCGAGACATTCGGTATATCGCGGGTGATTTCTTCAGGTCCGAGCTTTGTATCACGGGCAGATACTTCGAATTCCTCAATATGAATAGAGGTAAACACATCTTCTGCAACGATACGCTCAGAAAGAAGAATAGCATCTTCATAGTTGTAACCGTTCCAAGGCATAAATGCCACGAGCACGTTACGACCAAGTGCCAAATCACCAAGATCCGTTGACGGACCATCGGCAATAATATCGCCTTTCTGGATATGATCGCCAACGCGAACCAATGGACGCTGATTAATACATGTCGACTGGTTGGAACGTTGGAATTTATGCAAGCGATAAATATCAACACCAGACTTAGAAGGATCCAGATCTTCTGTTGCACGGATAACAATACGTGTTGCGTCAACCTGGTCAACAATACCACCACGCTTTGCACCAATAGCAGCACCAGAGTCACGCGCAACGATTGGTTCCATACCGGTACCAACAAAAGGTGCCTCAGCACGCAGCAGCGGAACAGCCTGACGTTGCATGTTTGAACCCATCAGAGCGCGGTTAGCGTCGTCGTTTTCCAAAAATGGAATAAGAGCAGCAGCAACCGATACCAACTGTTTCGGTGAAACGTCCATCAAGTCGATATGGTCACTTGGCGCCATCAAAACTTCACCAGCATGACGACAGACAACAAATTCTTCCTTGAATTTACCGTCTTCAGTCAGTGATGAATTGGCCTGTGCAACATAGTGCTTGGACTCTTCCATTGCTGAAAGATAAACCACTTCACGTGTTACCTTACCATCGACGATTTTTCTGTATGGGCTTTCAATAAAGCCATACTTGTTAACTCTCGCAAATGTAGCAAGCGAGTTAATCAAACCGATGTTCGGACCTTCCGGCGTTTCAATCGGACAAATACGACCATAGTGTGTTGGATGCACGTCACGAACTTCAAAGCCCGCACGTTCACGTGTCAAACCACCAGGTCCCAATGCTGATAAACGACGCTTATGCGTGATCTCAGACAATGGATTGGTCTGATCCATAAACTGTGACAGCTGAGACGAACCAAAGAATTCACGAACAGCAGCGGCAGCAGGCTTAGCGTTAATCAAATCCTGCGGCATAACTGTGTCAATTTCAATTGACGACATGCGTTCCTTGATTGCACGTTCCATACGCAGCAAACCGACGCGATATTGATTTTCCATCAACTCACCAACCGAACGAACACGACGGTTGCCTAAGTTATCAATATCATCGATTTCACCGCGTCCATCGCGCAGCTCAACCAACATCTTCACAACGGCCAAGATATCTTCCTTGCGCAAGATACGAACAGTATCTGGGCAATCAAGATCAAGTCGCATGTTCATCTTCACACGACCAACCGCTGAAAGATCGTAGCGCTCTGGGTCAAAGAACAATGAATCAAACATGGCTTCTGCCGTATCCATCGTTGGAGGTTCACCAGGACGCATAACACGATAAATATCAAACAGCGCATCTTGACGGCTCTGATTTTTATCAGCAGCCAAAGTGTTGCGAATATATGCACCAATGTTTACGTGATCGATATCAAGAACATTGATCTCATCAACACCGGTATCAAGCAGGACTCTTAAAGTCTTTTCGTCAATTTCATCGCCAGCTTCGAGATAGATCTCACAGGTTTCGTAATTGACAATATCTTCTGCCAAATAGGATCCATAAAG
>CALYQL010000003.1 GCA_945285915.1 uncultured Bartonella sp.
GCATCCGACAATCTATCTTCAATTTCTCGCGTCTTTTCTTGCCAGTGTTGCGGATCGGTAAGCCATCCTGGTCTATGAGACACAAAAGTCCACGTCCGAATCTGTGCAATACGATGCGATAATGTGTCAATATCCCCATCAATGCGATCAGCCTGAGAAACCTGTTCCGCCATGTAGTTTTCATTAACAGCCCCTCGTTTTACGAGATCACGGTAGATACTGGCGATAATATCAGCGTGTTGAGCAGGCGCTATTCTCCTGTAATCAGGTAATGCACACGTATCCCATAGAAGAGAAACGCGTTCAGGGCAATCAGCAAGACGTGCAATATGACTGTCATGCGACAGAAAATCCAATGCTTGTGCATCTACTGCTGGTAAAGCGCGGACAAGTCCTTCTACTGGAGATGCTGTTTCAAGTGATCTACTCAACCTATCAAGTGAAGAAAAATCCAAATTGGCAGTACGCCACTGCAAAACTTTAACCAAATCAAAGTTATGCGATTCGATTCGCTCTACCAGATCTTTATCAAGTTGTTCGACGCGCCCTGTTACTCCAAACGTCCCATCACGCATATGTCGTCCAGCACGACCTGCTATTTGAGCCATTTCAGCTGGAGTAAGATCACGAAAATGATATCCATCAAATTTTCTTGTCTGGGCAAAAGCAACGTGATCAACATCTAGGTTGAGTCCCATACCGATAGCGTCTGTCGCTACGAGGAAATCAACGTCACCAGACTGATAAAGCGCTACTTGCGCATTACGTGTACGTGGCGATAACGCTCCCATAACCACAGCAGCACCACCACGTTGTCTTTTTATCAACTCAGCAATTGCATAAACTTCGTCTGCTGAAAAAGCCACAATAGCAGAGCGACTCGGTAGACGTGTTATTTTCTTTGAACCAGCATAAAATAATTGAGAAAAACGTGGGCGACTAACAACAGTTAATCCCCGCAATAGTTTTTGCAATATGCCCTGCATTGTTGCAGCACCAAGAAGCATTGTTTCTTGTTTACCACGCAAATGCAGAATTCTATCGGTAAAAATATGTCCCCGCTCAAGATCACCAGCAAGTTGAACTTCATCAATAGCAACGAATGACACATTCGTTTCTCTCGGTAATGCTTCTACGGTGCAAACTGCATATCGTGCACCAATTGGCACTATTTTTTCTTCACCGGTAATCAGTGAAACCTGATGGGGACCAACTTTTTCACATATACGATTATAAACCTCACGTGCCAAAAGCCGTAACGGCAACCCAATCATACCGCTATCGTGCGCCAGCATACGTTCTATTGCCAAATAGGTTTTACCCGTATTTGTAGGCCCCAAAACCGCCGTTACATCACGTCCTGACAGTACGAGAGGGTCTTTTCCCATCACTTACTCCAAGTAAAAGTATCTATAAGTCCAAATAACACATTATGGTTTTGTGCCTTTATTATGGATTAGTTCCTTATAGAAAAACGCACAAGTTCTTTCATTCACAAGAAATTAACTATAAAGTTTAACCTTTAGAACAGCAGCGGAACGAATCAGCGACGAATCGCTGACATCAATATGTTCTCTTTGTGTTCTTACTACATTTAGCTGTTTCATTTAGCTATAACCAATACATTTAGATGGCAAAGGACAACTTTAGCAAAAACTCCTGTCATTTAATGTTTAAGTAGAACATCGTATTAATGCTTTTGCTTGAAGCCGATTTTGCATAAGATTATCATCCAGCAGAGCATCTTAAGGTAATTTTCCCTGCCACGGATCACACGTTGAGCAAGTGAGGATGTAGTAATCGTACAAATATCATAAAAAACGAATCATCTTCGAATTGTTCACACACTAATTTCGCACATAAAGTATCAGCTCAGCATTGAAATGATCGCTCATGATAACAATCATAAAGGGCATCGCCGTCTTCAATGAAGTTACAATTACCCGATTTATCGATGTAATATTCAACCACTGTCGTTAAAATAGCAGCAACACAAACGAGCCTTCAGAAGCGCAATAAGGTAAGCCTGACTACCTTTTTCTAGAATAAACACACAAAGACAAAACAATGAATATACAAAAAAACCGGCACAAAGCCGGTCTTTGGTATTAAACTAATATCTGAATTAGTCTTTTGGTGTCAAAACCTGACGACCACGATACATACCGGTTTTCAAATCGATATGGTGTGGACGACGAAGTTCACCTGAGTTCTTGTCCTCGATATAGGTCGGTGACTTGAGAGCATCAGCCGAACGACGCATACCGCGCTTTGACGGAGATGTTTTTCGTTTAGGTACAGCCATGGAATTAAACTCCAAATTCGCTTTTAAAACGTCTGTCAGCATAACTATCAAGTTATTTTAACAGACAAAATTATAGAAGGTTTGGTGAGCCTATACACTGCTTATGAGCTTTTGACCAGTCTTCAACGATATTTTTTTGAGCAAATTATATCTAGTTGGTCGAAAATCAGTTCTATTTCGATATACCAATCAGCGTTTTAACGCAGACACTGTGTATAAGGCTCAGATTGACGGACACGTTTTTCAATCAGCTGTGCCAATAACACCAAATTATTAGTCGGACGGTTCGGCTTACGTATTTTAGGGCTCGGCAATGTAATCGCTAAATACGCTGCTTGCCGGCGTGTCAGGTTTTTTGCTGATTTTTTAAAAAAATATTGGGATGCCGCTTCGACACCATAAATACCGGGTCCCCACTCTGCCATATTAAGATATATTTCGAGAATACGCTTTTTTGATAAAATTAGATCAGCAGTTACAGCATACGGAATTTCAAGCCCTTTACGTAAGTAAGAGCGATCATGCCAAAGAAAAAGATTTTTGACTGTCTGCATCGTAATCGTCGACGCACCCCGTGTTGGGCCTCCATCTTGGATTAAAACAGCTTTTAAAGCATACCAATCAACACCGTTATGCGCACAGAACTGGCCATCTTCCGACATGACCACAGCATATATCAAATTTGGCGAAATATCTTCAAGGTCAACCCATTCCCGCTTATAAGTGTTCAATGTAACAATATCTTTGACCATCAAAGTTGATACTGGATGAACGAAAGGAAGCCCATAGACTATCATCATAAAGATTGGAAAGATTGCAAGAAACAATAAAAAATATAGAACATAGCGAATCGTTGATCGCCAATTAACTGAACATCCATCCATCTGTTCATTGATTTCTGTCAATAATTAAGCCCCTCGTGTTTTCGCCATCTAATACAAAGTGTTGACGATACCGATCGATTGGTTCATGCCATCTATCAAAGATAAAGGGAATACTGAATGGAAGATTTTAGTAATATATTGTCAGAAAATGCACGACAAATTGGCGAATTGTTAAACACGCTTTTAAGCGAACATGTTGAAGCAGGTGAAATTACCCGTCCTGAACGTCTTCTTGCGGCAATGCGTCATGGTGTTCTTAACGGTGGGAAACGCTTACGTCCTTTTTTAGTTATTCAAACTGCCGCTCTTTTTGACGCAAATTATCAAACTGCCCAACGTGTTGGTGCTGCTCTTGAATGTATCCATTGTTATTCACTTATTCATGATGACTTGCCCGCTATGGATAATGATGATCTACGGCGGGGCAAGCCAACAGTCCACAAAGCATTTGACGAAGCCACTGCCATATTGGCTGGTGACGGATTATTGACTTTAGCGTTTGATATTCTTGCTGATGAAAAAACAGAACTAAGCGAAAAAACACGTCTCACACTCATCGGAGCTTTAGCGCGTGCTTCTGGTATTGGAGGTATGGTCGGAGGACAGGCTCTTGATCTACAAGCGGAAACCCAAAAACCAGACGAACATGGAATTATTACCCTACAGGCAATGAAGACTGGTGCACTCATTCGTTACGCATGCGAAGCGGGCGCTATTATTGGTAATGCAACTACTGAGGATCGTGAGAGGCTCAGTTCGTTTGGTGCGGCTATTGGACTAGCCTTTCAGTTAGCTGACGATATCCTTGACATTACGGCGGACACTGCTTCATTAGGTAAAACGGCTGGTAAAGATATTACTGCAGATAAAGCCACGCTAGTTGCTTTGCGCGGGATAGATTGGGCTAAAAGTCAATTGGCTGGATTAATTGAGCAAGCTGAAACATTGTTACACCCATTTGGTAAAAAAGCTGACATTTTGCGTAAAACAGCTGAATTTGTTGCAAATAGAAAAAATTGAAATGTAGAAATAGTCACGATAACAAATTAATATGAAATACTGGAGTATTAGTGATGGCGAAGCTTTGCAGATAATACATTAATTGTTTTTGTACGCATACCCAACTATTCAACATTCTAATTTTTTTGCATTTGTTCCTTTAGCAATTGCTACACACTGATTTTGCGTAAAGGGATTATTACCAAGGATCGCCTCATAAAAATTTTAGTTCACTTTGATTTGGTTGATAAATGCGATATGCTTACTAACTTATTGAGAAGCACTGGCCGTTAAGAAATATCAATGCCATTCACACTTGCTACGTCAATTGAAACTACTGAAGAGATTAAAAAAAGCCGTTTTCTGTGTCGTGCTTTTCCCATCACATCTATTGAAAATGCAGAGGCAATTATCAATTCCATTCGTGCTGAAATGGCTACTCATCATTGTTTCGCTTGGAAATACGGCCAAAATTATAAATTCAGTGATGATGGTGAACCAACTGGCACTGCGGGCAAGCCAATATTAAGTGCTATAGAAGGCCGCAATTGCGATCGTATTCTTGTAATTGTGACACGATGGTTTGGCGGTATAAAACTTGGTACTGGTGGTCTTGTTCGCGCATATGGTGGAAGTGCATCAAGAGCATTGCAAGAGGCACAACTAATTGAACTTATCGAATGGAAAACTGTAAACTTCCATTGCCCTTTTCATCTTATTCCTATTGTGCAGAACGAATTAAAAAATTTCCAATCATCCATTGAAAACCAAATTTTTGATGACAAAGGTTGCTTATTTTCTCTTACCTTTCCTGCAGCACAAGTGGATGGTTTTGTCTCTTGGTTAACAGACAAAAGTAGCGGTAAAATAGTCATACATACCGATGACGAAAATGATATACCTACGAATAGCAACAGGTATTAACATATTACAAATAACTACTATAACCACATTGTTATACATAATAACGCACAGCTAATAGATGCCTTTTTACCCAAAATAGGCACACTCACCCCCTCAATTACTCTGCACGCTTAAATCGATTTTCAATATACTCTGCTACCATCTGTTCAAACTCTTCAGCAATATTTTTGCCTCTTAAAGTTTTAACTTTCTCACCATCAATAAAGACCGGTGCAGCCGGTGTTTCTCCTGTACCAGGAAGAGAAATACCAATATCTGCGTGCTTAGATTCGCCGGGTCCATTCACTATGCATCCCATAACAGCGACATTCAATTGCTCGACACCGGGATATTTCTCACGCCAGATAGGCATATTTCTGCGTATATCACTTTGAATTTTTTGAGCTAATTCTTGGAAAACTGTCGACGTTGTACGTCCACATCCCGGACAAGCTGCAACAATGGGAATAAATTGCCTAAAGCCCATAACTTGCAGTAACTCCTGTGCCACCTGCACTTCTCTACTTCTATCACCTCCTGGCTCAGGAGTTAATGAAATACGAATTGTATCACCAATGCCTTGTTGCAATAAAATTCCCAAAGCCGCAGACGAAGCAACAATTCCTTTTGTTCCCATACCTGCTTCAGTCAACCCTAAATGCAAAGCATAATCACCACGTTCGGCAAGCATTGTATAGACAGAAATCAAATCTTGAACCTGACTTACTTTTGCCGACAAAATAATCTTATCTCGCGTAAGCCCAATATCTTCGGCAAGATGTGCTGAAATAAGTGCAGATTGCACAACTGCCTCATGCATGACCTGCTCAGCAGACAACGGACCGCCCTTAGCAGAATTTTCATCCATCAATCGCGTTAATAATTCCTGATCAAGAGATCCCCAGTTAACTCCAATGCGGACAGGTTTATTATATCGAATAGCCAATTCAATAATTTCACTGAATTGTTTATCTCTCTTATCGCGAAACCCTACATTTCCTGGATTAATTCGATATTTCGCAAGAGCTTTTGCACAATCGGGGTGTTCTGCCAATAATTTATGGCCTATGTAGTGAAAATCTCCAATCAATGGAACATTAATTCCAAGCCTATCAAGACGTTCTCTGATCTTTGGCACACCTACTGCTGATTCATCGCGATCAACTGTTATGCGCACAAGCTCCGAGCCTGCTTTTGCAAGGGCTGCAACTTGAGCAACTGTTGAATCGACATCTGCAGTATCTGTGTTGGTCATTGATTGAACAACTACAGGATTATCTCCCCCGACCATAACGCCACCGACATTAACGGCAACAGATTGCCGACGAGGAAAAGGGGCGGATAAATAGGATTGCTTATTCATCTTCACTTAAAAATCTCAACAAACGTTTTGATAATTTATAATCAATTTAAATAGATTTTCCCAATCGTTATTTCATGGTCATGTCGCATTTTATTATATTTAACATCTGCGTAGCGGTTTCCTGCTCTTACTAAACGAATAACTCATAGTCTCATCATTTATAAAATCTATATCAATCTTACCAGTTTTCATTATCCAGGACGATATTTTCGCCGTTATTGGAGCTTCTTAGAAATCGATCCAGGAACCAATTGTGCGATCAGGCGTTAAGAACATATCAGAAAATATTGGCCTTATTTTATATCAATGAGACCGTTGGCAAGAGGAAAAAAAATGGCGTTATTTCAAAGTGATTCTGACATTAGTTCTAAAGCGCATAAACGTATTGCTGAATTGAAAGCCGAGCTTGCATCATTAACTGGAAAAACGAGCTGGTCCGACATTGATATGGCTGACATAACCGATACGATCAAAGAAAAAGGCCACCAAGCGCTTGATTGCGTTAGTGAACATGCGAGCAATGTGAAGGAAAAAGCAAAAGAAAATCCAAAAACATCACTTGCTGTAGTTATTGGTCTTGGCTTAGCAGCATATTTTTTATTACGGAAATTATGATCTATATCTGACAAATTAAAAGAGCACTCTAAGTTCAGAGTGCTCTTTCACTAATTTAGTCTTTAGCTTCGCTATAATTATAACTTCCGTCAGAAGTTTTATACCAACGGTTCATGACAAAACCGCCTTCTTTCGGATCCCCTTTATCATTGAATTCGATATTACCTAAAACCGTTTTAAATGGTCCCTTTGTTTTCAGATATTCCGCAACTTTTTGAGGGTTATTTCCTTCTTCAGCAATACCATATGAAAAAAGCTGCACGACGGCATAGGCATATAGAGTGAAAGCTTCTGGTTCAAAACCACTGTCCCGGAAGTCTTTTACAAGTTCTGCATTATCAGGATTTGCGCGAGGATCAGCATTAAATGTATTCAGTACACCAATCACACCATCCTGTGCAGTTGCTGCAAGCTCATTACTCGTAATGGCATCACCACTAATAAATTGCGGTTTTATTTTCTGTTCTGCCATTTGACGTAAAAGCAAACCAGCCGGAGTATAAAGCCCACCAAAATAAACAACATTCGCGTCACTTTGCTTAATTTTGGCAACTATCGCAGAAAAATCTCTATCTTCTACATTGACCCCATCAAAACTAAGTTCTTTTATTCCAAGTTTATTGAGAGTTTTCTCAACTTCTTCAGCCAATCCCATTCCATAAGCTGTTTTATCATGAATAATCATAACTTTCGGATCAGGATAATGCTTTTTTATATATTTTGCAGCAAAAGCTCCTTGCGTATCATCACGACCACAAACGCGAAACTGTAGCGGATAACCACTTTCCGTTAACTTGGGATTGGTAACCCCTGGAGACATGGCCAACATACCATTTTCATCATATACACTTGCAGCAGGTAGCGCTGCACCAGAATTATAATGCGCAACAACAAACTGGACACCTTCTCCAGCAAGTTTATTTGCACCAGATACCGCTTGCTTAGGATCGGATGCATCATCCACGATATCAAGAACGAGCTTTTCGCCGTTGATACCACCTTTATCATTGATATTTTTGACAGCCATTTCAGCGCCATGCTGAATTTGGGCACCGATAGCAGCACTAGGCCCTGTTACGGGGATAGCCACGCCAATTTTTATGTCTGCCCAAGCAGTTGAACAACATGATAACATACCTATTGACGCAACAGCCACAAGCAATCGATTAAACATATTCCCTCTCCTTTGGTCGCTTTATATTTATTATGAAAGCTTTTAATAGATTACTTTACGTATCATGTATTTATTTATGATGCCAAGTAAATGGAGAAGACTTTTTGTATATCCAACTATATTGTCTTACCATTTGTCTCGTTCGCGTATATTGAAACCCCAGACAGGAAAAAATAATTAATACTATAAGATCGACCAAGTAAAACTGTAGCGAAAGCAATGTGCCATTAAATGGCGGAATATAATGGATAAATCGAATGGCAGCGGCAAGCGGAACCATGTAAACAATAGCCATTGCCAATTTTTTCCATGTCAACGCACAAGCACGACCTGTCATCCATGCAGCCCAACCGCCTAGAATACATGTAACGAGAATAAAAACATAAAAAGACGATTCTTCATAAATAATGCCTTGCATAGCCTTATTCACTCCTTAAGCATTGATAAAATAAAAGGCACAAAGTGCATTTGCCATCATCAATGTCTACCACCTTCCAGATATGCGGCTCGAACTTTTGGATCAGCCAAGAGCTCTTGACCACTTCCACTCATTGTTACCTGACCATTTACGAGAACATATCCTCGATGCGCTAATTTTAACGCACCAAAAGCATTTTGTTCGACAAGGAAAACGGTCAAACCAGTTTCTTTATTTAGAATATCAATAGCTTCAAATATCTGTTTTACGATTAAGGGAGCCAATCCTAAAGAAGGTTCATCCAGCATAAGTAAGCGAGGACGTGCCATAAGAGCGCGTGCTATTGCCAACATTTGTTGCTCACCACCAGAAAGTGTGCCACCCCTTTGATGAATTCGTTCTTTTAGCCGAGGAAATAAATTAAACATTTTTTCGACGTCTTCGTCGAAATATTTCAGATTATCGAGGCTTGCGCCCATCTGTAAATTTTCCATCACCGTCATCCGAGAAAAAATTCTCCGCCCCTCAGGAGATTGTGCGATGCGAAGTCTAGCAATTTCATGGGTATCCATATTGGTAATATCTTGCCCATCAAAAACAATTCGGCCATTTCTAGCACGTGGCTTGCCGAAGACTGTCATCATCAGTGTTGATTTTCCAGCACCATTGGCACCAATAAGTGTAACAATCTCTCCTTGGCTTACTTCAACATTAACACCGCGCAAAGCTTGTATTGCGCCATAATATGTTTCTACATCTTCAATCTTGAGAAGGGCTTGCCTTTGTTTTGACATCATCGTCCTTCCTTTGTTGCTGCCATATTATTATGTTGAGGATCTACGGTACCCTTGCCTTTAGCACTCTGGTTATTTTCGGAAACAGTTGAAGAGTCATCATCTTCAACACCGAGATATGCGGCAATAACTTTCGGATCATTTTTCACCATTTCAGGTGTACCGTCAGAAATCTTTGAGCCATATTCTAGAACAACGACATGATCTGATATTTCCATAACAACAGACATATCATGTTCAATAAGAAGAACAGATGTATGTTCAACATCTCGAATATGCAAAAGCAACTCATTGAGTTCTAATGATTCTTTCGGATTCAGTCCGGCTGCTGGTTCGTCCAAGCATAATAATTCAGGCCCGGTACACATTGCACGAGCAATTTCAAGACGTCTCTGATCACCGTAAGGAAGATCTCCTGCGGGATCATCCGCCCGATCAATAAGATTAATTTTTTCAAGCCATAAACGTGCTTTATCAATTGCTTTAGCAGCTGCATGCTTATAGGACGGCAATCCTAGAAGACCCAAAATGGTCATACCAGATGCCCGCATTAAGTCGTTATGTTGGGCAACAAGCAGATTTTCCAAAACAGTCAAACCAGTAAACAAACGGATGTTTTGAAATGTTCTGGCAACTTTTGCTTTTTTGGTAATTTCATAGTCAGAAAGTCGCTCCAACAAAAATGTTTTATCATGTTTTGTATGCAGTGAAAGCATTCCACCCGTTGGGCGGTAAAACCCTGTAATACAATTAAATACAGTTGTTTTACCGGCACCATTGGGACCTATCAATGCGGTAATCTTTCCGCGCTCAACATCGAAGCTAAGATCGTCAACGGCAACAAGACCACCAAACTCCATACGCAAATGTTGAATATTAAGAAGGGTATCTCTATCTGACATTAGCCATTTCCTTCTTTGGTAAAATCGCCAGACACAGCCTTACGTATTTTAAGAAACGCACTTGGTTGGCGAGTGCCAACAAAGCCACGTGGTTTCCAAACCATAACAAATACCATTGCTAATCCGAACCACAGCATTCGATATTGTTGAGGGTCAAAATCAGGGCCAAATATCATTTGCAGCGCAGGAACATCACGTAAAATTTCCATTCCGCCAATCATAACCACAGCAGCAATTGCAATTCCACCGAGTGACCCCATACCTCCTAGAACGACAATTGCGAGAATAATGGCGGATTCATCAAATATAAAACTCGTGTAATCGGCACGCCCTTGTCTGGCTGCAAAGAACGCACCTGCAAATCCACCAAACATAGCCCCAATAGAAAAAGCGGTTAATTTGGTTGTTACGGTATTAATACCAAGAGAGCGGCAGGCAATTTCATCTTCACGCAATGCTTCCCAAGCACGCCCAATCGGCAACCGTCGCAACCGAACAACAACCCATGCTGTGATAACGACCATAACGAGAATGACATAATAAAGGAAAATCTTATAATGCGCGGCCTGAAAATTCAGCCCAAACATTGCAGCAAAGCCACCGTCCCCACGCACAAATGGTACACCAAAAAAGGTTGCTTTTTGAACAGATAATCCTGCAGCGCCGCCAGTAACAGGTGTCCAATTCTGTAATACCGTGCGAATGATTTCCCCAAATGCCAAGGTTACAATTGCAAGATAATCGCCACGTAATCGCAACACTGGAAAACCAAGCATAATTCCCCATAACGCAGCAAAAATACCAGCAAGTGGTAGACACAACCAAAAAGAAAATCCAAAATGATTGCCTAATAAGGCAACCGTATAGGCTCCTACGGCGTAAAACCCGACATACCCCAGATCAAGCAAACCAGCGAGACCAACAACGATATTCAATCCCCATGCCAGCATGACATAAATAAGTATTTGAATCGCGTAGTTATCTATCCATTTTTGTGATTGAGCCAAATTATCAACGACAAATGTCGTAATAAAAAATGGATAAAGCAATAAGGCTGCCAAGATAAATCCCGGAGCATACTTTTGAACTTTAGGCAACAAAACAGCTGATGTTGACTTAATTGATTGCCGTAATCCTCGAGCATAAAGAAATATAAGGGCGAGCACTAAAATGACAGCTAATACCCCTGCCGCAATTAAAAGCTGATGCAATTGTTCGGCGGAACTGTAGCCAGACTGATCTGCATTTACCTCATAATAAATCCATGCCCGATATGCCACAAATAGGATTGCCGAGGGGAATAGTGCCATGATGCCACCACGAACACCACCACCAAATAAGCACCACGTAAATCTACCAATACCGGCTATCAAAACATAATTCATGAGATAGCCAATTTGTGGCGTCAAGGTCATCTCGTTTTTGAGATTGAGATCAGCACGAAAACCGACGATAAATAAAAATAGCAGGAAGGCAATGACCGCAGTTATAACACCTTCTCGGATTGCAATTCCAAGATTACCTGCCATACGATCCGATTGGGATTGTACATCAACATTAGCCACGGCTTAAACCTTTTCAACTTCTGGACGACCAAGAATACCTGACGGCATAAATATGAGCACAATCGCTAATATCGAAAACACTGCCACATCTTTATATTCCGGAGGGAAATAGGTTTGCCATAATGCTTCAGTCAAGCCAATTAACAAACCACCAAGCACAGCCCCAGGTAATGACCCTATGCCACCGAGAACAGCAGCGGTAAAAGCTTTAATTCCAGGAATAAAACCGTCTGCAAAATGGATTTGTCCATAATTTATGAGATAAAGTGTACCGGCAATTGCGGCTAATGAAGCCCCCATAATAAATGTAATTGCAATCGTACGATCAACATTAATCCCTAAAAGAGCTGCCATTTTTCCATCTTGTTCAACGGCGCGCTGAGCGCGCCCCAATGGGGTTTTATTGACAATATGCGAAAAAATAACAAGTAAAATAACAGTAACAACGACCACCAATAGTTGCTTGTTAAGAATGAAAATATCTGTGCCAGGTATAGTAAACCCACCACTTACCATTTCTGGAATAGGTTTATTTCTTGGACTTTGTTCAACTTGCACAAAATTGCGCAATACAAAAGACATACCAATTGCAGTGATTAATGGCGCCAACCGAAAAGACCCACGTAAAGGTCGATATGCCACACGTTCAATAACCCACGCCCAAACTGATGTGAAAACCATTGATATGATCATCATAATAAGTAGAGCTAAGGCAATCGGCACCGCTGCCGGCAAAGTTAGCAGCATCATAAAAACGATCATAGCAATGAAAGCACCAATCATGAAAACATCGCCATGAGCGAAGTTGATCATGCCCAAGATGCCGTAAACCATAGTATAACCAATAGCAATCAAACCATAAATGGCACCCAATGCCACTCCATTGATGAGTTGCTGAAAAAAATAATCCATCGAGTAAGCGTCCACTACGTTATTGTTTCTGCAATTTGCACCAAACTATCAACTGATTCCGTGAAAGCAATGAATTTTTACGCGTAAAAGCAATAAACTGATAGTTCTTAAGTTATTTTTTGAAATGTTCGATTATTTTGTACAAATAATGGAACATTTTTGATTTCAAATACCAGCATCACGGCCAACTTCATTTCTCTCTTTTGATGTATCCACGTGGGTAATGACTGACATACCAGGAATAAGCCGATCAATATCTTTTTGCCCGGGATCAACTTCAATGCGAACCGGTATACGTTGTGCCACTTTGGTAAAATTTCCAGTCGCATTATCAGGCTTCAAAACAGCAAATTCCGAGCCAGCAGCAGGTGAAAAACGAACAACATGACCTTTCATTTTGCGACCATTTAATGCATCAACTGAAAACACCACTGGTTGTCCAATTTTCATATTTGCGCATTGTGTCTCTTTATAATTTGCTACAATCCAAATTTCATCTGGCACTACAGCCAATAGTTGCGTTCCGGCAGAAACATATTGTCCAAGTTTTGCACCAACTTCGCCCACACGACCATCACGTGGGGAATAAATCCGTGTATGATCGAGGTCAATCTGCGCCAATTCAACTGCGGCTTCTGAACTTTCAACATCAGCTTTCAAGCCTTCACGGTCGACGAGAATTTTCTTTAGCGTTTGTTGTTTCACATCAAGAGCCGCAATAGCTTGATCAAGATCAGCGCGTGCTGAATCTTCCGTACTTTGCGAAGAAACACCGCGTTGCGTCAAAGGTTCTACACGTTTCCAATTTAATTGTGATTTTGTTAGAGCTGCCTCTGCCGATCGAATATCAGCTTTTGCTGATTCTTCTTGCTGAAAAGAGCTAGCGAGAGCTGCTTTCTTCGTATCCAATGTGGCTTTAGCCTGATCCAATTTTTGCTTAAAAATGCGATCGTCAATTTGGATTAAGAGCTGACCCTGCTTAACACGCTCATAATCTTTGACCTTTACATCGGAAACATTACCAGCAACCTGTGGGCTAATCATCGTCACAAAACCTTTGACGTAAGCATTATCAGTTGTTTCAGTGCTGCTGATGAAAGGAGGTAATTCCCACGCCCACAATATAAGCAAAATTCCGCAAATACCCGCTATAATCGAGACCGTTGTTGCTTTTGAACGCAAAAATTTAATCATTTTCTCTTATCCGCGTTTAAATCACTTAAATCTATATTATCAGGCAGCTTGTGGTAAAATTTGCGCCTGTTGTCTATCACGATAATTACGGTAACCTCTTAACCCCATCCGGATAAGTAACACCACTAACCCTAAAAGCGCGATACAGGAATAAAGTCTGAAGACATCATTATAAGCCAATACATTTGCTTCTAACGTAGCTTTACGCCCTAATGCTGCTAAACCTTCACTATTCAGTAGTATGGGGTCATTAAGGATATGCGAATAAGAGGCAGAAAGCTGTTTAACATCTGCGGCAACAATCGGATCACTTAAAACAAGTTGCTGCGTTAATATGTTAGAATGATATTTTTCAAATATTATCTGCATACTACCAAAAAACGCTGAACTCATGACACCTCCGGTATTTTGTGTAAACATAAACACCGCGATAAAACTTAAAATATATTGTGGTCCTCTTGCAATTGCTGTCGCTAACCCTTTTGACATCGACGGAGGCAAAAAGAGTGCATATCCTATACCGATAATGCCTTGGCTAAACATCATTTGCTCAGGTCTAGTGAGGTTTGTTGCATGACTATCTAGAAATGAACCTGTAGCCAATAATAACAATGCAATCACATGAAATAAATCTTCTCGTCCGGGCTTAAAAAACGCTGCACATATAAAACCACCAAGAACAGTTCCTCCGACTACTGCCCAGTGCATTGTTTCCATTTCGCGGTTAAGCAAACCAAAAAGGTTAAAGAAGTTAGAAGCCAAAGTTGCTTGCTCTGATAACAGCATCCGAAACAGCAAAAGCACAATTGCAATATGTAGCATTTCCTTACTGAAAAGCCACCGCAAGTCTATCAGAGGATTCTTACGATTTAGCTCAATAACAACTGCAACTAACAGGCACAATGCTGCAAAAGCTAACCACCATCCCATCCATCCTACTTCTCGCCACCAATAAAACTTCCCAACCGGCATAATTGCTGCATTAATGCCAAGACCGACAGCAATAAGCCCATAACTAAGAAAATCTATTTTCTCGATAACTTTCGCTCTCTTTATAGGAGTCAATGGTAACGAAAAAATACAGCCAAATCCGATAAGAGCTAGCCCCATCTCTAAAGCATACAAGCCATGAAATCCAGCATGATCAATTAATGATGGTGATACTAAACGTGATAGTGGTACTGCCAATGCAATATTCATTAGATTGAGACTTAAACCTATAGTTCGCTTCTTTGCGGGGGCAAAGGCTTCAATCATATAAAAGAAACCCAAAGACGACATTGGCGCTGCCGCCATACCAGCAAAAAACCTTACAATAATCGCAGACTGCAAATCCGTAACGAACAAATGCAATGTACAAGTTGCAAGAAAACAGATGATGGAAAGTTCGGCATAAACACGTAAACCAAACTGGTTACGAATTTTTATTAGAAAAAAACCCAAACTAACATTGGGCGCCATATAAGCACCAACCAACCAAGTGGTTTCAATAGTGGTAGCGTGAAAATATCCCGTCAGCTGGTTGATATTTGTTTGTACCATATTTGCACCAAGGCCGTAAGCCCACTGCAAAATACATGAAGCAAAAATATAAATAAAACACTTGTGTATAGGTCCGGCAAAGATTTTACCTGGTGTGGTAAATGGCGGCTCTTGCTCATCCTCAGGGATTGGTAAAACACCTTTGTTCATCCCCGCCCCTCAACTTCTATTGTTTCAGCCATTTGATTTAAGACACAAAATGCTCTGGCAATATCTTGCTTTTTAATTCCATTTATAATGTCATTACTAAGCTCAGCTGCATATGCCTCAATTCCGTCGACTATTTCACATCCTTTAGGCGTTAATGTAATATACTTTGCACGTCGGTCATCTGTCGAAATATCTCTCGCAACTAATCCTTGAGCTTCTAGAGCATCAATAATACGAACAAGCGTTGCATTCTCAATACCTAGCTCTTCAGCCAAATGCTTCTGATAAAAACCATTTTGATATTTTAACGCTTTAAGAGCTAATGCTCGAGCAAGGGTTAAGCCTTGACAACGAATCCTTGCATCAAACAAATTGCGCAATTTATGGCTAACTTTTAGCAAAACATCAACAAATTGCACCGAATCTATGGCGTCATTCATAACGTCGTCCATAACGATTTTTATTTAGCATGCTAATTATTTATGCGACGTATATTACCAAATTATTTGGGAGACAATTCACATCGCTGTTATATAATGTAGCTATTCTAATTAAAATCTTTATTAAAGCGCTATTGCTTTATCGTGATTTCTAGTCATCCAAAAAATTATTAATTTTCATAGACAAATCTATGTACCATGATTGTAAAATCAAAGGTTTACAATACCCCACTTATGTCAACGAATTAATGTCTGTTATGGACACAACTACAAAGCAACTATTTCGCTTTTAAATTAGCACTTAGTAAAAACAACAATGCTTTAACAGCATTTTTCGGCTGCACTAACTTATTTTAAGACTTTGATATAACATCCGGAATAATAGTAAGCTGATGTAAGAAGTCCTCAGCCTTATTTCTGTCTTCATCATTTTCCGCAACTTTGAATACATCTTTTGCTGCTTCAATGCGTTGGTCAAGATCATGTTGGGTAAAGTCTTCAACTGATACTGCTGCTTCCGCCAACAAAGAACATCTTTCAGGTGTAATATCCGCAAAGCCACCATAAACCACAAATGACATTTCGCCATTATCTACTTTTACCTTAATGACACCTGGAATCACAGCGGTCATCAAAGGAGTATGATTAGGCAAAACTGTTATATACCCCTCACTACCGGGTAATATAACTTCATACACCTGCTCTGAAAGCAATAGTTTTTCAGGGGAAACCAGTTCAAACAAAAAAGTCCCAGCCATATCCTTAATCACCTTAACTCTTCAAACTGATTACCTAATTGTATTAAAGACACAAAGCTTCCAAGAACTTCAACATTGCCGATACAACTATTACCAGTCATTATTCGTGGAGGCTTTTAGCCATATATCGTAAAACTCTGCCGGTTTTTCCGGCAGAGTTTAATTATATTAAGCAGCCTCAGCAGCTAAACGTTGTGCTTTCTCAATTGCTTCTTCAATTGAACCAACCATATAGAAAGCTGCCTCTGGTAAATAATCATATTCACCAGCACAAAGTCCCTTGAAGCCTTTAATTGTATCTTGCAATGCAACCAACTTACCAGGAGAACCTGTGAAAACTTCTGCAACATGGAAAGGCTGTGACAGAAAACGTTCAATTTTACGAGCCCGAGCCACTGTAAGCTTATCTTCTTCAGAAAGCTCATCCATACCCAGAATTGCAATAATATCTTGCAATGATTTGTAACGCTGTAGAATTGTTTGAACTTGCCGAGCAACAGCATAATGTTCTTCGCCAACAATCAAAGGATCCAACATACGTGAAGATGAATCCAACGGATCAACAGCAGGATAAATACCTTTTTCAGCAATAGAACGTGACAAAACAGTTGTTGCGTCCAAGTGAGCAAACGATGTTGCAGGCGCAGGGTCGGTCAAGTCGTCAGCGGGAACATAAATAGCCTGAACTGATGTAATAGACCCCTTAGTTGTCGTTGTAATACGTTCTTGTAAAGCACCCATATCTGTTGCCAACGTCGGTTGATAACCAACAGCTGAAGGGATACGTCCAAGAAGTGCAGACACTTCAGAACCAGCCTGTGTAAAACGGAAGATATTGTCTACGAAGAACAAAACATCTTGACCATCATCACGGAAGCTTTCTGCAACAGTCAAACCAGAAAGAGCAACACGAGCACGAGCACCCGGAGATTCATTCATCTGACCATAAACCAAAGCACATTTTGATCCCTTAGCAGAGCCATTATTCTCTCTTGGATCAACATTTACATGGCTTTCAATCATTTCATGGTAAAGGTCATTACCTTCACGGGTACGTTCACCCACACCAGCAAAAACAGAATATCCACCATGTGCTTTAGCAATGTTGTTAATCAATTCCATGATCAAAACGGTTTTACCAACACCAGCACCACCAAATAGACCAACCTTACCGCCCTTAGCATAAGGAGCAAGTAGATCAACAACCTTGATACCTGTTACAAGAATTTCTGATTCTGTTGATTGTTCTACATATGCCGGTGCAGGTTGATGAATTGCACGTACCTTATCTGACTTGATAGGACCAACTTCGTCAACTGGCTCACCAATAACATTCATAATGCGACCCAGTGTCGCTTCGCCAACAGGCACAGCAATAGGAGCACCAGTATCAACAACATCTTGTCCGCGGACCAAACCATCAGTCGAGTCCATAGCTATTGTACGAACGGTATTTTCACCGAGGTGTTGAGCTACCTCGAGGATAAGACGGTGACCAAGATTTTCTGTTTCAAGAGCATTCAAAATCTTAGGCAAATGCCCATCAAACTGTACGTCAACAACAGCGCCGATAACTTGCTTGATTTTACCAACAACACCCTTTGTCGTATCTAACTTGAAGCTACCAGTTGCTGCAACTTTCTCTGATTTAACAGATGCAGATGCTGTATTAGCAGATGCAGCTACTTTTTGAGCTGCAGTCTTAGTTGCTGCCGATTTGGCAGCCGACTTTACCGTGCCTTTTTTCTCAGCAGTCTTTGATGCTGCCGTCTTTGGGGTCGCTGCTTTAGCCATCGATCCTTACCTTCCACCTTAGAGCGCTTCTGCGCCCGCAATAATTTCGATCAATTCTGTTGTAATCTGCGCTTGACGCTGACGATTATATGTAATTGATAATTTTGTTATCATGTCACCAGCATTACGCGTTGCATTATCCATTGCACTCATTTTCGCGCCCATTTCACCGGCAGCATTTTCTAACAACGCGCGGTACATCTGAACACTTAAATTACGAGGAATAAGCGTCTGTAAAATAGAGGCTGCATCCGGCTCATAATCATAAATAACCGACGCCTTGGTCGTTTCCTCGCCATCAACAACACTTACAGTTGACGCAGGGATTAATTGCAATGATGTTGGACGCTGATTGATTACTGAAACAAATTCAGAATAAAAAACTGTACAAACATCAAATTCGCCGCGTTCGAATAAATCAACAATTTTTTGCGCAATATCTTTCGCATTATTAAAACCTAAATGCTTAACTTCACGCAAACTGATGTGATCAATCATTGAGGAACTAAATTCACGCTGGAGAATATCAGCTCCTTTTTTTCCGATAGTAAGAATTTTTACTGTTTTTCCCTGTTCTTTCAGAACACGGATATGATCGCGGGCATGACGGGCAATTTGCGAATTAAAACCACCACAAAGCCCACGTTCAGCAGTACAAACAACGAGAAGATGGACATCATCTTTTCCCGTTCCTATCATCAATTTTGGCGCATCATCTGAACCAATCTGGCTATTGAGATCAGACAGTACCGTTGCCATACGCTGTGCGTATGGACGCGCTGCTTCAGCAGCTTCCTGTGCGCGACGCAGCTTGGCCGCAGCGACCATCTGCATCGCTTTGGTAATTTTCTGCGTCGCCTTAACCGAGGCGATACGATCTCTAAGATCCTTAAGCGAAGCCATTAAACCGTCCCGTCAATTGGTCAAGAAAAATTCTTGGCGTAAGTTTCAAGCACATTAGTCAACTTATTTTTCAACTCGTCGGTCAATTTTTGCTCATCACGAATACCATCAAGAATATCCTTGTGGTTCGTACGCAACGCTGTCAGCAAACCTTGTTCAAATTTACCAACTTGATTGACGGCGAGTTTATCAAGATAACCATTTACGCCAGCAAAAATCACTGCGACTTGTTCTTCCGTCTTCAACGGAGAGAACTGCGGCTGTTTCAACAATTCTGTCAAACGTGCGCCACGATTAAGCAACCGCTGTGTTGAAGCATCAAGATCTGAACCGAATTGAGCAAATGACGCCATTTCACGATACTGGGCAAGCTCGCCCTTAATTGATCCTGCCACCTGCTTCATTGCTTTAATTTGCGCAGCTGACCCAACACGCGAAACAGAAAGACCAACATTAACAGCAGGTCTGATACCTTGATAGAACAAATTGGTTTCCAAGAAAATCTGACCATCTGTAATAGAAATTACGTTAGTTGGAATATATGCGGAAACATCGTTAGCTTGTGTTTCAATAACAGGTAGAGCTGTCAAAGAACCTAGGCCATGTTCTTCATTCATCTTTGCGGCACGTTCTAACAAACGTGAATGGAGATAGAACACGTCACCTGGATAAGCTTCACGCCCAGGAGGACGACGAAGGAGCAAAGACATTTGACGATAAGCTACAGCTTGTTTCGACAAATCATCGTATCCAATCAATGCATGCTTACCATTATCACGGAAATATTCACCCATTGCACAAGCAGCAAATGGAGCAATAAATTGCATTGGAGCAGGCTCAGATGCCGTTGCTGCAACAATGATAGAATATTCTAGAGCACCACGCTCTTCCAAAGCCTTAACAAACTGCGCAACAGTTGAACGTTTCTGTCCAACAGCAACATAAACACAGTATAACTTATCCTTTTCAGGTCCATTATCATGTATTGGCTTTTGATTTAAAAATGTATCCAAAAGAATGGCAGTCTTACCGGTCTGGCGATCACCAATCACCAATTCACGCTGGCCACGACCAATCGGAATAAGCGCGTCAACAGCTTTAAGCCCAGTAGACATCGGCTCATGAACCGATTTACGAGGAATAATACCAGGTGCTTTAACATCTACGCGGCGGCGTTCCTTGGCATTGATTGGACCTTTACCGTCAATCGGGTTACCAAGAGCATCAACAACACGACCTAAAAGTTCTGGGCCTACCGGTACATCAACGATAGATTGCGTACGTTTTACAGGGTCACCTTCTCCAATATCACGATCGGAGCCAAATATAACAACACCTACGTTGTCGGCTTCAAGGTTTAGTGCCATTCCTCGCACACCACCAGGAAATTCGACCATTTCACCGGCTCGAACGTTATCAAGACCATAAACACGGGCAATACCATCACCCACAGATAGTACCTGACCAACTTCAGAAACTTCAGCCTCTTGACCGAAATTCTTAATTTGCTCTTTCAGGATTTTTGAAATTTCCGACGGTTTAATATCCATCAGCCGACCTCTTTCAGTACAAGCTTAAGCGAAGACAATTTTGTTGCAAGCGACGTATCAATCTGTCGTGAACCAAGTCTAACAATAAGTCCACCCAGAATATCCGGATCAACGCTAGCGTGCAAACGTACATCTTTGCCCGCAACGTCTTTCAAGGTCGCTTTCAATTCTTTTTCCTGCGCTGATGTCAGCGCACTAGCCGAAATAACTTCGGCAGATATCTCACCACGCGATTGTTCTGCATAGTGATGAAATTTATCTACAATGGTTGGCAATAAAAATAGTCGACGGTTGGCCGCAACAACGCATAAAAAATTCGCCACAAGCCGTCCAATATTATTTTTTGTCATGCCAGATTTTTCACACACTGTGGAAACAGCTTTTACTTGCTGTTCAGCGGAAAAAACCGGACTAAATACTAGCCGTTTAAGATCATCATTGGATTCAATTGATGAAAGGCAGGAACTAAGTTCTTTTTCTACAGCATCAATACTTTTAGCATCACGCGCCAATTCAAATAATGACGTTGCGTAACGTTCAGATACTGCCGATGTAAACGAAGACGACTTTGACACTCTATCCCGTCTCTTTCCCCTTAGCGATGAGTCGGCACCCAAATAGCTACCCACCCAATGTGCTTCATAACTTTATCGCTTTTTTGGCATATAAATATCTTATTTAAATACCAAAAGTTGATAGGCATCTAGCATACACAAACCAGACTCGCAACACCGCACCTGCCAGCTTTTGAAAACAATGCCTATTTTTTTATAAATAATTACGCAACATACCCGAATGCATAGAGAAAACTTGCAATTGCAAATATAAATTCAACTATGCAGGCGAAAAAATTGAAACCTGAAAAACTTTTATCAACAAAAAAAGAAACGACTCGCCCAATAAACGCACAAAATACAGCAATAAACAAAGTCATTGCTAAAAATGGTTGAGAAAATAGAAGATAGCTAAGACCTAATCCTATCGGTATGCCACCCATATTTCCTCGTACCGCTGCTAAAAGTACTTTTGACTCCTGCTGTGGGTATGTCCAAAACATACGCATCGCAACTTTTGGCCAAATCATATAAAATAAACCAACGAAAACAAATCCCCATGCAACGAGCCACACCATCCATTCACCAAGGCTCTGAGGAAAATATAATGCAATCATAATAACTGACCAATAAAAGGCTCAAGTGAAAAGTATATTCACTTATCGCGCGTTGTGTTAAGAATGCTTTCATAATAAGGCATTCACATTGTATGACAATATTGAATATTAACTATTCAACCAATGTATCTATATAACTTTCTTTCTCCGTCGGGCTTTTTTGACAATTTTGCTGTAATGAATTCTCTATATCTTTAGCAACAGATTTAATTTTCGCCATATTTGCTTCATGAAAAGTCTCAAAAGCAGATGAAGCAACGGTGTCGCCCGCGCCAATCAATGCTTTATCGATAGAAGCATCATTATCTTCAAGGAGTTCTCTCACGATCTCGGTAGACAAATCAAGTAAGCGCGCATTTTCCATGATGCCCCGCCTATCTTCTATATCTTCAATCAACTTACTCGTCACCGGACCAACTTCAGCGCGACCGCTAAGACTTAATTTTTTTTCTAATGTTTTTATGTTGAAAAGAATATGATTGTATTGAATAACGATATTCATATAAATCCATTGACGAGCCTGAAATTTTATTATTTTGCAGGTTTTTCCCATAGAAGCTGATGGATCATCCATCATAGGTAACAGTACTTTATCAGTCTCTTTCAATAGGCTGTAAGCAAAAGCAAATACTGTTACATCTGCGCTTTGCGAATTATATTTTTTATCTTGATTAATAGTATCCGCAATAGACTGAGAATGTGCAATGTTCGTTGCTAATATCATAATACATGAAATAGCTATGACACGTAACATTCCACTTCCTCACGGATAATCTTATAATCAATAAATAACATTTTATCAGGACACATAAATAACATGGCCCCAGTTAAATGAAGCTTTGTGGATCAATGTCAATCTGTACACGGATAGTTCGTTGTATTTTTGGGCCTGCCGCAATCATCGCTTTAATATAGGCTTGAACATCCGCACGCCTACTGCTTTGTATAAGCAATCGAAAACGATATCTTCCTCTTACTAAAGCCAATGGCGCCTCTGCTGGCCCCAATACATTTATTTCATCGGCAATCGGCGCAGCCTGCCTCAACCCGCGAGCATGAACTTCCGCATCACTTCTCACCTCCGCTGAAACGATTATAGCAGCTAGGCGACCAAAAGGTGGCAATTGATGGCGCGCACGTTCATCGATTTCACGGGTATAAAAAGCTTCACTATCACCAGAAATAATCGCTTGCATCACAGGATGTTCTGGTTGGTAGGTTTGAATTAACCCATGGCTTTTTAGCCCAGTGCGGCCGGCACGACCTGTAACCTGTGACAAAAGTTGAAATGTTCTCTCTGCAGCTCGTGGGTCACCATTTGAAAGTCCCAAATCGGCATCCACAACTCCAACAAGAGATATACCTGGGAAGTGATGCCCTTTGGCAACCAATTGCGTTCCGATCACAATATCGACATCACCTTTAGAAATTGCCTCTAATTCCCGTCGTAATCGTTTGACACCGCCCACTAAGTCTGTTGATAAAACTAAAATGCGAGCTTCAGGAAAAAGCTGCAATATTTCTTCTGCAATACGTTCAACACCCGGACCACATGCCACCAAATGATCCAAGGTGCCACATTCGGGACACGCCTCAGGTACTGGTTCATGATACCCACAGTGATGACACATTAATTGTCCGCGAAAGCGATGCTCAACTAACCAGCTTGAACAGTTAGGACATTGGAAGCGGTGCCCACAAACACGACATAATGTTAATGGAGCATAACCACGTCTATTAAGAAAAATCAGCGATTGTTCACTTTTCTCCAGTGTTTGCCTGATTGCTAGTTCAAGTGGAGATGAAATAAATCTGCCTGAAGTGGGCTGATTTTTTCGCATATCAATGGCACGCAAATTCGGCATTGCAACTGCTTTGAACCGAGACGGAAGATGAAGTGCCTGATAACGACCTTGTAGCGCATTTACCCTACTCTCTATCGACGGGGTAGCTGACGACAAAATAACAGAAAAACGACCAAAAGATCCTCGTGCTACAGCCATGTCTCGCGCATTATAAAAAACTCGATCTTCTTGTTTATAGGCTGAATCATGTTCTTCATCGACAATGATCAAACCAAGATTTTCAAAAGGCAAAAACAAAGCTGATCGAGCACCTGCTACAACTCTAACACGTCCCTCCGCAACTTGTCTCCAAACACGTTCACGTTGTTTGGATGTAAGATCAGAATGCCATTCAGCTGGTGGTGCGCCGAAACGCGTTTCAAAACGGTCTAAAAACTGTTGCGTCAAGGCAATTTCCGGCAAAAGAATGAGCACTTGTTTGCCAAGTTCAATCGCTTTAGCAACAGCTTCAAAATAAACTTCAGTTTTTCCCGAACCAGTAACACCATCTAAAAGTAGAACTTTAAAGCTATTTTCACCTACTACTGTTTTTAGAGTTTCGGCTGCTTCAATCTGTGCCCCTTCCAATATTGGAGGTGCATATGTCGGATCCGGTGCAGCAACAACTGGAGGGGCTGGCACTTCGACTTCGATAAAAATTCCCAGATTTTTTAACCCATCAACAACACTGACAGAAGTTCCCGCAGCATGAGCCAACCCCGTTCTGGTCCACGACAACCCATCTTGTGCTAATTCCAGAACACGTTTTCGAGCAGATGTAAGTTTTTCCACTGTTCCACCGCAATAACGCAATCCCGTCAATGTGGGTTCTGGATCGAATGCTGCTGGCACACGCAAAGCCATACGCGCGACCATTCCTGGAGGAGAAAGCGTATAACTGGATACGAAATGGATAAACTCCAACATATCAGGGGTCATTTCTGGGCAATCAAAAATGTGCGTTACTGCCCGTAATTTATTGGTAGGGACATCATCAGGTGTTTCATTGGTAACCAGTCCAGCCACCTCACGGGCACCCAATGGCACACGCACAATAGAGCCTACCTTAACATTCATTCCTTCCGGAACTACATAGCTATAGGGGCGCTCTGACGGCAAAGGCACCAAAACAGAAATAACTTTTTGCGGATTTGATTCGGCTTTTTTCATAATCCTTGCCATAGTTGGGCTTGCTTTTAAATAAAGCAATGCCTCATAACAATGAAACCGTAATCAATGTCCATTTCTGAAAGCAAGCTTTAGGAGCTTAATTATGAAATTTTTTGTTGATACTGCTATTATTGAAGAAATTCGTGAACTAAATGACCTTGGGCTCGTTGACGGTGTTACAACGAATCCTTCTCTCATCCTGAAATCAGGTCGCGATATTATTGATGTAACAAAAGAAATATGTTCATTGGTAGATGGTCCAGTTTCTGCTGAAGTAACTGCCAATGATTTTGACGGCATGATGCGACAAGCCGATATACTATCTAAAATTGCAGAAAATATTTGCATCAAACTTCCATTGACATGGGAGGGGTTAAAGGCCTGTAAAGCTTTGACAACAAAGGGTTTAAAAACCAATCTGACTTTGTGCTTTTCTGCAAATCAGGCTTTACTCGCTGCAAAAGCTGGTGCCACTTATGTTTCACCATTTATTGGACGCTTAGATGACATAGGACTGAATGGAATTGATCTGATAGGTGAAATTCGAACAATTTTCGATAATTACGATTTTACAACGAAAATCCTTGCTGCCTCAATTCGTACTGTCAACCATGTCAAAGAAGCCGCTTTAATTGGTGCAGATGTCGCAACAATACCACCATCAATCATGAAAATATTGGTTAAACATCCTCTCACCGATAAAGGACTGGATATCTTTTTAAAAGATTGGGCCAAAACTGGGCAAGATATCCATTAAATATATTTTGATCACAACGCGGCGCTCTTACTTCATATATGTTTGATCAGTAAGACGTTATAAAGGGAAATCCTGCTCCCAAATATAAGAATTTTAAAAAGCTCTTTAAGGCAATTGAGTGAAAATAATAAGTTACAATTGCTCAAGCTCCAAATGAGTCGATAATTTTCATCTTAAGAAGCACAAAAAAACCTAGGCACTTAGTGGTAAATGCCTAGGTTGATTATGCGATATTCTAAATTTATCCAATGCAATAATTGGCAAAGATATTGTTATTTTTGCTTCGACAAATCTTGTGCCAAGGATAAATATATCTGTTCTGCAAGTTCGTTAGCTGCACGTTTTTTTGCATCTTCTTCTGCTTGCAAGTTTGCATATTCCTGACGAGGTCGGTCAAATGAAGCACTTACGGTGCGTGTTCGCTTTGCCAAAACCTTGTTTTCCATGTCTTTCAAAACATAATTCGATCGACCATCTACAGTACCAGCAGAAGCACGACCCGTACGATCGGTTGTATCACCTATATCCATCTGAACAGCTGAGCGAACAGAGAAACCTGTTCCCAAAGACAATTGGTAAGTTGGAGTTGCTGGCTCACCAGCACCACCACTAAGCAAAAAGATCAGCCGATTACGAACCATCTGGTTGAAACGGTCTGTTGGTTGTTCAATGACAATACCAGACAGTTTTGTCCTTATAGCTGACGCAACATTAACTTGTGATCCGCCTTGGCTATCGCCTTTATAGAGAGGCTGGACTGTACAAGCTGCTAGAGCAACCGATGTTCCCAATACAGCTATAGCTGCCAAGGGTCTAATTCTGCGTAATATATATTTAGGCAACAACATTGACGATCCTTTGTGGAACAACAATAATCTTCTTAGGCTTTTTACCTGCTAAATGTAATTGCACAAAATCGAGCGATAAAACAGCCTTTTCAATGGTTGCTTGATCTGCATCGCGTGCAATTGTCAAATCACCGCGTTTTTTACCGTTTATTTGCACAGGTAAAACGACATCATTATCAACAATTAATGAAGGGTCATATTCAGGCCACGTAAGTTGAGCAACCAATCTATTGCTACCTAGTGCTGCATAACATTCTTCAGCCAGATGCGGCATCATCGGAGAAATCATGATTATGAAGAACTCCAATGCCTGACGTAAAGCAGCTTTCATTTCCGCATCTGCAGTTTCGATCGATTGTAGCGCTGGAGCTATTGTATTAACAAGCTCATACAGACGCGCAACGGCGCGGTTAAAAGCCAGCTTTTCAATATCATCAGCAACAATTGCCAAGGCACGATGAGCTGCCTTGGATATTTCCAATGCATCGCCTTGCGTTGCAGCTTTTGCCTGTACTCCTTGTAAAAAATCCGCACTGGTTGAAATTAGCCGCCAAACACGTTGAACAAACCGATGAGCACCTTCGGCCCCGGCTTCTGTCCATATCACATCACGTTCAGGCGGCGAGTCGGATAACATGAATAGACGCGCCGTATCCGCTCCATAAGACGAAATAATATCGTCTGGATCGACAACATTCTTTTTTGATTTCGACATTTTTTCAATCGAGCCGATCTCTACCGGGCTGCCATCTGCAAGCAATGTAGCCTGACGCACGCCATCTTTTTCATCGATACGAATATCTGCAGGAGAGACCCAACCTTGCGCATTACGATAGGTTTCGTGAACAACCATGCCCTGCGTAAACAAGCCCTTGAAAGGCTCATCAACACTGACATGACCAGTCATTTTCATTGCTCGAGTAAAAAAGCGTGAATAAAGTAAATGTAAAATGGCATGTTCAATACCACCAATATATTGATCAACTGGCAGCCATTCTGCTGCTGCTTTTTTATCTGTTGGTTCGTTTTCCCATGGTGCGGTGAAGCGCGCATAATACCATGAAGAATCAACGAAAGTATCCATAGTATCTGTCTCACGCCGAGCGAGTTTACCACATTTAGGACACTTAACCTGTTTCCAAGCTGTATGCCGATCAAGTGGATTGCCTGGCTTATCAAATGTAACATCATCTGGAAGCTTTACTGGCAAATCAGCTTTCGGAACAGGCACAACACCACAATCATCACAATGGATAACCGGAATTGGACATCCCCAGTATCTCTGGCGCGATATACCCCAATCACGTAACCTGAATTGCACTTTTCTTTCAGCTTGAGGCCGTCCATGCAAAGTTTGCTTCTCGAGACGTTTCACAACCTCTTCAAATGCGGCTTTAGGCTTTAACCCATCCAAAAAAAGTGAATTGATTAACATACCATCATCTGTATGCGCTTTTTCAGTCACAACAAAACTGTCTGGATCTACTCCTTCTGGCAACACAACAGGGCGCACAGGAAGCTCGTATTTATTAGCAAAATCCAAGTCACGTTGGTCATGTGCTGGGCAGCCGAAAACCGCACCAGTACCATATTCCATTAAAACAAAATTGGCGACATACACTGGTATTTCCCAGTTCTTATCAAAGGGATGGTACACTTTTAACCCAGTGTTAAACCCTTGCTTTTCTGCTGTTTCCAATTCTGCTGTCGATGTTCCTTTACGATGACATTCTTCAACAAATGCCTGTAATTCGCTGTTAGTTTTTGCTAACTGGCGGGCAATTGGATGATCGGCTGCTATGGCAATAAAAGAAGCGCCAAATAATGTATCTGGACGTGTTGAATAACATTCAACTTCATTAATTCCGTCAAGAAGGTTATTTTCTACCAGTTCCCAACGCAGTAAGACACCTTCCGACTTGCCGATCCAGTTTTTCTGCATAACGCGAACTTTTTCCGGCCAATGGTCAAGCCCTTCAAGGCCATCCAATAATTCTTCGCTAAAATTGGTAATTTTGAAAAACCACTGGGTCAGTTCACGCTGTTCAACAAGTGCGCCAGAACGCCAGCCACGACCATCAACAACCTGTTCATTTGCCAATACAGTATGATCGACAGGATCCCAATTGACCTTTGACGTCTTACGGTCAACCAAACCTTTTTCAAACATATCAAGAAAAAGCATTTGTTGACGATGATAATAATTGACATCACAAGTAGCAAATTCACGCGACCAATCAAGTGAAAGTCCCATTGACTTTAACTGCTTTTTCATTGTCGCAATATTCTGATAGGTCCACTCTTTCGGGTGTACCTTATGCTGCATGGCAGCATTTTCAGCAGGCATACCAAATGCATCCCATCCCATTGGATGAAGTACATTATAGCCCTTAGCCCGTTTATATCTTGCTACAACATCACCCATTGCGTAATTACGCACATGCCCCATATGAATTCGCCCCGATGGGTAGGGAAACATTTCTAGTACGTAATATTTTTCACGCGGATCATCATTGTCTGTTTTGAAAATTTGCTTTTCTTCCCAGACTGATTGCCATTTTTGTTCTGTAGCACGCGGATTATAGCGTTCAGTTGCCATCGCCATTATACTCTTGCAAAATGAAGTCAAAAAACTCAATAGGTGCTTCACCACGGATTAACGCAAGCGTCAACCACTTCTATGCGTTTTTATCCATTCAATCAACGATGAAAGAGGATTGATCATGACTGTAGCCGTTGAAAATTGGCAAAAAATCAAACAAGAGATCGAAAAATCATGTCATGATTCGGGGAGATCTCCTGACTCGGTACAACTTATTGCCGTATCTAAAACCTTTGATTGCGACGAAATTCGCCCAGTACTTAATGCCGGACAACGCGTTTTTGGTGAAAACAGGGTGCAAGAAGCAAGCAATAAATGGCCACAATTGCGTCAGGAACACAATGATATAGAACTTCATCTCATCGGTCCGTTACAATCGAATAAAACTGCCGAAGCCGTGTCTTTATTTGATGTCATCGAAACCGTTGACCGAGATAAAATTGCAAAATTTCTTAGCCAGGAAATGCAACAACAAAAGCGTATCTTACCTTGTTATGTGCAAGTTAACATCGGGCTTGAATCACAAAAAGCAGGTATTGCCCCTTCAGACACCGTCAATTTCGTCAAAAAATGCCGACAAGAATACAATCTAAACATTGTCGGGTTAATGTGTATTCCGCCTGTTGGAGAAAACCCCGGCCCCTACTTTGCATTGTCACAAAAACTAGCAAAAGAGGCTGGGGTTTCAAAGCTATCCATGGGTATGTCTGCTGATTATGAAACAGCAATTATGTTTGGAGCAACGAGTGTACGAGTTGGCTCAGCTATTTTTGGACACCGAGCCAATCCACATACCTGATTAACTATCCATACCCAAGCCACCTGCTGCACCAAAAACCTGGCCTGAACAGTAACTTGCCTCACCGCTGGCCAAAAGCACATAAAGAGGTGAAATTTCTACTGGTTGACCAGCGCGTTTTAACGGTGACTCGCTACCAAATTGTGGCATCGCTTCCATCAATTGCCCACCGGCAGGCTGAAGCGGTGTCCAGAATGGCCCTGGAGCAACAGCATTGACACGAATTCCTTTTGGAGCAAGTTGTTTGGCCAATGATTTTGCGAAAGCGACATTTGCCGCTTTTGTTTGTGCATAATCAAATAATGTAGCTGATGGGTCGAACGCTTGTATAGACGATGTAATGATAATTGCACCGCCAGCAGGAATGTGGCTAAGGGCTGCTTTTGTTACACGATATGGAGCATAAATATTGGTTTTCATCGTTGCGTCAAATGACTCATCGGTCAAATCAGCAAGAGACTCAACAGCTTGCTGGCGCCCTGCATTATTCACCAAAATATCTAAGCCACCCAGCTCCTTCACAGATTTATTAACAAGCTCGCTGCAAAAATCACGATTGGTTAAATCACCTGGAATGGCTATCCCCTTACGCCCTGCTTCCTTAATGAGATTAATAACCTCTTTTGCATCTGATTCTTCTTCAGGCAAATAGTTAATTGCTACATCAGCGCCTTCACGCGCAAAGGCTATTGCAACGGCACGACCAATACCACTATCGCCACCGGTAATGAGCGCTTTTCTGCCAATTAGTTTACCTGAACCTTTATACGTTTTTTCACCGTGATCTGGTAATGGATTCATTTTTGAAACCAATCCTGGCACGGTTTGTTTTTCGGTATGATATGGAGGTTTAGGGTAAGCATCTAAAGGATTACGAAGGGCATTTAATGGATTTGGCTGCGAACAACATTGATTATTCGAGTTTGCTTCATGACCATAATGAGCATTTTTATTTTTTTCGTCTGACATCGAGATATCCTTCTGTATTTAATTAATTGTCTCGAACTACATGTTCTTTACCTGTAATTAACTACAGCAGGATTTTTCTATATCTATAGATAGAAATTATATTTTTTATTATTTTTTAAGGTTGAAAAATAATAAAATGAACTATCTATTAGAAATTTTTACTAAAAAGTAGAAATATAATTTTCCATATCCATTTCAGTAACAAAATTTAAGTGGTATAGTATGATGATTATAGCTCTTGATACTTTATGATTTTGAATAACAACTTTGTCATACTGTTATCATTACAAATTTTAAAATATAAACAGTCTTAATGCTTCATCAGATAGGCTGCATCATCTGCAATGCATTGTTCTTCATCCGTCGAGATAACACATGCCGCCAATCGGCTGTCTTGTGCGGTAATTTGCAAAGCATTCGCATCATTTTCTTTATAGTCAATATTAAAACCAAGCCACCGAAGTTGTTCTAAAATTGAGGCTCTAATTTCCGGCTGATGTTCACCAATTCCGCCCGTAAAAATGATACTATCAAGACCATTCAATGCGACAGCCAAACGCGCTATTTCACCTGCTACCCGAAAGTTAAAAACATCAAGCGCCTGTTTTGCCTGACTAAGTTTTGATTCAATTAGATCACGCGTATCAGCGCTAATACCAGACATTCCTAATAAGCCACTGGAATGATAAAGCATATATTCAATATCACTGACACTGTGTTTATTATCACGCAATAGATAAATTAGGGCACCTGCATCCAGAGCACCGCAACGCGATGCCATGGGTATACCATCCAACGTCGAAAATCCCATAGTGGTTTCCACACTTTTACCGTTCTTCATCGCGCAAACACTCGCTCCACTACCAAGATGGGCAACAATGACATTTTCTGTTTTTACGTTTTCAGGCAGTGTCTTTAATTTGCTAGAAATATATCGGTAAGAAAGTCCGTGAAAACCATACCGCTTTACACCTTGGTCATGTAATAAGCGAGGCAACGCAAACCGCCTTACTTTATCCGATTGCTCTTGGTGAAATGATGTATCAAAAGAAGCTGTTTGCTGTAATGATGGATACAATTTACGTACAAGATAAATCAATTTTAAATTGGCTGGTTGATGTAACGGATCAAGCGGAATTAATGATTCCATATAATCGAGGGTTTTGTCTGTAACGATACAAGCCTCTTTAAAAATATCAGCACCATGTACTACCCTATGACCAACCGCTTTAACAGAACCAATCTCCACTACTTTCGAAATCCAGCCGAAGACTTCCTTTAATTTCGCCTTATCATATGCATTTTCAGGTAATGGTGCTGTGACTATTTGTTTCCCACCTTCGATACGAAATGAAAAACAATTTCGTCTAAGATCAATAGAGCCTTTTCCTATTCTTTTTGCACAACCATTATCAGTCTCATAAAGGCCGATTTTTAGTGATGAAGAACCCGAATTGAAGGTAAGAATACGATCATTCATGATGGTTTTGATCCAATTTAAACTTACGTTCAACCATTATTTTGGCAAGTGCAGCTGATGCCAATCGCACAGCAACTTTATCAGATCGACTTGTTAAGATAATTGGTACACGCGCACCAAGAACTAATCCTGCAGCCCCGGCATCAGCAAAATACATTAACTGCTTAGCTAACATATTTCCTGCCTCGAGATCTGGAACAAGCAAAATATCTGCCTGACCAGCAACAGGAGAAACGATACCTTTAATTTCTGCAGCTTTTAGATTGATAGCGTTGTCAAATGCTAAAGGTCCATCAACCACTGCCCCCGTAATTTGTCCGCGCATAGACATAACTGTGAGAGCAGCTGCATCAAGCGTCGCTTGCATTTTTGAATTAACAGTTTCAACAGCAGCCAACACCGCCACCAAAGGCTTCTCAACCCCTAAAATATGCAGCAAATCAACTGCATTTTGAATAATATCACGCTTATCATCTAGATCAGGGCGTATATTAATCGCTGCATCAGTTATAAAAAGCGCTTTGGAATATGCTGGTATGTCCATAGCATAGACATGGCTAATTCTTCGTTCTGTTCGCAAACCTGATTCCGCCCTAACAACAGCACTCAACAACTCATCAGTGTGTAACGAGCCCTTCATCAACGCTTGCACTTGTCCATCAACCGCCATTTGAACAGCCTGTTTTGCAGCTGCATGACTGTGTTCAGTATCAACAATCTGGATACTATCCAGAGTAACTTTAGCATCATCGGCTGCTTTTTTTATTTTTGCTGCTGGTCCAACAAGTATAGGTTCTAGAAATTTTTCCTGCCAAGCTTCTATTGCTGCCAATATCGCTTCTGATGAACAAGGATGAACAATTGCAGTCTTAATCGGCGGCTGATCATGCGCCTGCTTAAAATAAGAATCATAGCGACCATGTTTTGTTAACACGTTGAATACTCCTCATCTGTTAAGACTGATGAACTGCAAAATATTATATCGATAATAGCAATCAATACATGTAAATTATATTTCAATATATTTTTATTAGGTTAAATAATATCAATAATTACATTATAGAAATTTCTAAATATATTAAAATTAAACATAAATTAAGATATCAAACATATTATTTATTCTAAAAAATATAATAAATATAATTTTCCTATATATTTGTTAAATACCCATGTTCTTTCATAACTAAAAATTTATAAAATTTTTAAAAACACAATAAAATTAATATTAAATACATTTTATTTTAGTTAAACGATTAACAAACTCTATATAAAGTGTTAAATTTAAAACGTTTTTAGGCTATATCATCAAAAATGATACGCTTGAACTTTTAGTCTTTGTGAGCTTTTACTGAATGGAGTTTGAATAAAGGTAATGAAGCGTGTTGAAAAACAAGGATGGCGCAATCAGCTTATTCTCGATAATGCATTGGACTATGCAATATTGACTGCTGACATGAAAGGGCGAATTGTCACTTGGAGTTTCGGCGCACAAAAATTGTTTGGCTGGACCCCAGAAGAAGCAATTGGTCAACCTTTAGATATTCTATTCACTAACGAAGATCGTGAGACTGGATTACCAAAGCTGCGTCGAGAGATGGCAAGTCTCCATCGTATTGATGCTGTAGAGCGTTATCACATACGTAAGGATGGAACAACGTTTTGGGCTTCAGGCGATTTACAAGCTTTTTACGGCGATGATGGCAAACAAAAAGGTTTTTTAAAAATTGTCCGTGACCGTACAGAAGAAAGACGTAACTCTGAATCATTGCGGCTCAGTGAAGAACGGGTTCGACTTGCCCAGCAAGCAGCGGGTATAGGTGCCTTTGAAATTGATCAAGACCGCCGCGTCATAGAAGCAACTCCACAATTTCTTAGACTATTGGGGTTTCCTGAAGCACCAGAACTGTCGCTCGATCAGTTTTTCAGTGTATTGATAGATGATCAAGGAACGATCGTACACAAAATATTGGAAACAAAACATGGTACTAATTCTATAACCCATTTAGAATTCCAAATAAGACGAGCAAACGATAATCAGCTACGCTGGATGGGATATTGGTCTGAAATCGCTCCTCGGGATAGCGGCTCAACCGTAAGAGAGCGTATTCTTGGCGTATTGCAAGATGTGACAGAGCATCATAAAGCACAGGAAAAGCAGGAAATATTATCTGGCGAGCTTGTTCATAGGGTCAAAAATATTTTAGCCATTGTACAAAGTATTGCTAATCAAACTCTATCAAAGGCTTCATCTCTTGAAACAGCATCACAAGATTTGTCGATAAGATTAAAGGCATTGGCACATGCTCAAGATATTCTAACAAAAGGTGTGTCAAATAGTGCGAGTTTAAAACAAATCCTTGAAAGCACGATTAGCATTCATAGCTGCAATAAAGATCGTTTTATTATTGAAGGTGTGGATATACCACTTTCTCCGCAAGCAGCATTATCAATGGCATTAGCACTGCATGAATTAAGTACAAATGCTATCAAATATGGCGCATTATCGAATAAAAGGGGAAAGGTAAAAATCTTTTGGTCGATAGATAATGAATGCTTTCGTTTCTATTGGCATGAATCCGGAGGCCCCAAAGTATCTAGACCTAAGCAAAAAGGTTTTGGTTCGAAATTGATCGAACGCCTTCTTCCCGTTAGTTTTAATGGAAGAGCAAATTTAAATTATGACGCTAAAGGGGTATCCTTTGAATTATTAGCACCTGACACGCTTAATAATTTTCCCCACAACCAAGGTTAACCAACCAGCCGAGCTGAACCCCATTATAGATTGCCAGCCCAGTTATAACGGATAATAATAACTTCGCCCGTCAAAATTATCGCTTATCAATCAAGCAACAAATATACCTAGATATTCTTCAACCAATATCAAACAACCGTTTTATATCGTTCCTGCAACACTATTAATCGCGAACAACACCGACAAACGGTAGTTGGCGGAATGCATGCCCTGCATCCATACCATATCCCACGACAAAATTATCAGGGCACGAAAACCCGACGAAGTCGGCTTCAATATTTGCTTGCCGCCTCATAGCCTTATCAAGAAGTGCAGCAACAAAAATGCGTTTTGCCCCACGTGATTTTAATAAATCCCGTACAAATTTTAATGTTTTTCCAGATTCCAGAATATCATCAACCAATAAAATATCTCGTCCTGTCACATCGCTATCGACATCGTGAAGAAGCTTGATATCACCACTTTCTTTTCCGGCACCGTAACTGGACACAGTGATAAATTCTACAGTGGAAACAACGCCCACACTGTGTAAAGCCCTGATGAGATCGGCGGCAAAAATAAATGAACCCTTTAACACCGGCAAAATTAGCAATTTATCCGGCTTTTTCTCAGCAATTTCTTGCGCAATAACTTGATTACGTTTTGCAATTTCTTCTGCAGAAAATAAGACGTCTATTGTCTTTCCATCTATAATGGGCATTTCAGTATCCATGTAACAAATTTCTGCCGATGCCTAACACAGACAGCTTTCCGAAGAAAGCACCGATCAACAATAAATTTTAACCGTGACTTAACCATATTCCACAAGGATATAGGAGAATATGGGTTAAAATTAAAGTTAGCACCATGATTCAACTCAAATGATAATAGGTAAGCCGTTAAAATGCCAGCTTTCCTATTCATGAATTAGGTAAGATAGTAAAGTTGGAATGTAGGTACGCGCGCTGTGATTCGTTTTGAAAATGTTGGACTACGCTATGGTATGGGTCCTGAAGTGCTTCGCGATGTAAGCTTTCATATTCCACGCGGATCATTTCAATTTCTAACAGGCCCATCAGGTGCAGGAAAGACCTCATTATTACGCTTAATGTTTCTCGCGTTAAAACCAACACGTGGACTGATTAACATATTTGGTACGGACACAGCTCTTTTAAAACGCCCTGACATGTCTGCATTAAGACAACGTATTGGAATCGTATTTCAAGATTTTCGCTTACTTGACCATATGACCACATATGAAAATGTTTCTTTGCCGTTACGAATCAAAGGGCGAGAAGAGATAACCTACCGCGCTGAAGTAGAGGAATTACTTCAATGGGTCGGTTTGGGTGAACGTATGGATGTCTTACCTCCTGTTCTTTCTGGCGGAGAAAAGCAACGTGCGGCGATAGCCCGTGCACTCATAGATCAACCAGAAATTCTTCTTGCCGATGAACCTACCGGTAATGTTGATCCAACATTGGCACGCCGTCTTTTACGGCTTTTTATCGAGCTTAATCGGTCAGGAACAGCCGTGATTATCGCAACACACGATATCGGTTTGATGGACCAAGTTGATGCGCGGCGCATGATTCTTAATGATGGAAGGCTTGATATATATGACTAAGCTATCGTCATTAGACACCAAAAAACGCTTTTGGAGCAAAAAACAGGGCGACGGTCTTTCGTCTATTGTTCCCGAACATGATGTTACCGGTCAAGCCTTGGTGGTTGTCATCGCTATCATGACATTCCTCGCATCTCTAGCAATTGGTGGTGTTGACCTCATCAGTCATTCGGCACGCAATTGGGAAAGTGAAATATCTAGAGAAGCAACAATTCAAATTCGTCCAACCGATGGCCTCGATATTGAAAAAACACTTCGTTATGCTGTTGACTTGGTGAAAGGATTTCAAGGGGTTAAGGATGCTAAAATTGTTGATCGCGCAGCAACGGAACGTCTTTTAGAGCCATGGCTTGGCACTGGATTGGAATTGAAGGAACTTCCAGTTCCAAGACTGGTTATTGTAACTCTCGACGATGACAAGCAACCCGATTTTGGTATGATAAGTGATGCCATTGCAGCTCAAATACCGGGAGGAAGTTTTGATAATCATCACAATGCAATTGATCGACTTGTTCTCATGGCACATGCAACAATTGTCATCGGCTTGGTAATTCTATGTTTGGTGATAGCATCGCTCATTTTGACAATTATTTTTGCAACAAGAAGTGCTCTCTCTGGTAACGCTCATATTGTCGAAGTAGTTCATTTCATTGGCGCTGAGTCGAAATTTATTGCACGACAGTTCGATTTCCATTTTTTGAAGACTGGTCTCAAAGGGTCATTTTATGGAGGTGTTGCTGCAATCTTCGTGTTTGTTGGTTTTTCATTTTGGGCTAGCCACAATATCGGTATGCCGGAAGCCGACCAGGCTTCTGCATTATTCGGAAACTTTTCGATCGATTGGTTAAGCTATATAAAGATTTTCATATTAATATGTTGCGTATCAATATTGACGATGGTGACCAGTCGTTTAACCATTCTCAATCAATTGAGATTTATAGACAGTAGTGAAAGCGATTTGTTCTAAAATTATGAGTGATTGTGCTTTAATTGTAGAGCTGGCAAATCCTAACATCCGCAACAAGCGGATGCGGAAATTAGCTTTGCTGCGGTGGAAAAAGCGTTTTTTTAAACATCTACCTCCAGTCACGATCATAATTCTGCTTTGCATTATAATTTTTAGCGCAGGATTTTTTTACTTTAGTGAAAAAATATCCCGAACAGTTCCACCTCATCCATTGCCAAAAGCGGATGCTATCATCGTTTTAACCGGAGGTGAAAAACGCGTTGCAGCCGGATTGGAACTATTAGCCAAAGGCAAGGGAGAACGCCTTCTTATTAGCGGTGTTAACCCTTCAACAAATAGTCACACTTTAATTCGTGTAACCCATGCTGATCCGAAATTATTCGACTGCTGTGTTGATCTTGGCCATGACGCAACCAATACGATTGGCAATGCTGAAGAAAGCACAAATTGGATCAAACAAAAGCATTATCGTAGCGTTTATATTGTAACCAACGATTATCACATGCCCAGATCTTTACGTGAGCTGGAGCGTTTGTTACCCAATACTACCTTTATTGCTTATCCTATTAGCGATGGTAATGAGGATCAAAGCTGGGTGAGGCAATTCAATCAACTGAGATTGATAGGAACTGAATACATTAAATATATTGGCGCGGAAATCCGCTCATGGATTTAATACCATTAGGAGCAATTTTTGATATTTGCATGAATAGCGATAAAGACACTATCTGTGCAGTGCCACCTTCAAGAATATTTGAGCCATATCGCACACCGTTTCAGCGTTTAAAGTCAGCTACTTTTGCAGAAAGAACGTTTATTGCATCTTGAGGTGAAAGTTTAACCTGATATCCGCGTCCACCGCCATTGATATATATTGCGTCAAAAAGCTCTGCTGTTTCTTCGAAAACAATAGGAAGATGTCGCCGTTGACCAAAAGGTGAAATACCACCAACTTTGTAACCCGTCAGCTTTTCTGCCTCTTCAACAGATAACATCTCTGCGTGTTTGCCACCAAATGCTGCTGCCAACTTTTTCATATTTGCTTCTTGGTCTGACGGTAGCACCGCAACATGTGGTTTACTATCAACATTGACCATGAGTGTTTTGAAAACTGTTGCAGGATCCGCACCGACTGCTTCTGCAGCTTGGAGTCCTGCACGATCAGCATGTGGATCATAGGTATAAGTAATAAATTCGTAGGCAATATGATTATGATCCAAAAAGGAGGTAGCTGGTGTGGTTTTCGACAATTTCAATTTCCTTTGAAGTCTCTACCAAATACGTTGACGTCAAAAAAATCGCTGCATTTCTCGGTGTATTGACTAGTCTCTTGACAACGCAGCAACAGGATCAAGCTTAGAAGCATTTCGTGCCGGAAGAAAACCGAAACCAATACCGATAAGCGTAGAAAATATGAAAGCGATCATAATAGAACCTGTAGAATAGACAAGTTTAAATGGAGCCCCACTCACCGCAAAAATCCAACCAACTGATAAACCAAATAGAATTCCCAATGCCCCGCCAATAAGGCATACTAATATGGATTCGATGAGAAACTGTTGCAATATATCGCTCTGCCTTGCACCAACTGCCATACGGACACCAATTTCATTGATCCGCTCGGAAACAGTGACAAGCATAATATTCATTACGCCAATACCACCGACCAAAAGTGAGATAAAAGCAATTGATGCGACCAGCAAAGTCAATACGCGTGTACTCGCCATAACCTGCTCACGAAATTCATCCGAATTACGAATGAAGAAATCTTCAGCACCATGGCGCATAATGAGAAAGCGTTTAACTGCTTCCTCTGCCAATCGAGAATCGACATTATCGGCCACTTTTAAGGTGATTGAGCGCACTGTGTTGTTGCCTAAAAACCTAGTTTGTACTGTTGTATAGGGCAGATAAAATTGCAATGTATCGGATTTCGGCCCCATTTGTTGCAGCTCAATAACACCCACTATACGTGTCGGTACCTTTCCTACCAGAACGACTTTGCCAATAGGGCTATCATGTGTATCAGGAAATAATGTTGTAACAGCCTGTTTTTCAATTACCAATTCAGTTGTACGAGCTAAAACGCTTTCCCCGTCAAATAATTTTCCCTCAACAAGTTTAGCTCCTTGTGCCGTAAAATATTGGTCACTCACACCATACACAGTAACATTCGATTCCAATGAACCATAACGAACAGTGGTAGACGTTGTTACAGTTGGAGTTACACCATCCGCATAAGGTTGTTGGGAAAGTGCCACTGCATCGGAATCAACCAATGTCGTTACTTTCCCGGATCGCATGTCTGCAAAGCTTTTGCCTGCAAAGATATTGAGTGTATTGCTGCCTAAACTATTGATGTTTTCCAATATTTGTTTTTGCGTTCCATTACCAAGGGCCACCATGGAAACCACTGCGGCAATGCCAATAATAACGCCAAGCATTGTCAAAAAAGTTCTCATACGATGCGCATTCATGGACAGCAAGGCCATACGGAAAGCTTCATGAAACCGATCTAGAAAAGAGCGAATTAACCCAATTTTTCTCGTACTAAAAACTTCTGTTGCAACATCATCTGCGCGCCCTGTTGCCAACTCTGTTGGCTTATTTGGTCTATCTGATAAAATCTCACCATCACTGATTTCAATAATTCGTTCCGCTTTTCGCGCAACGGACATATCATGCGTGACAATGATAATCGTACGACCTTCGGCATGAATTTCTTCGAGTATTCGTAAAACTTCCTCACCACTAGTGCGATCAAGCGCACCGGTAGGTTCATCTGCCAAAATTACTTCAGCATTATTCATGAGCGCACGGGCAATCGATACGCGTTGCTGTTGACCACCTGAAAGCTGCCCGGGTCTATGATGGATACGTTCCCCCATACCCAATCGTTGCAGAAGCGCTGCAGCACGCTTTTCACGTTCTGATGGAGAGCGTCCGGCATAAATAGCTGGAATTTCAACGTTATCCAGTGCAGTCAATTCGCTAAGCAAATGATAGCGTTGAAAAATAAATCCGAAATGATCTCTTCTCAAACTTGAAAGTTGATCAGCATTGAGTTGAGAGGTTTCTTTCCCTGAAACACGATAACTTCCTGCACTCGGTCTATCAAGGCAACCCAATATATTCATTAATGTGGATTTACCTGAGCCTGAAGCCCCAACGATAGCGACCATTTCACCGCGTTTTATAGTCAGGTTTATACCTTTTAAGATTCGTACTGTCGATTCACCTGCTGGAAACTCACGGATAACGTCTTGCAGAACAATAACGGCTTCGTCTTGATTGTTTTCCATGTTTTAAAACGGCCCTACCCGATGACGATTACCAGAAGGAGCACCGGTCGGCACATTTGCGCCGTTACTAACACCGGTTACAACTGTTTCACCTTCCTTAAGACCAGATAAAATCTCAACCATGACTTTGTTGTTCAGCCCAGTTTCGACATTACGTGACTGTAAATTACCGTCTTTACCAAGAACTTGCACGACCGCATTTTTCCCAGACACATTGTTTAACGCGTCTGTTGGTATCAGCAATGCATTCTTGGCTCGGCCTAAAATTATATGCACCTCAGCTGTCATATACGTTCTCAAAACGCCATCATCATTCGGAACATTAAAGGTTCCGTTATAATAAATTGCCGATGAGGTTGACGAACTGGACGATGCACTTGCAGAAGAATTGAAACTAATATCGTTACGAATGGATTCGGGCGCTGGTTCTATCTTCTCTAAATGGCTTTCATAACGTCTGGTTCGATTACCAAGAACGTTAAAGTAAAGCTCTTGCTGCGGCTTAACATTGATAACGTCTGCTTCCGATATTTCTGCTCTCACTGTCATAACAGACAAATCACCAAGAATAACGATAGTTGGCGCAGATTGTACGGCGTTTACGTTTTGCCCTTCCTGCACAACAGTTGCAAGCACTGTACCATCTGACGGCGCCGTAACACGCGTATATCCTAAATTGACTTCAGCAGTCTGCACATCAACTTCTGCCTGAACAATTTGAGCCTTTAACTGGTCAATTTGTGCTTCACGTACCTTAACTTGAGCATTAGCATCGTCAAAATCGGCACGAGAAACAGCATGTGTGGAAATCATATTTTGCTGACGCGCCATATTCTGTTTTGCCAAAACCAGTTGGGCTTCTTGCTCTGCAAGTTTACCTTTGTAATTTGCGAGTGCTGCCTGCTTACTTTTTAATTCATTTTGCTGAGTCGTCGGGTCAATTTCTGCTAATAAATCACCCTCTTTTACGACACTACCCGGTTGAACCTTTAACGAGATAATTCTACCCGTAGCACGCGCACCAACTGCAACCAATCGGTGCGGTTTTATTGTTCCATTTGCCAACACACTGACTTCGATATCCCCACGTTTAACTTTGGAGGTCATATAAGTTGGTTGAACAGATGAAAAAAATGCAGAGCGCACCCACCCAAAAAGCACGATAAGGGCAATCACAACTATAATAATTGTAACCGGTTTTTTCTTTGTCATCGTGTTTTACTCTCTGCTTGAACTGTTTTTATATGAGGGCCTGTATAACCATCGACTATTTCAGGATGTGAAACATCTATGGCTCCATCCCAGCCACCCCCTAATGCTTTCATTAAAGCAATATAGTCTGTCGTAATGGCAACTTTACTTTCGATCAGTGATTGTTCTGACGAATAATGCGAACGTTCTGCATTCAACAATTCAAGAAAACTTGTGTTTCCATTTTGATAAAGTGAACGCGATAATGCGAGTGCCTTTGAATATGCATTCGCCGATTCTGTCAATTTTATAGAGCGCTGCTTTTCTTTTTTCACTGAAACCAACGCATTCTCAACATCTTCCAACGCACTAAGAACAGCACTACGATAAACAATAAAGGATTGATCTCGTTGAGCCTTTGCTACTTCTACAGCTGCTATACGTTGCCCTCCGTGGAAAATTGGCACACTCACGCCTGGACCAAATGACCAACTGATTGTTGAACTTTTTCCCAACTGTCCGGGTTGCGTCGCAGCAGTTGAAATATTTCCTGTTAAAGTAACCGATGGATAACGGTCTGCTTCTTTCTGTCCAATACGCGCTGTCGCTTGGGCATATTGTCTCTCAGCCAAGCGCACATCTGGACGTGTCAAAAGAATATCTGCAGGTACACCAGAAGGAATTGGCCATTTAGGCTGCGGAATATTGCCATTCTTCATCAATATATCATTTAATGCTGTTGGACTTTGACCTGTCAAAACAGACAAACGATGTATTGTCGTGGCCAAATTAGCTTCCATTTGCGGGATGCCAGCTTCGGTGCTAGCCGCCTGACCTTCAGCATTTGACACGTCCAACTGCGAAACAGCTCCAGCCGCAAACTTATCTTTTGTTAGCTGTGCCGTACGTCTTTGTGATGCTGCAGTCCGTTTTGCAAGTACGATTTTCTGCTGCAAACCACGCATTTCAGTATAATTAGTGGCAACATCGCCAATAAGTGTAAGCATAGTGGCGCGCATATCTTCTTTCGCACCATCCAATCCATATTTTGCTGCTTCCACAGAGCGGCGATTCGCACCAAATAAATCTATCTCCCAACTGGAATCCAAACCACCACGATATTGGCTTCGTTCTGGTCCACCGGACGATTTATTACGATTACCCGATGCCGAACCATCAAGACTTGGATAGAGTGTTCCAGTTACTTGTGAAAGACTTGCACGTGCCTCTCTTACTCTTGCCTTTGCTGATGCAACATCGTTGTTTCCCGCAATTGCATCTGTTATAATTTTATCAAGTATAGGGTCATTCAAGCGTCGCCACCAACCAGCCAATTCTGGCGGGGTTGAAGGCGTTTCACGTGAATCGGTATTCCATTTGGATGCTACATTGAATATTGGCTTCTGATAATCCGGTCCAACGAGGCAACCTGATAATACCAATAAGCACGAAAATACAGAAACGCATAATGGCAGTTTACCAGCATTCTTTTTATAATGGTTCTGCATTATTTCTCCTGCACGTCTTTAGACATCATATTCGTTTACCGAACATGAAATGCTTTTATCGCGCCTTATATTTCATAATCGCGTTCAGAAATCTTGTGAAATTTTGTTCATGTTACGGAAAAATCAAGAGCAATCGTACAATGAAAAGCTGTTCATCTTTATGCAATATCAAACAGCATCATGACTGGCACATGATCTGAAGGCTTTTCCCACCCTCTTGCCTTCGTCATTATTTCCATCTCTTTAATATGATGAGAAAGATCAGGCGATGACCAAATATGATCTAAACGGCGCCCACGATTTGACGTTTCCCAATCCTTGGCGCGGTAACTCCACCAAGTATAAATCTTTTCTGGTTCTGGTATCTTTTTTCGCATCAAGTCAACCCAACCACCTTCAGCACATAAGGCTTTTAATGTATCGGTCTCAATTGGTGTATGGCTTACTATTTTTAGCAATTGCTTATGTGACCACACGTCATTTTCAAATGGTGCAATATTGAGATCACCAACCAATATTGAAGAATATCCATCTCCCATATCAGCTTTTATAGCTTTCATTTCCTCCAAAAAATCAAGTTTATGCTGAAATTTCGGATTAATCTCTGGATCAGGCTCGTCACCACCAGCTGGTACATAAAAATTATGAACCCTGATTATTTTTTCCCCGGCATGAACAGTTACAGCAACGTGTCGGCAATCTTCTTTACCACAAAAGTTGGTTTTATTAACTGATGTAAATGGACGGCGGGATAATGTAGCAACACCGTGATAGCCTTTTTGTCCGTTTACAGCGATATGTTCATACCCAATTGCCTGCAATGCTTTAAATGGAAATTTATCATCGGGACATTTGGTTTCTTGCAAACATAATATCTCTGGTTTTGCTTCTTGTAAAAAATCGAGGACGATCGGTAAACGCAAACGAACAGAATTAATATTCCAAGTGGCAACTGAAAAACTCATCCAACGACAACCTTCAATAGGAAATGATAGCCTATCTTCTCATAGTCGCAAATGAAGGTAAAATCCAGTAACTCCCGCGTAATTCACTTCTGGCGGCAATATGGGATATCTCTAAACAGTGTTATTAACTTATGATATAGTGCATATCACTGTGCATAGAACGGCTCTATGTCATATCCTCAATCATTACATAAATAAGTAAGTTAAGAGCTTTCGTACCCAAATACGGCAAAATATGACCTACAAAATGCTTATAGCTTAAATGAGCCTTTTATTTTTCTCACATTGTGGTTCATTTGGCAAAAAGAAATAGAGCAATTTCAAATGAATATTTTAAAACCAGGATACCCTAACTTTGATATGGATTTCCGGCGATATTCAAAATACCTAGTTGCGGTTCCTTTTCATAGCAATACGTTGATAAGGTATATCAAACATTCCTTGAGCGAATCTGACACCAACACGAACATTGGTAACTTGAACTGTTGTTTCCAAATTTTGCTGATCAACAATTGTCCATTGCCTTAGCTCATAAGTTTTTGAATCAAAGATCATGCGGATCTGGCCTTTACCTAAACTTTTATCGGCCAAAATGATCGTAGTTGCGCCTTTATCCTCATTAACCCCCAAGAGCTTACCATCTGATAGATCTATTTTGGTATCAAGCAGCATTTTCATTGGCGTTTGTGATAATTGATAAAGAGACCATGTATCAAGTTTACGATTGTTAATCGCAACAGACTTTCCATCAGTTATGACACGAACTGGAGAATTTTTATAACTGAAACGAATTTTACCTGGCCGTTCAAGATAAAAAGTACCTTCTGTCATTTCGCCTTTTGGGCTAAACTGAACAAAGTCACCCGTCATTGTTTGAATTGCCGAAAAGTGATTGGCAATGTCTTGCGCATGAGCCGCTGCGTCTTGAGCCATAACATGCGTTGGCAAAACAACAGAAAATGCCAGATTCGTTGTAACCAATGTTCCAGCTAAAAATAATGCTTTAAAAGCAGATTTCATGTTATATTTCATTGTTATTACTCCTGCTCTCACTATCGCAGTTTGCTATGGCATTACTATGGCTTTTAGACTTTGTATGCCTGATTTATCAGTAAAATCTTTAATCCAAACATCGGCTAAAACGGAGTATCGTCCTCTGGAACGAGAATTTCACGTTTTCCAGCATGATTGGCAGGACTAATAAGCCCCTCTTCTTCCATGCGCTCTACTATTGAAGCGGCACGATTATATCCAATACCTAAACGGCGCTGTATATATGATGTTGATACTTTGCGGTCTCGTAATATAACTGCGACAGCTTGGTCATAAGGGTCTTGGGACTCTTCAAAATGGCTTGCTCCACCTGAAATAGTATCCCCATCATCTGGTTCATCTTCTTCTGTAACAGAATCAAGATAATTAGGTACACCTTGCGTTTTCAGATGTTGAACAATTTGTTCAACCTCTTCATCACCTACAAATGGGCCATGTACACGCTGAATACGCCCGCCTCCCATCATGAACAACATATCACCTTGCCCGAGCAGATGTTCCGCACCTTGCTCCCCCAAGATTGTACGACTATCGATTTTCGAAGTAACCTGAAAAGAAATACGCGTAGGAAAGTTTGCCTTGATTGTTCCGGTAATAACATCAACAGATGGGCGTTGTGTTGCCATAATAACATGGATACCAGCGGCACGAGCCATTTGCGCCAAACGCTGTACGGCACCTTCAATATCTTTTCCGGCCACCATCATCAGATCTGCCATTTCGTCTATAATAACGACAATATATGGCATTGCGGCTATTTCGATAGTTTCTGTTTCATAAACAGGTTCACCGGTGTCACGATCAAAACCCGTCTGCACCGTACGCGAAAGAGCTTCGCCTTTTCTTTCTGCTTCTCTTACCCGTTCGTTAAAGCCATCAATATTGCGAACACCCACTTTTGCCATTTTGCGGTAGCGTTCTTCCATTTCGCGAACAGCCCATTTCAAAGCAACCACAGCTTTTTTAGGATCTGTGACAACAGGTGTCAAAAGATGCGGAATACCGTCATATACAGATAATTCAAGCATCTTCGGATCAACCATAATGAGCCTACATTGCTCTGGGGTCATCCGGTAAAGCAACGATAAGATCATGGTGTTAATAGCGACCGATTTACCTGATCCGGTTGTACCGGCAACCAACAAATGCGGCATTTTTGCCAAATCTGCGATAACCGGTTCACCACCAATTGTTTTACCAAGTGCAAGGCCAAGCTTAGCTTTACTTTCATAAAAGTCACGCGTTTGCATGATTTCGCGCAAGTAAACAACTTCCCGTGTCGGATTAGGAAGTTCTATTCCAATAACATTTCTACCAGGTATCACTGCCACACGTGCTGAAATTGCACTCATGGAGCGGGCTATATCATCTGCCAGTCCGATAATACGAGACGATTTAATTCCGGGAGCAGGCTCAAATTCATATAATGTAACAACTGGTCCCGGTCGTGCATTAATAACTTGTCCTTTAACACCAAAATCTTCCAGCACGCTTTCCAATTGTACTGCGTGTTCTTTTAAAATTTCGGGCGCCATAGACGGATTTTTTTCTATAATCAGCGGCTGTGCTAAAAGATCAAGGCTGGGCAATTGAAACCCGCTGCTTTGAAACCTTGTAGATTTCTTCTGTGACGCTTGACGCTGTGGAGCCTCTTCTTCCTCTTCCTCCCAAGGTACCTCATTGCTTGGTTCCTGTTGCGCTGAAAAACTTGGTTCTGCTCTGCGACCGCTTAAATAACTATTCGCATAATCATATGAACGTGGAGAGAAATTTGGCGGCGGACGACGAAATATCCGACAATATTCTGCCCGCAACAAATAAAAAAAGTGCATGGTACCGCCAAGCAAAGTTACAATAAATCCAGCCCGAGCGGGTTGTTCTTCCTCTTCGTCAACGTCTTCTTGGTAACGAACTTTGCGTTTAGGTTTAGAAACGCGTTTGACTTTATTACGCCCGACAACACCACCAGCGACAGCCGCTGACCAAAATGCCAATGGTCCTAATACGACGATGATAATTGTTGCTATAGCCACAGGTGGCACAGAGGATGAGAAACTATTGGCAAATGATAAAATTTTGTCACCAAAAACACCACCTAGTCCAATAGGCATTGGCCAATGGGCAAACGGCGGAATCAACGCAATTAAACCTGCAAAGCAAAATGCCGAAATAAGCCAGAAGAAAACTCTGTAGATCAGTCTACCAATATCTTTTTGTGCGATCAAAAGAATTGCCCAGAAAAAGGGAGGCAATAAAGCAGCTACACTTGCCAAACCAAAAAATTGCATTGCAATATCTGCAAAAACAGCACCCGGCCATCCCATGATATTAGTAACAGGATTACTATTGGCATAGCTTAAACAAGGATCTGCTACATTCCACGTTGCCAAAGCAGCTCCTGCAAGCGCAATAAGTACAAGAATGCCGATACCAATGAACGAGCCTATCTGTCTGGAAAACATCTCTACAAGACGCGGGCTTTGATACGCGCTGTCTGTAGTTATATCATAAGATGATGAATCCTGACGCATGACTAAACCCGGATAAAAGACGATAGCTCAATTCCATATCCGGAGTACTATACGGTGAGAGAGTTAACGGGCTATTAACCATCACCACCTTTCACAAGCATGAAATAATCTTTCACATTTATGAAAAAGCCCGCTGGCAAAGCGGGCTTTTTTGCATCCTAACTTAAAACTTATTGGATTGTTTCACCATGGAGCGAAATATCGAGTCCCTCGACTTCTTGTTGTTTCGTTGGCCTCAAACCAATAATTGCTTTAATAACATAAAGTATGATTGCTGTAACAACCGCTGAATAGACAATAGATGCCACAAGACCATAAGCTTGATTTAAAACAGATACCTGCGCATAAGCATCTTTATCGGTAAAGAAGATGTCCGATGCGAAATATCCGGTTAATAAAGCACCAATAATACCACCTACCCCATGAACACCAAAAGCGTCCAATGAGTCATCATATCCGATGGTTCTTTTCAATACGACAGCAGCAAAATAACATATTGGACCAGCAACAATACCTATGATCAACGCACCAACAGGTTCTACGAACCCTGCTGCCGGTGTAATTGCAACCAAGCCTGCTACTGCACCAGATATAATTCCTAGAACCGAAGGTTTCTTGGATATACACCATTCGACAATCATCCAGCATAGTGCCCCAGCGGCTGTTGCAACTTGTGTATTTAACATAGCAATGGCTGCCACTTTATTTGCAGCACCTGCGGAGCCAGCATTGAAGCCAAACCAGCCGATCCATAACAATGACGCACCAATCATAGATAAAGTAAGATTATGCGGTGCCATATTCACGCTACGATAGCCATGCCTACGTCCAAGGATAATAGCTGTCACTAAGCCAGCAACACCTGCATTAACATGGATAACTGTGCCTCCAGCAAAATCGAGAACACCATCTTTACCAAGGAAACCGCCGCCCCAAACCCAATGGCAAATTGGTGCATAAACGAGCAACGACCACAATCCCATAAACCAAAGCATTGCTGAAAACTTCATACGTTCAGCAAAAGCACCCGTGATTAATGCTGGTGTGATAATAGCAAATGCCATTTGGAACATAACCCAGAGATAAGTCGGAAATGTTCCGTTAAGATCATCAATTGAAATGCCTTTTAAAAAGAGATGAGAAAAACTTCCATAATATGGGTTTTCTCCAGAAAACGCCAAAGAATAGCCAATTGCAAACCATAAAACGCTGATTAGACAACAGATTGCAAAACTCTGCATCATGGTTGCCAACACGTTTTTCTTTCGCACCATGCCCCCATAAAACAGGGCTAGTCCTGGTATTGTCATTAAAAGAACAAGAGCGGAAGAAACGAGCATCCATGCTGTATCCCCGGAATCCAACTTGGCTGGTAATTCGGTTACAACTTCAGTTACCGTCTCCACTTCTTGTGCAATCCCCAAATTTACGCCCATCAGTGTGAACGCTCCCAATGTCATTGGAATTATTTTTTTTAAACGCAACATCAAACCTCTCCATTAGGAAATAGAATGGGCATAACGCTCACCCATAATCTTACCTAACAAGTTTCATGCCAATTTGAAGAAAGTCGTTTTTTCTGATAATTTTGGGATAGAAAAAAGATTATTAGTTAATCAGTTAAAATGATATGCCTATTTTTTATGCAATAAAACAGCTTAATGTTGTTTTGGCATGCAATTGCATATTATTTTGTGCACAAATCAACGCATACTTTTAGGTCAAAACTGCACAGTGTGCAGGTTCAACTGAAAATATTTCATCAATGCAAATTATCTAAATTTTGGGCTTTGCAAGACGCATTAACCCTTCCTGCGCTACGCTGGCTATCAGTTTTCCTTCACGACTATAAATAAAACCATTGCTTAATCCACGAGCACCATAAGTATCCAGTGTTTCTATGTCATAAAGCAACCATTCATCAATATGAAAAGGCCGATGAAACCACATAGAATGATCGAGGCTTGCAGGAATAACATCGGGAGAAAACAGGGAAAGCCCATGAACAAGAAGAGACGTATCCAGAAGTGTCATATCTGACAAATAAGCTAACAAAGCTGTATTGAGATTACGTGTACCGTCAACCGCACCGCTAAGCTTAAACCAACAACGTTGGAATGGTGAATGCTTATCACGCTTGAGATAATCTTCCCGATCAATAGGTCTTATGATAAATGGCCGGTGCAAATTCCAATAATTGCGCACCATCTCCGGCGCTGTATCAACAAAAGCCTGACTAATTCTATCATCACCTTCTAAATCCTCTGGTTGAGGGAGTCCGGTCGGCATAGGGCGTTGATAATCAAGTCCAGGTTCATCAATTTGAAAAGACGCAGAAAACGATAAAATGACTACCCCATTTTGTTTTGCAACCACCCTTCGCGTAGAAAAACTACGTCCATCACGCAATGGTTCAACTTCATATATAATCGGGTGATTAGGATCTCCAGGCCTTATAAAATAGGCATGAAGAGAGTGAATAAAACGATCAGCTGTCACACTACGTTGGGCAGCAACCAGTGCTTGCGCAATCACATGACCACCAAAAACACGCTGCCACTTAGAGCTACCACTCTCGCCACGGAACAAGTTCTGGTCAATTTTTTCTAAATCTAGTATGGATAAAAGATGTTGAAGTGGGTTAGTCATGAAATATATTCACTTTATATTGAACTCTGGGCAATCAAGGTCAACCCTATTAAGGCATATTGTCAAGAGCCAATAGACTTTTAGATAATACGAAAGGAAGCAAAATGTCTGCCTCAGCAACACCTACTGATGAAGCATTGGATTTAGTTATTGCGGGAGGAGCATATGTTGGTCTGTCTTTAGCGGTTGCTATAAAACAGGCTGCTCCTTTCTTAAAAATTTCAGTTATTGATGCGGGTCCAAAAGATAGTTGGCAAAATGATCCTCGTGCTTCTGCAATAGCAGCCGCTGCGATCCGCATGTTAAAACAACTCGATTGCTGGGATGAAATAGAATCCTTATCGCAACCAATTAGCGACATGATCATCACCGATTCGCGCAATAGTGATCCAGTTAGACCTGTGTTTCTTACCTTTGCAGGTGATGTTGAACCTGGTGAACCTTTTGCTTACATGGTTGAAAACAAATATCTCAATGCTGCGTTACATCGGCGTGCAGCAGAACTAGAAATTCCTTTTATTGAATCAGTTCGCGTTACAAACTTTACGCACGATAGTGAAAAAGTCCATGTTGAATTAAGTAACGGTGCTTCTCTCAATACTCGTTTACTCGTTGCATCAGATGGCGTTCGCTCCAAACTAAGAGATATAGCTGGAATAAAAACCGTTTATTGGCCATATGGACAAATGGGTATTGTTTGTACTGTCGAACATGAACGCCCTCATAATGGGTGCGCTGAAGAACATTTTCTTCCTGCAGGACCATTTGCCATACTTCCATTAAAAGGCAATCGTTCTTCTCTTGTATGGAATGAACGTGACGACAATGCAAAACGTCTTATGGCAGCTGATAATCTCGTATTTGAAAAAGAACTAGAAGCACGGTTTGGTCACCATCTTGGTGCACTGAAACTTGTTGGTGAACGGCGCGCTTTTCCTTTTGGTCTAACGCTTGCTCGTAATTTTGTGAAACCTCGTTTTGCTCTTGCAGGCGATGCCGCCCACGGTATCCACCCGATTTCTGGTCAAGGTCTTAACCTCGGCTTCCGTGACGTTGCCGCTTTGGCTGAAATAGTCGTTGAAACTGCACGGCTTGGACTTGATATTGGTTCAATGGCTGCATTGGAACGTTATGAAAGTTGGCGCAGATTCGAAACCGTTCGTATGGGTGTAACAACTGACATTCTCAACCGACTATTTTCTAACGATATTTCTCCTATACGGTTATTGCGTGACGTTGGTCTTGGTATTGTTGATCGTATGCCGAAGGTGAAAAAATACTTCATTCAAGAAGCTGCTGGTTTAACAAAAGGATCACCAAAATTATTGCTAGGTGAAGCTTTATAAAAACTGGATATACAATTTGCTATCAAGCTAAATTGGTAATCCAGCTTAACGAAGTGCCATTCTGACAATAATTTTGACGTCGAAGACAACAATTATCGAAAATGGCATCTTCGCCTATTTGTGGCGCTTTAAAATATTGTCGGAACGTCTTCCAGATATGGATAGATTTGGTCTTCTATAACCATTGTTGCAATTTTAAATTAGTTAAAGAAAAAGCCACGTGAAGATTTCACGTGGCTTCTTTATTACATAAACTGCGTTGTTTTATACGCGCCGCTCAATCATCAATTTCTTGATTTCAGCGATAGCTTTTGCTGGATTTAATCCTTTAGGACAGGTCTGAGCACAATTCATAATTGTGTGACAACGATAAAGCCGGAAAGGATCTTCCAGATTGTCCAAGCGTTCACCTTTTGCTTCATCACGAGAATCCGAAATCCAGCGATATGCTTGAAGCAAAACAGCCGGTCCAAGATAACGATCACCATTCCACCAATAACTTGGGCAAGAAGTTTGGCAACAAGCACATAAAATACACTCATAAAGACCATCAAGTTTTTGACGATCTTCATGACTTTGTAGCCATTCTTTTTGAGGTTCTGGAGAAACAGTTTGTAACCAAGGCTCAATTGAACGATGCTGCGCATAGAATCTATTGAGATCTGGTACCAAATCTTTCACAACCGGCATTGATGGTAATGGATATATCTTAATCGGGTGATGCACCTCATCCATACCTGTAATACAAGCTAGCGTATTAGAACCATCAATATTCATTGCGCATGAGCCGCATATCCCTTCACGACATGAACGGCGTAATGTCAAAGTCGGATCAATATGATTCTTGATATATAATAATCCATCAAGAATCATTGGTCCGCATGCATTACGGTCGACATAATACGTGTCGAGACGCGGATTTTGATCATCATCAGGTGACCAGCGATATATATTGAATTCAGTCAACTTTGAGGTATCAGCAGGCTTTGGCCAAACCTTACCTTTTTGTACACGTGAATTCTTGGGAAGTGCCATATGAACCATTGCTTTATCTCCCCTTAGTAAACGCGCTTCTTCGGCGCAATTTTCTTAAGTGAAATACCACCATCTGCTTCACTGGTGAGCGGATTAAGATGAACACCTCTATAGGAAAGCGTTACTTTTCCGTCATCAGATAAATGAGAAATTGTGTGCTTACGCCAGTTAACATCATCACGATCCGGAAAATCCTCACGAGCATGAGCACCGCGGCTTTCATGACGAGCTTCAGCAGAATAAACCGTTGAAATTGCATTAGCCATGAGGTTTTCTAATTCCAATGTTTCCATCAAATCAGAGTTCCAAATCAGGGAACGGTCACTGACTTTTACATCAGGCAACTCATTCCAGATTGCAGAAATACGCTTACAGCCTTGCTGCAAGGATTCTGCCGTCCGGAACACCGCTGCATCTTCTTGCATAGCGCGTTGCATTTTTTCGCGAAGTTCAGCTGTAGGTGTCGAGCCACTAGCGTACCGGATGCGATCAAACCGATCCATGATTTTGTCTACCGCTGCCTCGTTAATCGGCGGTATTTCCGACTTACGATCGATAACTTGACCTGCACGAATAGCAGCAGCGCGTCCAAATACGACAAGATCAATCAGTGAATTTGAACCAAGGCGATTTGCACCATGAACGGAAGCACATCCTGCTTCGCCCACAGCCATAAGGCCTGGCTGAACACGATCCGGATCGTCAGCCGTTGGGTTTAAAACTTCACCAAAATAATTGGTTGGTATACCACCCATATTGTAATGCACCGTAGGAATAACTGGAATTGGATCCTTGGTAAGATCAACACCAGCAAAGATGCGTGCAGACTCAGAGATACCTGGTAGACGTTCGTGCAAAATAGCTGGATCGATATGACTGAGAACGAGGAATATATGGTCTTTTTTCGGACCAACACCACGTCCTTCGCGAATTTCGATTGTCATACAGCGTGACACAACATCTCGCGAAGCTAGATCTTTAAAGGAAGGAGCATAACGTTCCATGAAACGTTCACCTTCCGAATTTATAAGATAACCACCTTCGCCACGAGCACCTTCGGTAATCAGACAACCTGAACCATATATACCTGTTGGATGGAACTGCACAAACTCCATGTCCTGAAGAGGCAACCCAGCACGGGCAATCATACCGCCGCCGTCACCAGTACATGTATGAGCAGATGTTGCAGAGAAATAAGCACGACCATAACCACCAGTAGCCAACACAACCATCTTGGCAGAAAACCGATGAATTGAACCATCATCCAAATTCCATGCGACAACACCGGTGCAGACACCATCGGTCATAATCAGGTCAAGTGCATAATACTCAACGAAGAATTGCGCATTATGTTTTAAGCTCTGACCATATAGCGTATGTAAGATCGCATGACCCGTACGATCGGCTGCTGCACAAGTACGCTGAACAGGAGGGCCTTCACCAAAATCCGTGGTATGACCACCAAAAGGTCTCTGATAAATTTTGCCTTCTTCTGTACGAGAAAATGGAACACCATAATGTTCAAGTTCATAAACAGCATCTGGTGCATTACGCACCAAATATTCCATGGCATCCATATCACCCAACCAATCAGAACCCTTGATTGTGTCATACATATGCCATTGCCAATTATCTGGTCCCATATTGGACAGAGATGCTGCAATACCACCTTGTGCGGCGACAGTATGAGAGCGCGTTGGAAAAACTTTGGTGATACAGGCTGTTCTTAAGCCTTGTTCTGCCATACCTAAAGTTGCACGCAAACCAGAGCCACCAGCACCAATGACGACCACATCAAATTTATGATCAACAAAGTGATAGGCTTTATCCCCCCGCTTGGCGGAAGTATTTGAAGTAGTGGAGACCATCGAGATCAACCTCCAAATGAAATTTTTAAAAGTGCAAGCAGCAAAGTTGCGCCAACCAGATAACAAAAGAAAATGTTAAAAGTCAGTACTAAAACGCGTACCGCCTCATTAGGGATGTAATCCTCAATGATAACCTGCATGCCCAGTTTCATATGATATATGCCGGAAAGAATCATCAAGCCCATAACAACCGTAACAATGGGATTAGCCAGTGTTGCATGGACCGTTGCATAGTCTTTACCAACAAGTGAAACAACGATCACAATAAAGAAAATAAATAAGGGAACATTGGCGAATGCTGTCAAGCGTTGCATCCAAAAATGCCGCGTACCTGTATGGGAAGCGCCCCATCCACGAACTTTTCCAAGTTCTGTTCTAAAATCTTTTTTCATAAATATCTCTCCAGCTATTAGCGGACGATATAGCCGACGATCCAAATAAGAAGCGTCGCAATGATGGAAATGAAGACTGTGGCCCATGCTGTTTTCGTCGCAACATGCTTTTCAAGAAGATATGTTCTTGTATCCCAGAAAAAATGTCGTACACCACCTACAAGGTGATGAACGAGCGCCAATGTGTATAGAAACAAAATACAACGACCAATAAATGAATTAAATAGACCGTTTACTGTTTCAAATGCATCAGCACCACAAGCCGCTGCTATAAGCCATGCCGCAAGAAACAAAGTTCCTACATAAAGGGCACCACCTGTAATACGGTGCGCTATCGACATTGCCATGGTAATTGGCCAGCGATAAATGCTGACATGAGGTGAAAGAGGACGCGTTTTTGTTGTTGTCGTATCTGTCATAGGCTTTCCTGACCTGGTTTTGACCGCAGGTAAAATCATTACCTGACACTCTCCCCCCCGCTTGTTTAGCCTTGTCAGCCCGACAAACGGATTGGAAAATCACTCACACACTGAAAAAGTAATCACCTTTCCAATGTTTCAGGCCGGCCATTTGAGTTGGCGGATTAAAGGTCTCGCCCAAAAACAACCGAAGCTTTTTAGTATAATACTAAAAAACATGTCTTCTTCTAATGCGGATTTAGTCTCACGTCAAAGCAGTAAAGTAGATTCTCGTCATCAAATCATTGAGATTATAGTCAGTTTTTCTTAAGTTGAGCGTTTCAATCGTTTAAAAAATATGACTATTAAAATCATAATATTATTTATTTCAAACTAAATAAAAATAATAGCACTTTAACAAAAGTGATTCTCAAATAAATTTTATAGGACACCTTTATATTAAAACAGAATGGTTATCTTGACCCGAAAATCACTAACCATTCTGCTTAATAAGAAATAATATTCAATCAATAATAAAATTAGATCGTAGTAATCTTGTCCGCTTAATCAAAGCGAATGATAAAACCAGACCAATCGCCTTTGACCGCTATCTGTTCATAGAGTTTTCTACCATCTTCCGGAATACGTGGAGCATTAAGAATTAGCTTCGTCCAACCGCGTTCCTCTGCTTTATCGCAAAGAAGATCAATCATCGCTTTAGCAATACCTTTGCCCTGATAGGCATGATGCACGTGAATATGATCAACCTGCCCAGCACGTAAACCTGAAACTGGTTCAGGAAGATCATAAAAGATCACAAAACCAACAAGCTCACCATCAATGTGAGCACCCAAAACTTCAGCCGTACGATCCTGCAATAGCTGCTCGGCATAAAATTCGTCCGGCCGACGTGGAGCGCCACGTTTCAAAGCTTGTGTGTAACTCGCAAGAAGTGGGGCGAGAACTCGCGCGTCCTTCAAGTGTAAAAGACTAATTGCAACTGCATGTTGCGTGTCATTCTTCTCGGCCATAATGCACGAACTCCCTTTTTCCGCATCTAAACTTTCTTATTCTTAGTTTGTTACAACCAAGACGTAAAGAGAAAGAAATAGAGTGTATTCGTGTTTGTTGTGACTTATTATTTCCAATTTCTTACATCAACGAAATGACCGGCAATAGCAGCAGCTGCCGCCATGGCAGGTGACACCAAATGTGTTCGTCCTTTATAGCCTTGTCTGCTTTCAAAATTACGATTTGAAGTTGAAGCACATCGTTCGCCCGGTTCCAAACGGTCGTCATTCATTGCCAGACACATGGAACATCCAGGCTCTCTCCAATCAAACCCTGCATCACGAAAAATTTTATCAAGCCCTTCTTTTTCCGCCTGTTCTTTGACTAATCCAGACCCCGGCACAACCATTGCCGACACATTTGGAGCTACTTTCTTGCCCAAAATCACCGATGCTGCTGCACGCATATCTTCAATACGTCCATTCGTACAAGAACCGATAAATACCCGATCAATCTTGATATCTGTTATTTTCGTCCCTGCTTTTAATCCCATATATTCAAGTGCACGTATTTTCGACGCTCTTTTTGTTTCATCCTCAATGGTTTCGGGATCTGGCACAACACCCGTTACTGGAACAACATCTTCTGGAGATGACCCCCACGTGACAGAAGGCACCAATTCTGATGCGTCAATCGTAACCACAGTGTCGTAGACAGCTCCTTCATCGGATTTCAGAGTCTTCCAATATGCAATTGCTTGATCGAGCAAAGCACCTTTTGGCGCACGCGGGCGACTACGTATATAATCAAAAGTGGTTTCATCAGGCGCAATCAAACCGGCACGAGCACCAGCTTCAATTGTCATATTACAGACAGTCATACGCCCTTCCATTGATAGGTTGCGTATTGCTTCTCCAGCAAACTCAATGACATGTCCGGTTCCGCCCGCTGTTCCAATTTTGCCGATAATAGCAAGAACAAGATCTTTCGCTGTCACACCATCAGGCAATTTGCCTTTGACTTCGATCAGCATGTTTTTGGATTTTTTCTGAATAAGCGTCTGTGTAGCAAGCACATGTTCCACTTCTGATGTGCCTATTCCATGTGCCAATGCACCAAATGCACCATGAGTCGACGTATGGCTATCACCGCACACAATTGTCATACCTGGCAGAGTAAACCCTTGTTCTGGCCCTATTATATGAACAATCCCTTGCCGTTTATCATTCTGGTTAAAATATTCGATGCCAAATTCCGCTGTATTTTTGGCCAATGCCTCAACTTGTATCCGACTTTGTTCATTTTTTATTATTTGCGAACGGTCTGGAGATGTTGGAATATTATGATCAACCACCGCCAATGTCTTCTCAGGATGACGCACCTGACGATGAGCCAATCGCAATCCTTCAAATGCCTGAGGACTTGTCACTTCGTGTACGAGATGACGATCGATGTAAAGAAGGCATGTTCCATCTTCCTGACGGTCTACAATATGATCTTCAAAAATCTTGTCATAAAGCGTACGCGGGGCACTCATTTTTTTATCCTCAAATATTTGTACAGAAGATATGAAACATTCAATAATAAATGCTTCATTATTCGCTGAAGAATTAAAAAGTCAATTCACACACACCAAGTCCAAAAAAGTTTACTTGGTGAATAATAGCAGCTTCATATTGGCAATAAAAAAGCGGCTAAAAGCCGCTTTTCTTTGTAAATCACTATTCGGCTTTTACTCGGATTTTGCTTCCGAAGCAGGAAGAGGTGCTGCAACTGTATCTGCTGTAACAGCTTCGGCGGCACCTGTGCTTGGCACATCAAGATTCTTCTTACGATAGTCTTTCTTTTCAGAAATACGCGCAGCTTTACCTGTAAGACCACGAAGGTAATAGAGTTTTGCACGGCGAACGTTACCGCGACGAACAACTTCAACACCTTCAACAAGTGGTGAATAGACAGGGAATACACGTTCTACACCTTCACCGTAGGAAATTTTACGGACAGTAAATGTCTCATTCAGACCACCGCCTGAACGTGCGATACATACACCTTCATAAGCCTGAACACGGGTACGTGTACCTTCAGTAACGCGCACTAAAACGCGAAGTGTATCGCCAGCATAAAACATTGGAAGTTTGCGCTTTTCTTCAATTTTTGCGCACTGCTCTGCATTGAGCTGTTCTATAATATTCATCGTATCAATCCTTCATGTTCTTCTCGAACAGTCAGAGCGCTCAACACTTGCCTGTGAAAATCTGCGTTCCATAAGCTATGCCTCACGGCAGGAGCGGATTCACCATCCATTGTTTTCCGGATGCAGATGATAATTCACCTGAAAACGTTGCTTGCCATTACACTATCATATCAAGTGAATCAAGCTTTGCCTTTATTTTTCTCGTAAAGTGCATAAAGATCTGGGCGTCGTTCTTTTGTAATTTGTTCTGACTGTAATTTTCGCCAATTCTTTATTGCCTGGTGATTTCCCGAAGTTAAAACTTGCGGAATTGTTCTTCCTTCAAAAATTTGAGGCCGTGTATAATGCGGGTATTCCAACAATCCGGTTTCAAAACTTTCCTGCTCGCCCGATTCGCTATTACCCATAACACCGGGCAATAGTCGGATAATACTGTCAAGTATAACCAACGCAGCAGTTTCACCACCTGATAAAATATAATCACCAATTGAAACTTCTATAAGCTCTCTTGCTTCTATAACCCTTTCATCAATTCCCTCAAAACGACCACAAATAAATGTAACACCATTTCCACTAGCGAATTCTCTAGCCATTTTTTGATTAAAAGGTTTACCTCTTGGGCTCATAAGCAAGCGTGGTACATTGTTATCAACACTATCAATAGCAGCAGCCAGAACATCTGGTTTCATAACCATACCTGCTCCGCCACCAGATGGCGTGTCATCAACACTATGATGGCGATCTTTTGCAAAGTCTCTAATCTGCACCGTATCAAGCGACCATAAACCGTTTTCCAGTGCTCTTCCTGCCATTGAGTAACCTAAAAAGCCAGGAAACATTTCAGGATATAGTGTCAAGACACATGCATGAAAGCTCATTTTTTTCCTCGTCATCATTCTCCGCGTCTTGATCTTCTTTAAGACCCGCTGCAATAGAATCAATAACAATAAATCCCTCTTCTATTTTTATCTCGGGCACGGCAGCTTTAGAAAAAGGAATAAGAACCATTTTCTGTTTTATAAGCTTTAATTCCAAAAGATCTCCGCCACCAAAGTCAAATAGTGCGTGAACTGTACCGATTTTTTGCCCCAGTTCATCTTTGACTGTAAGGCCTATCAAATCGGTATGATAAAATTCATCTTCATCAAGGTCATCGGGTAGTTGATCCCGCTCAACATATAACTCTGTACCTTTGAGAGATTCTGCCGCGTTGCGATCAGTAACACCTAAAAAACTGACGATCACAGTGTTTTTTTGTATACGAATATCGTCTATTTCAAATTGTTTCCCATCTTTGTCGTAAAGACTACCATATGCGGCAAGATCTAAAGGAGCAGCGGTAAAAGTTTTCACTTTGACTTCGCCTTTTGTCCCATGAGCTGCTCCAATTATGGCAAGCTGAACTGGGTGACTGATCATTTTCAAATTCCATCTAACTATTAAGCAGAACATTGTTTCAAGTTATAGAAAACTATAAATCTCAACTTGGTAAGCATTTTTTGACACATTCAGTGCAATAAAGAAAGAATGCAACTACAAAGGGTAGTTTCATAATATTAAACCTGGCGGTTTTTTTGGGGGGGCCACTAAGATTGCAATCACTTAGCCATAATATTTACTGGAGAGTCTAAAAGGATACCTATTATGACAACAGTTATGCTTTTTTATAAAAATATTGTTCCCATTTCACGAGAAACCCATAAAAATCTAAAATTTAATGATAATAGAGATATGACTTTCGCCGCCAATACACATTGGGTACCCATTGCTGGTGACGAGTTTTACCAAGTAGCTCTCAACTATCCCATTCTTTTTATGGGATCTGAAACACCCGATGGTAAGGTCTCTTATACCCCTGTTGCAATGCTCGGTCTATCCAATGAGAAAAATGACTTTCTGGACGCAGAAAACAAATGGAAAGCAGATACATATATCCCCGCTTTTATTCGGCGTTATCCATTTGTTTTAGCTGGAACACCAGATCAGAAAGAACTTACTATCTGCTTCGATTCTGAATCGGGAATGTTTAATGAGCTTGAAGGTATCGATCTATTCAACAGCGATGGCAGTGTATCTCCCTTTATGGAAAACCGGATCAATTTATTGAACGGCTTCAAAAACAGTATGGAGCAAACAGCCAAATTTGTTGAAACACTATCAAAAATGGATTTGTTAAAGAAGCAGTCTATCGATATTCGCAACAATGTTGGACAAACAGCACGACTTACCAATTTCTGGATCATCGACACAGAAAAATTTAATACATTGTCAGCTGATCAGCTAGGAAAACTGCATAAAGAACATCACCTCGGCTGGATATTTGCCCATTTGATGTCGTTAAACAATTTACCATTGTTGTTAAATTTAAGAACCGCCAATGAATTAAGGGACAATTCCAACGCTTTACCAGCTAGCACGAAAGCGTCCTCATCAGACAATAAAAAAACAGACAATAAGCGGAAGACATCATCTTCCAAAAAAACTAAATAAGTGTGGTGTCTTCCATTAGAAACCAGATATTAAACTCTGTCATGATAAAATTTTATCATGACAGAGACAACTCTAACCAAAGAGCTTCTACTTGACGCATCAATCGAACTATTAGAAGCACGTAAAACTTGGCTTGATCAGCTTCAAAAAACGCGCCGAATGGCGAATTATACAATAGAAGCTTATGAAAGAGATAGCCGGCAATTTTTAACTTTTCTTTGCCAGCATATTGGTCATCAACCTTGTTTCAAAGATTTAAATAATCTTCGTGTCGCAGATTTACGATCATATCTTGCTTACCGTAGAAGTAAAGGAATAGGCGCACGTTCACTTGGTCGAGGTCTTGCGGGTATACGATCCTTTTTGCGGTTTTTATCAACACAAGGTCTGGCAGATGTTCCTGCTGCGCGTATCATACGAACACCAAAGCAACCCAAATCCCTACCAAAGCCATTAAGTGTTGCTGATGCTGTCCATCTCGTCGATAAAGGAACACAACCAGATGAGGAACCGTGGATTGCTGCCCGTAATGCTGCTGTGCTTACATTACTTTATGGGTGTGGTTTACGAATATCCGAAGCACTGGCTTTAACTCCGGAAGATTTTTCCGACAACACGGCAACAAGTATTTACGTCAAAGGCAAAGGCGGAAAAACTCGGCTAGTACCAGTAATTGCCGCCGTTCATGAGGCCATTGCTGATTATATCAATCGCTGCCCATACATGCTGGTATCCGATCAACCAATGTTTCGAGGGGTAAAGGGTGGAATATTGCAGCCAGCAATTATCCAACGCGCTGTCCAACGCTTACGCGCATGTCTTGGCCTTCCTGATACAGTAACGCCCCATGCATTACGCCATTCTTTTGCGACCCATCTTTTATCACGTGGTGGCGATTTACGTACAATTCAGGAACTGCTTGGGCATTCAAGTCTTTCCACAACGCAAATATATACTGGCGTAGACACAGACCACCTTTTAGAAATTTATAAAAAGGCTCATCCACGCGCATAATTTCTTTTATAAAGAACTCATAATTTGCGCAAAATTATAATAAATGCTTAGAATAAATATCGGAATTCAATTGGCTTTCGCTTCAATCGCCAAGGCGTGCACACCACTATCAAGTTCATGTTTAAGAACATGATTAATTGCACGATGAATATCAACACGCTTTAAACCATTAAATGCGGATGCTGTAATCTTAACACGAAAATGTGTTTCACCTGTGCCGTCAAAAGAAACGCCATCCTCGTGTTGATGGCCTGCATGAAGATGACTTTCATTAATAACTTCTAAGACTGTAGGGGAAAATGCCGCTTGAAGCTTTTTCTCGATTGTTTCTGCAACTGTGCTGGACATTTTATACTTTTAATCCCATATGTGATCGACAAACCAAGCCCGATTCTTTTCCGTAAAGATTGGGCATCAAGATTGTGGGAATAAAATTTCCTAATGTCAATTCTTGTCAAACATTCCTGTTTTGCGTAAGTCGGCACCATGACAACCACATCGAAACTATTTGACTCTATTCGCATCAGTTCAAACAAAAAAAAGAAAGTTGAACCTGAGGTGCCGCAATGCCAATGGGCAGGCTGTGAAAAGCCTGGAACCCATCGTGCTCCTGCTGGCCGCAACCATGAAGGACAATATCTTCATTTTTGTATTGATCATGTGCGCGAATACAATAAAAACTTCAATTATTTTTCTGGATTATCAAATGAAGATATCGCAAAATTCCAGAAAGATGCTTTAACCGGTCATCGCCCCACGTGGAAAGCTGGCGTAAATGCTTCTGCAAAGAAAACATCGGCGGATTTTTCACGGATTCGTTCGGGTTCTGCAGCCTATCAAAATCGGGTAAATGATGCCCTCCATATGTTTGGTCAGCAACGCAATACCCAAGCACCACGTAAACTTAAAACACTTGAAGCAAAAGCGTTTGTAACATTAGGACTTGAAGCAAGTGCAACAAGTGACGATATCAAAGCAAAATATAAAGCATTGGTAAAAATACACCATCCTGATGCAAATGGCGGCGATCGTTCATCTGAGGAAAGACTGCGTGAGGTTCTGCAAGCTTATAATTTGCTAAAGAATGCTGGTTTTTGCTGAAATATTTCAGATCTCAGGAATATTTCTTTGCTAAGACCATTGAAATTCTTTCTCAACAGTCTGATAACAATACAATGATCTGTCAACTTTGTGGCAGAGGTAGAATATACACTTTACGTGTGATAAATTAATTCAGACAGCGGATATTTACCCGTGTGGAGGCATGATGACTAAAGATGATCTGGGCATAGAGAATATGCCGGATATAACAGTTTCGGCACATGATGTATTTGGCATTGATACAGATATGCAGGTTCCTGCATTCAGTAAAAGCGATCCCTATGTTCCGGAACTTGACCCTGATTATCTTTTTGATCGTAATACAACATTAGCCATTTTGGCTGGTTTTGCGTTCAACCGACGTGTTATGGTTTCTGGTTACCACGGTACCGGTAAATCCACACATATCGAACAGGTTGCTGCGCGTTTGAATTGGCCTTGCGTACGTGTCAATCTCGATAGTCATGTCAGTCGTATCGATCTTGTTGGTAAAGATGCAATTGTTGTCAAAGATGGCATGCAAATTACAGAGTTCAAAGACGGTATTTTACCATGGGCCTATCAGAAAAACGTTGCCTTGGTATTTGATGAATATGATGCAGGTCGCCCTGACGTTATGTTTGTTATCCAACGTGTTCTTGAATCTTCTGGCCGTTTGACATTACTTGATCAAAGCCGTGTTATTGCCCCGCATCCAGCTTTCCGCTTGTTTGCAACGGCTAATACTGTTGGCCTTGGCGATACAACAGGCCTTTATCATGGCACACAGCAGATTAATCAGGCACAGATGGATCGTTGGTCAATTGTTACCACACTAAACTATCTGCCCCATGACAATGAGGTTGATATAGTTCTAGCGAAAGCAAAGCACTTTCAAACCAAAGAAGGTCGAGAAACCGTATCGCAGATGGTACGCGTTGCAGATATGACGAGACAAGCATTCATCAATGGTGACCTCTCAACGGTGATGAGTCCACGTACCGTAATTACATGGGCTGAAAATGCTGAAATCTTTAAAGACATTGGTTTTGCGTTCAGGCTCACTTTCTTGAACAAATGTGACGAGCTTGAGCGTCCCACTGTTGCAGAATTTTACCAACGAGCTTTTGGAAAAGAACTTCCCGAATCAGTTGTTAACACCGTTTTTTCCTAATGAAAGACGCTTATGACCGTAGAAACAGGTGATAATAGCCGTGAACGCCCATCCGGCTTGGTTGATAGCGAACCGTTTAAAAGAGCGGTTAGCGCCTGTATGCGTGCGGTCTGTGGTGTACGCGACTTAGAAGTGGTTTTCAGTGACGATCGTCCTTCGATTGTTGGTGATCATGCCAGACTACCGGATTTACCACGCCACCCGACACAGCAAAATTTTGCTGTAACGCGTGGCCTTGGTGATTCTATGGCCTTGAGGCGCGCACGCCATGATACAGAAATTCATGCAAGTTTGGCACCGCAGGGTGCGGAAGCACGTGCTATTTTTGACGCGGTAGAACAAGCGCGTGTCGAAGCAATTGGCACATTAGCTATGGAAGGTATGGCAAATAATCTTGATGCTATGCTGGCAGACAAATACAGTCGAGCCAATTATGCCGCTATCACCAGTCAACAAGAAGCCCCACTTGAAGAAGCTATTGCTCTTCTTGTTCGAGAAAAAATAACTGGTCGCAAACCGCCGGAAGAAGCCGGCCCCGTATTGGATCTCTGGCGTTCATGGATAGAAGAAAAAGCGGGTAGAGATTTATCTGCATTGGCAGAAAACATCGAAAATCAGAAAAAATTTGCCCGAATTGTGCGAGATATGCTCGTTTCTATGGAAATGGCAGAAAGCATTGAAGAAAATACTCTTGCTGATGATGAAGAAGATGATCAACAAAATGTTGATCAGCAAGATGACGAGCAGAATTCTCAAGAGCAAGAAGGTTCTGATAAATCTGATAGTGAACCATCAGATGAGGCTGGTGACGATGCGGAAGACGGCGAAATGCAAGCCGCAGAAGCTGCTGAAGATGATGGTGGTAATTCTGAAGAAATTGATACCGAGCAGACACCCGGACAAACGACACGTCCTCCACAACCATTCTCTGATATGGATGGCTTAGGCGATTATAAGGTTTACACGCGCGAATTTGATGAAGAAGTCGAAGCTCCCGATCTCTGTGATATTACAGAATTAGAAAAGCTGCGTGCTTTTCTTGATAAACAACTTAGCAATTTGCAAGGCGTCGTTGGCAGATTAGCAAATCGCTTACAAAGGCGACTTATGGCCCAACAAAATAGATCGTGGAACTTTGATCTGGAAGAAGGCTATTTGGATTCAGCGCGTTTGCCTCGTGTCATTATAGATCCAACACAACCGCTATCATTCAAACAGGAACGTGACACGGACTTTCGTGATACAGTTGTTTCTCTTGTTATTGATAATTCTGGTTCAATGAGAGGTAGACCTATCACCGTTGCAGCAACATGTGTTGATATTCTGGCGAGAACGTTGGAGCGCTGCGGAGTAAAAGTCGAAATTTTAGGTTTTACAACAAAAGCCTGGAAGGGTGGACAATCTCGCGAAACATGGTTGGCACATGGCAAACCTGCAAACCCCGGTCGGCTAAATGATTTGCGTCACATTATTTATAAGAGTGCTGATACGCCATGGCGGCGTGCTCGCCGTAATCTTGGTCTCATGATGCGCGAAGGTCTATTGAAAGAAAATATTGATGGTGAAGCACTTATTTGGGCGCATCAACGTTTATTGGCTAGACGTGAACACCGTCGGATTTTGATGATGATTTCTGATGGCGCACCTGTCGATGATTCGACACTTTCGGTAAACCCAGGCAACTATCTTGAAAAACATCTACGCGCTGTCATTCAGGAAATTGAAACACGTTCTCCTATTGAGCTCATCGCTATTGGTATTGGCCACGATGTCACACGTTATTATAAGCGCGCGGTGACAATTGTCGATGCTGAGGAATTGGCTGGTGCGATGACAGAACAGCTTGCAAGCTTGTTTGATGAAAAGAAATCGAATTAATACGATAATTCGAATCTATGCATTTTAATGAATAGCGTAGAAATATTGCCATTAACAATCAAATCGTGATGCTAAGTATTTATTCTATAATCATAAATCGCAATTGATGTTAATTCCAACATAACTTCAAAATATAGAAACGCAAACATCTGACTTTTAATTCATCAATTAAAAGTCAGATTAATTTTATGCTAATTTGGAAATCTAAGATAACAAAGCGAAACGTTTAAATGCTACGTCTCGCTGAACCATATCAAGCAGCTTGATTGCTCTTTGGATCTGTTTTTCCATTATAGATATCGGGCATGAATATCGCTAAAATTGCACCGTACGGTAGCAACATAAATATTCCCATAACCAGTTTCACGCCAAAATCTCCAAAAGAAAGTGACAACCATACTGGAATATCCAACCCTAAGAAATTGGTCATCGCGGTGTTTGAACCATCGCTATAGCCGGTCAATGTGTCAATAAATGAAAAGTGGCTTGAGAAAGCTACACCAAAGAACCAAACTGTATCTAAAGCAGAACCGGTAATTGCAGCAGCAAGTGGTGCTATCCACCAAGTCTTACGACGAAGCGGATTGAAAACCGTTATATCCAGTAATTGAGCAAATAAAAATGCCGTCCCCGAAGCAATCGCTATACGCGGACTGGCCAATATCCACGAAACCACAAGTCCTGAAACAAAACCAGCATAAACGATCCGGCGTGCTGCTTGAGGACCATAACGGCGATTCGTTAGATCATTAATAAGAAATGCAAATGGATAGGTAAAAGCACCATATGTCAAAAGGTGTTCAAAACCGAACCAATGAAACGGATACTGCACAAGAACATTAGATGCAGTAACCGCAACACACATAGCAAAAACAGCTAAAAGTAAGTGATGTGACTTTGTCATTTTTTTTACCTGGGTGATGGAACCAGAAAAAAGGCCGGTTAAACCGGCCGTTTAACATATGATTTCAATGAAAAATTAAGCAGCTTTTTCAGCTAACTTTTTTGCAATTTGACGCTTTAGCAAACGTGCACGTTGCGATAATTCTTTTTCATTAGCCTTAACGAGAAAAGCATCAAGACCACCACGATGCTCAACTGAACGTAATGCTTCAGCTGAGATACGCAAACGATAACTTTGCTCAAGAGCTTCAGAAATCAAAGTAACATTGCAAAGATTCGGCAAAAAGCGACGACGCGTTTTGTTGTTTGCGTGGCTGACGTTATTGCCATATTGGACCGATTTTCCGGTCAATTCGCAGGCGCGGGACATAGGCTTCACCTTTAAACTCTAGTACAACCTGTCAACTCTTACGCACGCTATATAAATGAATAAACGCGCACAGCCGCTGACCGGCCAAAATTGGAAAGTTGGGTTTCTATACGGGTCTCTAATAAAAAGGTCAAGAGTTTTCCCATCTTCGTTACTGGCAAAACGTCAGAAAGCTGCTTTTTTTCATGCAAAGCTATGCTAAGAGTTAAATTATGATGACAGAAACCAAAATAAAACGAAATAACGCAGGTGCCCGTTCGCCTATATTTTTAGGTATATTCGGTTTCCTTTGCCTATTCTTTTTCTGTGCCTTTTGTGCCTTGGGAGTGTGGCAGGTAGAACGACTCGGATGGAAAGAAAACCTGATACGCAATGCCAATGAGCGTATTCATATGGCTCCGGTCACAGCACCAGTAAAAAATGATTGGCAAAATGTCACTTATGATAAGGATGAATATAGGCCAGTAAAAATTGCCGGCAAATTCCTTAACGATAAAGAAATTCTTGTAACGGCAGTCGCTGACGAGACGACAGGATATTGGGTTCTGACGCCACTTGAAACGGATGATGGTTCTATAACATTTATAAACCGTGGCTTTGTTCCCATGGACAAACATGATATTAGTACAAGAGAGATGGGAAATATTGAGGGTAACACAACCGTCACCGGTTTATTAAGAATGAGCGAAGGTGGTGGTTTCTATCCTCGTAAAAACAATCCGCAAGATGATAAATGGTATACACGGCAATTACCTGCGATGGCTCAAAAACTTGGCCTCACAGATGTCGCCCCATATTTTATTGATGCTGATAAAACACCTAATGCCGGCGGGCTGCCAATTGGCGGTCTTACAGTCGTTACATTTCCAAACAACCATCTTAGTTATGCTATCACTTGGTTCACATTAGCGACTGGAGTGTTTGGAGCTTCTATTTTTCTAATTCTTACCGAAAGAAAGCGGCGGCGCGGTACATCCAATGAATAAAGCAACGATAATTGGCTTTCTTGCCATTTTAATGTGGTCGATCATGGCGACACTTACCGCATTTAGCGGTGAAGTCCCCTCATTGTTACTTACCGCAATGACTTTTTTCATTGGCGCCCTACCCGGTGTTTATCTCTGGATAAAAAATCCTGAAACTTTGAAGGATCTTAAACAGCCTATAGCCGTTTGGTGTGTCGGCATTTTTGGCCTATTCGGTTATCATTTTTTATATTTTACCGCCATGCGGAATGCGCCTCCAGTAGAGGCCGCTTTGATAAATTATCTTTGGCCACTTTTCATTGTGCTTGGTTCAGCACTCATGCCAAATGAAAAACTTCGCTGGTTTCATGTCGCCGGAGCACTACTGGGCTTCTTTGGTATGGTGTTGGTTGTTAGTGGAAAGAATGGCTTTTCACTCGATGCCAAAAACAGCTTTGGTTACATCACTGCTCTATGCGGCGCTTTTGCATGGGCCACATACTCACTTTTATCGCGCCGTTTAGCGAAAGTCCCAACAAGTGTTGTTGCTGCGTTTTGTCTGATAACATCGTTATTGGCTTTAATAACGCATTTTATAGTTCATGAACCCAATATATTGCCAACCAATATCGGACAATGGATTGCTGTTGGTCTGCTAGGTTTAATGCCTGTTGGCCTAGCCTTTTATTGTTGGGATTACGGCGTTAAACGAGGAAACATTCAGTTATTAGGTGTTGCAAGCTATAGCGCACCACTTCTCTCAACTTTGTTGATGGTCGTCACTGGACTTGCAGAGCCAACATGGCGTCTTCTCATTGCCTGTATTTTCATTACCGGCGGGGCAATCTTGGCATCAAAAAATCTCATTTTTCGTGCAAAAATAACGACAGTCCGTGATTAATGCCAACTCAATGAGTGATACATATTTTACGCAACATCTAAAAAACATTCATTGTTATCTATCCCAGATTATTTCTCAGCTATATCTAATATAGCTGCAATATGAATTGTTTTCTCTTAAAACTACCCTTTTCTTTTTTTATATCAAATTCATATTCTTTTTTATAATCTTACTATCTTACTTCACTGTGGTGTTTATTGCCTCTTTTATACAAGGCCAAAATCATGTTTTACGGTGTTTTTCTTTCATTTGCATCTTATGCCGCCTATGCCGTCAGTGATGCTTGCATAAAATTTATCAATGGCGCGTTACCACCTTATGAAACGGCGTTTTACGGAGCTGTATTTGGCTTGATAGTCATTCCGTTTGTCAAACGCTCCGAAGACTCTTGGTTTGACATTATCCGTTCACAAAACTGGAAAATGTGGTTATTACGAACAGTATCCGCTGCAATTGGTGTCATCGGCAGTGTTACGGCATTTACCCATTTATCCATGGCCGAAGCCTTTACACTTATTTTTCTTCAGCCGCTTTTTGTCAGTATTCTTTCTATGTTTTTTCTGAAAGAACCCATCGGTTGGCGTCGTTGGTTAGCTATTATTATTGGTTTTCTTGGCGTCATTATCGTCCTTCGTCCTGGATTCCGCTCTTTGAATATAGGACATATCGGAGCGGTATTCGCCGGATTAAGTGGTGCAATTTCCATCATAATTCTGCGTATTATGGGAGGTAAAGAAAAACGTATCTCGCTTTACGCAAGCGGCATCATAGGTTCCATAATCATTTGTGGAACGTTAAGCATTCCAACATATGTCAAACCTCAAAACATCGAATGGATTTATCTCGTGGGTTACGGGTTGCTGGCGGCGTTAGGAGCCATTTTTACTATGGCAGCGGCTAGACGTGTACCAGCTATCGCTATTGCAACACCACAATATAGCCAAATGATTTGGGCCATTTTATTCGGTTATTTTATTTTCCACGATCATTTGGATTTACCAATGGTTATCGGGATTATCTTGATTATGGCATCAAGCCTACTGACATTTTTGCGTGAGGAAAAACGTTATTCCGAACAAACGAAATTTAGGTTGCTGTCACAAAACAAATTTTCAAAACCAAAAACAGAAAAATAAACGCCTGTTGTGGGAGGAACAACAGGCGCTATAGAAAGGAAAACCAAAGGGAAGGATAGGTTTTCCTATGTGAGGCTCGGAAGATGGAAGCCTCAAAAAAAACACTTACCGAACAGCGCGACGCGCAATTGCGATAATTTCTGCACGGGTAATACCCAAATCATTTAATTCATGAGTAGAGAGTCGGCTCAACTCATTCACTGTTGAACGATAACGACGCCATCTCGTGAAAGAACGGAGAAGATTCATAACACACACCTAAAAACTATATACTGTTTGATTTGTTGGCCTCGATATAGTGATGCTAATATACTATGAGGAGTCATAAGATTGCATAGCTGATGTGCAAGCCATCGGTAAATTGAGCATTTTTTATTCATAATTCGTTAATAATTGCTGCAATTTTGCCTTAATTGCCACATCGCCTTCTCAATTGGGAACAAAGTGGCAGAATTCTATCCAAGATATGCATTAAAAGAGCAGATCGATTTTAGGCTGAATAAATTTCACCTAACACTTTGCCTTCAACAAATGAGTATATTAAGTTCAATGGAAATAAGCATCGCCCTAATAAAAATCCACCATTAGGTACTAATGGTGGATTTTTCACGATAGGAAAAATGTCGTTAAATTGCTGTGTTAATGGCGGAAATGACGCATTCCTGTAAACACCATAGCAATATTATTAGCATCTGCTGCTTCAATGACTTCGTTATCGCGCATTGAACCACCCGGTTGGATAACAGCCGTAGCACCAGCTTCTACTGCAGATAACAAACCATCGGCAAACGGAAAAAAGGCATCTGACGCAACAACAGAACCTTTTGTCAATGGTTCATGGTGACCAGCAGCCTCGGCAGCATCCAGTGCCTTACGCGCTGCTATACGTGCAGAATCGACACGGCTCATTTGTCCAGCACCAATCCCGACGGTTGCATTATCCTTAACATAAACAATAGCATTTGATTTAACATGCTTTGCAACTTGAAAAGCAAATTTTAAATCGATCATTTCCTGTTCACTAGGCTGGCGTTTTGTAACAACCTTCAAATCAAGATCATCGATAACGCCATTATCACGAGATTGTACAAGAAGTCCGCCAGCAACTGTTCTCGCTGTCAAACCAGCGGCACGAGGATCAGGCAGTCCACCCGTAACCAACAGACGCAAATTTTTCTTAGCTGCAACAATTTTCCTTGCCTCTGGTGTCGCTTCTGGCGCAATAATCACTTCGGTAAAGATTTTGACGATTTCCGATGCACATTCCTCATCAAGAGGACGGTTTAGCGCAATAATGCCTCCAAATGCCGACACCGGATCACAAGCAAGAGCACGCAAATATGCGTCTTTAAGTGTTAGCCCTTTAGCTACACCACACGGGTTGGCATGCTTGATAATTGCTACTGCTGCACTTTTCTGTGGTTCAAACTCTGCTACCAATTCAAATGCTGCATCAGTGTCATTGATATTGTTATATGAGAGTTGTTTACCCTGTATAACTTGTGCCGTAGACACGCCGTATCTTTTTTCTCCTGTGAGATAAAAACCAGCTTGTTGATGTGGATTTTCACCATAGCGCATGACTGACTCTAGTTTACCCGCTAATGCACGCCATTTTGGTGTCTCAATCTTGAGATCTTCGGCAAACCAATTGGAAATAGCCGCATCATAAGCAGCTGTACGTGCAAAAGCGCGTGACGCCAAAACACGACGGAATGCCAAACTCAAGCTGCCTTCATATTTATCAAGTTCAGCAAGAACCAGCGCATAATCTTCAGGATCAGTAATAACAGCAGTGTAACCATGATTCTTGGCCGCTGCACGAATCATTGCTGGGCCACCGATATCGATATTTTCAACAATTGTATCCCGATCAGCCCCAGACAATCGCGTTTCTTCAAAAGGATAGAGATTAACAACAACAAGGTCTATTCCAGTAATGCCATGTTCCTTCATGGCTGCTTCATGTTCAGGGTCGTTACGCACTGCCAACAACCCACCATGAATGGCTGGGTGAAGTGTCTTAACACGGCCATCCATAATTTCCGGAAAACCTGTGACTTCTGACACGTCTTTAACGGGCAAACCTGCTCGCGCTAACGCTTTAGAAGTACCACCTGTAGATATAAGTTCCACTCCCAAACGGTGCAGATCTTTAGCAAAGCCTACCAAACCGGTTTTATCAGATACAGACAGAAGTGCACGACGAACCCGATGAAGATCGGGAGCGGGAATGTGTTTAGATATCACAGACATAATAAATTTCCTGATAATGGATAGGAGAATGTATTCGTATCCATTATCACAAGAGCTTTAAAAATAACACCGTGAGATAAAATAAATAAAGCTCAAATAACTTTAGTCTGTGATCAATTAAATCTTATGATAAAACTCAAAATAAGTTTACTGATTTGCTTGCGTAATACGGGTAAACCGCCAACGAATCTTCTCTGTTAATGCTGGACGGAAGTTCAAAACAATTTGGCGCGTGCGCTTTGGACCATTAAGATCGGCAAAGTCTATTGAATCTTCCAATTGTATATCCGCATCTGGTGACATGAAGCTCCATGCATCTCCACCCATGACTTCTAGACGCAGACTATTTCCATCATGGCTCACCTCTACGTGCGGATGAAGGTGGAATCTTACTGCAACATTATCACGACCATCGGCTTTTACCGTAGCACCGTTAGAAGGAACAAACTTATCAAAGCCATCGATAACGTGTCCATCAGCAGATAAGACAAGACCACGTTCATGCAGCAGATTGAATGTTGAAACATAGCCATTATGACTTGCCACAAATCCCATACGGTCAGCGCTTTCTATCCTCTGGATATTGATCTCCGTTGGGCCATTCAACAAAGCAACTTTCCTCTGTCCATTTCTTTTTTGAAATTTTCCAGATGATGTGTCATTTAATGTAGCCGTTGAATGAGCTGCAGTTGCTCGCGCCAAAAAGCTGTAATCCGATGGACCATAAGGGTCTATACCGGCATTAATAATAAAGCGATTGATCCCCGATGACATTTCAAACGATAGGCACCCAGCAGCAGCCTGATATGAATTCGGACGCGATGGGGTCGTTCCAGTATCAGCAATAATAGTTGTGTTGTTAGCCCACAACCGCTGATACCCTGAATAAGGTGTATGTGAAAATGGGCTTCCAACTGTTTCATCTAAACCAAGAACAACAGCCAAACGTTCAGGCAAAATTGGCCCGACACCGTTAAAATGTGCAAGCGATTGATCTTGATGGATAAAAAACCGTAATGCAGGCAACATACGTTCAATAGAATCAAGCAAAAGTCGTGGAGCTGCTTCTTTGCTGTGCACATAAAGATGTCGTAAAGCAATAAAATCAGTAAGCAGAGACAATATTACCGATGGATTACGGGATATATGTCCCCCATCTGGTAGAATTTGACGTGTCAAAGATTGCACAAGCTGCGATTGAGCTGTTTTCTTGATTGATGGCGATACCGGCAAAGAAAGTGATGCAAAGCATAATGCTGCTGCTGCTTGAAGACGATTTTCATCTTCTTCCATACTATGGATTGCTGTACGTAAATAGCGGACATGAAACCCGAGCGAACGAAGAAATCGTATTTCAAAGTTCTCACTTGCCCCATCCAACAACATACGAGCATGACAAAGCCATGCGATGAGTCGGCGTGCTGCAATATCGGTTTGCCAAGCTGTACCTTTTACACGTTTTCCCGACTGTTCTAGCCAATCATTCAACAATGAACGCGCATGGGCATTGGCTAAAGGTGTGCATGCAGCATCCATATGCCGCAGCCAGCTAAAATCATTTAATGCTGCTTCCCACTCATATGTTGGTGGTTCTACCGCAAAAGGAGATATAGCGCCTGTTTGCACAATGCGTCCCGCAAGCGCAAAACGACCATGATAAAACTCATGCGCCATCTCTGGATCAGCCAAATGAAGATCGACAGGCTCAGCCAAAATACGTTGTGGACGAAAACCTGAAAACCGCCAACGAAACAGCGGGCCAACACGCAAACGACGCAACAATTTCACCACAGCATATGCCGCCGGTGATCTCTTTAATTGCTGATTGCCTCCAATTGCGATGGACACGATTTGATCTCCATAGTTTTGCACTATGGATATTTTCTATGATTAAGGTGAATGTTTGGTTAATGAGCGTTCATAACAAAGCCAATAACCAAATCCAGCTATTGCTATTAGCAATTACCAGCATATCCTAGTATAGACAAAATTGGATATGATAGATGTTTGAATTCTATAGGAAACAAACATTATTAAGAATAATATCACACCCAATTCATAATATTTTACGAAACCGCGCTGCGAAAAATCCGTCCATACCCGACATTTCAGGTATTTCACCCTGCAAATTAGCTGGTGTTGTTCGCAATGTTCCATTCTCTGTCAAAATGTCGTCCATACCACCAACTTCATCAGCCATAATAGGGATCAGTTCGATATCTTTGCGTGCAGAAAGTACTTTTTCTACCATGTCTTCACCCTCTTCACGCGCTAACGAACAATTGGCAAAAACGATAATTCCATCTTTTTCGACAAGCTCAATAGCAGCATTCAACAACTCGAATTGTAAACCTGCCAATTTGACAATATCGCTATAATTTTTTGTCCATAAAATATCAGGGTGGCGCCGGATTGTGCCAGTGGATGAACATGGCGCATCAAGAAGAACCGCATCAAAAAGCTTTTCAGAATGATAGTCTTTTAAATTTCCTGCCCATGTTTCGACCTGCAGTCCCAGCCGTTCCATGTTTTTTCTTAAACGTCTTAAACGATTTTCTGATAAATCTATTGCTGTTACCTGCGCCCCTTGAAGAGCAAGTTCTGCAGTTTTCCCTCCAGGTGCTGCACAAAGATCACCAACACGTTTACCTTTAATATTTCCAAACAACCGTGCCGGCAATGATGCTGCCACATCTTGTACCCACCATGCCCCTTCAGCATAACCCTCAAGTTCGGTTAAAGATCCCGTAAAATCGCCCAGTCTCACTGAGCCATTGGGCAGAAGTGTACCATTCAATTTCTGAGCCCAAACAGCAGGATTATCTTTTACTGTTATATCGATGGGCGGTTCAATTTCTTGTGCAGCAATAATCGCCTCTGCTTTTTCTTTACCATAATTCTGCGTCAGCAAAGATAAAAACCAATCAGGAATATTCTTGGATGATTCTGGTTGTAATCGGATGGCATCAGCATGCTGCGCAATTTTGCGAAGCAATGCATTAACCAATCCAGAAAATCTCTTATTACGTGGATCACATTTTGCGGCTGTTACAGCCAAGTCTATTGCTGCATGATCTGGAACATCAAGATAAAGAACCTGAGCTGCTCCAACATGAAGAAGATGCGCTAAAGATAAAGCGTTTTGGGGCAAAGGCCTATCAAGAAAACGATCCAAAGCGGCTGAAATAACAGATCTATGACGCAAAGCCGCGCCTAGAATCGCCCGACATAGAGCTCTATCACGACCTTCTAATGCCAAATATTGTGGGTGCCCATGTTCGTTATCGATTAACCCATCCAACGACGTCTTTTTATCGATAACAGCACTTAGAAGACGTGCCGCAACTTGCCTAACAGCAAGTCCCGGGACGTTTGATTGGGACATTTGCCCTTTAACTAACTTTTTCAATATGAAACCTTTATGACCATGGACCTTTTGGTGTGTTATTGCGCATCCAGCTTGGACGTTCAACTGTGCGGCGCATAGTTTCACGTGGGCTTCCACTTGTCATATGAATATTCATCTCTTCAGCCTGCTTGCGTAAAGCTGCTATTCTGTTTTCTGTCGCAGGGTGAGTAGAAAAGAGATTATCAGCTCCACTCCCATTTAGTGGATTAATGATGAACATATGTGCTGTAGCAGGATGATGTTCTGCTTCCTCATTTTCAACTGCATGAACGCCCCGAGCAATTTTATTCAATGCTGATGCTAACCAGAGTGGATTGCCACATATTTGTCCGCCACGTTTATCTGCTGCGTATTCTCGCGTTCGACTAATTGCCATTTGTACAAGCATAGCCGCAAATGGCGCAATAACCATTGCAATAATAGTTCCAAGCATGCCGAGAGGATGAGAATTACCGTTGGAGTCGCGGTTTCCACTTCCCATAAATAGTGCAAAATTACCGAGCATAGAAATTGCACCCGCAATTGTTGCTGTTATCGTCATTGTCAATGTATCACGATTTTGTACATGCGATAGTTCGTGTGCCATGACGCCTGCGAGTTCTTCCGGACTTAAAATTTCCAGCAAACCCGTTGTTGCCGCTACTGAAGCATTATCCGGATTGCGCCCCGTTGCAAAAGCATTTGGTTGCGGATTATCAATAATGAAAATTTTTGGCTGAGGTAATCCTGCTTTGCGCGCAAGATCGCTAACAATTCTATAATATTCGGGAGCTGAATGCGCATCAACCTGTTGCGCACCATACATACTCAAAACCATTTTATCCGAATTCCAATAAGAAAACAGATTCATACCTGCGGCCATTAACAACGCTATAATCATGCCATTGCCACCGCCAATCAAGTAACCAACCCCCATAAATAGCGCTGTCATAAACGCCAGTAATATAGCGGTTCGCATAAAATTCATTGTCAACAACTCCAATATAACGCATATTTGTTTCTATATGATGGTGAACATTTTCCTTTTGTGCAATGGAAAACAAGGTAAAAAATGACCGATAACAAAACAAACGAAAAGAAAACTGAAACCGAAAAACAGGCGCTACCTGCCGCAGCTCTTCGCGCTTTGGCAGAAGCTGCTGAACGGCGGCAAAAAACACATGAAAATAATCAACCAAAAGAAATTGGTGGGCGCGGTGGTAGCGACCCATCACGATATGGCGATTGGGAAATCAAAGGGCGCGCAATCGATTTTTAAATCGAAGGCTCAAATGCCGATACTTGATATAAAAATCTATAGATCAATAGTTCATATCTAAACAACGGTGCAAATAAAAAACGGACAATATTTTGCCCGTTTTTTAAAATTTATATTGATAAACACGAACCTATTGGCCCTGTGAATATTCTTATTCTGTTGGTGCTACAGCTTCTTCAGCAGGAGCAGCTGCTGCTGCCTTAGCTTCTTCTTCAGCCTGTTTAGCAGCAGCTAAACGTTCTTGAGCTTTTTTACCTGGAACAGCTTTATTTGGGTTATTGCGTGTTTTGCGCTTAGCAAGACCTGCGCTATCAAGAAAACGCAATACACGATCTGTCGGCAAAGCACCATGTCCCAACCAATATTGAATGCGTTCAACGTTAAGCTTTACGCGTTCACCGTCACTTGGCAACATTGGGTTCCAAGCGCCAACACGTTCAATAAAACGGCCGTCACGAGGGCTGCGAACATCAGCAATAACAATATGATAGTAAGGGCGCTTTTTAGAACCTGCACGTGACAGGCGAATTTTCAATGACATATTATATCTCCTATTGTCGGTTTTGGCTTTACCAATTGGTTAAATAACGTTTTGCTAGAAACACATGTTCGGGTGATTTTTATCCTACTTATTTTGTATTCTAGCGGCTGTATCTTCGTGATGACGGATAACTTCTTTAACAATGAAATTAAGAAATTTTTCCGCAAAGTCAGGATCAAGATGACTCTCTTCCGCAAGTTTGCGCAAACGCGCTACTTGACGTTCTTCACGAGCAGGATCTGCCGGTGGAAGGTTAAACTTCGCTTTCAACACACCAACTGCCTTTGTGCAACGAAACCTCTCAGCAAGGATATGAATCAAAGCTGCATCAAAATTATCGATTGAGGCGCGCAAGCGCAAAAGTTCATCTGGAATCTTCGTATCCGTCATTCTATTATCTTTTCTTAGGTAAACCAGGCAGGCCGGGAAGTTTTGGTGCACTATTAGGAAGTCCTGGAAGTGCCCCTCCTCCAAGTCCAGGGAGTTTGTCTGCTAGACCCGCACTTTCCGCCTGTTTTTGTAACTTTTCTAGTTGCTTTGGATCCATAGATGACAAATCCGGCATACCACCACCGAAACCGCCCAATCCTAATTTAGAACCCAAGCCACCCATCATTTTCTGCATCAAGCCACCTTTGCTCTTACCACCCATCATTTTCATCATGTCGGCCATTTGGCGATGCATTTTTAACAACTTGTTGATTTCAGCCGCATTTGTGCCTGAACCTTTGGCAATGCGCTGTTTACGGCTGTGCTTTAAGATATCTGGATTCTCACGCTCGGCTTTAGTCATCGACGATATAATTGCCAATTGTCGATCGAAGAGATTATCGTCAAGTCCAGCAGCGGCTATCTGGTCTTTCATCTTACCGATACCGGGCAACATTCCCATGATACCGCCCATACCACCAAGCTTTTTCATTTGTTTTAGCTGCTCAGCCAAGTCGCTTAAGTCAAACTTGCCTTTTTGCATTTTTTTAGCAAGGGCAGCAGCTTTTTCCTGATCTATCGTTTCTGCTGCTTTTTCTACCAGAGAAACAATATCACCCATGCCAAGAATACGATCGGCAATACGACGCGGATAGAACTCTTCCAACGCCTCCATTTTTTCGCCGGTTGCAATCGCCTTGATAGGCTTACCTGTAACAGCACGCATAGAAAGTGCTGCACCACCACGCCCATCACCGTCCATACGTGTGAGGACAATACCTGTAATACCAACACGTTCATCAAACGACCGTGCCAGATTAACCGCATCCTGACCCGTTAAGCTATCGGCAACAAGCAATATTTCATGCGGTGTCGAATTAGCCTTGATTTCAGCCATCTCGACCATAAGTGGCTCATCAATATGCGTACGTCCTGCTGTATCGAGGATGACTACATCCTGACCACCCAGTTTCGCAGCCTGAACGGCACGAGCAGCAATATCTACGGGTGTCTGTCCCGCAATGATTGGTAGGGTTGGAACATGAATCTGTTCACCAAGTTGACGCAATTGTTCTTGGGCGGCTGGACGACGTGTGTCCAACGAAGCCATTAAGACTTTTTTATTTTGTTTCTCTACCAGTCGCTTGGCAATTTTTGCTGAAGTGGTCGTTTTACCCGACCCTTGCAAGCCAACCATCATAATAACAACTGGTGCAGGAGCATTAAGGTCTATCGTAACACCTTCTGTTCCCAACATTTCCACCAATTCATCATGGACGATCTTAACAACCATCTGTCCCGGTTTGATGGATTTCAGGATATTGGCACCAACAGCCTTTTCACGAACACGATCGGTAAACGAACGAACGACGTCCAATGCAACATCAGCTTCGATCAATGCACGACGAACCTCACGAAGTGCAGCAGATACATCCTGTTCTGACAAGGCACCTCGCCCAGTCAGATTATTCAGAATGGAACCCAACCGCTCCTGTAAGGACTCAAACATTATCTACCTCGTGCCTAATCAACAAACAAAAAACAAATGCACCCGAGGGCGCATCGCGCTGTCGGATGTTGACCTCCGGGATCTATTTACACCAATCAAAGGGTCCCGGTCAGTGGCTTCAAGTTTTAAGCTTGTCGCAGATTTTTGCTACCTTAAAACAGCAAAACCTTGCCATTGTCAATGGTTTAAGCACATTCTGTACGAAAAGTTTGATCTTAAGCTTGGTTTCCAACCGAAGTTGTTATATGGCGAATATACTAATTAACCCGTGCCAACGGGTTCTGGAGAAGGGAAAATTTGATGTCTTATAAAGCAGCTATAAAGGCTAGCCTTGTCGGTTTAACATTTGCAGCTATCACCAGCACAACAATCGCAGCTCCTAAATGTGGGAATACATCAGCCGGTTTTGAAACTTGGTTGGAAGCCACAAAACAAGAAGCAGCTGCAAAAGGCGTTGGTAAACGGGCTCTCAATGCACTCAATAATGTTCATTATGCTCAAGCAACAATCAATGCTGACCGCGGACAGAAGAGTTTTAAATTAAGTTTACAACAATTCATGCAAAAACGCGGTTCCTCAACAATTGTTACCCGTGGCAAAACTATGAAAAAGCAAAATGCTGCTTTATTTGCCAAACTCGAGGCCAAATATGGTGTAGCATCCGGTCCTGTTATCGCCATTTGGGGCATGGAAACCAGTTTTGGTTCATTTATGGGAAAACAGCACACACTGTCTGCTGTTGCAACACTTGCTTATGACTGCCGCCGGAGTGATTTCTTTACAGACCAATTATATGCTGCGCTAAAGCTCATTGATCGGGGGGATTTTGATCCTAATTCTGTTGGTGCAATGCACGGTGAAATAGGACAAACACAATTCCTACCGAAAAACGTCCTGCTTTATGGTGCTGATGGTGATGGCGATGGTCATATCGACATGATCCACTCTAAAGCTGATGCTCTCGCATCAACTTTCAATTTCTTGCGTAACCATGGATGGAAGACTGGTGCCGGTTATCAAACCGGAGAACCAAATTTCGTTGCTATACAAGGGTGGAATGCAGCAAGCGTTTACCAACAATCAATCGCTATTATGGGTAAACAAATCGACGCGAATTAAGAATATATTTCTATAATTTGAACAAAAAGCCTGCTTTCGCAGGCTTTTTTTTAACTTTCTTTTTCAAAATTATATTCAGCACGGGAAAAATCCCCAGTCTGCTTATCCATAACCCACAATTCGCCGCTTTCAATATCAAACCATGCTCCGTGAAGTGTTAACTGGCCTGCATCTTCACGCTGCTTTAACCAAGGAAACGACCGCAAATTACTAATTGAATAACGAATCGATATGCGTTCCAGCGCTGTGCGACGTTCGATTGATGTCATCATCGTATTTGCTGCTACAACCTCAGCAGCCGGGGTTAACAAACCCATCCATTTACCAATGAAGTCGTCCGATGAAAGTGGCTCACTTTCCAGATCAAGAGCATTGCGAATACCACCGCAACATGCGTGCCCAAGCACAACAATATGTTTTACTTTGAGTGATTGGACCGCAAATTCCAATGCTGCGGAAGTTGCGTGATACTCTCTATCGGGATGAAATGGCGGAATCAGATTAGCGACATTTCTCATCACGAATATCTCACCTGGTTCTGAATCAAAAATTGTTTCAGGAGCAGTTCGAGAATCACAACATGCTATAACCATGGTATCTGGTTTTTGACCCTCGCGTGCCAATTGTTTATAGCGATCTCGCTCATTGGAAAAGCGATTTCCCATAAAATTGCGATATCCATTTAATAGTTGTTCTGGCAGATCCATCATAATGATTTCACTTTCACTTCCGCTAATTTTTCACTGTCTTTAAGATGTCTTAAAGTTACACGATTTGCCATTGGTCCGAGATCAAGCACCCCTCTTTCCAACATGAGCTCATAGCCATTATGTCTTGTTGTTTCCATAAGCAACGCATAGACCGAACTTGTGGCAAATTTTAACGCATTTTCTTCATTCTCACCTGCCAACAATCGCGCTAAAAATAGTGCTCCAGTCATATCACCAAGCCCATTTACCGGATTTTCGACAGATGGATGTTCCGCTAAAAGAATCGTCTGTCCATCAACCAATAAATTGCCCGTAGACTTTTTCAACAAAGGCCAAGCTGATGTTACTAATGTTGTCTTACATCCCAATTCTCGGATCGCACCAATAATAGCGTGATTATCTGGCAATTCTCTGCCGACCATCCATTCAAGTTCTGATCGATTGGGCTTTAATATATCGGCAAGAGGCAAAAGATATTTTACAATATTTTGTGCAATATCTTCACCAACATAAAGGCCAGCTTCATCACCTATGACAGGATCACAAAAGAAAATAAGATCCGGATTTTTCTTCTTGAGTTCTTCAATCAAATGAGCCGTAACAACAACCTGATCGGCACTGCCAAAATATCCGGTCATGACTGCCGAAATTTCACCAGCCCATGGTGAGCGTAAAATATCGTCAGCCCACGCCGTGAAATCTGGTGTCGGCACAATAAGGCGGTGAGACATGCCATGACGTGGTTGCCAAGTCATTGTTACCGTCAGCATATCCCACACCGGATATCCCATTTGTTCTAGTGCATTAACGGTTACGCGCGTTCCTACTGAACCGCGGATAACGTGACTTGAAATAACAAGAACAGATTTTTGAAGAGTCGTCATGAAATTACGCCTAATGAAATATGCCTTTATTTAAAACGCGCAGATAGCGACGACAAGTCTGAAAAATTAAACTTTAGTGTTGACATGGTTAGTTCTACTGTCTGTATTTTTATTTAGTTGGATAATTTTATATTTTTGCTATTGTAGTTTTTAAAATAGCTTGATGAATTGTCAAAGTTAAACCATGAACGATATCTGATAGCTTAGCGACAATTAAAACCCATCATTATTGATGGTACAACCCATTGTATTTATTTAGTAACTTTTAACGGAATTTATCTTTAGTAGCATATGTTTATTGTCTGCAAATGAAGCATTTTTATAAAAATATGATAAATTTAGTAAACTTTTTAAAAAGAGATTGACAAGGCTTGCAAAATTAGTTGACGTTTTTTTTAGCAATCTGCACTAATGGCGAGCACGTTCATAGAACGATAATATAGGGAGAGGCGGTATGTCTGCAAAATCGGAAAACACTCATAAATCTTCGACAGAAATCAAGCTGTCGATGGCAACGGCCGAAAAAGGTATGTTAGAGCCATTACTTTTTGCCCATACCGCGAATGAAGATTTAGCAATTTATCAGGATGGTGAACTTAAAAAAGCAGCTGCACTGGCTGGCTCGGCATTGCTTGGACAAAAGCCAACAAAAGTTTCATTCTCCATCAATGAAGATGCTGTAACCCGTAACGGTCATCCTGTTACAGTTCTTACGATAATCAATGACAACAAGCCCTTTCTGTTTGATTCTGTGATGAATGTTATTAACGAATTGAACAACACCATTTATCTCGTTGCTCATCCAATTTTAGATGTCACAGAAGATGATAATCATCAATTGACGGTTATGGCCGACACTACATCGGATACACCAACGCAAAATGCGCGTCGTGTTAGCGTCATTCAAATTCATCTGCAAAATCTCACCAAAGACGAAGTTAAAAAGCTGTCCGAAGATATATTGATCGTTCTTGATCAGGTTACCGCTGCTGTTCGTGACTGGCAACCAATGTTGGATGAAGTTGGTAAACTCATAAATTCCTATGAAAAATCTGTTCCAGCACAATATGGAAATAGGGCATCAAAAGCCATCGAATTTCTTAATTGGTTAAGTGACAACAATTTTACCTTTCTCGGTATGCGTGATTATGATTTCAAGAAAGATAAAGATCCTGCAAACGCTTTTACTGCTCACGGTACAGAATTGGGTATTCTTGCCAATTCTTCCGTCCATATTTTAAGCGATTCCCGTGTCGAAGAAGCTCCCCGAGAAATACTTTCATTTATGGAAAGCGACGAGCTTCTTATCGTAACAAAAGCAAACAGTCGGTCCATGGTACATCGGCCTGTCTGGTTGGATTATATTGGTGTTAAATTATTTAATGAAAGCGGCGTTTTAACTGGGGAATTACGTATTGTCGGCCTTTTTACATCTACCGCTTATACAAGTTCTGTAACGCGCATCCCATTTTTAAAAGACAAAGCTGAAGAGGTTATCAAACGTCTTGGCTATAATCCTAAAGACCATTCAGGCAAGGGAGCAATCAATGTTCTTGAAAGCTATCCGCGTGATGAAATGTTTCGTTGCGATGTCGATACTCTCACAAAAAATGTTAGTCTCATCTTGGAACTTGGCGAACATCCACGCTTGCGTGTTCTTGCTCATGCTGACCCATTTGGCCGTTTTGTTTCAATTCTCACCTTTATCCCACGTGATCGTTATGACACAACTATACGCGAAAAAATCGGTTCCTATTATGTAAAAGCCTATGATGGGGATTTTTTCGAATCCCAACCACTTTTTATCGAAGGCGCACTTACTAGAGTTTATTACATCGTTCACCGTATAGGTCGTGAAGCTGCACCAGTTATTGCCCGTCAAACTCTTGAAGAAAATGTAGAAAATATTACACGCAATTGGGATGACAGCGTGGAACATGCAGCAAGCCAAACCGATTCATCTCGTGACCGCGTTGCGCTTGCAAAAAAATTTCCAGACTCCTACCGCGAATTGTTTGATGCTCAAACAGCACTCGATGATGCCAATGATATTTTAACTTTGAGTGAGAAAAATCCGCTCAAGGTTGTCTTCTATCATCATGAGACAGATACCGAGAATGGTGTTTCCTTAAAACTATTCCATCACGGCGTTGCATTGGCATTATCGGAGCGTGTTCCTTTATTGGAAAACATGGGATTTAAAGTTATTGCCGAACAAACGATAGAGCTAGAAGACCTTAACGGCGCTAAAGTTTATCTTCATGATATGCAAATACAAAACGCTTATCATTCAGCTGTTGATTTAAGCGATAATGGAAACCGCCTTGCAGAAGCCTTTGAAGCTATTTGGTATGAAAATGCAGACGATGACGCTTTCAATGCATTAACCCAAACTGCAAAGTTAAATTGGCGAGAAATTGTGGTTTTGCGCCATTATGGCCGTTACCTACAACAAGCTGGTATTCCTTATTCACAAGAACGCTTGGCAAAAACGCTCAATGACTATCCTGCAATAGCTCGTGATCTATATGCTTTATTCTGTTTGAAATTTGATCCAGCAAAAAAATCAAAAGATAATCAGAGCAGTGAACAAGCCATTCAAAATCGTATTGAACAAGAATTACAAACGGTACCAAGCTTGGATGATGATACGATCATAAGGCGTTACCGTAATTTAATAGAAGCAAGTGTCCGTACCAATGCATTTACACCGCAAAAAGATGGTTCCCCACGGCGAATTTTGGCAACAAAATTAGAGCCAAGAAAAATTGACGGGTTACCAGAACCTAGGCCTTACCGCGAAATTTTCGTTTATGGACCTGAAGTAGAAGGTGTCCACCTTCGGTTTGGCCCTGTCGCACGCGGCGGAATAAGATGGTCTGATCGCGCATTAGACTACCGGACTGAAGTGTTAGGTCTTGTAAAAGCACAACAAGTTAAAAACGCAGTTATTGTGCCTGTTGGTTCTAAAGGTGGATTTTACCCACATCGCCTTCCCCAAAGTTCGGATCGGGCAGAAATTAATGAAGCGGCAAGACAGGCTTACATTTTGTATATTTCTGCTATGTTGTCGATAACAGATAATTTGGTTGATCGGAAAGTTGTGGCACCAGACGGTGTCATTCGCCATGATGGAGATGATCCATATTTTGTTGTCGCCGCAGATAAAGGAACAGCAACATTCTCCGATACAGCAAATGCGATCAGCGAATCTTACGGATATTGGCTTGATGATGCGTTTGCATCTGGTGGTTCTGCCGGTTACGACCATAAGGAAATGGGCATTACTGCAAAAGGTGCCTGGGAAGCGGTTAAGCGTCATTTCCGTGAATTATTTGATAAAGATATCCAAGTAACGCCGTTCACATGCGTCGGTGTTGGCGATATGTCTGGCGATGTTTTTGGCAATGGTATGCTGTTATCAAAAAAGACAAAGCTTATTGCCGCTTTTGACCACCGCGACATCTTCATTGATCCAACGCCGGATTGTGACCAATCTTTTGAAGAAAGAAACCGTTTATTCAATCTACCAAGATCAAGTTGGCAGGATTACGATAGAAATAAAATATCAAAAGGTGGTGGTGTTTTTTCTCGGTCATTAAAAACAATTACATTAACACCAGAGGCAGCAAAAGCTATCGGCTTAGATAAAGAAACAGCCACACCCTTTGAAGTTATCAATGCTATTCTAAAGGCAGATGTCGACCTGTTATGGTTTGGTGGCATTGGAACCTATGTAAAGGCGTCCTTCGAAACCAATTCCGAAGTCGGTGATCGTGCCAATGATGCAATCCGCATTTCAGGTAATGAATTACGTGCCAAAGTTGTTGGCGAAGGTGCCAATCTTGGTATGACGCAACGGGGACGTATCGAATACTCGATGCATAATGGCCGTTGTGATACCGATGCAATTGATAATTCGGCTGGTGTTAACTGCTCTGATATTGAAGTTAATATCAAAATTGCTCTTGCATCTGCCATGCAAGCCAACAAACTGACGCGTGAGGCACGTGACAAGTTACTAAAGGAAATGACACCTGAAGTATCGCGTTTGGTTTTGTGCAACAATTATTTGCAACCTTTAACCTTATCATTGGCTGAAAGTCGTGGAACGCTCGATCTACCCTATCAAATGCGTTTCATAAATGATTTAGAACGCCGCAAGTTGCTTGATCGTAAAGTTGAAATCCTCCCAACTGATCAAATTTTACGAGACAGACTCGCAAAAGGTCAAGGTCTAACGAGACCCGAATTGTCAGTTGTTATGGCTTATGCCAAACTCACTTTGGAAGAAGAAATTACAAAGAGTAATTTGTCTAATGACGAGTACTTCAAAACAGCTCTACAAAACTATTTCCCAATTCAAATGCAGGAAGCATTTGCAACCGATATCGAAAACCATCCTTTGCGTCGCGATATCATTGCAACGATCATTTCCAATGACATTATTAACCGTGGTGGACCAACTTTCGTTAACCGTTTGCAAGATAAATGCGGTCAGACAATAGAAAATGTTGTGCGTGCTTATATTGCTGTACGCGATGGTTTTGCAGTTCCTAGCCTTTATCAGGAGCTGGATAAGCTTGACAATCTTATCGCAGGGCAAGTGCAAAATCAGTTTTATGCCACAGTGACCCATATGTTATTTGCCACAACAGGTTGGGTATTAAGAAACATTGACCTAACGATTCCTTTGTCCGATTTAGTGCAAACGATAAAAAATGCCCGCAAGGTTATTGAACAGCAAATTAGCACGCTAATGCCTGTTCATATGCAAAACCATATAACAAATATTGCTTCAGAATATTGCAATAAGGGTGCGCCTGAAGATTTAGCAAATCGTTTGGCTTTACTTGATGTAGCAACCATGATTCCAGACATCGCATTGATTGCAAAACAAACAAAAGAAGAATTGGGTAAAACAGCAGAACTCTATTTCTCATTTGTTGAAATGTTCCGCATCAATCGGATTGAGGAGGCAAGCCACGCTATACCGGTTGTTGATTATTATGACGGTATGGCACTATCGCAGGCTAATGATACAATTGCTGAAAGTTTAAGAGGTATTGTTACAAAAGTTCTGGCATCTTACGGAAATACCCCTAATCCATTGCAAGCTTGGCTCGACGAAGAAGGTATTAAAGTCAACGATGTTATTGACCGAATGAGTGCTCTGATTGATGGAGAACTCAATCTATCACGTTTTATCTTCGCTGCCGGCATGATGGCAAATCTCGCTATCAATAAATAAACGGTCACAATAGGACTCTAAAAAGGGAGAGTTAAACTCTCCCTTTTTTCATTCCGCGCTGTCTCATTCAAAATATAAAGAATGCTGCTGTCATCAAATAGGATCAATTCTACCAATTTTAAAAAAGCCTAATCGAGCTTCCCCGTGATTTACCGTCAACATAATCACTGGATTACCATCCTTGTTTTTTGGCATGGCATTTATGGCAAAGAAAACAGTTTTCAAATTATCTGACTGTGATGGTAACAATGTCTGTATTGTACGCAATAACTCATTCTGATCTGAAATGGCTATCTCGAAATTGGCGTCAAGATACCCATCTTCATCAAAGGCAAAAGGTCCCGATATCGCAACCTTACCGCCACTTGAAAAATCTATATGTGCTGCGTTGAGTTCGCCTTTATGATTGTGTAGCCGTTCAACCCAGTCGCTTTCACCGTCATCTTTAAGCAATGTTACAGCGTTTTCCAAACTCCATTTTATGTCACCACTTATCTCGGGCAAAACTGTATTTTCCCGAGGGATAACAAGAGGGAGATTTAACTTATCAAAATTGAAATTGACCGATAAATCACTATTCAAACCCTTTGCTTCAAAACGCAAAAATTGCCCTGTTGCCCTATCTGTTAATGCACCAGCTTCAGCTTTGGCACCAACTTCAAAATTTTCTGATGTCAAAATGATATGATCAGGTATTGGTTGGCTAACATCTGTTTCCAATTTGAGGCTGTTCCATTTGGCCAGTATCGGTACAAGTCCCGGCACTTCAATTGAAGCAGGTGGCGCTATCGTCAACTCCAACCAGCGCGGCGTATAAATAGCTACACCAGCTGCCAATTTCTCACTTGAAAAGGCAAAACCCTTCATGGGTTGCTGCAAATTAACAGTGTCGCAGGTAATCCCTATCCGTAAAGGATAACCAGTTTTGTGCATATTTTCGCACAACACGTCAAAACCATGATCATTGTAACGCTGCGCTTGTTGTGCAACTTTATTTTCAACCATATTGGCAAGAAAAAACCAAACTATTGTATAGATAACAATAATCGAGATAATGATAAAAATGATAGCCTTCGAATATGAACGGCGTTTTTGCTCGCGAAAAAGCGATAATTCAGGTGACGGCATAACCAAATTTTTCCTGACCTAGGACTGCAACAAGTTTAAGATAATAGATAATATCATGCTATATCGCCATAGACTTTTATGGTTTTTTTGATGCATAAACTATTTAAAAGTCGAATATTCGTCGGTCATAGGGGGAGTTGATGGTAATGAACGATTTTTGGGTATTTGGGTATGGTTCTCTTATGTGGAACCCTGGCTTCATCTATGATCATGTCATGCCGGGGCGTATTTACGGCTACCATCGTTCATTATGCATCTATTCACATCATTATCGCGGCACTCCTGAATTTCCCGGCCTTGTATTGGGGTTAAATCGGGGCGGTTGTTGCGATGGTTTAGCTTTTCACGTCACCAAACAGAACGCAAATAAAACTTACGAGTACCTTATCGAGCGAGAACAGGTGAATAGCGTATATATTGAAAAACAACAATCAATCTACTTACAAGATAAACGCGTTGTAAAAGGGCTATTTTTTGTCGCGGATGAAACGCACGAACAATATGCCGGTAAACTCGACGTCCAAGAAATGGTAGAAATTATACGCAGAAGTAGCGGTATTGCTGGTACGAATAGCGATTACGTCCTTAATACGATCGAGATGCTGCGTGAGAAAGGCATACAAGACACACAACTGGGAAAACTTGCTACATACCTTACCCAATAATATAGGGGCAAAATATACAACAACGGCACCGTGCGCTGAATATCTAAAAAATAATCATGCAGTTTGCGTTGTACCAAAAATTTTCTCTAAAGCTTTTTCAAGCCAATTACGCAATGCTGGATCGTAAAGAAACCGTCCATCCAATTGCGTTTGGGCACATTGCGCACCTTTTTCCTGCAAACGGGCTGCTCCGTGGACAACCCAACGATGCATCATGACTCGTGTCAATTCGGCGTGAAACTGTAATGCCCAAGCATTCTCTCCATATCGGAAAGCTTGCGTCGGATAAACCGAACCTTCAGCAAGCAAATCGACACTAGACGGTAAATCGTAAATCCCTTCATTGTGAAAATGATAAACCATTTCCGGCCACTCCATTACGTCGTTGCCCTTACTGGTTGCTTTGATTGGATACCATCCAATTTCAACAGCGCCATCATGATGAGGTTTTACCTTTCCGCCTAAATTACGCGCCAACATTTGCGCGCCTAAGCAAACACCGAGAAAAGGTTTATTCTCCTTCAGTGCAACGGAAATCCAATCGGTTTCCCTACGAATATAATCATCATTATCATTTACACTCATCGGGCCACCAAAAATAACAGCCCCTGCATAATCATTCAGTGTTTTAGGCAAATCATCACCCAATACGGGATGAAAAATATCCAATTCAAAACCATTTTTTTGTAATATTTGCCCTATACGACCGGTGCTTGACGTCGCACGATGCAATATGACGGCTATTTTTGATTTTGAAATTCTTGGCGATTGATCGAATTTGCCTTCTGCCACAGACATCTTATCGTATTGACCTATTCATTGTTTTTGACTGCGCTTATATTTTTCTTCAATTTGTTTTTTCAGTTCCAGACGATCATCACGATTAACACCAATTAGATCTGCTACCCGCCAAATCAAAGTATCTTCCAATTCATAAACATACCCGTCTGCATATGCTATTTCCCATAAGAGACCAATAAATGCTGTGCATTGTTGCGGCGTAAGATGACGTTTCAATATCGAGGCAAATTCCAATGGGTCAAGACAACTTTGATGAGCATTGCGCCCCGCATCAATAAGTTTCTTTAAATCTTCACCACAAAGTTCATATTCACGCGAGACAATATTTTTTAAAGTTTCTTTTTCAACACTCTGCTCTACACCATCTGCATAAGCGATATAAAAAAGCAAAGCGACCGCCGCCACCCTAGGATCATCTTGATCAAATTCGTCTTTATTTTTCCCAAGTGTTTGAAAAAAATCTGTCAAACGCTGCAAAAACAAATGCTAATCCTCTCCAAACTCTATTTTATAGGCTAAATCACAAATAATGTATAGCCGACAAATAAAATTCCTATCAGGGCTTTGCTAAAAACCCGTTTTGTTAAGTTTATTCTTGGTCTTGTGATTAAGGCAAATATTAGCCCTTATAAACACCAGGATCATCGACATTGATACGGGTCATATTTTCAGCATCATCAGGTTTTGATGGATCAATAGCATCAACAACCAACACTGGTTCTGCCGCTAATGTCTTCTCCTTAGCTGAAAAATCACTGTCTGCCAGCTTAATATCAGATGTTTGATGTGGGAAGTTATCAATGCCAGCATTTTTGATAGTAGTGACATCCAATACAGGCTTATGAGATTCATTTTTGGGCATATTACCCGCTAAAGACTGTGCTGGCACTTTCCACTCAAAAGCATCAAGTTTACCAGTCAAAGGCGAAACAGGTTGCCATTTTTCGAAAGCAACCCCATCTGCCATCCATACTGGATCACGTTGTGCACGTACTGCATTAGATAACCATTGCCGAACTTTGCCCTGATCACCACTTTGAACTTCTTCTATATCAGCCAATAATAGGTAAGCACTTTCACGTGGGTTTATTTCTACTGCCTTTTCAGCTTGTTCACGTGCAAGTGGCAATTCTCCGGCGTCAAAAGCTGCACGTGCTAAAACCATGCAAGATTCAAATTGATCCGGGTTATTGCTTGCAAGTTTTCTTGCTTTTTTCAACCGGTCAACCGCACGCTCCTGCCCCATCAAATAAACATCAGCCAAATCTGGATGAGGCGACTTTCTCCATAATGCCTCAATAAGTTTATCAGCTTTCCGCACTTCATGAAGTTGATATAATATATCCGCAGCAACAATTGTTGCCGGCACAAAATCTGGCTCCAATTTTTGCGCTTTAAGTGCTATTTTTCGCGCATCATCGGGATAATTCTCGAATTTTTCCATTGCTTGACCGGTCAACAAAACAACACGCTGGTGATTATGCGGTTTGTCTGTCCGTTCAAAACGCGGCAAAGCCTTTATTTCCCTATCGAAAAGCTCAATCGCCTTGTCCCAATCACCCTCTGCACTCAACCGATTGAGCATAGCACGATTTGCCCACTTAACAGTTGGCGAAATAAGGGTAGCCTGTTCGGCATACTGCCCAGCGGCTTCATAAGCGCCTGATTTCATGGCTTCCCGAAAAAGACCATTTAAACCTATTAAACGTGTCTTAGGATTTTTGCTCATTTCTTCGTAAACACGAATTGCATTTGGTATATCGTTTTCAAGCAATAAAGTCTGGGCTTCCATAAGCTTGACTAGCGGTTCATGATCGCTGTCGATGTATCTAGTTACGCGTTTATTCATTCGCCGCGCTGTATCCAAATCTCCCGACAAGACTGCCAATAATCCACTCGATAATGCTTCCTGCCCCTTTTTTTGTCTTTTCTGTGCAAAGTGCTTTGATACATTTCGTGGTGCAGTAAACAATACCCGTAATAACCAGATGATGAGTAAAGCGACAACCAACAACACAACAAACAGTATAACAGCTGTAAAAAATGACACTGTCACACGTGTTGCACCAAATGTCATCACTAGGTCGCCCGGATTATTCGCTAACCAAGCAAAACCAGCTCCAATAACGACGACTATAAGAATATAAAGAAGTACCCGAACCATGTCATATACCCCTTTAATGTTGGTCTTTTGCTGTCGATGGCTGCATAATGGACGTCAATGCTTCTGACAAAAGCGCATCAGTATTGCGTTTCAATGTCAATTTCTGCATGAAATCTGCAGAAACATCCTTAGCATTTTGTGGCAAATTCTGCCATTCAGCAAGTGCCTTTTCATAATCGCCATTTTTAATGGATACTTCCATTCTTGCTGCAATGGCTGCCGGATTATCACCTTCAACGTCTCCAATCGGTCGTGATGAAACAAGTCCCTTGGCACCTGCCCACAATTGTTCACCAATACCAGCATCTTCCGCAGCCTGATTCTCGGTTGCTGCAATTTTATCTGCTATATGCGAAAATTCCGTGGCAAGTTCTGCTTGGTTAGGTAACCCTTTTATTGCATTTGCTTGAAGCTCGTCGAGCCCTTTTAAACTAGGAGCAACGCTGCGCAAAATTTGCAGCTCGTTGACATATGATCCACCACGATCAACCGCACTTTTTAATGAATTAACGGCTGTGATAATTGCAATTTCTTTCCCTTGAACAGGGTTAGATAATTGCGATTTCATATCGTCCATCTGCTGTGTTAAAACTTTTATGTCATCAGAATTTTTGGTACTGAGTGATAAGGCTTTTCCTGTTTTTTGCACCACATCATCAATAGCGGACAATTTCTGATCAACACTATCAAACTTTTTTGACAATGCATCTAATGCTTGGGGATCACCATTCTGTGCCGCTATCGAATTTACAGTATTGTTAAGAGTTGCAACACTGTTATTCGTGCTGGCTAATTGCTGACCAATATCATTGGTTTTCGCGTTTAATGTTTCAACAGCCGCAACGACATCATCAATAGCTTTACGATCTTCACCCGACAACTGCGCCGTTGAAGCAACACCATCAGCAATTTGCTGTTTAAAATTACCGAATTGTTCTTCCAGTCCTGACACTTTGTTTTGAACCGTAGAATCGGAAGACGTAAACGGTAAAAGACCTAACCACTGTAATCCAGCACCCAAGATAAGCGCGACAACACCACCCGATAATCCTGCAACAAAAAGGCTACCTGTACCTCTTTTAGATGAATTACTTATCGCAGCTTGCCTTGCGTCATCACGTTTATCATTCTCCAACGGACGCTTATTATCTTGCCTTGATTGAGAATTTGATGAAGCTGTTGTTGTTTTATCATGCCCTGTTTGAGACATTGGAGTTTCCTGTTTTTCGTCAATAGCAATAGGCTCTGCTTGTGGTGTCGACTTTTGCAAAGGCACATGATCGATAGTTATTGGTTTGCGACTTTTGCCCGCATGCTGTGATTTAGCTGGTGGTTTCACAGATTGTGCCATTGCTCCTCGCTTTCATTGTCCTCAAGTTAACAAATAACAGCACGAAATGAAGGAATAGTTTAAAATAATATAATTAAACTTAGCAATATATTTAGCCCAATATTACTTTCAAGCCGTTTAACATTGCTTCTTCATTTGGTTCATATGCGATAACAGGTACACTCAAAATAGCTTTCGGGATTGCATTGGCAATTCTGCTAGAAAGACACAGAAGCACTGTTGATTCATTCATATATTGTTCAATTTGTGTAAGACCAGTTGCAGCCATTGCAGAATAGAGCATAACAGCTTCAATTTTGTCCGGTAGCTGCGCTTTTTGCTGTTCGTTAAGAATAATCGGTTTGGTATCATACACTTCCAGGATATTGATATTTGGAAACTTCGTCTCAAGCATGTTTTCTAGGTCTGGACGCCGTATCCGTCCAGCAAGATAAAGAAGCCTAGTATTTGCAGCACAATCAAGCGATTGAAAAAGATCAAATATATCTCTGGCTATATAAGCAATATTTTTAAAGCCAGCCATTTGTGCGGCCTCTGCCGTGCGTGTACCGACACAGTACAACACTTTTTCACATAGCTTATTTAATAGATTCTTTTCACTATGTAAAAAAACAGCTTCACTTGTTGCTATAACGACATCACAGATCAACCGACTTTCATTAACCTGCAAACTATATGTTTTTGACAAAGGCAAAATGAAAGGTGAAAAGTGCATTGCACGTAAGCGAATTGCTGTGCGTGTTGCCCCCGGTTCTGGACGTGTCACAAGAATTGCCATACCGTTAGAACTCCGCTTATCGCTATATTGAAATTAATTTATTCATTATCACCTAACCTTCGCCACAACCACAATCTATTTTACAGAATTGGTTTGCAAGTCGATCTTTACATGGTACCGAAAAAGAGACTTTTGACAAATAAGGGATCTTGCGTGACATGCGCGTTTTGGGAATAGAAACAAGTTGCGACGAAACTGCCGCTGCTATCGTTGAACGGGATGAAAATGGTAAGATAGAAATCCTGTCCAATGTAATATGGAGTCAAATTGAAGATCACGTCCCCTATGGCGGTGTCGTCCCTGAAATTGCTGCTCGTGCCCATGTTGAAATTCTTGACGGGCTCGTCAAACAGGCACTTGATGAGGCAAACACAAAACTTCACCATGTTGATGCTATTGCTGCTACTGGTGGTCCAGGATTGGTTGGAGGACTTCTTGTTGGTTTAATGACCGCGAAAGCTTTGGCATTAGCCGCAGACAAACCATTTATTGCTGTAAACCATTTGGAAGGTCACGCGTTAACAGCAAAACTCACAAACAACCTTTCCTACCCATATCTATTATTGCTGGTATCTGGCGGTCACACACAAGTTGTTTTGGTGAAAGGACTTGGCGATTATCAGCGCTTAGGCACAACAATAGACGACGCCCTTGGTGAAGCTTTTGATAAAACCGCCAAATTATTAGGATTACCGTATCCAGGTGGGCCTGCTATAGAAAAATTGGCACGTTCTGGTAATAGCCATCGAATTGAATTACCTCGTCCATTAAAAGGTGAAAAACGGCTAGATTTTTCCTTTTCCGGTCTCAAAACCGCTGTCAGGCAAGCTGCTATAGAAATGCAACCTTTAACCGAGCAAGATATTGCAGATATTGCAGCTGCATTCCAATTGGCCGTTACAGACACTTTGAGTGACAGAATTGAACGAAGCCTAGGTCTTTTCAAACAACTCTATCCAGATGCTAAAGCCGCACTGGTGGTCGCTGGTGGTGTTGCCGCTAATCAAGCTATCCGTAGTGAACTACAAAAATTATGCGATATATACGAGTTTGCATTTATTGCTCCTCCAATGTCGCTATGTACGGATAATGCAGCAATGATTGCGTATGCGGGATTAGAACATTTTTTACAAGGTGAGACATCATCACTCGACATAGCGCCACGTTCGCGTTGGCCACTGGATGAAAAATCAGCACCGTTAATTGGAGCCGGACGCAGAGGAGCAAAGGCGTAATGATGTCAAAAAGAAAAATTGCTGTTATGGGAAGCGGTGCATGGGGAACTGCGCTGTCAGTAATGTCTTGTCAGTTAGGACATGATGTTACGCTTTTTGGCCGCAATCAAAACATTATTGATGCTATCAATAACCATCACACAAACGAACAATATCTGCCTGATATTGTATTGCCCAAGGATATCAAAGCAACAACAACCCCTGCTCAGGCACTGGACAATGCAGATCTGGTTCTTTGTGTTATACCAGCGCAATCTTTCAGCGCCGCTCTTAGCGACTTTGCTAGTTATATACCGAAAAACGCTCCTCTTGTATTGTGTGCAAAAGGAATTGAGCAAAAGACTGGACGTTTTATGTCTGACATTGCTGAAGATATTTTGCCAAATCACGCCATTGCAGCTTTATCAGGACCAAGCTTTGCCCAAGACGTTGCGCGCGGTTTGCCCACTGCGGTAACAATTGCTGCCCGCAACCTCGGATTGGCACATCAAATTTCCAAAATTCTTTCTGGTACTGTTTTTCGTTGTTATTCAAGCGACGATTTAATGGGCGTTGAATTGGGAGGGGCACTCAAAAATGTCTTGGCACTTGCCGCAGGTGCTGCCAGTGGTCGGGGTTTGGGGGCTAGTGCCCAAGCTGCACTTGTCACGCGTGGTTTTGCTGAATTAAGACGCATAGGTAAAGCCATGGGTGCTAAAACCGAAACCATGTCGGGTTTATCTGTGTTAGGTGACCTCATTTTGACGTGTTCATCACCACAATCACGTAACTTTTCCTATGGCTTTGCTATGGGAGCTAACAAACCAACAATAGGCCTGAAATTGGCAGAGGGTGTAGCGACAGCACCAATTGCTGCTCAACTTTTTCATCAGAAAAAAATTGATGCTCCTATTATCGATGCCGTCGCACATTTACTTGACGGAAGCCTGACAATTGATCAAGCTGTTACAGCGCTCATTACGAGACCTTTAAAATCAGAGGATTAATCAATGCTATATGCCGTTATAAGAAATGACAAAAAAGACCACAGCCAATTACGGATTGATACACGGCCGACGCATCTTGAATATTTGAAAAGCCTTGGAAGCAAACTGAAATTTGCTGGCCCATTTTTAAATGAAGATGGCAAGCCGAATGGAACAATGATGGTTGTTGAAGCACAGTCAAAAGAAGAAGTTGAACGTGCTGCGGCAAACGACCCATACGCAAAAGCCGGACTTTTCGCTGATATTGAAATACGTCCTTGGAATTGGGTCATTAACAATCCTGATGCGGTGTAAAGACATGGCATATTGGCTATTTAAATCTGAACCCTTCAAATGGTCATGGCAAATGCAAAAAGCCAAAGGCGATGAAGGAGAGCAATGGGATGGCGTACGCAATTATCAAGCACGCAATAATATGCGCGCTATGAAACTTCATGATAAAGGCTTTTTTTATCATTCAAATGAAGGTTTGGAAATTGTAGGTATTGTTGAAATTTGTGCACTTGCCCACCATGACACAACGACTGATGATCCAAGATGGGAATGCGTAGACATTCGTGCGATCTGCGACATGCCAAAACCGGTAACTTTAAAAGATGTAAAAGCTAATCCTGATTTGCAAAATATGTCACTCGTGACATCTATGCGGTTATCAGTTCAACCGGTTTCAGAAGCGGAGTGGATTGAAGTTTGCAGAATGGGCGGACTAAATCCGGCAACTCTATGAACCCAAAAGAGTTTATCCTTGCAAATACCAGCCCTAAATCATGCCTCAATCTTACTGATATAAAACTGTATCAAACCAACGAGGTGCATGGACTTTGGCATAAAACCCAAGATGAAATGGACTTGTTGGGCATGGCACCTCCTTTCTGGGCATTTCCATGGGCCGGAGGCGAAGGTCTCGCCCGCTATATTTTAGAAAATCCTCATGAGGTACTGGGAAAAAATGTATTGGATTTCGCCTCAGGTTCTGGACTTGTGGCTATTGCTGCAAAAAAAGCTGGTGCCCGTTCAGTCATTGCAAATGACATTGATCCGTTAGCCATTGAAGCTGTTAAACTTAATGCTGCTTTAAACAACGTTGTCATTGAACCCTTAGGAAATAACATTGTTGATAGTGACAATTTATGGGACGTTGTTCTTGCCGGTGATATTTTTTACGAAAAAGCGATGGCGGAAACCATTATGGAGTGGTTTTATAAATTATCACAGCAAGGAGCAAAGATACTCGCTGGAGATCCGGGGCGAGCCTATGTGCCACGCGATAAGATGGTAGAAAAGGCATGTTATCGCATTGTCACGTCAACAGCGATTGAAGATGCCGAGGTCAAAGCCACCAAGATCTTTCAAGTTGATGGGGCGTCTCTTTCAGCTAATAAATAATGTTGCTGTAAGTTAACAACGGTAAAACCATGACGGTGATTATTCACTTTAGGAGAAGTTTAATCTTTTTTACGATATGATATTATTAACTATAATATTTATTGTTTTGGGTGGTTATAAAATTTTCCAAATTTGGGGTTATAATTCAATTAATTGCCGTTTATCGGAGCATTATGAATGAAATTAAGTACCGCGCTTATGGCTTCTTTCCTTGTTACCACAACCTTTATAAGTGGTTGTCAGGAAACTGCAACTTTGCCTCAAATTGGCAAAGCCACGCAAGAATTGCCAAAAAAATTACAAGACAAGATGGTTGCGAAAAATATGGAAAAATATTCGCCCATTCTTGTGCGTGTTTTTAAAGAAGAAAGCGTTGTCGAAATCTGGAAACAAACCCGCAGCGGTAAATATGACCTTATAGCGTCATATGATATTTGCAAATGGTCAGGCAAACTCGGCCCTAAATACATGGAAGGTGATAGACAGGCACCTGAAGGTTTCTATACCATCCGTCCAAGCCAAATGAACCCAAATTCTAACTATTATCTTGCTTTTAACATTGGCTTCCCTAATGCCTATGATCAGGTTAATGGCCGAACAGGACAGCATCTTATGGTACATGGCGCCTGTTCTTCATCGGGTTGCTATTCAATGAGTGATGAAAATATTGCTCAAATCTATGCTTTTGGTAGGGATTCTTTCAAAGGCGGTCAACGCGAATTTCAATTGCAGGCTTTTCCGTTCCGCATGACCGCAGCTAATATGGCGCGTTATCACAATGATCCCAATTACAAGTTCTGGACAATGTTGAAAGAGGGATATGATATTTTTGAAGTCACACGTGTTCCGCCTAAAGTAGATGTTTGTGAAAAACGGTATGTTTTCAATCGCGATACAAACGGGAAAACATTATCACCTGCCGGCGCTTGTCCTGCAGCGTCTAATAGTCCATCAATGCAAACAGCGTTCGCTTCCTATCAGAAAAAATATGATGAATCTTTCTCTTCAGCGACAGAGAAAAAAATGAAAGCACCATCACCAACTATTCAGGGTGTTCAAGAAGCATCCCTTGTTGCTGATTGGAGTCGTAAAAGAGCTGCTGGAGCAAAAGTATCGCGTGAACCTCCCTCACTAACTCCAGCTTCAAGTGAGAAACCGGATGCACCGGATATCACACCAGAAAAGTCCGCTGTTACGAAATCTTCTACACATAGCGATGTGGCTGCGAATACAGCAAAAGCCAAACAAAAAACACCAACTGGGCAGTCTTTAGCTGAAGAAGAAGCACAAACAAGTGGCGCGCCCGTCACTGTTGAAAATACAACGACTGATGTTAAAAATGACAAAAAGCCGTTTTGGAAAGTATTTGGTGACTAAAGATACGTTTTTATATGATCTGCGTGGGCTGCGATGCCCACTCGTCTTATTAAAAGCACAGAAAAAGAAAGCTGAATTACCGGCCAATACCAGCCTCATTATATTGAGCGATGATCCTTTAGCACCATTGGATTTAGCGCATTATTGTCAACAAAACCACTTCCACTTTGCAAAGTGGTTTGACGAAGGAATTTGTCACTTATCTATATCATAACCATATATGGATAATACTCTAACCATATTATCCATATTGTTATGAAATATCCGATCAATACGATATCAAAATTTGAAACCCGGAATTGCCAATGGATTTTCGGTAAGCGCTAAACGATCAGCGGTATCGATAGCAGGCTTACTTAAAAATACATTGAACATTTCTCTTACCAACGTCTCTTCCAAGCCATCAGTAATGATAACCAGCCGCGTTTCATGGTTTATATCTGGCCATTCTTTCAACCTTATAGGCGGATGGAATAGAGTTTGCACGCCATGAATAATGATAGGATGTGATGGATCTTCCGCCAAACAGACAATACCTTTCATGCGCAGTATTTTGTTACCATGTGTTGCGCAAAAAAGTTCTATAAAAGCATCCAATGCCGAATAGGGTATTGGTTCGTCATGCGTTAAAGCAAACGCACGTATTGTATCACTATGTCGGTTAACATCATGATGATGGTGGTGATGGTGCACGTCAACTTCACTGGAAAGCCAATTTTTGACAGTGTCTGTTTTGCTATCCAAATCAAATACACCAATATCTACAAGCTCTATGGGCTGATACATCGGATCATGAGAGGAAATAATCATTGCTGTTGCATTAAGCGACTTTAAGTCATCAACAAGCGATGCCAATTTATCATCATCGGTTACAAGATCTGTTTTTGTCAAAATAATCTTGTCGGCAAAAGCCACCTGTTTTCGAGCCTCTTTTTGCTTTATAAGCGTATCATGACCATTGATTGCATCCACAGTTGTAATAACACCATCTATTGCAAAAGACTGCAACATGGCAGGATGTCCAATAATGGCTTGCAAAATAGGTGCTGGATCAGCAAGACCTGTCGTTTCAATAATAACACGACTAAGCTTCGCAATACGCCCTGTTTGTAAACGGTCAATAAGATTAGCTAAACTATCAATCAATTGGCCACGCATCGTACAACAAAGGCAGCCATTGGATAATTCTATAACGCCATCATCCGCTTGCTCAACCAGAAGATGATCTATACCAACTTCACCAAATTCATTAACAATGACCGCCGTATCCTTCAATGTAGGTTCTTTAAGGATACGATTTAATAATGTTGTTTTCCCTGACCCTAGAAAACCGGTGATAACGGTGACAGGAATACGTCGATGAGTATTAATCATTGAGCGTTCTCATATGCTGGACGTGGTGTCGGTACTGGAATTTTCCAAGCCGGTATCTCTCCTGGTTTTGTTGGTGCCGGTGCTGAAATCAGGCGTACCGGCATAGCTTGAACTTGAGCTGGTTGCGCTGTCATATAAGGTGAATCGAATATCGTTTTACCTTTAGCGTCCCGATGTTGCATACGAATTTTCCATGCCTCGTCATTACAGATTTTATCCTGAATATCTGTTATCTGGTTAAGCTTGGTACCATATGGCTGCAAAGTTGCCAAAGTTGTTTGAGACGTACCCTGATTGGAAAAACCATCATTTAAAAGCTTTGCAGACAATGCTTCACGTTGATCAATACGATCTGCACCTAAAACGACAGCTATAATTGTACGACCTTTCCGCGTAGCAGAAGAAACAAGATTAAAACCAGAAGCACAAATAAAACCCGTTTTCATACCATCAGCACCAGCAAAACGACCGATTAGATTATTTGAATTCTGCTCTATTTTCCGTCCGCCACCAAAATCTATCGCAGGAATGGAGAAATAATGCGCATATTCAGGAAATTCGCGACGAATTTGTGTAGCAAGAACAGCAAGATCACGCGCAGTAGAATAATTATCAGGATTTGGCAAACCATTTGCATTGGCAAAATGTGTGCCAAACATACCTAACCTTTGTGCCTCGGCATTCATACGTTGCACAAATGCTTGTTCTGAACCTCCGACAGTTTCAGCAATTGCTGTTGCAAGGTCGTTGGTGGATTTAACCAAAGTAATTGACAAAGCTGTATTGAGATCAAGAACCGAGCCCGGCTTATAACCGGAATGACTTGGTGGCAATTTGGATGCGGCAGCACTAATTGTGACACGTGTATCCAGTGTAACTTGCCCACTACGTAAAGCACGAAATGTCACATACGCAGTCATCAATTTTGTCAAGGATGCAGGATACCAACGGTCAAAAGCTTCTTTATGATTTAAAACTCGACCATTCGTAACATCAACGACTATGTATGGATTAGCATGTGCAAGAGTTGTCACAAACAATATGGTCAATAAAATAGCTATAGAGCTTACCAAATTACGCATTTCTTACGATCCAAAAGGAATTCATTCAATCAAAACTGATCTTATTTAAACCAGTCTTATCATAAATCAAAACTTTCCTGAATTTTTGAGAAAAAATATAGCTGACAGTGTTTTTTATAAAACAAATTCAAAAACAAGCTGACTTAAAAATAGCCGTTCAAGAACATTATCACCATATCCCATGGCCATAAGAATTTATAATCATTAATCTGGTTATTTTCAGTAAGATATATAGTGCCAGCCAATAATAAAATATGTTATAATTTACATAGGCTTCACGGCGTTGATGTCGGGATTAACAATTCTATCTGTTAGATATAATAGATTATCAAATTGAAGAGGGAAGGAAACTATCATGTATGAGAGAATTCTTGTTGCAACTGATGGATCAGAATTAGCAGATCGTGGTGTTGATGCCGCCGTTGAACTTGCAAAAAAAACCGGTGGTGAACTGTTTGTTGTAACTGTAACAAGCTTGATGCCATCTTATGGCATTGTTGTTGGCGCAGAATGGGCTTCAAGTCCAGGTGCATTTGACGAGTTTCGTAAAGAAATGGAAGATGGCGCCCGCAAAATTCTTGAAGGCGCACTCAATAAAGCTGAAAAATTGGGAATTAAAGCAAAAGGCATCCACGCCGAAAATCAGCTTGCTGCAGCTGGCATTGTTGATGCTGCAAATGAACATAATGCAGACCTAATCATCATTGCCTCACACGGCAGACGCGGCGTTAATCGCCTCATTCTAGGAAGTCAGGCATCTGAAGTTATAGCAATGAGTGAACGCCCAGTTATGGTTATTAAATAACCCATTATCTGGTTCTTTTTAAAGCGGGTCTTGGGCCCGCTTTTTTATTTATATTCTATTTATCCATAAAATCCGGTAAAGCCTTACGCACGCGGCTAACAATGAAATGGGCGATAACAATTTTAACCAAATCACCCGGTATAAAAACGACATCACCCATAAGTGCTTTGGTAAAATCTAGACCTGTTACGCAAACAAGCCAGACAATACCAAGAACATGATCAATACCAAACACAGCAATCGCCATGATTGCAATTTCTTTCCAGAAAACCAGTTTTCCCCGACAGAAGGAATAGAGATACCCTATCACGCAGGCGGTAAATGGAAATCCGATAAGATAGCCAGAAGAGGGTGAAAAAAAGGCAGCAATACCACCGCGTCCACCTGATAAAATCGGTAATCCTGCCGCTACCAGAATAAGAAAAAATAGCATCGATAAAAAGCCGCGCTTGGTTCCTAACACAGCTCCAGCTAGGATAACCCCCAAAAGCTGCGCTGTTATTGGCACAGGAATAATGGGCAGTGGAATAGCCGGAATAAATCCCAATGCAGCCGTAAAGGCAGCAAATAACGCAACCGACACGATATCTCGGATAGTCATAATGTCCCCATTTTAATTAAATTTTGTTGAAATGTTTATCAGGATCATAACTTCTCGCTTCGATAGCTGCTGCGACATCATCCTGTATTTTCAAACTACGAATTAACACCGGCATAATCAACGCAAAAAAGTTTCCTTCTAGACCTCTTACTTTCTGGGCATCTCGTACTTCTTTAATGAGGTCAGAAAACACCGGAATGAATCGTAACGTGAGCGACAAAGCCAACGATATTTTCGCAGGATTACCGCCAAAAAACCGAATGAATGAAAATAACTTTTCAAAGCAATCCATCATTTTTATGAAAGGCGTTGTCAAAGTTACAAGTGCTGCAAGAAGCACCAGTGTCGCAAGGCGTACACATATGATCGTGGCATTAAGCCAACCTGTGGTTAACCCCTGAATAAAGAACAGAGCAATCAATAGCCACCAGATTGCTTTTAATTGTTTCAGTGGTTTAAGAACACCAAAACCAGCAATCATGTAACCGGAATAAACTAACAAAAGTGTTATAGACGATAGCCATAGTTGCGGAAACATGAATAATAGAATGCTGATAAAAAACACAGCACAGAGTTTCACTCCAGCAGACAAGCGATGAATCAATGACGTACCGTAGGTTGAATCTATCATGACAGCAGATCTACATAATATGAAATTGCTTTCTGCGGAATATCGTCACATATAACCCGACCACGATCAAATACAATAATACGCTCAAAAGTTTCAAGCATATCCAAATCATGGGAAACGACGATTATCTGTTGCGATAACCCCAAAATAGTTTCGGTAATCTTGCGCTTATTGCGTAGATCAAGTTGCGTCGTTGGTTCATCAAAAACAATTGTCGTCGGCTCCATGGCAAGCACGCCGCAAATCGCGATAAGCTGTTTTTGCCCACCACTTAATTGCTGGATTGATTGCTGACGTGTTTTTTGCAAATCATAGCGTTCTAGAACAGCATCAATACGCCGCATTATTTCCGCTTTATCCAAACCGATATTTTTCATACCAAAAGCTAGATCTTCTTCGACAACGGGCATAACAATCTGATTATCTGGATTTTGGAAAACAAAACCAACCTTGCGACGAATATACTTACCGTCTTTCGATGTATCCAAATCATCGACAAGTACTTTGCCAGACTGTGGAAGCCTTAGCCCATTTAATAACCTAGCAAATGTACTTTTACCTGAACCATTAGCCCCAATAACAGCAATGCGTTGTTCAGATAATTGCAGATTGATGTCATCGAGAATACGATGATTCCCGATAACAACACTGACATTCTGGAGCTCTATCATAAGCCTATCAGCTCCCTATGTATCAATTAGCGATTATACAAAATCTATAATATTCTTTTTGATAGAACGCGTCTTAATCACGCGTAGGTCCTTTCCAATCAATACCAAGTTGCTTCAATCGTTTAACGGCACTCGGTGGCATTGCTGGCGGGTTAGCATCACGGGAAGCTGCTACTAATAGTTCATCACACGCTGTTTCTGTCGCTTCAATGAGTTTTGGCAAAAACTCGCGTTTGTTCAGTCCCCCCTCTATAGGTGGCAAAACACGAACGCGTATCTTACCCGGATAACGACGGAAGTTACCCCTAGGCCAATAAAGACCAGCATTATGTGCGATTGGTACAACTTGTAGCCCAAGTTCATTATAGATAGCGATAATACCGGGTTTATAATCCGGTTCATCGCCCGGTTGGCGTCTTGTTCCTTCAGGAAATATTAAAATCTGCCGACCTTGTTCAGTTTTTTCTTTGGCACCGGTCAAAACTGCCTTCATTGCTTTTAATGGTGATCCACGATCAATAGGAATTATTCCTGTTTTCAACATGTACCAGCCAAACAGTGGAATCCACGTTAGCTCACGCTTCATGATGAGCGATGGATCATCTAGATATGGGACCAGACCGAAGGTCTCCCATGCGGATTGGTGTTTGGGAGCAATAATGTATGCACCTTTCGGTAGGTTTTCCAATCCTTCAATTTCATAACTTGTTCCCGCAATATATTTCTGCAGAAACAACGTAACACGCGCCCATGTTTTTGGCACAATCCAAGCTTTTTTGCGTGGAAGGAAAAAATAGAACGGCGCATAAATAATCATCTGTATCAATGTCGTCAGATAAAATGCCGCAGTAAATAAAATTGATCGAAGAGCAAGCACCATGATGTTTCCGTTTTGAAATATTCAAATCAGTCTTAGCTTATAAAGCAAATTTGTTTCAGAAAACACCATAATAAAAAACGGCCCGTAGGCCGTTTAAAAATTTATCATTCAATAAACCATTATTGCGGTCTATTGCGGGTCTTAGCAACATCGGACGCTTTGACGCTTGGTGCATCATTTGTCCAGCTTGAACGAAGGAATGTTGCGAGTGCTGCAACTTCATCATCATTCATGCGCCAGCCAAATCCTGGCATTGCAAGAGTTGCTGGGCGATTTGCTGTTGATGGCATACGCGAACCTTTCAAGATAATCTGCAACAATCCTGTTGGATCTTTTGCATTGACAATCTTTGCACCATCAAGCTCTGGGAAAACGCCAGCAGCACCTTTACCATTAACAAAGTGACAAGCATTACAATTGTCGATGTAAAGGCGTGCACCCAGTGCCATATCTGGATTACCTTCAGTCAACATATCAGTTGTCTTCTTTGGATCGCGTACTGGTTTATTAGCTTCACCCGGCAAAGTAATATGCTTCAAATAGGCAGCAATAGCGTCCAAATCCTTATCTGTCGCATATTGCATAGATTCATCTACTACAAGTTTCATTGGTCCTACAGCAGCTGAATGGGCGTTACGTGCTGTCTGCAAGTAATCCTTGATATCCTTTTCAGACCATATAGCCAAAGAAGAATTGGCACCACGTAGATTTGGTCCGTACCATCCATCAATAACTTCACCAGTCAGGAATTTATTGCTATCACTATTTATACCAGATTGGCGGAACAACAAATCACGTGGTGTATGACATGCACCGCAGTGTCCAAGACTTTCTACCAGATAGGCACCACGATCAAGCTTTTCGTCATTAAAGCGTGGTTGGAAGCCTGCTGACCCTGAAATTGCAAACCAATTCCACAACCGGATTCCCCAGCGTTGGTTGAATGGAAATGCAAGATTTGTTTTCTTAACTTTTTCACTAACCGGTTTAACCTCGTGCATGAAATAATCATAAAGAGCAACCACATCTGGCTCACTGATTTTACGATAATTTTCATATGGCATAGCTGGATAAAGCAATTGACCATTTTTACCAATACCATCACGCAGAGCGTCACGGAATTGGTCAAGTGTCATATTCTTGATACCATTTTCATCCGGAGTAATGTTGGATGAATAGATAATACCAAATGGACTGGCAACTTCGCGACCACCAGCATAAGGCTGTCCACCTTGGGTTGTATGACAAGCAGCACAATCGGCCATTTTTGCCAAATATTCACCACGCCCCGGCTCCGGTTTGAAATCAGGTGCGAGTGCCTCTGTTGGTCCGGTGCGCTTTATTGGCACAAACATAATAGCTAAAATAGCAATGATTGCTAATATAACCAAAACAAGAATTACTTTGAGAAAACGTTTCATCTGGTTCTCTCCTATGCCAAAGACCGTGGGTTCTTGATATAATCGGATTTGATCTTATCAAGCATCCAATATGTCAAAGCACCAACTGTTCCAGTAGGATTATGCTGTATGTTTTGCGGGAAAGCGCTTGCACCCGGTATAAACAGATTATGGAAATCCCAATGTTGCAGATAACGATTTATTGCTGAAGTGCGACGATCAACACCCATGATAGCACCACCAACCGTGTGGGTTGTTTGGTAGATACGGGTATCATATTGTTGCCCTTCTTTCATTGCAGGATCTTGACGATATTGATCTGGACCAATAGCTTCTGCAATCTTATCAATCTTACTTGCAATATATTGAGACATATGAATCTCATTATCATGCCAATTGAAGGTCATGCGCATTAAAGGACGACCAAATTTATCCTTATATGTCGGGTCAAGATCAAGATAAACGTCACGATATGACATAACCGAGCCGTGCTGACCAATCGACATTGAGTGACCATACCAATCACCAACAGCCTGTTTCCAACCACTACCCCAAGCTGGTGTACCAGCAGGCAATGGCATAGAGCGAATTGGTTGACCATTTGTTTGACCTGTAGAAATACGGCTACCACCGATAAAGCCCTGTTTAGCAAAATCGATCTGGTTAAAGCTGTAGTCATCAAGATAAGAACCGTTACAACCTGTACCGACAAATGGATTGAAAACTTTATCTTTAAAGAACAGCGTTCCACCACCAATTGCGGTTTGATAAGCGTAGTTTCTACCGATAACGCCTTCGCCCGTATTTGGATCATATGGTTGTCCAAGACCTGAAATGAGCAACAAATGCACATTGTTAATCATAAAGCCGCCAAGGATAACAAGATCAGCTGGTTGGAAGATTTCTTCGTTATTTTCATCAACATAGGTAACACCTGTTACTGTTTTACCATCTGCTGATTTTTCAATACGGAGCACTTCCGATTTTACACGATATTCAAAATTCTTATAGCGCTTCAAAGCAGCCAAAACACTTACTTGTGGCGATGCTTTTGAATAGTTCAAACAGCCATAACGCTCACAGAAGCCACAATAGTTACATGGCCCCATCTGCATACCATAAGGATTCGTATAGGCTTCAGAGGCTATAGCTGACGGGCATGGAAAAGGGTGTAAGCCCATCTTCTTGGTAACTTCACTGAAGATACGACCATTATATGTATAAGGCAAAGCAGGCATAGGATAAGGATTTTTACGTGGTCCCTCAAATGGGTCACCACCTTCCTGTATCTTGCCATTCAAGTTACCAGCAGTACCTGATACACCAGCAACTTTTTCGAACATATCATAATGTTCTTCCAGCTCGTCATATGTAACGCCCCAGTCTTGAAGAGCCATATTCTCTGGAATAATGTTTCCGAAAGTTTCTTGCACATATGAACGTGCACGCAACTCTTCTGGTTGGGCGCGCCATGTCATACCATTCCAGTGGACACCCGCACCACCAACACCAATACCGGGCAAGAATGAACCCAATTGGCGATAAGGCAATGCTGTTTCTTTAAGACTTCTGCGAATCGTCACTGTATGATCACGCGGACGCACAGCTGTACCAAGACGGACACCATACTTCAATTCGTCAGCTGGCTTTGGATAGGCAAAATCTGGAACAGTATCGCGATCTTCGCCGCGCTCGAGTGCCAGAATTTCCAAGCCTTCTTTAGCCAATTCAATACCGCTGATAGCACCGGTCCATCCGAGCCCGATAATAACAACGTCTTTCTTTTTCATTGTTTTTGTCATGATTTAAGCTCTTTCACCGGCAAGAGAAACAGGCCCCAACCGATAAGGTACGTTGTCCTTTTCAACCCATTCAAGAAAGCTGCCACGAGCGCCCGGAAATCCGATATATACCCATGCAGCCATGTCATAATTGCCGCCATATTGTGGATCAGCAAAATAACCTTCCTTGGTGTTTTGAAGCAGGAACGTGAAAAAATCGCCTGAGCGCAATTCGTCAATCAGCACTTCATCTTTTTCAATGCGCTTCAGTGCTTCATCTTGTTTCTCAACAGGTAGTTCTGCAAAGATCGCACCATATTGGTCTTTACACCATTGGTTGATCTTAGGAATCGCAATGCGGTAGGCGACAGCTGGTGATGGAGCAGCTTGATAACCGGTATAACGCGGAGCATCCCGATCATGTGGAGCCTGCATATACCAATGGTCACCTTGTCCCCATGGGCTTGCCAATTGCTTATCAATAAACACCGGCACACGTGCTTCAATAGCACCAGGGCCTTTTCCTTCAGATGGAATGATTCGGGCAGTAGCAGCCATTACGAAAGCCCATTCCTCTGCATTGAAATAAGCACGTTGATAATTTTCAAGTGGCACCGGTCCCTGTGGCTGAGCCATAGCATGGCGGGCCGACAACGCGGCAGCAGCACAAGCTGCAGCACCCAATAATAAACCGCGTCGTGTAATCGAAAGATTCGATATTGTTGAAGTTTTTCGTGTCATAAACACCTCCACGAATAGAATGAATCACTCGTTACACCAAATATGGCAAAGCGTAATTAAATACGTTATGACCTCCGATAATGTGATTAACCTTCATTTTTTACTCAAATTTATAATAATTCTATTTGTAACTATCGTAATTCTAGAATTATAGGTGGCGCAGTTGGAGGACAAAAATGACACCAAATAAAATTTTTCTATATTTTTTCAGTGTGTTAATTTTATTTGCTTGCACTTCGATTGGCTTTACTCAAGCAAATGAAATGAACTTTGCAGAAGTTGTCGCTGCAAAACCATCAGGTCGGTACTGTGGAGCGGTCCTTCAAAACGACAAGATGGAAAACGCTGAAGTTGTGTTGAACGAAACAAAGGACGGCCGCCTCATAGGCAAAATGCTATATCACGATATTGATACACTAACCGAAGGTACACTTGAGGAAACCACCAAAGAAAATGGTACTCTACGAACATTAAGGTGGAAAGATAAATACGGTACAGGTTTGGTAATCTTTCAATTTGATGATAAGTTTGAAAAATTCGATGGTTATTGGGGGACAAACTTGGAAGTTCCAAGTAATCCATGGAGAGGAAAGCGCTGCGATGACGTTACAACCTAATCAAGATAGTAACACTTTCATCCCACATATTTTATCAATTGCTGGAACTGATCCATCTGGTGGTGCAGGTATGCACGCCGATATCAAAACTTTTTCTGCAATGAAAACATATGCCATGAGTGCCGTTACCGCTGTCGTTGCACAAAACACAACTGGTGTACGAGCGTTTCAGGCAATGGACGCCCAATTTGTTTCCGATCAAATTGATGCTGTTTTTGAAGACGTACGCGTTGATGCTGTCAAAATCGGTATGGTGGCAAATGCCGCTATCGCAAAAACAATTGCCGAAAGACTAGTTTATCACCGTGCTAAAAACATTGTGTTGGATCCTGTTATGGTTGCAAAAAGCGGCGATTTGCTGCTTGACCAGGAAGCTATCGATATTATTCGCACGGTTCTGGTTCCGATGGCTGAAATTATCACACCCAATTTGCCCGAAGCATCTGTTTTGCTCAATCAGCAGCCACAATGGTCATTGGTTGAAATGCAACGACAAGCACCAAAACTACTTGAACTAGGATGTCATTCAGTATTGCTTAAAGGTGGACATCTCGCAGGTAAAACTAGCCCTGACATTTTTTGTGATAAAGACAATGTCGTTGAATTGGATGCACCGAGAATAGACACCAAAAATGATCATGGCACTGGATGCACTATTTCTGCTGCTATTGCAGCGTTACTGCCAACCACACCCTTAATCGACTCGGTAAAAATTGCAAAAAATTATCTGACAGGAGCACTCACCCAATCAGATGTATTGCAGGTAGGCCACGGACATGGTCCAGTAAACCATTTTTATAAAGTCTGGAAATGCCAAGAAATAGCCTAAGGAATTTAATTTTTATCTTTGATATTACGAAACCGGTCACGATAGGCTTGTGGTGAAACAGCAAGATGTCGTTGAAAGGCTTTTCTCAGTGTTTCCTCACTGCCAAAACCCGATTTCTGTACAATAGTTTTCATCGGCAAATTTTGTTCAATATAATGTCTTGCGGCTTCCAACCTCAATAGTTCAATCGCTTTTGCCGGCGTCCTCCCCGTAGCCCGTGTATAAAGACGTGAAAAATTACGCTCACTCATGGCACATCTGTCTGCCAACATACTGACAGAAATTGGCTTAGAGAGATTTTCGATAATCCATTGGTTGAGAATATTAAATCGGTCATCAGAGCAAAACAAATCAAGCATTTCGCTAAATTGGCTTTGTCCACCCGGGCGACGTAAATAGACCACCAATTGCTGGGCTACAGATTTTGCAACAGCAAACCCCAGATCTTCCTCCACCATTGCTAAGGCCATATCAATTCCTGCAGTTATTCCGGCCGATGTCCATATGTTTCCTGCTTTCGCAAAAATAGCATCATTTTGCCAACAAACATCAGGAAAACGCTGTTTGACTTCAGCAATTCTGCGCCAATGTGTTGTAGCTTGTTTTCCATCTAAAAGCCCCAATGTCGCCAATAGCAGTGCGCCGCTACATACAGAGCCAATGCGACGAGTCCTTTGATACACATTGTTTACCCAACTAAGCACATTTTCAAAAGCACAAACAGCATCTATGCCACACCCTCCACTAATCAGGACTGTGTCAACTTTGCCGTTTACGTCCGATAATGGCTCGCAACATAATTGTAAACCACTTGAGGTTTTTATAATCTTTTTTTGTGCAACGATCATTGTTCGATAAGGCAAGGGGTTCATGCCACTCAATTCATTCGCAGTCGCAAAAACTTGTAATGGTCCTGTTATATCGAGCAGTTGGGCATCATCAAATGCAAAGATAACTATTGTGCGACTGGTATGATGATTGTCACGATATTTTGGCGTAATTTGTGGGATTTTTGTCATGGAACCTACAATACAACTAAAGCTATACTTTTTCTTTTACAGTAATAAAAAGGATAAATTACATGACAATAAATATTGGCGTATTTATATTTGAAAATATGCAATTGTTAGACATGGTTGGTCCTTACGAAGCATTTAAAAGCATTCCCGATATAGATGTTCAACTCATCGGCGAAACAACGCAACCGATTATAACAACAAATCAAATCCCCATTAGCCCAACCTGCCAAATAACGACCGCCGACCAATGCGATGTTTTATGCATACCAGGCGGTAACGGTGTCAATGAACTCATCAATAACAGGTTTGTTCTGGATTTTATCAACTTGCAAGCGCAAAAGGCGAAATACGTAACATCAGTTTGCACTGGCGCATTAGTCTTAGGGGCTGCTGGTTTATTAAAGGGACGAAAGGCGACAACGCATTGGACTGCACTTGATTTTTTACCAATGTTCGGAGCGACCCCATGTAAGGATAGGGTTGTTATTGATGGTAATATCATCACAGCCGGTGGAATTACAGCAGGCTTGGATTTTGGGCTATTTCTAATCTCTGAATTGTTGGGAAAACAAAAAGCTGAAATAGCACAGCTTGAGTTACAGTATGATCCACATCCGCCTTTTGACAGCGGTACACCTGATAAAGCACCAGCTAAATTGGTGCATCAAATCTTGAATGAAATAGATTTTGAACCACGAAAAAAGATTATCAATCTCTGGAGACAAAATCATAGCAACAATGCATAACTGATTCTAAAAAATGTATAAGCAATAAAATAATGCCGACCCGGATTGGATCGGCATTATCGTATAATCTTGTGCAGTGATATTAGTTTATACAGTGTAATAAACTGGCGTAATGTCAGGCTGACGTCTCAACCTGACATTTATTGTTCTTACCAATAGCCAAGAACTTTCCACCAGATGCCGCCGACAATCGCAAAAACTAGCAGATTTACGACGCTCATAACAAATCCGACACCCCACCAACGGCCCAGCGATACAAAACCTGAACCAAATATGATCGGTGACGTTCCTGTTGCATAATGGGTAAGACACATCATAATTGTCGACGCGGATGCCATAAGCAACATGAATAGATTGATGTATTCAGCTGGTATAAGATGAACACCAACCATCAAAAATGCAAGCATCATAGCACTGATATGTGCTGTTGTGCTAGCAAATACATAGTGTGCATACATGAATGTGAGGATAAGCACAGCCATTGCTGCTGGCCAGCTCATACCGCTCGATTCAATCGCAACACGAAGCCCATCTGAGAACCATGCAACAACACCAAGTTTATTAAGCTGTCCGGCGAGCATAACCAGCGCTCCAAACCAGATCAATGTATCCCATGCGCTTTTCTCTTTAAGAACATCATCCCAACTTAGCGTTCCGCAAAGTAATAAGATTACCAGTCCGACGAAAGCAACTGCTGTAGGGTCTACTGCAAAAGTTGATCCAAATAATGCAGCAGGTAGACCAGCCCAAAGCACGAGCATAACAATGAAGGTTATCAGCATAACAACTTCAGGGCCTTTGATCTTACCAAGCTTCTGCAGTTCTTCGTGAGCAAAAGTTACAGCATTAGGTGTTACTTTTAATTCGGGCGGAGAAATCAGATAGATAACAAATGGCATGAGCAACATGGCTACTACGCCTGGCAACAACATACACAGTGCCCATGTGCTCCATGACAGAGTAAAGCTTTGGTTTGTAGCTTCTGCTATATAATTTACAACCAGCGGATTTGGCGCTGTAGCTGTAATAAACATTGCAGAACTAATTGGATTTGCATGGTAATTAACAAGAGCAAGATAAGTACCAACTTTACCTTCCGTACCTTTTTCAGGGTCAGAATGGTATGCTTCCGCAATTGAACGCATGATTGGATGGATAATACCACCACATCTTGCCGTATTACTTGGCGTAAATGGTGCAAGTAATAGCTCACAGATTGCTAATCCGTAACCGATACCGATAGTTCTTTTACCCATAAGACGGATAAAATAATATCCGATGCGTGATCCCAATCCTGTTTTAATGAGACCGCGCGATACGATAACAGAAATAACAATAAGCCAAATAAGGGAGTTGTTCATGGATCCAAGCGCATCACCCACAGCTTTGGCAGAAGTAGGTGAAGTCACACGAGAAAGCATGACAACAGCGATTGTAATCATCGACATAACGCCGATTGGCATAACTTTAAGAATAATTCCTAAGATTGCTGCAACAAAAATTGCAACAAAATGCCAAGCTTCAGGCGTTAACCCTTCTGGCTTGGGTGTAAGATATAGTCCCCAATAAACGAGAACACAGATAATCCCGGGTATAACCCGAAATGGCACATATTGAGACAATTTCTGGTTTAATTTGCTTATGGATTGCATCAGTTACATCCTTTGTGAAAGCTGTCCGAGAATAGTATAGAGTACGAAAGCAGACACACCAGAAAAAAACCATTTTTAACCATAAATTAGGTTGAAAAATCGGCTGTAATAGGGACGATTAACAAATGTTATCCTAAATTGAGACAACTAAAAGCCTACAGGCGTTCTATAGCCTGCAGGCCACTCATTAAATTGCTTCTTTATTGGATAAATTAGGCATATTCAGGGTCAGGAAGTTTTGTCATCCGATTCCTTATATCACGACGGCAGATCTCAATTGTCCAAGCCCACAATAGATGCCCAACAGTTTCAGAAAACAACTCGTCACGCGGTAAATCCCAAATTGGAGGAGCCCAACCACCTAACGGCATAACGACACCGTGGAAACCTATAGTTACTACAATACCAAATGCCAATCCCTGCCACAATTTGATACCCGGCAAAAGCTCCGCCACAAGGCAGTAAAACAAAGCAAAAACAACCGAAAATAGATAATGGAAGCCAGATATCCCCCAATTCACTATGTGGTCTGAATATTGATACACCATATCATTCACATTAATGCCGAATGTCTGAAGTACCTCGGCAGGTGGAATCGCCCTGTCCGGTGTTCGTGGTGGAAATATTCCTTCTGTACCTGCTTTAACAAAACCAGAAACCATACCCCCAGCAACACCAGCTACAATTGCTGCCCAATAATGCCGATGCGATTTTTCTGTTACTTTGAATAATTGTTTAAACATTTTAAATCCGCTCTACTTAACGCGCAGGCAACTAGATAACTTAAAACAAAACATCAAGTAAAATTTATTTGATTAACAATATACCAATAAAAATATAAAAAACAAAAAACGATTCTTTGAAAAATTAAAATAAATATTGAATAAATTTATATTAAAAATATAAATAGAATAATTATAGATTATATTTATAATAATTTAAAATAAATTCAAAAATACTATTATAAAGACAATATAAAATATTTTTTAGAAAAAACTATGTACTCAGACTATACTAAGCCTGACACACAAATTTTAAAATGTATTGGGATTAAACTATAACGAACAGACTATTTGGAGCGGGCGATGGGATTCGAACCCACGACCCCAACCTTGGCAAGGTTGTGCTCTACCCCTGAGCTACACCCGCTCACAAACTGAAAGCAGTCTGTTTCAGTGGTGCCTATATGACCTAACATGAAGACGATTGCAACATAAAAAATAACTTTCTTACAATATTCTTTTTCATTTACGAAAAAACCGCGGAAATATTGATTTCCAGCCCCTGCTCCAATAAAGATTTATGAGATTTTTCTGGGGAGAATTAACTATGCGTCGTTTATTTTTGGCTGCTGCTGCAGTTTTTGCACTCAATTCACTTTCATTTGCAGCAGACAAAGTGAAAGTGGAAATCACACAAATTGTTGCCCACCCCGCACTTGATTCGGTACGGAAGGGTGTTGAAGATGTTCTTGCTCAACAAGGATATCAAAATGGTGAGAACATGATTCTCACTTTTCAATCGGCGCAAGGCAATATTACCACAGCAACTCAAATTGCCCGTCAGTTTGTTGGTGACAAACCAAATGTCATTGTTGCGATAGCCACACCATCTGCTCAAACAATGCTTGCGGCAACCAAACAGATTCCAATTGTTTTTTCTGCTGTATCTGATCCGGTAGAGGCAAAGCTTGTCCCTACAATGGAAAAACCAGGTGGTAATGTGACCGGTGTTTCTGACCGCTCCCCCGTTGAAGACCATATAAAGCTTCTAAAAGAAATCAAACCTGATTTGAAAAAGTTGGGCTACCTTTATAATTCAGCCGAAGCAAATTCTGTCTCGACACTCAATGTTTTACGGAAACTGGCAGAAAAAGATGGTATCGAAGTTATACCATCGGCAGCACCAAAGTCTTCTGATGTTCAAGCCGCTACACGCGCTTTGGTTGGCAAAGTTGATATTATCTATGTACCAACGGATAATACAATCATATCAGTTCTCGAAGGTGCCACAAAAGTTGCAGCGGAAACAAAAACACCTATCTTTACGGCTGATCCAAGTTCAATCGGACGGGGTGCCTTTGCCGCACAAGGAATTGATTATTATGATGCAGGCGTTGAAACTGGTAAATTGGTTGTACGGATTCTAAAAGGTGAAAAAGCCGGTGATATAAGTGTTGTGACACCGCCAGCTAGAAACATAAAAATTGATCTAAAGGCTGCTGAAAAAATGGGAATAACAATTCCTCAAACAGTTTTGGATCGTGCAAATAAAACATCAGATAAATAGGGATGAAAAAGTGAAAATCATTGTCAACCACAGCGTTACAAACAGGACACTTGCCGGATGAGTATGTTTGCTTTTACCGGTGCGGTCGAGCTTGGACTGGTTTATGCCTTTGTTGCTATCGGTGTTTATCTATCATTTAGGATCCTTGATTTTCCGGATTTGACCGTTGATGGCTCATTTCTTCTAGGCTCCACCGTTTGTGGTGTAATGATTCTTTGTGGCGTAAATCCTTGGTTGGCAATGTTATCAGCTCTATGTGCTGGTATGCTTGCTGGACTGGTTACAGCACTCTTAAATCTAAAATTTGGTATCCTTAATCTTCTTGCATCTATTTTGACAATGTCTGCCCTTTACACAGTCAATCTGCGCATTATGGGCATCATGGGTGTTTCAAATGTCAATTTAGGGGTTACAGATACGGCGCTTACACCATTTTACGGTATATTTGGTTTACCTGATATGGCAGTTCGCCCCATATTCATTGGTGTCATTGTTCTCATTGTTGCATTCCTTGTTTGGCGTTTTCTTGAAAGCCAAACAGGTCTTGCCATGCGGGCAACAGGTATCAATCCGCGCATGGCAAAAGCGCAAGGCATAAAAACAGATCGCCTGATTTATTTTGGTATGGGCCTATCCAATGGATTAGTTGCTCTTGGTGGTTCACTTTATATTCAAACCGCTATTGCAACTGATATTACCGGTGGCGCAGGTACAATCGTCTTTGGGCTAGCGGCTGTCATCATCGGTGAAACACTATTCCGCACAAGAAAACTGTTCTTCATTATTCTAAGCTGTGTCATTGGGTCAGTACTATACCGCGTCGCAGTACAATTTGCTTTTGAAGGTAGCAGCCTAGGTATTGATACATCAACCGACTTACAGTTTATCACTGCATTGCTGGTCGTGTTGACCCTTGTTGTACCACGTTATTTTGGGGCGAAAAAACATGATTGAGCTTGACCATATCGGGGTAACTTTCAAACAAGGCACACCATTAGAAAAACAGGCATTGATAGACCTTAACCTGAAAATCGAGCGAGGCAGCTTTGTTACCGTAATAGGTTCAAATGGTGCAGGAAAATCGACAATGCTTGGTGTTCTTGCTGGTGATATTTTACCAAATGAAGGAAAAGTCATTATCAATGGTGTGGATGTTTCGCGTAAATCAACCGCTGATCGGGCGAAAATGATTGCTCGCGTGTTTCAAGATCCTCTTGCAGGGAGTTGCGGTTCTCTTACCATAGAAGAAAATTTGGCATTGGCTGCTTGTCGTGGAAAAAGACGGGGCTTAACATCTGCACTTACACGCGAAAATCGGGAAATATTTCGACACCGTATTGCCGAATTGGGTCTGGGATTAGAAAACCGTATTCATAATCGCATGGATAGTTTATCTGGAGGACAACGTCAGGCTGTATCTTTGGTTATGGCAACATTGTCAGACGCTGATGTTTTACTTTTGGATGAACATACAGCAGCCCTCGACCCCGGTATGGCCGACTTTGTGATGAAGCTCACGGAAAAGGTTATCAGAAAAAATAACTTAACAACACTCATGGTGACGCATTCCATGCGGCAGGCATTGGATTATGGAGAACGCACTTTCATGTTGCATGGCGGCAAAATCGTGCTTGATGTGCATGCAGAAAAGCGCAGAGGCCTTGATGTAGGTGATCTTATCGATATGTTTCAAAAAGTCCGAGGCGAAGCACTCGACGATGACAAATTGCTGATGGACTAATATATTGGCGCAAAAAAAAGCACATGAAGTTGATGGATTTTTAGGACGACTGCAAAAGCAGTACCCTATTGTTCTTATTTACGGCCCCGATAAAGGTCTTGTGTCTGAAAGGGCAGCTGCATTTGCGAAATTAACGGGCGTTAAATTGGATGACCCATTTTCCAATATACGTCTTGAAGCCAGTGAACTTGAACGTGATCCTACTCGTTTGGCTGATGAAGCGCACACAATCTCACTTTTTGGTGGGGAGCGTCTCATATGGATACGAAATGTTGGAAACCAAAAAAATTTGGTTGATGCCATTAGACAATTGGCCAAAACACCACCTGAGCATGCCTATCTGCTGATTGAAGCCGGAGATCTCAAAAAAGGTTCAGGTCTGCGCACAGCCATTGAGACAGCATCAACAGCTATGGCATTGCCATGTTTTGCAGATGATGCACGCGCGTTGGAGGGGCTAATTGATCAGGTTTTGGGCGATTATAAACTTACAATTTCACTTGATGCTCGTAAATGGCTTAGAGATAGTCTGGGCGGCGACAGACTAATATCACGTAGCGAATTGGAAAAATTATGTCTTTATGCACTTCATAAAGGTGAAATTAGCATTGAAGACGTCAAGGAAGTTGTCAGTGATGTTAGTGCGTTAAACTATGACGAGATTATCGATGCTATTTTGATGGGCGATATGGTGGGGTTCAATAATCGTTTCGACCGTCAAGTTGCCACGGGTAGTGCATTATTCCTGATTTTAAGCGCTGCCCAAAGGCAATTCCAACAATTACAACTTTTAAGAAATCTCGTTGAGAATGAAAATAAAACAGCATCTTCAGCTGTTGCTTCAGCCCGACCACCGATTTTTTTCCGCCGTCAAAAAATAATGGAACAAGCTGTTAACAATTGGTCATCTTCACAGATTTCCCAAGCTATGGAAAGATTGCAGAGAGCAGTTCTAGAAAGTCGCCAAAATGCTTCATTATCAGAAGCAATTATTAGGCAAGCATTGCTGGCACTTGCTGTTATAGCAAAGCGCCAGCGTGGTTAAAATTAGGTCCGCTTAACGTGCTCAAGGTATAATTCACGCAAGCGCAATGTTGTTTTTCCCGGCTTACCATCACCAATTGCCCGTCCATCAAGACTGATAACAGGTGCGGCGAAATTGGTAGTCGATGTAATGAACGCTTCACTTGCAGCGTAAGTTTCTTCCAAGGTAAATAACCGCTCTTCAACAGCTATGTCATGTTTCCGTGCAATATCAAGTATTGTAGCACGGGTTATGCCTGGCAAAATTGCATGGTCAAGCTGACGTGTAATAACAGTGCCATTTTTGTCTACGATAAAGAAATTTGAAGACGTTGCTTCTGTGAGATAACCATCTTCTACATATACAGCATCATTAACCCCATCATTATGAGCGCGTGTTTTTGTCAGTGATGAATAAAGAAGTTGCGTTGTTTTAATATCACGACGACACCAGCGCCCTTCTTTTACAGAAATCATTTTCAGCTGCGGAATAGTGTGCAGGTTTTTAACAATACCTGTCTGGGTAAACATAAAAAGGATAGGTTTATAATCTTTGTTATCATAAACAAAATTACGATCGCCACTGCCACGTGAAACTTGAAGATAAACCGTTCCATCCTTGAGATTATTACGCTTAATAAGTTCGCGATGAAGCGTTAAAAACTCATCTCTATCGACATTGAAATCAATATTGATTGCATGAAGGGAGTTTTTTAATCGTTGGATATGTCCATCAAAATCCAGAAATTTTTCGTCAAAAAAAGATGTCACTTCATAGATTGAATCGGCAAACATGACCGACCGATCAAAAATTGAAATCTTAGCAGCTGTTTCGTCCAGCCATTCGCCGTTGACATAAACGGTGCGTGCCATTGTTTTTTACCTCTTGTCTATTATCCGTCTTATTTTAATTTCTCGCATTAGCGACAAAAAATAACCTAATAAGTTCGCTGTAAATTACGGCAGTTTTTAAAACACAGCAATAGTTCACATAAGGCCTTTATAACTTTGTTTTGTAACACCAGTTATCGATTATGGATTAACGCTCTATAATCGCTATTTTCTTTTGAAAAATCGAGAAATACGTCAATAATTCGCTGTTACCTTGGTATGAAAACAGCCATGAAATTGTTAAAAAATATAACGCAAGACCTGCAATTCAACTGTCACCTTGGCGATGGATCAGGAAATTTTATGTCATTAATTCTTGCTTTCTACCCGATCGCTATATAGTTAAACTACATAATCTAAAGGAAATGAAATATGGCCGTCACTGCAACAATTGCTTTAAGCCAGGAACATATCGGTTCTGTTGGTCGTGAACGGATAAAATTGCTTGAAGCCGTTGACCGAGAAGGGTCAATATCGGCAGCTGCACGTGCTGTTGGATTAAGTTATAAAGCAGCATGGGATGCACTTGATGCAATGCAAAACCTTGTTACAAAGCCATTACTAGAAAAAAAAGCTGGAGGACGGAGCGGTGGTGGCGCAGTCCTAACGCCTCAGGCGCTAAAGCTCATTGAGACCTTCCATCAACTGGAAGCTGGCCTCGCAACCATGATACAAAATGCCTCTGATGATCTTTCCGATATTGGGTTAAGTTCAACCGGACTTCTTCATGGGTTTATGATGAAAACCTCGGCTCGTAATGTACTTTCGGGTCACGTTCAAGCTATTACAATCGAATCACCGGCAGCTTTTGTAGATATCCGCATTTCCGATAATGTCTCAATTCAGGCTGAAATTACGGCAAAAAGTGTTGAGCGATTGGGACTTGTTAAACATCGACAGGTTGCAGCATTAATCAAAGCGACCTTTGTTAAAGTTGCCCCTAAAACCGATAAAAAATTACCAGACAAAATAAATCATATCGAAGGAATTTTGCGCACAATTAACGCGGGTGAAGCAAGCGTTGAACTTGTGGTTGAAATTGATGCCGGCAAAACGCTGGTAGCGACAGCTCGTCCGAATGACGCTGTTGTAAAACAACTTAAAGCCGACATGCCAGTTATTGCATCATTTGATGCTGAAAACATAATTATTGCCACCAGCTAAGGAGAGTCGCAATGAAAACGAAACTTGCACTTTTAACCGGTATTTTACTTGCCAGCGTCACTTGGGCACAAGCTGGAGAAACTGTTGTCGCAGTTGCTGCCAACTTTACCGAACCTGTTAAAGAAATTGCTGAACAATTCAAAGCCAAGACAGGTCATACAGCGACACTTTCTTTTGGTGCTACTGGAAACTTTTATAATCAGATCAAAAATGGCGCCCCTTTTGAAGTATTCCTAGCCGCTGATACAGCTCGCCCTACCAAAGCGGTTGAAGAGGGATATGCAGTAAAAGGAACCGAATTTACCTATGCTATTGGCACACTTGTGTTGTGGAGTACAAAAGAAGGTCTTGTTAAAGGACCGGAAACATTAACAGATACAACTATTAGCCATATTTCTTATTGCAACCCCGACGCTGCCCCTTATGGCAAGGCATCTGTTGAAACGCTGGACGCATTAAAAGTTCATGACAAGGTAAAAGATAAACTTGTTGAAGGACAGAACATTTCACAAGCCTATCAATTCGTTAAAACTGGCAATGCAGAAATTGGATTTGTTGCTCTGTCACAGATTATTAATGAAAAAGGTGGCTCGAAATGGATCGTACCACAAGGTTATTATAACCCTATCCGTCAAGATGCCGTACTTTTGAAGACCGGCGAAAATAATGAAGCAGCAAAAGCCTTTATAGATTTTCTAAAGGGTCCTGAAGCAGCTACAATCATTAAAAAGTACGGTTATGCATTGCCCGAAGTAAAGCAATAAGCATGACACTTCTTTCTGCTCAGACATGGACAGCAATTACGCTAACAGCACAATTGGCATCCGTTACGACATGTTTTCTCATGCTTATCGGCACGCCAATTGCGCTTTGGCTGGCACGCTCACAATCCTACTTTAAAGAAATTGTAGCCTCCTTTATATCTATTCCTCTTGTTTTGCCCCCGACAGTTTTAGGGTTTTACCTACTTGTTTTATTAGGCCCTAATGGTCCAGGAGGTTTTATTGGTCCCTGGTTTGGCGTCGATAAGTTTGCGTTTACATTTGAAGGACTGGTAATTGGCTCAGTCATTTATTCACTTCCCTTTGTTGTGCAACCAATCCGCAATTCTTTTGAAGCAATGGGAAAACGTCCCATGGAAGTCGCAGCAACATTACGCGCGTCACCATGGAAATCATTTTGGAAAGTTGCTTTACCTATTGCTAGCCCCGGCTTTATGACGGCAGCCGTTTTAGGATTTGCCCATACAGTGGGTGAATTCGGCGTTGTGCAAATGATAGGTGGAAATTTGCCAGGCAAAACAGCCGTTATTTCCACAACGATCATGGGATATGTTGAAGCTGGTCAAATGCATGAAGCCAATATTTTATCATTGATAATGGTCGTATTTTCTTTTCTAATTATTCTTATGGTTGCGCTATTACAAAAATATATGCGAGCAAGAGCGCTATGAGCGGAAGCATTGATATTGCACTTAACGGTATGCTCGGCAATTTCTCGATTGATTGCTCTTTTACCGCACCATCACATGGTGTCACTGCTCTTTATGGTCCATCAGGTTGTGGTAAAACCAGCATATTGCGCGCCATCGCCGGTTTAAATCATTTGAATGGAAAAGTTTCCATTGGAACGGATGTTTGGCAAGATGAGAATCAATTTGTCCCTATCCATAAACGCCCATTAGGATATGTGTTTCAGGAAGCAAGTCTTTTTCCTCATTTATCGGTACGCAAAAACCTGATATTCGGTATGCCAAAAAACACCAAAGATCTTTCACCATCCTTTGAAGAGGTTATTGAATTTCTCAATATTTCTCATCTTATCGATCGTGCACCGCAAAATTTATCTGGCGGAGAACGCCAACGCGTCGCAATCGGTCGGGCATTATTATCAAAGCCCCACATACTCATGATGGACGAACCGCTTTCTGCACTCGACAAACGTTCTCGTGATGAAATTCTGCCATTTTTGATCAGATTACGCGATCGGTTAAGTTTGCCGATTATATATATAACCCATGACATTTATGAAGTTGAAAGACTAGCGGATTACCTTGTATTAATGGATAAGGGACGGATTATTGCTGCTGGTCCATTGGATGAAATTCAAGCTAACCCTGATCTCCCACTTGCTAATACACGCGAAGCCGCCGTTAGCCTGGATGGCGTTGTACATTCATATAATAAAGACGCCGGTCTACTTCATATAAATGTTGCTGGTGGAATATTTGTTGTGCCTTCCGATGAAAAAGCAGTTGGTCAAAAAATGCGCATTCGCATTGCTGCCAATGATGTAAGTTTGGCAACTGAAAAACCCTTAATGAGCTCAATTCTCAACGTTATGCCCGCACAGATAGTAACCGCACGTACAAAAGGCACACATGAAGTACTAGCAAAATTGGAACTTGGATTTGAGGGAAAAGGTGTACATTTTCTCTCTCGTTTGACACAATATTCATGGCAGCAGCTTGGACTGCAAGATGGTATGAAAGTTTATGCTCAAATTAAAGGTGTCGCGATGATTGAACAAAAGAATACTGTCATATCATCAGATATTTCTGAGCCAATTTAACAGTTCCTTTTGCAAAGCTTTTTCCCAGTTTTTGAGCGGTCGGCACGTTCGCATGACTAGCCAACCATGCGGTAAGCTGCATACGACGCATCATAATAAAATGTGCTATTGTTTCCCGCATAAAAAGCGTTACCGGCATAACTTCTTGATAACCTTGAAACCACGCTTCAATAAGCTCAGGTACACACGGGTCATCTTCAATGAAACTCAGCGAATTGGCTAAATCGAGTCCGCGCCAAGAAAAGCCACAATCATCAAAATCTATCGCTATAAGATGATCGTCGTTAACGAGAAGATTAGCCAAACGCAAATCACCATGGATAAGGCCATAATTGATATCATCATGTGGAAAATGCGCAGTGACAGACTTCAATGCGGCATCACAAGCCTCCAACAGTTTACGGTCGTCATCCGATAAACCATAAGCACAACGCCAGTCTCCCCAATATGCATTGGGCCCTACCATTGTTTCATAAGTCCAATGTTTTCTTACAAAATTGTCTGGCTTATGCCAACTTAACGACTGGCGATGTAATCCTGCTGAAATTCTTCCTAATTCAAAAAACCAATGAACAAGATTGCTATCAATTTTTGGTTCTAGCCCATCCATAAAAGAAAAACAGGCAAGCCTGAAATTGTTAGAAGAAATAAACAATTCACCAGATAGCGTTGTAAACAGATGTGGAACTGTAACAATAGCCGACTGCTCAATAGCTTGTAGCCACAAAAGCTCTGAAGTTATCTCAGCATCACTATGATAATTTGAGCGATAAACTCTTACAACTCTTCGCTCTTCATGATCTTCAACCAGAAATGTTGCATTTTCTGAAATTGTCAGAAGCTCGATATGAGCTGTTTCGGATAATCCCCATCGAGAAAGATTATACCGAACAACACTAGCAAGATTATCAGACGTTTCAGTAATCATCTGTGTAATAAAAACACCGCCTGTTGCCCAAAAAGGTTCCACGCTCCCCAAGGTAGTTTCCAGCTAACACGTTGCCCTTGCCTATTAAGAACGACAGCCTCTTCAATTTCAGCACCAACTTCTTTTACTAAGGTTACAAAGTCATCTATCGTACAGAAGTGGATATTGGGAGTATCGTACCAGCTATATGGCAACTCTTTTGTTACGGGCATACGCCCTAAAAATAAAAGATGTGCACGTGCACGCCAATATCCAAAGTTCGGTATGGAAATAATGGCTCTTTCGCCTATTCTTAAAAGCTGTTCCAACACGACTTTAGGGTTGCGCGTCGCTTGCAGTGTTTGTGATAGAATAACATAATCAAAACCTGAATCAGGGTAATAGATAAGATCACTATCCGCATCCCCTTGAATAACAGACAACCCTTTCCCCAAACATTGGTCAACACCTTGTTGTGACAATTCCACGCCGCGGCCATCAACTGAACGCCGCGATTGCAATAGGCAAAGCAAACTTCCATCGCCACAGCCAACGTCAAGCACACGACTGCCGGATCTGATGAAACTTGCTATAACATCAAAATCTGTTCTGGATTTCAGTGTTGATTTTAGATCATCTTGTTGGCTCATATTTCAAGCCCCCTTTGTTCAGCGGCGGCAGTCAAAAAACTATGAATTGCTGAAAACATCACTGGTTCATCAAGCAAAAAGGCATCATGCCCTTTATCTGTTTTTATTTCGACAAAGGACACACGCGCACCAACCGCATTGAGTGCGTGAACAAATGTGCGGCATTGCGCGGTTGTAAATAGCCAATCACTAGAAAAAGAGGCAACGAAAAACCGTCCTCGGGAACCCGTAAACGCATTGGATAATCTGCCACCATGTTCTGCCTCTAGGTCAAAATAATCCATTGCACGTGTCAGATAGAGATAGCTATTTGCATCAAACCTCTCAACAAATGTCATGCCTTGATGACGAAGGTAACTTTCAATCTGAAAGTCTGCATCAAATCCAAATGTTATCTGGTCACGATTTTGTAAATTCCGACCGAATTTCCGATGCAAAGCCGCTTCGGACAGATAGGTGACATGGGCTGTCATTCTGGCAACTGCCAAACCTTTCGTAGGGCGCTTGCCAGCTTCCAGATAACGCCCCCCCATCCAGCTTGGATCAGCCATTACAGCTTGTCGTCCAATCTCGTCAAAAGCGATATTCTGTGCTGAATGGCGCGCTCCTGTTGCAAGAATAATGGACGAAAAAACCTTACTTTTATACGCCGATGCCCATTGTAGAGCTTGCATACCCCCCATTGATCCACCGACAACACAAAAAAGTGTTTCTATTCCCAATCGTTCAACAAGCATTGCCTGTGCACGAACAATATCTCCAATCGTTATTACCGGAAAATCAAGTGCATATGGCTTTCCCGTTGCAGGATTAAGCGAAGCAGGCCCCGTTGACCCTAGACATCCCCCTAAGACATTGGAACAAATAACATAATATTTTTCTGTGTCGATAATCTTGCCGGGCCCCACCAATGTATCCCACCAACCAGGCTTTCCAGTTACGGGGTGAGTATTGGCCACATGCTGATCGCCAGTTAAAGCATGGCAAATCAATATTGCATTGCTTTTGTCATCATTGAGCGTACCGTAATCTTGGTAAGCTATCTGAAACGGACTTAATATAACGCCGCTATCAAGCTTTAACGGCTGATCATTGTCAAAAAAAGCAATTTTGCTATCGGGCGAATCTGCCTGTGATTTTTGCGGATTGTCGTATGTATTATTAGATTGGCTATGTGTCATTTCGGTTGCACCGTCTTGAAAGAATAAAGAATAGCTAGTCGTCTATTCTAACAAAAGTCAAGAATTTCTCTCGACTTGTTTTGCAAGCAAGGGTATTTCCTAAACAAATAGAATAACAGACCGGATCAATACCGATGACAAAAAATAATACTGCAAGTCGCCCACAACCTAGAAAAGGTATTTTGGACATCGCCGCTTATGTACCAGGATCAAGCAAGGTTGCTAGCGGAAAAAAAATATTCAAATTATCTTCCAATGAATCTCCACTTGGCCCCTGCCCCGCAGCTATTGATGCCTATCGGCAGGCTGCAGCACATCTAGAGCTTTATCCAGACGGTTCCGCAACACCATTATTAGAGGCTATTTCTGAAGTAACCGGCCTTTCCAAAAGTAATTTAATGGCCGGCAATGGGTCTGATGATTTATTAGGATTATTGTCAAATACCTATCTAAGCGCCGGTGATGAAGGTATCATGACCGAACATGGTTTCAGTGTTTATGAAATACAGATCCGCGGCACGGGCGCTACTCCGGTAATCGTTAAAGAAAATAATTGTCGGATAGATATTCAGGCAATCCTATCAAGCGTAACCGACAAGACAAAAATTGTCTTTATTGCCAATCCTGGCAATCCAACCGGTACTTATCTTTCTGCCGCAGAAATTAAGGAACTTCATGCTGGACTTCCGAAAAATGTTTTGCTTGTTCTTGATGGTGCTTATGCCGAATTTGTAACAGAAAACGATTATGAAGCAGGCATAGAGCTGGTTTCAGCCAATAAAAATGTTGTCATGACACGCACTTTTTCAAAAATATATGGATTGGCTGGTTTGCGAATCGGGTGGATGTATGCTCCCGTTCATGTCATTGATGCTGTAAACCGCATTCGTGGTGCTTTTAACGTAAGCGTACCAGCGCAAGCTGCGGGTGCTGTAGCATTCAGAGACAAGGAATATGTAGCCTATGCTGTTGCGTTTAATACAAAATGGCGCAACTGGCTTGCAGAAGAAATTGCTGGACTAGGTCTCAAAGTCACACCTTCGGTCACCAATTTCCTATTGGTTCATTTTCCAGATAACGATGCCCAATCAGCGGCACGTGCAGATGATTACTTGAAAATGCAAGGTTATATCGTGCGCCGCGTTACAGGATATGGATTTCCAAATGCATTGCGTATTTCCGTTGGTCCAGAAGAAGCAAATCGCGGCCTTGTCGCTGCATTAAAAGATTTTTTGAAGTAAAAAAATGGCAGACGTTAAATTTAATAAAATAGCACTTATCGGTATCGGCTTAATTGGATCTTCGCTTGCACGTGTTATCAGGCAAAAAAAATTGGCCGACCATATTGCCATTTCAACGCGAACCGGTACAACACTGGAACGCGCGCGTGAACTTGATTTGGGTGACAGTTATACAACAGATAATAGCAAAGCGGTTGAAAATGCCGATTTGGTCATTGTTTCGGTTCCGGTAGGTGCATCGGGTTATGTTGCCAAAGAAATCTCGCAGCATTTGAAACCGGGTGCTCTTGTTACCGATGTCGGTTCAACCAAAGCTTCGGTTATTCGCCAGATGAAGCCAGAGTTGCCCGATACGGTTCACTTTATTCCTGGGCACCCAATCGCAGGAACAGAATTTTCAGGACCAGATGCGGGCTTTGCCGATCTTTTTATCAATCGTTGGTGTATTCTTACGCCTCTCCCCAACACAAATGATGAAGCATTGGAAAAGTTGACGCAGTTTTGGCAGGCTTGTGGTGCTAAAGTGGATCAAATGGATCCAGAGCATCATGACCTTGTCTTGGCGATCACCTCTCACCTTCCCCACCTTATTGCTTATAATATTGTTGGTACGGCCAGTGACTTAGAAAAAGTCACAAATTCAGAAGTGATTGCTTATTCTGCTTCTGGCTTTCGCGACTTTACGCGCCTTGCCTCTTCTGACCCAACAATGTGGCGCGATATATGCTTAAACAATAAAGATGCGATCATTGAAATGTTGGGACGCTTCAGTGAAGACCTAGCATCATTGCAACGTGCAATTCGTTGGGGTGATGGTGAAGCATTGTTCAATTTGTTTACACGCACACGCGCTGTAAGACGTGGCATTATTGAGGCTGGACAAGAAGTTGATGCTCCAGATTTTGGCAGGCAGGCAGCAAGCCAACATGCAAAAAACGTAAAAAAATAAGATATTTCATGAAGCGCATCATTTTATAAAAATGGTGTGCTTCATGCTATTTTAACAAAAACTGTTGTTAAAATAACGTCTCTGAATTCCCTAATCAGCTTCTTACAGTTTCTTATGCTTTCGGATCTTGTGCATCAGTATCAACTGTTTTTTCCAAATTTGTCGCTGTTAGTGAGTTATCATTGAGTTCACGATAACGCAGCTCGCTTGGCACTTCAGACGAATTTGAAGATTGATCGCGTTGCATGGCAGCACGTGAAAGTAGCATCAATGTTACCGGTGTCGTCACAATAAGAAAAATGGCCAATAAAAGCTCGTGTGAAACCAGTCTGTGTTCAACCATCGTTGAATAAATGATAGATGCAATGATAATTCCACCAACGCCCCAGCTTGTTCCTAAAGTTGGCATATGCAAACGGTCATAAAAGGTTTTTCCGCGCGTAAGGCCAATGGCACCAATCAAAGTCAAGCCTGACCCCCACAGTAAAAATGCTGTAATAGTGATCGCGAGCCAAAGAGGAAGTTCATCTATCATTCTATCACCTCACCACGCATAAGAAATTTTGCTAGCGCTGCACTCGACACAAAGCCTAAAAGCCCAATAACTAAAGCCGCATCAAAATAAATTGTGGTGCCTGATCGCATACCAAAAGTCACAAACAGCATCATTGTTGTGGCATAAAGAGTGTCCAGTCCAACAACACGATCTTGTGCGCGGGGGCCTTTCAACAGCCTCAACACAGCCAAGATCATCGCTAGCCCCAACAATAATTGTGACAAGTTAATACCCCAGTAGAGAATGACTATACTCATTGGAATATCTCCATAAGTAGCGTTTCATAACGGCGTTTAATAAACTTCTCCCAATCCTGACCATCAGCAAGGTCAAGAACATGAATCAAAAGATCATTATTTTTGCTGTTATAGGAAATCCATGCCGTGCCAGGAGATGCTGTCATGATACAGGATAAGACAGCAAGACCTGTTCTATTTTTCAACGTCAACGGAATGGTAATAAAACCAGAATTATGCCGCTTTATGCCACCAAATAGAATATGCCGCGCAACAGTTATATTTGATGTCGTAACATCTATAAGAACACGAAAGAATAATCGGACAATTGCTGACCAACTATGAATATGCACTTTTTCCGGTTGTAATAAGCGCATAAGAAAGCCGCCGAACAATCCGACAATGATACCTATCAAACCTTGGCCTAGGGAAAACCCATTCAGAACCATCCACATGATAAGGATAGAAAGCGTTAAAAGTGGATAAGGCAACAAATACTTCATTGAATATTCGCTCCACTCTTTACAACAGCATTAGGCAATACGCTTTTGATATAGTCTTTTGGATTATGTAATTCGTCCGCCGCAGCTATCATATAATCAGCAACTGGACCTGCTCCTATTGTCAAAATCAAACAAAGTGCCAATAGGCCGGCCACTGGCGCAAACTCGATAACTTGCACACGAGGAATCTTACCTTCAATCGATGCCCAAAACGTCCGTATACCCGTGCGTGTCATTGCGATAAGTGCTGCAAATCCAGACAAAATGACAAACGCAACAAATACCCAATCGCGAAGTTGCGGCATGTAGCCATTTGCCTCAAGACCATCTGGATTGAATACACCGGTAATCATCATGAATTTTGCGACAAACCCTGAAAAGGGTGGCATGCCGATGATAAGAATTGCGGTTATGCCAAAGCAAGCGCCCAAAATTGCCAAAGTCGCCGGAATATATGTTCCCACCTCATCGGCTTCTTCTTCTTCATCGTCACCATAAACTTCCATCGTCACAGCCAAAACATTTGCCGCTGTATCCTGACTACGTTCGACCAATTCAACCAGTAGAAAAAATGCTGCAAGCGACAGAGTTGATGAAACAATATAAAAAAGAGCCCCTGCTGTGAGCGAAGAGTTACCTGTGCCGACTGCCGCCATTAATGTGCCGGACGATACAAGTACACTATATGAAGCAAGGCGTCCAAGTGCCTGGCTGGCAAGAACACCGATAAAACCAAAAATAAGCGTTGCAAGTCCACCGTAAAACAATACGTCATTACCAAAGCCTGCAAAAGCTCCGCTTTCTGGTCCAAATACCAGCAATGTAAGCCTTAAAATAACATAAATCCCAACTTTACTTAAAATGGCAAAAGATGCCCCAACAGGTGCCGCCACCGCGCTGTAAGTTGGTGTGAGCCAAAAGTTAAGTGGCCACATGCCTGCTTTGACAACAAAAGCCAATCCTAATATTGCCGCTCCCGTTTCAAAGATAATGCGATCTTCCACTGGTAATATTGCAAGTTTCATTGCAAGATCGGCCATATTCAATGTACCGGCAACACCGTAAATAAGCGCAGCCCCTATAAGAAAAAAGGATGATGCCAACAGATTAATGACAACATAATGCATGCCAGATCGAACACGCGCCTGCCCTGACCCGTGCAATGCCAAAGCATAGGAAGCTGTTAACATAACCTCAAAAAATACAAAAAGGTTGAACAAATCACCGGTTAAAAAAGCACCATTAACACCAGCTATCATAAACTGCATAAGGGAATGGAAATGCGGACCAACTTTATACCAATGGGCAAGTGAAAACACTAATGATGCAACGCCCAAAATACTGGAAAGCAGAACCATCAAGGCGCTTAGCCGATCAAGAACCAAAGTAATACCAAAAGGTGCAACCCAATTACCCAGCGCATAAACTTCTGCTTGCGGAGATATTTCAATTGCCCGTGCAACCAATAGCATTGCTGTTAAGACCAACAGACCAATCGAAATGATACTGATAGATGATTTTAACCGGCGGTGCCTTTCATCATAAAACAATAATAAGGCACCCGTTGCGATAGGCAGTAAAATAGGAAAAATAATGAGGTGATGAAGAAAATTGGCCACTATTTTTTCTCCCGCCCGTCTACATGATCAGACCCGGTAAGCCCACGCGATACCAACAAGATAACAAGAAAAAGCGCAGCCGTTGCAAAACCAATCACAATAGCAGTAAGCACAAGTGCTTGTGGAAGCGGGTCGACATAATTTGCCGGATTGATAATCTTTGTAGGATCAACAATAGGTGCAGAATTTGAACGTGGGCGCCCCATTGAAAATATGAACAGATTAACCGCATAGGAAATCAGTGATAGGCCGATAATAAGCTGAAATGTTCTTGGACGCAAAATAAGCCATATCCCTGCTCCGGCAAGAACACCTATGGCAAGAGAAAGAACGATTTCCATATTATTCTCCCTCTTTCCGGATTACTTTTTTCCCAACGCGATAATGGCGAATGGACTGGTGCGCTATGGCTATCAACATCAACACCGTTGCACCAACCACAAGAGAAAAAACGCCTAAATCAAAAAACATAGCCGTTGCCGTAGGCATTTTTCCAATAAGTGGAATTTCAGTATATTGGAAATATGACGTTAAAAACGGATAACCAAAAAACCAAGAGCCAATACCAGTTGCCATTGCGGCCAGAATGCCAAATCCCATCCAGCGTAATGGCAAAACAGTTAAATGGCTTTCTACCCAACGCGTACCGGAAGCGACATACTGCAAAATAAACCCTATTGCCATTGTAACACCACCGGCAAAGCCACCGCCGGGCAGATCATGTCCACGCATGAAAAGATAAACGGCAAAAGCCATAATAACCGGAAATAGCCAATGCATGATAATACGTGGCACCGCGAGATAATCGGAAACCGTATCACCAATCTCGCGATCAGGTTGCGCTTCGTCGAATTCCTTTTGTATCTGCTGTTGCGTTGGTGCGGCAATACTTTCAACCGCCGGACGGAAACGGCGCAATAGAGCAAAGACAGTTAGTGCAACAATAGCAAGAACAGTAATTTCTCCCATTGTGTCAAAACCACGGAAATCAACCAACAGAACGTTGACAACATTTCGCCCACCCGCATCTGAATATGCGTGGGTCAGAAAATAGTCGGATATTGTTGCGCCCTGCGGACGGGTCATAACAGCATAGGATAACCACGCCAGACTCCCCCCGCCAATAATTGCAATAAGCAGATCACGACTACGGCGCAACCATACCCAACCATTTGTTCCTATAGGATCAGGGCTTTCATACCGCTTAGGCAACCAGCGCAAACCAAGCAATAACAATACCGTTGTTACAACTTCGACAACAAGTTGTGTCACGGCAAGATCTGGTGCAGATAACCACAAAAATGTTGCACAAGTCATAAGACCTGTCGCGCCTAACAATACAAGAGAAGCCAATCTATGGAATTTTGCTTGCCAGGCAACTGCTATGGCGCATGTCCCACCAATCAGCCAAATAATGAGAAATGGTAGATCAAGAGGAAATAATGGCAAAGATCCTGCCGAGATCAGACCATACTTATAAATAACTAGACCGATGATAACTATCGGAGCCAATACAATCCACCGCACTTGCACTTGCAAACGCCGAGTTGAAAGAAATGACTCGGCAAAACGCGCCCATTTCCAAGAAATTGTTACAAGAACACGTTCAAAAATACGCTGGCCTTTCAAATGCCGGAAGAATGGAGGACCACCTTCACATGATTTGAGATATTTTCTTGCAAAAACATACAGCATGAAGCCACCAATCAGCGCAATCATGCTCATAATCAGCGGTAAATTGAAACCGTGCCATAAAGCGAGACTATATCGTGGCGTTTCAGAACCTAAAACGGCAGTAACTGCATTTTTAAGAATGCGGCCTATTGCGAAATGTGGAAATATCCCGATCAAAAGGCATAAAAATACCAATAGCTCTATTGGAAAGCGCATAAAATGTGGTGGTTCGTGGGGGGTCTTGGGCAAATCTTGTGGTTTGCCGCCAAAAAACACTCCATGAATAAATCGGACAGAATATGTAACGCTGAAAAGACCTGCTATCGTTGCCAGATAAGGCGTTATCCAATCAAGCCACGATTCCATATTTGTTTCTACAGCTTCAGCAAAAAACATTTCTTTTGATAAGAAGCCGTTCAATAGTGGTACACCGGCCATTGCGGCACTAGCAACAAGTGCCAATGTGCCGGTAAAAGGCATATAACGGAAAAGACCAGACAATTTCCGCATATCGCGCGTGCCACTTTCATGGTCAATAATACCGGCTGCCATAAATAGCGATGCCTTAAAAATAGCATGGTTGACCATATGAAAAATTGCAGCAACACAAGCAAGAGGACTTGCAAGACTAAGCAATGTGGTAATCAATCCAAGATGGCTAATTGTTGAATAAGCCAACAGACCTTTCAGGTCTTGTTGGAACATTGCAAAATAGGCGCCAAGAACAAGCGTGGTCAAACCAGCTAGGCCCACAATCCAGAACCATTCTTCTGTACCAGCCAAAACCGGCCAAAACCGCACCAATAAAAACACGCCGGCTTTGACCATGGTAGCAGAATGTAAATAGGCTGAAACCGGTGTGGGTGCTGCCATGGCATTAGGCAACCAAAAGTGGAATGGAAATTGTGCGCTTTTGGTCAATGCGCCTAATAATAGGCATATCAAAGCAGGTAGATAAAGCGGACTTGCTTTAATTATACTGCCGGATTTTAAAACAATACCTAGGTCGTAGCTACCAACAATATGGCCAATAATAAGCATACCAACCAAAAGGCAAAAACCACCAAATCCCGTAATGGTCAAAGCCATACGTGCGCCATCACGCGCACTAGCATTATGGTACCAATAACCAATGAGCAAAAATGAAAATATGCTTGTTAATTCCCAAAATATAACGAGAAGAACAATATTTCCGGACAGGACTATGCCCATCATAGAGCCCATAAAGGCTAATAAAAACGAAAAGAAGCGGGGTACCGGATCTGCTGGATCCATGTAATAGCGTGCATAAACAACCACAAGCAAACCAATGCCTGTAATGAGAAGCGCAAACAACCACGCAAATCCATCCATACGCAATGTGACATTTAAGCCCCATTGGGGTAACCAGCTAATATCTATACGAACTATGTTGCCGGCCGTAATGGCAGGATAAAGCATGATTGTGCATAATAGGCCTAAAAGAGCCACTGCACCTGCAAACCAAGCTTCATTATTTTTGGCTGTTGAGCGAAAAAAACCGATAATTGCACTACCGACAAAGGGAAGTATAACCAGCAATATCAACATTGCTTCCCGTACTGTCATTATTCGCACACCATCCTGTTTTTTGAGCCTCAATTCTAGATAGGGCGTTCAGTCTGAATCGCTAACGCCTATTTTCGTATAATGGACGGCTTGTCACAAAGAGTGCAAGCCTTTTTGAGAGCTAAATGTAGAAATTTGGTTATCTGTTAACAAAGCAGCATTTGCTATTCAACAATAGCAGCAAATCCTGTCATGCGACTTATCGTCTCGTGAAGGTCGCTCAGCCTTTATAATAGGGTGAAACACACGCCTTTCGTGCCCCTTCAAAAGGCTGATATGTGTTATCACTGGCTGAGTAAGTCTTGTATTTGGACAAACAATAATTGACATGACTTTTTATCTGCCATGGTTTTTCTTCACTATCTTTTTGCTTATGAGAAATCGCTTGCACGCTTTCGTTTGTTACACCAGCTTTTGCATTTGGTTGAAATGCAGCTTCAGGATACCACCAACCATCTGTATGTTTACGATAACCATTACGATAATGGCGATAGCCTTTAAAACCGTTCCACTCTCCTCTGCTTTTATTAGTAATTGATGTCGGTGCACCAGTTTGGCTTGCCTCAGCAACTACCTCAACCGAAAGATCCGCTGCAATACCAGATGAGGTAAACATCACCAATGACATAGCTGAAGCAAATGCAACACCAGACAAAGAAACCTTGATACGCATGGAGAATCCTTCCCAGAATGAGATAGCTACCAATTATAGCAAACACATAAACTGAAAATGGGTATCTTTTTTGTATGGTTAACCAATAACTTATTTGTACTTTGAGCGTTATCTTTCTATATGGTTAAACACGGATTCGTTATAATCAATACACCCGCTACTCAGGATAACATGATGATAAAAACGCCTTACTATCTTATCGATAAAACTAAGCTTTTGCGCAATATGGAAAACATCGCGCGGTTGCGGGATTTATCAGGTGCAAAGGCGTTATTGGCTTTAAAATGCTTTGCCACATGGGGTGTTTTTGATTTTATGGCCGATTATATGGATGGGACAACGTCCTCATCACTATATGAACTACGTTTGGGTCGCGAAAAATTTGGCAAAGAAACACATGCTTATTCTGTAGCATGGAGTGACCATGAAATTGATGAAGCAATCACTTATGCCGATAAAATTATTTTCAATTCAGTTGGACAACTTCAGAGATTCGAACAACAATCGAAAAATATCAAACGTGGGTTACGCCTCAATCCGGGCATAAGTTCTTCAAGTTTTGACCTTGCCGATCCTGCACGTCCCTATAGTCGTTTAGGAGAAAGAGAGAATGAAAAAATTGAAATGGTATTGCCGTTAGTCAATGGTTTCATGATACACAATAATTGCGAGAATGGTGATTTTTCGCTTTTTGACAGCATGTTGAGCAATATTGAAGAAAAGTTCGGTAGTTTCTTTAAACATGTTGATTGGATTAGTTTGGGTGGCGGCATCCACTTTACCGGCAACGGTTATCCCTTAGAAGCTTTTGCAGACAGACTGAAAAGATTTTCTGATCTTTATGGTGTTACAGTTTATCTTGAACCTGGAGAAGCATCTATTACGAACAGCACAACACTGGAAGTGAGTGTGTTGGATACCCTGTCCAACGGCAAGGAACTGGCCATTGTGGACAGTTCTATTGAAGCCCACATGCTGGATTTGCTTATTTATCGGGAAAATGCCAAAATTGCGCCCAATACCGGCCCACATGAAATTATGGTTTGCGGAAAGTCTTGTTTGGCAGGTGATGTATTTGGTACATTCCATTTTCCTGAAAAGCTGAAAGTTGGCGATCGCTTATCGTTTCAAGATGCCGCTGGATATACAATGGTAAAAAAGAATTGGTTCAATGGTCTTAATATGCCATCTATTGCAATAAAAGAATTGGATGGAACTATTCGCGTTCAGCGAGAATTTGGTTATAAGGACTATCAAGATAGTCTTTCATAAAAGACTGTCCGTTTCGTAACACTTTTTGAAATTATACTGTTTAGGAGACAAACCGGGAATGAAAAAGAATATCCTCATTATTGGTGCAGGTGGTGTAGCACAGGTCGTTGCCCATAAATGTGCCCAACATAACGATATTCTCGGTGATCTTCATATTGCTTCGCGAACGTTACAAAAGTGCGAGGCTATCATCGCTTCTGTAAAAGAAAAGAAATCGATGAAGGTGAAAGGTGTCTTTGAAACCCATCACCTTGACGCCATGAATGTAAAAGCAACGGCAGATCTTATTAGAAAAACCGGTTGTCAAATTGTTATCAATGTTGGATCAGCCTTTTTGAATATGTCTGTTTTATCAGCCTGTTTAGAAACAGGCGCAGCCTATATTGATACAGCAATCCATGAAGACCCGTTGAAAATTTGTGAAACACCGCCTTGGTACGGTAATTATGAATGGCCACGTCGGGAAGAATGTGAAGAAGCTGGTGTAACCGCAATTCTCGGTGCAGGTTTTGATCCTGGTGTTGTGAATGCATATGCAGCATTGGCACATCATGATTATTTCGACAAAATGACAGATATCGATATCATTGATATCAATGCAGGAAGTCACGGACGGTGGTTTGCCACAAATTTTGATCCGGAAATTAATTTTCGTGAATTTACTGGCCAGGTATGGTCTTGGCAAAATAGCAAGTGGGTTTCAAACAAGATGTTTGAAATTGGCCAAGAGTGGGATTTGCCGATAGTCGGCACGCAAAAAACCTATATGACTGGTCATGACGAAATCCATTCTTTATCAAAGAATTTGGACGTGCCGAATATCCGGTTTTGGATGGGCTTTGGTGAACGGTATATAACGGTTTTCAATGTTTTGAAAAATCTTGGGCTTTTATCCGAACAGCCCGTGAAAACAGCTGAAGGACAAGAAGTTATTCCTTTGAAAGTGGTTAAAGCGGTATTGCCTGATCCATCTTCTCTTGCGCCCGATTACAAAGGCAAAACATGTATAGGAGACCTCATAAAAGGCGAAAAAAATGGCAAGCCGCGTGAGGTATTTATCTATAATGTTGCTGACCATGAAGAAGCCTACCATGAAACTGGCGCACAAGGCATATCCTATACGGCTGGCGTTCCAGCTGTTGCTGCTGCCTTACTTGTTGCCCATGGTGAATGGGATATCAAGACAATGGCAAATATCGAAGAATTGCCAACCAAACCGTTTTTAAAACGCCTTGCTGAAATGGGATTGCCAACACGTATAAGAGAAGGAAAAAGTGATAAAGAACTCAACTTCTAATCACATTTAGCGGGGAATTTACAAATACATGCGGCAATGGCTTCAAACACATATTACAGCTGTCAAACATCAACTGTTTCATCGCATATGCCATTGTCGCTATTATTTAAAAACGCTTTCCATTCTTGCAATATCTGCATCAATGTCCTTCTTGCCATTGCATGCCAAAGAAGCACTTTCCCAAAGCAACACTATCTTTGATAACTTTGTAAAAAAAATACACCCTGCCAAACCACCAGTTTGTGGTGGAACAGATTTAACAAAAACATTTTCCAAAAATGACCAGAAAAAATTCGCTTCTCAGTCGAAGGCAATTATAAACGGCAATGCCAAATTTTGGAAAATTGAAAAAAGCGGTGTTAAGCCTTCCTATCTATTAGGAACAATGCATGTCAGTGATCCTAAAATTATCACCTTGTCAAAACGCCAAAAAGATATCTTTGATAAATCTGACAGATTGGTTCTAGAGCTTAGTGAAATCGCAGAAACAGACAGTGATATCTACGCAAAAAAAATTATTCTCGATCCAGATTTTATCACACCAAAGGCAGGTGAAAGTTTCAAAGATCTTTTAACATCAGAACAGTTTTTGAAATTTCAGACCACTTTGGAAGAACATGGTTTGCCCTACGATACCTTGGCGAACGTCAAACCATGGATAATCTGGACAACACTAAGCATTCCAATTTGCGAAACCAAACGCCTACAATATGGCTATCGCGCATTAGATACCCAACTTGGTTTGGACGCCAAGAAACAGAACAAACCGGTATTGGGACTTGAAAGCGTCGACGAACAAATATCAGCCTTAAAAGGCTTACCAATTAGTTTTTATGCAGAATCTATTGAGGACATGGTGCAAAACACCGATCTTAATAATGATATTTTTTATACCCAAATGCAGCTATATCAAAAGGGTCATATTGGTGAGCTTTTCGTCCTTGAAAAAATGTTCAAATCCAATGTGAGCGCTGAAAACCAACGTATTTTCTATCAGATATTGGTGGACCAGCGTAATGATAGGATGGCCGAGCGTGCTCAAAAAATTATTGAGCAAGGCAATAGTTTTATCGCCGTTGGCGCAGGACATCTTCCCGGTTCAAAAGGTCTCGTTGAACAACTACGGCAAAAAGGTTTTACGTTAACAGCTGTTGATCGTTAAAATAAATTCTTAGATCATCAATCAAATAAAACCAAGCCTGAATTATGATTTTATAATTATAAAATTTGAAAAAATAAATTTATAAACAGTTGATATTTTAACTATGAATTTTATATCAAGTTTTTCCTGTTTTGATTTAAAAATAATAATAAATAATATTTTTAATTAAAAAAATTACCATCCGAAATATATTTTATATCATTTTTATTTTATTTCGTATTTCAAATAAAAAAGGCTGTCCTTAGACAGCCTTCTTAAAGAAAATAGTTTATTACTATTTACATATTGATTGGCTTGGAGAAGGTTGCCAATGCTGCTTCGCGAATAGCCTCAGACATTGTTGGGTGTGCATGGCAGGTACGGCCCAAATCTTCTGAAGAACCACCAAATTCCATCAAAACGGCAATCTCATGGATCATCTCACCGGCACCAAAACCAAGAATGTGTCCACCCAAGACCTTATCAGTTTTTGCACATGCCAAAATTTTCACAAAACCATCTGTCTTTTGCATAGCACGAGCGCGGCCATTGGCAGAAAATGGAAATTTACCGACGCGATATTCAATACCGGCAGCTTTCAATTCCTCTTCAGTTTTACCAACAGACGCAACTTCAGGTTCTGTATAAACAACACTTGGTATAACATCATAATTGACATGACCCTTTTGGCCAGCAAGAACTTCGGCAAGGGCAACACCTTCATCTTCTGCCTTATGGGCAAGCATTGGTCCCTTAACCACGTCCCCAATAGCATAAATACCTGGTACATTGGTTTGCCAATGAGCATCAACATCAACACGACCACGATCATCCAATTTGACACCAGCTTCTGCCAAGCCCAATCCGTCTGTGTAAGGACGACGTCCTGTTGCAACAAGGACAATGTCAGCTTCAAGTGTTTGAGCGTCACCGCCTTTAACTGGCTCAAATGTTACTTTTGCGCCAGAAGCTGTTTTTTCAACACCAGTTACTTTTGCACCAAGCTTATATTCAATGCCCTGTTTTTCCATGAGTTTTTGGAACTGCTTGGAAACTTCTCCATCCATTGGCCCCAAAACCTTATCAAGAAATTCGACTACTGTTACCTTTGCACCAAGTCTGCTCCATACAGATCCAAGCTCGGATCCAATAACGCCAGCACCAACAACAACCATGCGTTGTGGAACTTTTCCAAGAGCCAAAGCACCCGTTGATGAAACTATGACTTTCTCATCTATTTCTATTTTTAAGCCCGGTATACCAGCGACATCAGAACCCGTAGCAATGATAATATTTTTGGTATCCAATGTCTGCTTGGCACCATCTTTGCCTGTCACTTCAACTTTTCCGGCAGCAAGGATCTTGCCAGATCCATAGATGGTATCAATTTTGTTTTTCTTCATCAAAAATGCGACACCACTTGTATTACCATCAACGGTCTTTTGTTTGTGTGCCATCATAGCTTCGAGATCAAGAGAAGGTTTCGATACAGTAACACCCAAAGATTCAAAGCCATGTTGGGCTTCTGCAAATACTTCTGAGGCATGAAGAAGCGCTTTGGAAGGAATACAGCCTACGTTCAGGCACGTTCCACCCAATGTCTCACGTTTTTCAACAATAGCGGTTTTTAGACCCAGTTGTGCTGCTCTGATTGCCGAAACATATCCACCAGGACCTGCACCGATTACGACGACATCATATGACATTATTTTCCCTTTCATTACGGCCAAACAGACCTATACATTTTTCAGAATTCAAGAGGCTTTTCGAAACATAAGTTGAATGCCAAATGCGATAAAAATCGCACCACTAATCTTATCTATCCACTTCGATGCGCGATAAAACTTATGCCGTACTGCTGGTGCTGTCATAAAAATGCTAACAGTTGAAAACCACCCGATTAACAACATGGACATCGACAAGCCGTAAAAGAATTTTACGCTCATTGGTGTTGTTGCTGCAACCAAAGTGGAAAAGATTGACAGAAAGAAAAATACAGCTTTAGGATTAAGCGCATTAACAGCAAAACCTGCCATAAATGCCTTTTTCCAACTTTGCTGCATTTTTACCGTTGTCTGCCCATCTGCATTCACATAAGCAGTGCCGCGAGATGATAAGGCTTTGATACCGATATAAAGCAGATATGCGACACCAAGCCATTTTACGACATTAAACAGTATAAGTGATTTCGCTATAACCAGTCCCAACCCGAGTATGGTGTAGCTGCCATGAAAGAAAAGCGCTAAACCGATACCAAAAGATGTAGCGAGTGCATTTTCGCGCCCGTAAACGATTGATTGACGCACAACAAGCGCGAAATCAGCACCTGGTGTAATTGCGGCAACCAAGAAAACCGCCATGAGTGAGGACCACTCTACAAGATAGAAATGCATCATCTATCTCCAAAAAGCAGCTAAAAGCATAATTGCAAGTCCAGCAATGGATACTAACCAGACAAGCGAACGGATATAAGGCACGCCAAACATATAAAGCGGTAGATAAATAACCCGCGCTATAGCCCAGATCGTCCCTCCTGCAACCGTCAACATAATATCAACAGGTTGAAATTCAGCCAACAACATCAGCGCTAGAAAAGCAGGATAGGTTTCGCGAAAATTTGCACTTGCCCGTTCTGCCCTACCGGCAAACAATGTTGTTGTTCTTTCATTCGTATCGCGTGCGCTGGCATTCCAGCGCATGCCTAATTCTTTGGTTGCTAAAAAAGCCTGCAAAAAAATATGCACCAACAACATAACGACACTGAAGGCCAATAACGCTGTTGGTGCATTCATCATGCGAAAACCTTTTTATTAAAGATCAAGAACAAGACGTTCTGGATCTTCCAAGCATTCCTTAACACGAACGAGGAATGTTACGGCTTCCTGACCGTCAACAATACGATGGTCATAAGAAAGTGCCAAGTACATCATTGGACGTACAACAACTTGCCCGTTAACAACCATTGCACGCTCTTTGATGGCGTGCATACCCAAAATACCTGATTGTGGCGCATTGAGAATTGGTGTTGACATCAGCGATCCATAAACACCACCATTGGTGATCGTAAATGTACCACCTTGCATATCGGTAACGGCAAGCTTGCCATCACGTGCTAGACGTCCAAGACGGCCGATTTCTTTTTCAATTCCAGCAATTGATAATTGATCGGCATCGCGAACAACTGGCACAACCAAGCCTTTGGCCGTACCAACAGCAATACCAGCATTGACATAATTTTTGTAAATAATGTCCGTACCATCAATTTCAGCATTAACAGCTGGAATTTCTTTCAACGCATGACAAACAGCCTTGGTGAAAAAGCCCATAAACCCGAGTTTCACACCATGCTTTTTCTCGAAAACGTCTTTGTAACGCTTACGCAAATCCATAACAGCTGTCATATCGACTTCGTTAAAGGTTGTAAGCATTGCAGATGTGTTTTGAGCGTCTTTCAAACGACGAGCGATTGTTTGACGCAATTTTGTCATACGAACACGTTCTTCACGTGCAGCGTCTTGTGGTGCTGATGCAGCACGTGGTGCGGCAGGAGCAGAAGCTGCTGTTGATACACCTTTAGAAAGTGCATCAAGAACGTCGCCTTTAAGAACCTGTCCACGCTTACCAGAGCCATCTACCTGATTAGCAGATAGATTGTTTTCAGCCATTAGTTTAGCAGCTGATGGAGCTGGTTGCATCGCTGCAGAAGAAGCAGCCGGAGCTGCGACAGCAGGTTGAGCTGCCGGTGTTGGTGCTGCAGGTTGCTTTGCAGCCGGTGCAGCATTGCCTGCTGCACCTTCTGCGATTGAACCAAGCAGTGCACTTACTTCAACAGTATCGCCTTCTTTTGCAACGATCTCTGTCAATTTTCCAGCAACTGGTGAAGGCACTTCAACAGTAACTTTGTCTGTTTCAAGTTCAACCAGAGGTTCATCCACAGCGACAGCATCGCCTACCTGTTTAAACCATTTTCCAATGGTTGCTTCAGTAACGGATTCGCCCAGAGTAGGAACACGGATTTCAGTAGCCATAATTTTTTTCCATACGTCAGAGTGATAAATAAATTAAGCCAGTGCGTCTTCAAGGAACGCTGCGAGCTGTTGAAGGTGTTGTGACATGAGACCTGCTGCAGGTGATGCACTTGCAGGACGGCCAGCATAACGGGCACGTGGATATTTTGCTCCAATATGTGCCAACACCCATTCAAGGTAAGGTTCGATGAACGACCAAGCACCCATATTTTTCGGCTCTTCCTGACACCAGACAATCTCTGCCTGCAAGAAGCGAGAAAGTACAGTTATCAAAGCTTTTGCCGGGAATGGGTAAAGCTGCTCAACGCGCAACAGATAAACATCGTCTATGCCGCGTTTTTCACGTTCTTCATAAAGATCGTAATAAACTTTACCAGTACACAAGACAACACGACGAATCTTGTTGTCTTTTTGCAACTTGATTGCCTGATCCTTCAATTGCTGTGCATCGTCCAACAGCAAGCGATGGAATGTAGTATCTGCACCCATATCGCTTAATGAAGAAATTGCACGTTTGTGACGCAACAATGACTTTGGCGTCATAAGAATAAGTGGCTTACGGAAGTCACGTTTGATTTGACGACGCAAAATATGGAAGTAATTGGCAGGTGTTGTACAGTTGGCAACCTGCATATTATCTTCAGCACAAAGCTGCAAATAACGTTCCAAACGAGCAGAAGAGTGCTCTGGGCCTTGGCCTTCAAAACCGTGTGGCAACAAGCAAACCAAACCGCTCATACGCAACCATTTGCGTTCACCAGAAGAAATGAACTGGTCGAACAGAACTTGCGCACCATTAGCGAAGTCACCAAATTGTGCTTCCCATAATGTCAAGCCGCGTGGCTCAGCTAATGAGTAGCCATATTCAAAGCCCAATACGCCTTCTTCAGACAACATTGAGTTGACAGGTTCATAAATCGCTTGTCCCTTTTTAAGGTTATTCAATGGGATATAGCGGTTTTCATTTTCTTGATCATAAAGAACAGAGTGACGTTGACTGAATGTACCACGTTCTACATCTTCACCAGACAAGCGGATTGGTGCGCCTTCAAGGCAAAGAGAACCGAATGCCAAAGCCTCACCCGTTGCCCAGTCGATACCTTCACCAGTTTCGAACATTTTGGCACGGTTGTCCAAGAAACGCTGAATGGTTTTATGAACATGGAAATCTGCCGGTATTTCTACCAATTTCTGTCCAATTTCTTTCAGTGTTTTAACTGGAACACCCGTTGCACCACGGCGCTGCTCATCTGCATTGTCTGCCGCTTTCAAACCAGTCCATGTGCCGTCAAGCCAATCAGCCTTGTTAGGCTTATAAGATGAAGCTGCTTCAAACTCTGCTTCCAGCTTATCACGCCATTCTTGCTGTTGTGCTTGCAAATCTTCAGGCTTGAGGTGACCTTCTTTTTCCAATTGATCTGCATAAAGCTGCAATGTGGTTTTATGACCGCGAATTGCTTTATACATAAGTGGTTGAGTGAAAGATGGTTCATCGCCTTCATTGTGACCAAACCGACGATAACAGAACATATCGATAACAACCGGCTTATGGAAAATCTGACGGAATTCTGTTGCAACCTTAGCAACATAAACCACAGCTTCTGGATCATCTCCATTAACATGGAAAATCGGTGCATCGATCATTTTCGCTATATCTGATGGATATGGCGATGATCTTGAAAAGCGCGGATTGGTGGTAAAGCCAATCTGGTTATTGATGATAAAGTGGATTGAACCAGCAACACGATAACCTTTAAGCCCAGAAAGACCCAAAGTTTCCTGAATAACGCCTTGTCCAGAAAATGCCGCATCACCATGAATGAGAACTGGCATAACCTTGGCGCGTTCACTTAATGGGATAAGGTCTGTGCGGGTTGGACCAACAAGCTGGTCCTGTTTGGCACGTGCTTTACCCATAACAACTGGGTCAACAATTTCAAGGTGAGAAGGATTTGGCAAAAGTGAAAGGTGAACTTTATTGCCGTCAAATTCACGATCAGAAGATGATCCTAAGTGATACTTAACGTCACCTGAACCTTCTACATCATCAGGTTTATATGATCCACCTTTGAATTCGTGAAAAATAGCGCGGTGTGACTTAGATAGAACCTGCGACAAAACATTCAAACGACCGCGGTGCGCCATACCGAAAACGATTTCTTCAACGCCTAATGCACCGCCGCGCTTAATGATTTGTTCCAAAGCTGGGATAAGCGCTTCACCACCATCAAGACCAAAACGCTTGGTTCCTTTGTACTTGGTATCCAAGAATTGTTCAAAGCCTTCTGCTTCAACCAATTTATGAACGATAGCCTTTTTACCTTCTGGTGTAAAAGATACCCAATTACGTGGACCTTCAATGCGTTCTTGAATCCAGCTTTTTTGTGCAGGATCAGAAATATGCATAAACTCAACACCAATTGTCGAGCAATATGTATTTCTGAGAATCTCCAACATTTGAGGAATTGTAGCGTATTCAAGTCCTAATACGTTATCGATAAAAATCTTGCGATCATTATCTGCCGCAGTAAAACCATAGGTCTCTGGAGACAATTCGTTATAATCTTCAGGCGCTTCACGAAGCTGTAATGGATCAAGCTTGGCATGAAGGTGACCACGCGAACGGTAAGCGCGGATCATCATAATTGCGCGGACAGAGTCACGCGTTGCCTGAATGATATCGGCATCAGTAGCTGCGGGTAAACCTTTTGCGGTTGCTTCAGCTGCTTTACCTTTAAGTTTATCCCCGATATGCTTTTCGACTGTAGGCCAATCCCCATCGAGAGCTGAAACAAGTTCACCACTCTCTTTTAAAGGCCAATTATCACGCTTCCAAGATGCCCCTTCGGCGTTTTTAAGCACGTCATCCTTGTTATCCTGAAGATTTTCAAAAAATTCACGCCATTGTGGATCAACACTAGCGGGATCTTTTTCGTATTCTGCATATAACTGATCAATATAGTCAGCATTGCCGCCATATAGAAATGAGGTTTGTGCAAAAAGATCGTTTGACTGGTCCTGCCTTGCCATTTCTTCTGCCGGAACGTTTGTTCCGTCTCCTTAGAATCCGTGGGTGTTCCCTACGGAATTACGTTGAAGAAGCTATTGCTTCTGTTGAATATTTAGCCACCCGTATTTTACTACGGGTGGCTTGAAAGCATTTAGCCTTTAAGAACGTCTACAAGTGTCTTACCAATTTGAGCTGGCGAAGGTGAAACGCGGATACCAGCTGCTTCCATAGCAGCAATCTTATCTTCCGCACCGCCTTTACCACCAGAGATAACGGCACCAGCGTGTCCCATTGTACGTCCTGGAGGTGCTGTACGACCAGCAATAAAGCCCACAACAGGTTTCTTGCGGCCTTTTTTGGCTTCATCAATCAGGAACTGAGAAGCATCTTCTTCAGCAGAACCACCAATTTCACCAATCATAACGATTGATTTGGTTGCATCGTCTGCCAAGAACATCTCTAACACATCAATAAACTCTGTTCCTTTAACAGGGTCACCACCAATACCGACAGCTGTCGTCTGTCCCAAACCTTCCATTGAGGTTTGATAAACAGCTTCATATGTCAAAGTACCGGAGCGAGATACAACACCAACAGAACCCTTCTTAAAGATAGAGCCTGGCATAATGCCAATCTTGCATTCATCTGGTGTCAAAACACCTGGGCAGTTTGGACCAACGAGGCGTGATTTTGACTTATTCAATCTGGCCTTAACTTTGACCATATCAAGAACAGGGATACCCTCAGTGATACAAACGATCAAACCAATTTCAGCGTCAATAGCTTCAATGATTGCTGCCGCAGCACCTGCTGGTGGAACATAGATAACAGAAGCATCAGCGCCTGTCTTTTCTTTACCCTCGGCAACACTTGTGAAAATTGGTAATGTTTCACCATTACTACCTTGCCAAGTTTCGCCACCTTTTTTCGGGTTTACACCACCAACCATCTTTGTGCCATGATAGGCCAAAGCCTGTTCCGTGTGGAATGTACCGGTTTTACCCGTCAAGCCCTGTACGAGAACCTTAGTATCTTTGTTGATAAGAATCGACATGATTTAAGCTCCCTTCACGGCTGCAACGATTTTCTTAGCGGCGTCATCAAGATCATCCGCAGAAATCACATTGAGGCCACTTTCGTTGATAATGGCTTTGCCTTTATCGACATTGGTTCCTTCAAGACGAACCACCAAAGGTACTTTCAAGCCAACTTCCTTAACGGCAGCAACAACACCTTCTGCGATAACATCGCAACGCATAATGCCACCAAAGATATTGACGAGAATGCCTTTTACGTGTGGGTCAGCAGTAATAATCTTGAAAGCTGCTGTGACACGTTCTTTCGTAGCACCGCCACCAACATCAAGGAAGTTAGCTGGCTCGCCACCATAAAGCTTGATGATATCCATCGTTGCCATAGCAAGACCAGCACCATTGACCATACAACCAATGTTGCCTTCAAGAGCTACGTAAGCAAGATCATGCTTGGAAGCTTCGATTTCCTTCGGATCTTCTTCTGTTGTATCACGCAGCTCAAGAATGTCCTGATGACGGAACAAAGCGTTATTGTCGAACGATACTTTGGAATCGAGCAAACGCAAATGACCGTTCTTCATGACGATCAATGGGTTGACCTCAAGCAGACTCATGTCTTTTTCCACGAAAGCCTTATAAAGGATCGGGAATAGTTTCATACCATCTTCACGGGCAGCACCATCCAATTTCAATGCATCGCAAAGCTTTGCACTATCTTCTGCTGTTACGCCTTTATCAGGATCAATTGCCAGAGTAAGGATTTTTTCCGGTGTGTCATGAGCAACTGTTTCGATATCCATGCCACCTTCTGTTGAAACAACAAAAGCAACTTCACCGACTGTCCGGTCTACAAGAATAGATAGGTAAAGTTCACGATCAATATCCGCACCGTCTTCAATATAAAGACGATTGACCTGCTTGCCGGCTGGACCTGTCTGCTTTGTGACGAGTGTCTTGCCAAGCATTTCTTTGACATTGGCTACAACTTCATCAACTGACTTTGCCAGACGGACGCCGCCTTTAGCATCGGGACCAAGTTCCTTAAATTTGCCTTTGCCGCGACCACCAGCATGGATCTGGCTTTTTACGACGTAAAGCGGTCCAGGCAATTTTTTTGCCCATTCCTCTGCCTGCTCAACTGAATATACGGCAACACCATTAGCAATAGGTGCACCATATTCATGAAGCAGACGCTTGGCCTGATATTCATGGATATTCATTCATTTT
>CALYQL010000004.1 GCA_945285915.1 uncultured Bartonella sp.
TGAGGCTGTGAGGCTGTGAGGCTGTGAGGCTGTGAGGCTGTGAGGCTGTGAGGCTGTGAGGCTCGTCTATTACGTGGCGGGTTTAATGTAAAGGATAAAATTCAATCATCAACAGGATGCCATCTAAGTCGCATATTGTTATAGTGACAATACAACAAAGCATTTACTTCAAAATTATCTACGGGCAGATAGAACGACCAGCGAATAGTCTGAAGGAGCTATATAAGTAGATAAGAACGGCTATTTTGCAGTTTTAACACTTTTGATTGTTCTTAATTCTGGCTTGTTCGTGCGTGTTTTTGGCTCTTGTTTGTTCGCGTGGGTATTGGCTGTTGTCTTAGGAAAACTCTCAACAGCATCACAACGTTCCAATGTATCTTTTCTAAAAATTGCACTCTTAAGATGTTCTTCCTTGAACCAAACACATGAGATCTTGCTATTATTGACCTTATCAACGGTCATAGCTGGTCCGCCTGATTTCAACCGAACAATATCCCCTGTCTTCAACACGATTTTTACCCTCTCAAAAATACATTAGTTGCCTAATTGATATATAAAATGAACCCCACAATTGGTTCATTTCGTAATATCTTATTGGGGCTTATGAGTTTTATTTGTGTGTTACTGCACGCCTTTTACATCTAAGCCGATATTTCTAATATATTAAGTGGTGTTGTTTATGCTTAATTCAAGCCGAGATATAAAAAAACCACGCTAGGCGTGGTTTTTATAAAACTATATTAAAAAATATCAGTTCAAATGATTTTTAACTTCAGTAAGTGAAGTTTTAATCAAATTATCTGCAGTTTTCTTATCCATTTCTTTTTCAATGATATCTCTTGCCGCAGCGACAGCAAGATCAACAGCGGAAGATTTGACAGCTGCGATAGCATCAGCTTCGGCTTGAGCAATTTTATGTTCAGCCATCTTGTTACGACGCGTAACATATTCTTCCATCTTTTTGTGAGCTTCTTTCGCAAGCATTTCAGCTTCATGTTTGGCTGAAGCAATGATTTCTTCAGCTTCTTTTTCAGCTTCCTGACGCTTACGCTGATATTCTGCCAAAAGCTCTTGTGCTTCATCACGCAATCTACGTGCTTCATCAAGCTCGTCACGGATATGATCTGCACGTTTATCCAGATAATTCCGCAAATGCGTTGGTATTTTGTAATATCCCAGAACAGCCAAGAAAAGAAGTAGCCCAACAAGAGCCCAGAAGGTATCTGTCATCATTGGTAAAGGCTCCCTTATTTACGTGCCGATTTAACAGCAGCGCTTGCTATAGAACTACTAACTTCACTACCAATCAGCTGATGAACGATTTCAGCAGCGGTAGTTTCAGCGATATTTCCAACATTTTGCATCGCTTGATCGCGGATATTTTTTATCCGCTCATCTGATTCTGCGAGTTTTTTATCAAGGCTGGCTTCAACCGATTTACGTTCGGCATCAACCTTTGCTCTTATTTCATCGCCAGCAGTTTGGGCAATTGCAACAGCTCTCGAACGTGCTTCAGCCAGTCCACGCTCATAAGCGGCGATGGCACTTTCACGTTCTAAATTCATCTGTGCGGCTTTATCTCTATCTGACGCAATTCTATCACGACGTGTCTCGATAATACCACCAATACGCGGTACGATGACACGTGACATAAATATATAAAACAGGCCGAAACAAACTATAAGCCAGAACAGATGCGACTCGAAATACGAAAAATCAAAAGGCGGAAACACACGGTCTGCGTGTTGCGCAGCCTCGCCTGCATGTTCTGCCGGCATTTCGACGGTTTCTGCATAAGCGCTGGATATAAACATCCTGTCTTATCCTTTTATGAACTTTGAGGCTTACCTATTGAGCGGAAACTATTGAAACCGCTAAAAGCCCCTTAAATTTTTAAACTGTAATGCTCTGCATAATATGGTGGAAGCAGGTTTTAACCTGCTCCACTCAATGCAATAGCCAAAGGCGTTTAAATAATTAAACAGCAAACAGAAGCAAAAGAGCGATAAGCAGTGAGAAGATACCCAAAGCTTCAGTAACAGCAAAGCCGAAAACCAAACGGCCAAACTGACCATCAGCAGCTGACGGATTGCGAAGAGCGCCCGCTAGAAAGCTTCCGAAAATATTACCTAAACCGAGTGCTGTTCCAGCCATGCCGAAGCATGCAAGACCTGCGCCGATATATTTTGCTGCGAGTGCTAATTCCATGTCATTCTCCTTTGAAGCATATTCGCATTTTCATATGGTGAAATTTTCACCAGTGTTGTTAATGTCCAGGATGCACCGCATCAGCTAAGTACATACAGGTCAATACGGTAAAGACGTAGGCCTGAAGGAACGCTACCAGAAATTCAAGAGCGGTAATAGCCACAGTCATAATAAGAGGTAGAACAGAGCCACCAGCCCCAACTGCCCCTAAACTTATCATTGATACGACAAAACCAGCAAAAACCTTTAATGTGATGTGTCCAGCCAACATGTTAGCGAACAAACGAACAGAAAGGCTAACTGGACGAGACAAGAAAGATATTACTTCAATTACAGTTACCAACGGCACGATAATGACCGGTACGCCCGATGGCACAAACAATTTAAGAAAACCAACGCCGTTTTTGAAAAAACCGTAAATAACGACCACTAAAATTACGAGCATTGCCAATGCAAATGTGATCGCAATTTGCGAAGTGACGGTATAAAAATATGGAAACAATCCCAAGAAATTCGCCACAAGAATGAAAACAAACAGCGAAAAAACAAATGGGAAAAAGCGCATGCCCTGTGTACCAGCCGAGCCGCGCAACATGCTTGCCACAAACTCATATGTAATTTCAGAAATAGATTGCGCGCGTGTTGGTATTATCCCGCGACTCGATGAAGACGCGAATAAAAACAGTGAAGACACAACCACCGTTAACACCATAAATAGTGAAACATTGGTGAAAGATAAATCCATATTCCCGACAGGGATATCGATTAACTTTGATATCTGAAACTGATGAATAGGATCTGGACCGTGCGCTGACACCTTAACCTCATCTATTTGGGGCTTTCACCCCCCTTATCTTGGCGCGATGCGCCGTGCTTGCCAATTTGGCTGGGAGGTACAGCCCCCACAGACCGTAGAATATTCAACACACCGGCTGCAAAGCCAAGGAACAGAAAAATGACTAATCCCCACGGCGATGTTCCGGCCAACTGATCAAAACCAAGCCCCAAGACAACACCGACAACCACACCAGCTAGAAATTCACTAGATAGTTTAATTGCCTGAGCCATCCCTTTTTGAGGTTCGTCAGCTTTAAACTTCGGCTCTGGTTTTTTAAGCACATTTTGCCGTTCTAACTCTGCTTGCAGATTACGACGACGTGTTTCCAGATCCAAAGGTTCCGCGCTTCCCCCCCGCATTGGACTTGCAGTATCCCTCTCCGGCTTTATAGGTTTATCACCCTTCGCCATAATGGCCCCTTAATTCCAAATGCAAAGTCAAGGTTTGACCTTTTAAGTTGGCGGCAACATATTGTTACGCGAGGCTTTCGTCAAGCTTCCAATCCCCTTGAAGTAAAAGGAATTTTATCAAATTTTGATATTTGAACTTCTAATTCACAAAAAAAATCAAAATAGAGCCAGAAAATCGGGGCGGTAACCATATTATCTTATTTATATTATGGTTATATTTGCGCTTCTAAGAATTACAAATAATTATATCCAGCCGCCATATCGTGTTCGATAGAATACATGAAGGCCAATTTTGTTAACCTTGATCATTGTATGTGCCCAGTTAGGATGCACATAGATTGCGTGATAATGGGTGGCCGAACCAACATCTGCCAACCATATTTGTCCGGCAGAAACTGCTTTTGCAACCTGTTGGGCAACTTTCCAATGCGCCATTTCGGTCACACGGTGCTTTCTTCCATCACATGCAAATGAAAATTGGCAATGATTGATCCAATTAGTATTTTGATAAACCACATTGCAAATCGTATTAGGATAAGCAGGGTTGCGCACCCTATTCAAAACAACCTGAGCAACAGCAGCTTGTCCTCTGACTGATTCTCCTCGCGCTTCAAAATAAACCGCCTCGGCCAAGCATTTCTGTTCTTTTGCGCTAAAGGCGTCCGCGGGCAAAGGTGTTGCCGCCCATGCGTGATCGGCACGGCTAATTGGCGGAATAAAGCGCCCATTTTTATCAGACTGTTTGCCATGATCTGCCAAGATACTATCAAATGGGCTCGTATCTGCTTTTGCTTTGACCGGCGCATATCCCAAAGCAAGAACATCTGGGTGATCATTTGTTACCAGTGACGACAAAATTTTTGGAACAGGCAATCTCGCTGGCGCTTTTTTGGGAATCGGTATGATTGCCATTGCAACTTTCGTTTCAGACGTTTTTTCTGGAACGGTTGTTAATGTTGCGAGGTGCTTAACGTCGTCCGGTTTCACAGATAGGCTCGTGCTGACATGGGGCAGTACTGTTTTTTTTAGATCCGGTAATTCGGTGTTTTCATGTGCGCCAATGGCAGCTGTTTTTTCTTTTCTATTAATCCGGTTTTCATCCGGGTTAGGATCGGCGATCCCAAGCTTGCCGCCAACATTTTCATCGGTTATTGGCAACGCCTGATAGCGCTTGGATAAAGTTGTGCTTGCCGTCGTCATTGGATCGACACCGGCAGGTACATCTTGTGTTTTGTTTTCAACCGTGCGGACAAATACGGTTGTCTCGACAGAGGAAAGCTTCAAGTCTTCAGGATTTTTAACAGCGGTAGCACTAATAGCGGTTAAACCAACACCCAATACCATAGGAAGGACGTGCAACCGATGTTTCTTCCGTTTCAAAATAACGGGAGAATCATAAAAGCGCCCTTCTGGCGTGTAATATGTGGATGCGGTGAGAAGCGTTTCGCTCCGTTCCACTTTGTTCCCATGACGGCGCAAAGACGGTATCAAAGACACTTCAAACACCACACCACTCCAACGCAAAAACACATACGCAATACAAACAGAAACGACTGTTTCTTGTGGCAAGGAGAATGCCTTATCAACCTTTATTTATGGTTAACAAAAACACCCTTATTCGTTGATTTTATTGCTTAATTTTTCCTTAATTTATAAAAATGGTTAACAACAAAAAGCCGGTTTCAACGGCATTATTTCGTCAGACATCATGACGGTGTTAACATTTATAAAGGCAAATTAAATTTATCGCTCAATGCATACGAATCAGCGTTTTTTTGCGCGACCTGCAAATGGGTTATCAGAGGTACGCATAGACAACCGTATTGGAACGCCTGGCATATCAAATGATTCACGCAAAGCATTAACGAGATAGCGCAAATAGGATTGTGGCATAGCATCTGGTCGAGAACAGGAAATAACAAAACCAGGTGGGCGTGTTTTAACCTGTGTGATATATTTTACCTTCAATCGCCGTCCTGACACGGCAGGTGCTGGATGACGCGCCACAACCTCGGATAACCAGCGATTGAGCTTTCCTGTTGATATGCGCCTATTCCACACACGATGAACAATTTCGACATTTTCCATCAACCGGTCTATGCCCTTGGCAAATTCACCGGAAATGGGAACTGCTCGTAAACCACGAACCTGCGGTAAAAGTCTTTCACATTCTTCATAAAGCTCGGAAAGCTTTTCCTGCCTATTTTCAATCAAGTCCCATTTATTAAAGGCAATAACGGGAGCCCGCCCCTCGCGAATAACAAGATCAACAATTTGCAGATCCTGTTTTTCAAAAGGTATTGTGGCATCAAGAACAATAATGACCACTTCGGCGAAGCGAATTGCCCGTAATGTATCGGCAACAGACAATTTCTCCAGCTTTTCTTGCACCTTTGCTTTTCGGCGCAAACCAGCTGTGTCGAATAATTTGATGTTACGATCGCGCCATTCCCAATCAACCGAAATCGAATCTCTGGTGATTCCGGCCTCAGGGCCGGTTAATAGGCGGTCTTGCCCCAACATACTATTAATAAGGGTCGATTTGCCCGCATTTGGGCGCCCTACTATTGCGATTCTTAGCGGCTTTGTTGCATCATATACTGGTTCTTCTTCATCGGGATCTTCAACATCGTCACCAATGGAAGCAGGTTCTATCTTTGCACGCTCTTCTTCTTTTGCTTGCTCAAATGCTTTTTCTTCACCAACTGCATCGACAACAGCATCGCGTAAATCGACCAGTCCTAAACCATGTTCGGCAGAGATGGCGCAAGGTTCGCCCAATCCAAGCGACCAGGCTTCATAAAATCCGGCTGTCGCTTGTTTTGATTCCGATTTATTGGCAACCAAAACAATTGGTTTTCCAGCTTTACGAACCAATGAAGCAAAGTTTAGATCACTAGAGGTCATACCGCTTTTGGCATCAAGCACAAATAGAATAAGATCAGCCTCATCAATCGCCAATTTTGTTTGTTGGCGCATACGCCCTTCAAGCGTATCACTGGCGGCCTCTTCCAAACCAGCGGTATCAATGACATCAAAGCGCAAATCATAGAGACGCGCACTATGGCGACGTCTGTCACGCGTGACACCCGGGGTATCGTCAACCAAAGCCAAACGCTGCCCAACCAACCGGTTGAACAGTGTAGACTTGCCGACATTTGGTCGTCCAATGATAGCGACTGTTAACCCCATAATTTATCCTTTTGCGACAACACCTGAACCTTGCAGAAGTTCAAGCATCATACGTGCCCGTTCTGTTGACCGTATCCCGTTGAGACCTTCATCAACAATCTTTTGAAAATAATAAGCGGCATCTTGCATTTTTCCAGCCTTATACGCCGAAAGCCCTAAAGCTTCACGCGCAGCAATGCGCATGGGCTCAACATCCGTTGCCAAATCCTTGACACGTTTTTCAACATCGTCAAACGAACCCGTATCAACAAGAATATAGGCCGCCCTGATTTTAGCCACTTTCTTTAAAATAACAGGGGCTTTTTCATTTGACGCGACAGCATCAAATGCAGCAACAGCCTTAGCCGCATCGCCCTGTTCCATATAGACCGAGGCCATACGCAATTGCGCTAAAATTGGATAATCGCCAAAACCTGATTTTTCGACATCGTCCAATTTTTTCAAGGCTTCATCAAAACTGCCATTTTCTGCCAAGTCGAGACCTGTCAGCATATTATCGCCAATGCTACCGGCTTTACTCGTCTCCCAATGGTCATAAATCTGATAAGCACAGGTTGCTAAAACAAGAAGGATAGCTGCAAGAATCGTATAAGGACCATAACGTCCCCATAAAGCTTTGGCTTTTTCTTGCCGAAGTTCTTCATTGACTTCGCGAATAAAACTTTCATCCGACATTCGTCTGTCCTGTCACAATTGGCGTTTCTTGCGCTTTTAAGCATAAATTGATGAAGATGGTAGCCCTAACGCGAAAAAAAGGTCATAAATAGACCACTTGACCACATTCTAGTTGTTTCGATCCTTTTCATCTTCTTCAACAACCTGCTCTGTCCGTTTACGTGCAGCAACCTCTGCACGGACTGCATCCAATATCTGTTTCTTGCGGTAAGCGGTAAGGCGGCTTTTTCTTGTTTTGCTTTTATAAAAGCGCGCCAATGTATTTTCTACCATTTCAATATCCAAGACACATTCGCGCCAACTCATTGATGCTTCAGCTCTTTGTGAACGATCGGGAAACACAAATTCTTCGCCTTCTTTACCTTCACCAGCAATATGGCGGCAATTTTGTACAATTAGCCGTAAGGCTTCCACCAGCCATTCTGGTGGGTTTTCACGATGTTTACGAATGGCATTGACCATCGCTTCACAAAATAACAATGACGATGCATAGAGCCTGATACCTGACTGGTCATAACGAGCTGATAATGAAGCAACTTCCCGAGATGATAGCCGACCGCGCAATGTCCAACGCGCATTGTTGCGCGCCACATCTATTGCTGAAATGAGTGCAACCAAAGCTGTATGCGTGCGCCCACAACTTTTCATAGCCTTAATAGCCGCATTTGTGTTGCGCTTTTCAAGCGCATCAGCAGCCAGTGTAAAATTGGTTGCTAGTTCCCTGAAAAAACGTTCAACAGCCAAATGCAGGGTTTTCAATTGATCGGGCGTAAAAATTATCTGGCTGAATATCAGTCCTATGGATGTCCCGACGGCAACGTCAATTACTCGTGTCCAACCTGCAACATCGGCACCTAAAGCAAACACCATGACTGCGGAAATACCAGCTTGTGTAATGATTGCAGGCACAATGGCATAGGCTGAGGCAATGGTCATGCCGGCAAATCCCACAATAGCAATACGCACTTCCGTTGGCATTGGAGGAAGAAGCAATGTCAACTCGCCAACCACAACGCCGGTCAATACGCCAATAAGAACATATATTGCCTGCCGCCCATGACTGGGTAAACCAGGAGCCAAGCAGATAAGTGCTGTCATTGCAGCATAGATTGGGTGTTCATGACCAAGGAAATGAACAGACACAAGCCACGCCAACCCTGATGCCAAACCGGCACAAAAAGCATCTTTCCAGCTTGCCCTGACCTGATTGATGGCCTGTTTTATCTTGAGCTTAAAATTAATATTCATCGAAGAGGCCATACCCACATAAGCATAGGAACCGAAACAACAGCAATTAATATACTAAGGGGAGCCCCGACTCTAGGATAATCGCTAAAATGATACCCGCCCGGCGCCATAACCAACATATTGCATTGATGCCCTATCGGTGTCAAAAAATCTGAGCCTGCGCCAATTGCCACAGCCATTAAAAATGCCTCAGGTTTATAATGAAGCGAAGCTGCAAAACTCGATGCGATAGGCGCCATGACCATAACCGTTGCCGCATTATTAAGAAATGGCGTAACAAGCATTGCTGCAATAAGTATGACGGCAAGCGCACCATAAGGTGGTAAGTTTGCAGCAAAAACACTCAACCAATGGCCAATTAAATCGGTGCAGCCTGTTTTTTCCAAAGCTTCACTGACAGGAATAAGGGCCGCCAGCATCACCAATATTTGCCCATCAAGGGCTTTATAGACATCGCGCCCCGGAATAACGCGAAATACGACCATTGCCACGGCAGCTGCAAAAAAAGCCAATGCAACCGGTACCATTTGTGTTGCCGTTGCAACAACTGCTGTTATTAATATTACCAAAGGCACCAAACCACGGCGCAAACTACCAAATAAAATATTGCGCTTAGCCAAGGGCAAACACTTAAGTTCCTGTAATAGACGAGGAATAACATCATCCCTGCCCTGCAACACAATAACATCACCCAAACGGAAAACGATATCGCCCAAACGTTGCCTTACACGTTCTTGCTGGCGACTTAGTGCCAATAAATTGACATCATAACGGTCAAATAGAGAGAGCCTTTTGGCGCTAATTCCAATGAGCGGTGAATTGTCTGTAATAACAGCTTCAACGACATCAATCTGACCGGATTTATCACCGGATAGCACATTCCGTTTCGTCGCCATTTCCAATCGCGCCGAGTTGATAACAGAATCCAGTGCCTCGTGTGGTCCTTCAAGAACGACAACATCACCTTCGTCCAGAATAAAATCCGGCAATGGCGAGATTAGTTTTTTGTTACGGATAATTTGCAAGACCATTGCTTCACCGGCAGATGGTTTTACAAGGTCGGATATATATTTGCCGACAATTGGTGAATTTGCACCGACTGTTGCTTCAGAAATATAATCCCTAATAGCAAGACTATCGCTATTCATACCGGCCTTGCGTGCGCGTACGGGTACAAGCCATGAAAAAAATACCAAATAGAGGACGCCAGCTGCCGCGACGGTTGCGCCAACTGGTGTAAAATCAAACATGGTGAAAGATGTTCCTACCAATCTTTCACGCATTGCCGAAACCACAACATTGGGCGATGTGCCAATCTGTGTCATCAAGCCGCCAAGCAATGCCCCGAAAGACATGGGCATGAGGAATACCGATGGTGAGACATTGGAACGGCGTGCAAACTGGAATGCAATAGGCAACATGATGGCCAAAGCACCGATATTTTTAACAAAGGCTGAAAGAATAGTAACCGTTATCACCAAAAAACATAGCTGTAACCGGACAGATTTCACATCTGGCCAAATCCGTTGAATGATTATTTCCATCACACCGGAACGGGCGACACCAGCGCTCACAAGTAAAGCACTGCCGACGATAATCACAATATCATCACTAAACCCAGAAAAAGCTTCCTTCGGGCTGACGATGCCAACGGCACAGGCGAGTAAAAGCGTACAAACCGCAACGACATCATAACGAAACCGATCGTAAATGAATACAACCATCATCAATATAATAATTGAAAATGCCATTATTTGATCTGTGGTCATAGTGACGTGATCCCTACCCGTTTTATCGCGTTTTTAGCCGCATTGTTCCCATAAGCCTTATCATGGCTTTTTCTTTTTATTTTATCCTTTCACACGCCCTGCGACAAGATCTCCTGCATCACGATGAAGTCGTAAAAGCCCCCACAAAGGCGTGATACTAACGCCTGCCACGATAAACAATGCAATTTGAAATGGTAAAACAGATGCATTAAGTGACAAATTTGTGACAGCAGAACCAAGACGCAAGCATATTGCGCCCAGTGCTATTCCAAGCCCGATCCCCAATTGAAAAATTGTTGAAAACAATGTGTTGGCACCATTCATACGGTCTGCCTCGATATCCGCAAAAGCAATAGCGTTGAGTGCTGTAAACTGGATTGAACGAAACACACCACTAAGCGCCAAAATACCAACCATCAGCCATAACGGCATTTGGTTTGAAAATGTGCCATAGAGCCCCAAAAACAATGCATTTAAAATGCAATTCCATATCAATGTGCGACGAAAACCGAGTATACGCATCAAAGGAGTTGTAAAAGGTTTAATGGCCAAATTTCCGATAAATATTGGCATGAGTAACAACCCTGCTTGTGTCGGCGTAAAGCCCAAAGCCAATTGAGCCATTAATGGAAGAATAAAAACGACGGCATTTGCCGTCATGCGAAATGCTGTGCCGCCATAAATGGAAACGGCAAATGTTTTATGGGCGAGTGCATCCAATGAAACGAGTGGTGTTTCACTATGTTTCAAGTGCAAAACACTTAAAACCAGCGCAATAAATCCCACTGAAAAACAACCTATCACCAGCCACGACACACCGTCGATATTGCCAATCTCTTCGGCTGCAAACAACATTGTTGCCAGACCTAGACCCGTCAATAAAAAGCCAACAACGTCAAAACTTCTCACTGTTTTTAACTGTTCATCGGGAAAAATTTTCAAACTCAAAATGAGGATTGCAAGGCCTATTGGTATATTGAGGTAAAAAATAAGGCTCCAATGGAAGTATTGTGCAATCAGCCCGCCAATGGGAGGGCCCAATACCGGTGCGACCAAACCGGGCCATGTCAAAAGCGCAATCACTTGTACCAATTTTTCCTTTGGTGTTTGCCGCAACACGACAAGCCGGCCTACCGGCACCATCATCGCGCCGCCAATTCCTTGCAAGATTCTTGCGGCAACAAACATTGTAAGATTTGTAGAAAGTCCGCACAAACAAGATGCAATAGTAAATAACAATACCGCTAAGGAGAACATGAGGCGCGAGCCAAAACGGTCTGTTAACCAGCCACTTGCCGGAATAAATACACCAAGCGTTAACATATAGGCACTCATACCTATATTGATGTTGACAGGGTCTGTATGAAAAGTAACTCCCATCTGTGGAAGTGCTGTTGTAATGACGGTCGCATCAAGATTTTCCATGAAAAATGCTGCTGCAACCAACATTGCAATCCATTGAGCGGTGGACTTTTTCTGGTCAAGACTTGCGTTTAATATTGGCATCGTTTCATCAAACAACTATTACGAAACAAAGGCTGCTTGAAAACATCATGAAACAGCCCTGTTATATGGCGAACAAATTGCATAGGAAGATTGCTCTATCATATTAAAATTTAAGTTTTTTTGTAAAGAGCTTGTCTATTCTAAACGCTTAATTTTTGCCAAATTTTATAAAATTGTGGCACTATTAAATCCCCCTACTACATATATCATGTGCCATTTTACAACTGTTTTGATTGGACAAAAACACATCAAGCAGGTTTTTACGATATGCACGATTTCGAGCATTACTTACCAATCCAACCAACTTAATAACCCAATAATTTAGCCAATCAATTAAATAATCTGACCAAGTATGTAAATAATCCAATCATTAAGCTTGATAACACATAAAGGATTATCTTTGGTTAGCAATAAATATTGGAGAATATTAGACAAATTGAAAGCTGCAATTATCTGCTTTAACTTAAGTCATTAAAAACAGAACATGATAGATTGATGCACATTGAGAGCTTTTAAGCGAAAGCTTTAAGGCACAAGACCATTAGAAAAAAGCCAAATTTCAGTGAATAGATGCACTCAAACAATCAAAAATGTTATTAAAGTGGCATTTAACACAAAATATGGAAGACTCTGGCTTTTGCAGTATATATTATTGCTTTAGCCTTCAAAACAACATCATTTTGATATCATTTTGATACTTTTGATATAACTTTGAAAACTAACGTCACTGTATAATAGGAAAATTTATGAGCCAAGACACCATTGAGAAACCCCATAAAAAATCAATATGGACCAAATCTATTATCGCAGTAGTGGTTCTTGCTATTATTGCCGGTGGTGCTGCCTTTTATTTTATACAGTCAGCTGAAAGGCATGTTAAAAAGTTTTTAGCTCTCAACCACGTAAGTTATGATTCACTGGTTGTCGATAGGCATAGGAATTTCGTTGCACTTAATGCCAAGATAAAAGTTACTGAAAATGATGCGATCAATATTCAGACCATTAAAGGTGACTTATCCTTATTGGGTGAAAAAAGTAAAAATATAACCTTGGAAAATGTCCATTTCGTTGGAAATGGAAATGACATTTCTATTCCATCTATTCAAATACACGATTATGCCGCAAAAAAAGCCGTGAGCAGTAAAGATACGCCTTATCTCATTGGTAATGCTGTTGCTTCGATAGGTAGAATAGAGATTCCGACCATAAATATTGGTAGCAAAGCGGGCGACTATCAAAATAACGATATTCTGCATAATGTTGTTTATGAAGACATAAAAAATGCTATTGTCAGCAAAGTAACAATAGATGATGCCACTTTTTCAACAACCACAAACAATGATGATTATGATCCGCTTTACATCAAGACAGGAAAGTGGAGTTTGCAAAATGTCAATATCGACAATATTGCCAAAATTTATGCAAGAAACCCTGCCAAGACAGATGAAAATAGTCAATCTTTGAAACTTTATGATGCATGGTCGGTCAATGATATTTTAATTACACCGTCTGACAATGATACATCGTCTGAAAAAGTGTCGATTAAAAAAATGTCAGGTGATAAAATTTCCATGAAGTTTCTTCCGCTTCCATTGAGAAACTTCACGGATATGCTTCATCGTGACTATGATAAAGAAACTACAATGGATGCCTTTTCATCATTTGTGAGAGAAAATGGTGCCGCTTTCAAATCTTCCAGCGATGATCTTTCAATCAATATGGAAGGTATCGTCGTGGAAGATGAAGTCGAAGATATCAAAGCACGTATCAACAACATAACATTGTCTTATGAAGGTGACTTTGTAAACCAGTCTACAACAGATTTTACCTTTGAAAGTGACGATAAGGTTTTGGAACTAAAGCATTTTTCAATTTCTGGTTTTAACTACCAAAAATTTAACCATGCCCTTGAACAAAAATGGGCGCGTATCATATCCGATGAGATGCCAACGGAAGATATCGATTACGGTGATCCGATACCACAGTTCAAAACCATTCATCTGGATGGTTTGAAGGCAAAGTCCCTAGATGACAAAGATATGTGGTTTGCAATCGACAATATGGATGTCAACGCTGATTATGCTTCTGGCATTATGCCGAAAAACTTACATGTTGACATGAAAGGCTTTACTGTACCTACCGATGATAAAACCAAAAATGCTAAGTTCGATATAACGTCACGGGATTTTCCCTTGAAAGAGCTTGGCTATCAAGTGCTGAAATCAAATCTGACATATGATTCAGTGTGGAATAGTGACGATCAATCTTTAAAAATCAATTTAGCCTATAGTATTGATGACATAGGCAAATTTTCATTCCAAAGCACATTGTTAAATGTTAATGAAACCATATTTTCTGCCAATAAGTTGAGACTTGTTGCGGCATCCCTTATCAGTGTAGGAATAAAATCGTTGGATACATCGATCAATATTGACGACTATTTAACAAAATACGCAAAATATGAAGAAGCAAATGGTAACGATTTTGCAGAAGAGCGACGCAAAGCTGCTAAACAAATATCTCTCTTAGTAACATTCCTATCAGATAATGAAAAATTAGCAAAAGTTGGTGGAGCAATACAAAATTATATTGAAAACGGTGGCACTTTAAATATTCACCAAAAAGCTAAATCTGCAGATGGAATCGGTATTATGGATATTGTTATCGCTCGAGATGATCCGCTTTCATTATTGAATAAAATCGATATAACTGCTGACGTACAACAATAAGACTGGGTAAATACAATGGCCAATTTTGGCGGCTGGTTTCTGATAAAACTAAAACGCTTATTGATCTATATCATTGGGGGCATAGTTATCCTGGCTATTCTGGCAGTGGGAGGCTTTTACATGGCTGCCCCCTACATCAATAGCTTTGTTTCTAATGAACTTAACAAACGTGGCGTCAAAGCAGACCAATCAGATGTCAGCGTCATGGGAAACATCAATCTTAAAAATGTCACCCTACCAACACCTGAAGGTATTTCGGTAACAATTGGTTCAATATCCGGTCGTCCACCAGTATCGGTAATGCCGGGATCTTTTACCATCCATGATCTTGATCTTAAGCGTGAAAATATTCAAGTTCATATCCCTGAAATGACGCTTGATGGTGTTGTGTTAAAAGACAAGGACACAACAATTGAATCGCATGTTTTGCAGGCATTAACGCGTATTGGCCTATCATCGGTTAATGCACCTAATATTGAAGTTTCATTGACTGGTAAAAATGGTGCAAAAGAAAAACTAATGGTCAAAGGTTTTTGGCTTTCTGGCCTTAAAAATGGTGCTATTGGATCTGTTGGTATAGCAGGTATGAACACCAATATTGATCTTGCTGAGCAAACAAGTGATAACCCTGATGTTTTGCAACTGGTTGGTGAAAGCAGTGCAATGGAAGCACGTGATATCGATATCGGTTATGCCTATTCAATCCTTGCAGGAAAAATCAAGCCGGATAATGTTGGTCGTACCGTTATTGGACCAGTACAACTTGGTGACATTGAAATTAATCTCTTCGAAGGGAAAAGCCGTCACGCGCATTTTACATTGAACGCATTCAAAACCAACGGTTTAAAGATGCACCCAATGCAAAATATTCCTGAAGAGCTTGCTAAAACCTATCTTGCCGCGAAAAAAAGTGGTGATGAAAAAGCAGAAAAAGCCGCACGTAACGCCTTGATCATAACTGTTGTTTCTGCAATTACGTCGGTTGATGCCGAAATTGAAAAGGCTGATATTGATCTACCAAACATCAAAGCAAAATTGAATTCATTCAAATTATCTCCACGTGAATGGAACCAGCCAGTTCCGGAAAGCCTATTGGTTTCATTGGATAATTTGTCGCTCAATACGGCAGAAATGCGCCAGAAGGATTTCGTTATTCTAAAAAATATGGGGTACGAAACTCTTGATCTATCTGGTAAAATTGACTTTGCCTATAATCCATCCAAGAAAACGCTTATGCTGAATACTATTTCTTTTGACGCAAAAGATATCGGTTCAGGTGAAATGTCGGCAAAAATTGTTGATGTTGATTCAAAATTGTTCTCTGGTGACAAAGACGCAACCGTTGAGGCAGCCAATCAGATTGGTATCGTAGACGCAAATATGCGCTATTCGGATTTAGGTTTTATTGATAAGTTTTTCACTTATCTTGCCAATAGTTTGAATGATAACAAACATGACCTGAAAAAAGAGCTATATGATGACTTTTATGTCGTTATGACGAAAAGCCCTGTTATGTTGCTCAAAGATCATGAAGAAGCACAAAAAATTTCAGATGCTTTTGGTGCCTTTGCGAAAAAACCAGGAACGTTGAAAATATCGATCAAGGCAAAAGATGCAAAAGGTCTGACCGCAACAGATCTTGAAACCGCCCTACAAAATGACCTTTCTTCTGCTTTAAACAAGGTCGATCTGACAGTGGAAAATCAATAAATCACTGCGGCAAAAAACTTTGCCTCATTCTGTGTAATGCTCAAGAGACCTGCTCTTTACACTTATGTCAAGAGCAGGTTTTTTATTGGCTTATTATTTGGCAAACACCAGTTGTGCATGCTTCAACTCCAGTTAAAATAAAAGGCGAGTTCAACTAACGCATCAATATAAAAGCACGCAATTGTTCTTCAATTTAGGGGCTTCTAACTTAGGATCTTCCACTTTGAGATCTTTCATTTTGGAGTTTTCTAATTTGAGATCTTTCATTTTGAAGGTTTTTCATTTTGGTGATTTGAACAATATTGGCATCATTTAATCAAAGCGGTAATTATGGAGTAACCTATGCCCATCAAGATAACGGCCTTTAGCAAAGGTTGCATTTATAGATTAATTCCAATAAGGGTGGTTCAGGGTGTCCTATAAATGGTTATAGGTCAGGTGATAAGCTAGGTCGGGCCGCCAGCTCTGCGGAGCTTATTATGCCAGTTTCAACCCCTGATGAGCCAACACATCGTCATCACTCTTTTCTCAAAGCAATTGTTTCATTTATTGTTTCCAGTCTTCACAAACCCTTTATCAGTGGAGTTGTGTTATTAATTGCAGCGGTCGTTGCGCTTATATTAGCAAACTCGCATTTTTCAGATTTTTATGAGATTTTTTGGAACAAGCCTATTTGCCTGAGCTGGAACGGCTTTTCCTTCTGTCCCAATATGCATTTCGTTATCAACGATATTCTGATGACACTCTTTTTCCTCGTGACGGGCGTTGAAATACGTAGCGAAATGCATGATGGCGCTCTTTCCAATATCAAACAAGCAAGTCTACCAATCATGGCGGCTATCGGTGGTGTTTGTTTTCCGGCGGTGATTTATTCCGTGTTCAATTATGCTAGCACCGCTTTCTACGGTTGGGCTGTTCCAACAGCAACAGATATTGCCTTTGCCGTTGGCATTTTGTCGCTTTTGGGGTCACGCATTCCCAATAATCTCAGAATCGTTCTGCTATCACTCGCGGTTATTGATGACATTATTGCCGTCATCATTATCGCATTATTCTATTCCGGACACCTTAATGTCTATGGCATTTTCATCGGCTTAATTGGCATTCTATTGATCGTTTCGCTGCAAAGATTGAGAATCTCGTCGTTTCTGCCCTATTTGTTTTCAGGTGTTATTGTTTGGGCAGGACTATTTATTTTAGGTGTACACCCTTCTCTCACGGGTATTATCCTTGGCTTACTCACGCCGGTTTTGCCATACCAAAAGAACAACACTAAAATCTCTGATAAATTTGTCGATGCACCAGACATCGAGAAACACCATCGTTCGAAACAAAAAGCGTTAGCAGAAGCTATCAATAAAACCTCTAACCCCGTTGAAAAAACGCCAGCATCAGAAATAAAGCATAAACTCACACCATGGGTAACATTTCTTGTTATGCCGCTTTTCGCATTGGCAAATGCGGGGGTAAACTTTTCAGGTGTCAACTTTTCTGCGCCACATACAACCACGATTATCATGGGGGTTATTGTTGGTTTGGTTGTTGGCAAACCAGTTGGGGTTATTACAGTCTCCCTACTCTCTGTAAAAATTGGACTTTGTCGTCTTCCTAATAAAGTCGATTTTTCTGGCATTATTTTGATTGGTTCGCTTGCCGGTATTGGTTTTACCATGGCGATCTTTACAGCCATGTTGGCTTTTCCTAATATTCAAAATCTCGAGGCAGCCAAGATAGGTGTGCTAAGCGGCTCACTCATTTCAGCCTGTATCGGTTTAGCCTATGGATTGTTTTATCTATTAATGTCTAACCGCTCTAACAAGCTGTGACAAAATAGCCGTCAATGCGCGACGATTTTGTTAAAAAGTCTGCTTATTAAGCATATTAACGCTGCTTATTATGCCTATTCTCGTATCACTACCAAGACAATCAACTGACATTACCGGATTGTCTTAAAACGTTTTCCTGTCAAATTTTGACGTAAAATTTCCAAATCAGATTTCGCTATCAAATTTCACTGGTGAATATTTATCACACTTTTTCGCTAAATTTTCTCTTAGAACTTTTGCTGAAATCTCTAGCCGAAACCTTTATCCGAAACCTCTTGTCAAAATTTGAAACAGGTCTGCATCTGCTTTTTCAAATAAATGCCTTGAAGCCATAAAATCCCATATGACCCAATGATCCGTTAAGCATTTTTATTGCTTTCGCCAAACAGAACATTTAGTGAACAATTATGGAAAAAAACTTGAAGCGAAAGTTAGCGATTCTTGCCGATGCCGCCAAATATGATGCATCTTGTGCATCTAGTGGTTCAACACGCGGTTCCGATAAAAAGCAAGGTTTAGGATCGACCGCGAATATGGGAATTTGCCATTCATTTACGCCAGATGGACGATGTATTTCGCTATTAAAAATTCTATTGACCAACTTTTGCATTTTTGATTGTGCCTATTGTGTCAATCGGTCTTCTAGCAATGTCGAGCGCGCGCGTTTTACCGCCGATGAAGTAATTTTCCTGACACTCGAATTTTATCGCCGCAATTATATTGAAGGGTTATTTTTATCGTCTGGTATTATTCGGTCAGCTGATGCAACAATGGAAGAATTGGTAAAAATTGCCCGCGATCTTCGGTTGAAACATAATTTTGCCGGCTACATTCATTTAAAAACTATCCCTGATGCCTCCCCGTTATTAATAGAAGAAGCGGGATTGTATGCGGATAGGCTCTCAGTCAATGTAGAACTTCCTACCGAAAAAAGCATTCAGCAATTAGCGCCGCAAAAGCAGGTAACCACCATTCGGCAGGCAATGGCCAATGTGCGTGTGCATATTGAAGATGCCAAAGATCGTACCCTACAATCGAAGTTACAAAAAAAGTTTGCACCTGCAGGGCAATCAACGCAAATGATTATTGGTGCCGATGAGGCTAATGATGCGACCATTTTGCAATCGAGTGCCACTTTATATACAGGATATCGATTGAAACGGGTTTATTATTCGGCTTTTAGCCCAATACCGGACGCATCAAGTATTTTGCCGATAATAAAGCCGCCTTTATTGCGTGAGCATAGGCTTTACCAAGCCGATTGGTTGTTTCGCTTTTATGGCTTTCAAATGGAAGAACTTACCAGCAACCAAACAAATGGTATGCTTGATCTGGATTTTGACCCGAAATTGGCTTGGGCTTTAAACAACAGGCACCGTTTTCCGGTTGATATCAATCGTGCAGACAAGGAGATGCTTTTGCGTATCCCAGGAATGGGCGTGCGCAATGTTAAGCGGATATTGATGGCGCGGCGTTTCAAGCGTTTGACATTGGATGATCTGCAAGCCTTCCATCTTTCTTTAGCCAAGTTAAAACCATTTATTATTGCGGATCAATGGTCTCCCACGCATCTGATTGACAGTGCCAAGCTCGCAGAACGCTTTCGCCCAAAACCAAAACAATTGGAATTATTTTGAGCATGAAGACCATTCATTTATGCGAGAAAGGCAATTTTAATGTGTGGCGGGAGCAAGCACGCGCTTTAATCCATGCTGCTATTCCACCGGAAGAGATTATCTGGACATATGATGATAATCCGTCATTATTTGCGTCCGAAAATTCAATGCCCGAAAATACTTCGAACACAAGGATTTGTGTTTCGAAAAAATTCTTATCCATTGCCGATCAAGTCATTTGTCATAATGGCGATGATACACCGGCCTTGCTCTATCGTTTATTGTTTCGGTTACAAGACGATAAAGAGCTTCTCGACAAACTTTATGACAAGGATATGACTGATGCTTTAAGCCGGCAAAAAGCGGTTAGTCATGATATTCATCATATGCATGCATTTGTGCGCTTTAAAGAAATTGCAGCCATTGATGACCGCCGGTGTTTTACAGCGTGGTATGAACCACAGCATTTTATTATCCAGAAGGCTGCACCATTCTTTTGCAAACGCTTTAGCGATATGGATTGGCAAATTTTGACACCGAAAGGATGTGCATATTTTTTCCGGAAAAATTTGACACTGGGAAAAGCTGTCGACCGAGAACCATCATTGCATGATACAACAGAAGAGCTTTGGAAAACATATTTTTCCAGTATATTTAATCCTGCGCGGGTAAAGCTCAAAACCATGCAAAATCATATGCCAAAGAAATTTTGGCGCAATTTACCGGAAGCGACAATCATCAATGATTTGGTAGAAGGTGCAGAAGCGCGGGTAGAAGCCATGCAAGCACAGCAATTGAGTGAAGCACCGCTTTTTCACCAGCGGTTGCAAATGCGGCAAGAACCCTTGCATATACCTGAAAACATACAATCATTGGACGACCTACGACAAAACATAAAAGTATGCCAGCGTTGTCCAATCCATTGCAATGCAACGCAGGCTGTCTGTGGTGAAGGCCCTGCACAAGCCGATATCATGGTTGTTGGTGAACAACCAGGTGACCGAGAAGATCTTGTTGGCAAACCATTTGTTGGTCCCGCAGGGCAGCTATTTAATCAAGTTGCGCAAGAGATTGGGCTTGATCGCAAGCAAATTTATGTCACCAACGCTGTAAAGCACTTTAAATATGAAATGAGGGGTAAAAAGCGTATTCATAACACGGCCAATCGCAGCGAGATTAAGCATTGTCGTTGGTGGCTCTTGAAAGAAATAGCATTGATTAAACCCAAGCTCATTATAACGATGGGAAAAACCGCGTTTTTTTCGGTGACAGAACAAATGCCTACAATGTCGGAAATTCAGGGAAAAATAGCAACCGCACCGACAATGCCACCAATTCTGCCAACTGTGCACCCATCATATCTATTACGAATTAAAGACCAACAATTTTATCAGGATCAATTGGTACGTTTCAAAAATAATCTGCTTTTGGCGATTCAGACGATTCACCAATTAAGCAATGGTTTATGAAGTAAATTTTGTGCTTCATTCAATCACCCGTTCGTGAGGACAGACAAATAGGTGCCCTGAAATATTTTACATTACATTATAACTATTTGTTTTTATTATATTTATTAAAAATCAAATTTTCGTGATTAATACAGTAAAATGTGATTTGGAATTACGCTTCTACGCAACGATATACGCACACAGAGAGTGCTGATTTTGAATTTAGCATTCGAAACAATCAATACATGCCTTGTTGTTTACAAAGGCATTAGAACTGCGGAGAAGAAAATGAAAAAAATAATTATGATTGCAGCAGCAAGCTTAATGGCAATTGGTAGTGCAAACGCTGGCAACGCCTTTGGTGATGGCTCACCTGAAAATATTTATACTGCTAGAACAGCTGCCCACTCTGACGCCAATACCGAATTCACCAGCAATTCAAGAGCTTACACAAGAGCAAACGGATTTGGTGGCGGTTCTGTTGAAGACAGCTATGTTATTGGACACCAGAAAAAATCTGGACTTTCAAAACAAGGTGTACCAGCAGGTGAAATGGCACATTTCGATGATGGTTCGCCGATTAACCATCGCTAATAACTTCAATAATATATTGCGGGATTTAGCCATAAGCCGACCATTTGGTCGGCTTTTTTTTTAATTTTGCATGCAAGACGTTGCAATAAACTGCTTATGTTCTGCTTTTATAAAATAGCCGAAGGTTCAAGATTGTTATTTTTTCGCCATATTAACAGGCATAAAACTATTTTATTATGATATTTTATTTTTTTATCTTATAAATTCTTTATTGAATAAAATCGATTAAATTAAAAATTTGCTGTATAATTTTTATACAATATGGGTCTAAAATAAATATTCAAATTTTCAATAAAATTTTCAAAAATTTTAAGTCTAATCAAATTTAAATAAAATTTTATTTTTCATTATATGTATACAAGCTGTATACAAAATATATTATTTTTAATTCAAACAACAATTGTATATTTTTAATTATTTCATAAAAATATAAAATATTTACGTTTTTTACTTATGATATTTTACCTTGTTATTTTTCATTATTACTATAAATTAATTGAAAAAATATTGTATTTATGATCTAGTTATTTAAAATATACGCTTTATATAGCTATTATATGATTCTTGAATGTTTTTAGTTTCCGATAGGGCTGTTTGAATTGCAAAATTGAACCGGCAATATTTTTTCTGACACGAAATACATTCAAATTTAAAGCAACTATTATATTTGGAACAATCTTTATTATCATGTCGGCAGGCCAATCGAATATTGAACTTATCGCGGTGCTAGTCGCCGTCAACAATAGTACTCCTAAAGTTATGACTGTTAATGCAGGCAAAGCCCTGCCTTCTGGTCCGTTTGAATTAAAACATGACAGTTTGCAAGCGGGATTGCGTGATTGGGTTGGTCAGCAAACCGGTCACCCAATTGGATTTCTCGAGCAACTTTATACATTTGCGGATCGCAACCGTATTCCAGAAATGTCTGATAAAAGGACGATATCCATCGGTTATTTAGGTCTTGTGCTGGAAAATGCCGGATATTCTCCAAAAATCGAATGGCACGACTGGTATGAGCATTTTCCTTGGGATGATTGTCGTCACGGCAAGCACCCTTGTGTTGATAAAATTATTGATGCTTTACTCGAATGGTCGGAAAAAGATCCGGAAAACAGGGAAACACGCCGTAAACGGATAGCTTTCCTCTTTGGCATTGATGGCTATAAGTGGAATGAAGACTATATCTTGCAGCGTTATGAACTACTTTATGAAGCTGGTTTAATTGCAGAAGCTGGCGGAAATCTTGATGCTGGCGTTCCAATGTTTGCAGACCATCGCAGAATATTGGCAACAGCAATTGCCCGTTTGAGAACCAATATCAAATATAAAGCGATCGTCTTCGAGCTTATGCCGAAAAAGTTCACTTTGTTACAACTTCAACAAGCTGTTGAAGCAATTATCGGTCGTCGCCTCCACAAGCCAAATTTCCGTCGTATGACCGAACAACAGGGCGTCATTGAAGAAACAGGTGAGCGTGAACGCGATACAGGTGGAAGACCAGCAAAACTCTATCGCTACCGGCAAGAAATTCTAGAAGCACGCGAAATATCTGGTTCAAAATTACCAATAGCACGGTATTAAGTATTTTTTCGATATAAAAATACTTAATATCGAGATAGCTCATATAAAAGTATAAATTGATAAAAAATTATAGAGTGGAAATTTATTTAAATTATTTTTCACTCTATAAAATGTATTTTATTATCTTTATTTTATTAATTAATAAAACAAAAAATATATTATAAAATCCTGTCAATAATTCTTGATTAAATAAGACATATCCAAGTATTAAATTTTCGCATAACAATTGATACTTTCAGATGAACATTCCAAGTCACGGATTTTTGAAATTAAACTCTGCAATTAATTTTACCCAACGGCTGAAAATTGGTCTATCGCGCTATTGTAGATTTTATGCGGGATGATGACGGGAGAAAAAATGATTACCGCAACCGCCGACACGACTGAAAAAGGCGTACAGAGTGGAACGGCACAATATAAGCGCATTAGTATTGCGATGTTTTTCGCCGGATTTGCAACATTCTCTCTGCTTTATTGCGTACAGCCATTATTACCGTCTCTTGCAAACCACTATCATATAACGCCAGCGAAAAGCTCACTGGCATTATCCATTTCTACAGGATTTCTGGCGTTTTCAATATTACTTTCCAGTGCTTTTTCAGAAAGCTTGGGCAGACGCGGATTAATGACCGGATCCATGATTGGTGCGGCAATCTTCAATATTTTGGCAGGCTTTGCACCGAATTGGCATTGGTTACTAATCGCGCGTGCATTGGAAGGTATCCTTCTCGGTGGAGTACCCGCTGTTGCCATGGCTTATTTGGCAGAAGAAATTGCCCCAAGAGGTTTTGGCAAAATTATGGGTCTATATGTCGGCGGCACAGCTTTTGGTGGCATGATGGGACGTGTCGGCATGGGCAGCCTTATTGAATGGTTTAATTGGCAATGGGCATTGGCCATTATTGGCATTATCGATCTTATAGCTGCGATTGCTTTTTACTTTTTACTACCGCTATCAAAGAATTTTACCGCGGTGCGTGGCATCAATATCCATCATCACATTCGTGCGTGGATTGGTCATATTGGCTCTGTACGATTGCTCTATATATTCTTTTATATTGCACTGATTTTCGGCGACTTTGTTGCTATTTTAAATTACACTGGCTTTCGATTAAGTGGCGCACCATTCTATTTAAGCCCGACACAAATTGGCTTTATATTTATCAGTTATGTTGCTGGTATGATCGTTTCACCCATAGCCGGTAGCATGACAAACAAATATCGTCGCAGCTCTTTATTATTCTGTGCAGTCTTCATTTTGTTTGTTGGTCTACTTTTTACACTCAGTGACTGGCTCCCCGTATTCATTATTGGAATTATTCTTGTTACCATTGGCTTTTTTACTGCTCATGCTGTTGCAAGCAGTTGGGTGGGGCGCATTGCTGTTGGTGCCAAGGGGCATGCTTCAGCATTATATTTGCTATTCTACTATTTAGGTTCAAGCTTTATTGGCGCTTTTGGCGGATGGTTCTGGTTCCATGGCGGTTGGAATATGGTAATCGTCTTTACTGGATCTCTGCTGATTATTGCACTCATTCTGTGTTATCTGTTACGCCAAAGAGAAACAGCTTAAATATAACCGTTACCCGCCGTTTATTATCTCACAAAACTTAAACGGCGCATATTTTCAGCACTGCAATTGCTTATCGTCAGATAAATTCAAATTTAGCTGCGGCGGATATTCTACTAACGGCTAAACAACAAAGCACGTGTAATGGCGGACAGATCTTTACGTAATTCCATGCAATGAAATCCGGCTTTTTCAAAAAGCCCTATCACGTCGTTTTCTTGGCCCTGCCCTATTTCCACAGCAACCATGCCTAATGGATTTAGAAAGTGTATCGCCTCTTTTGCAAGCTTATCATAAAAATAAAGACCATCCTTGCCCCCTGCCAAGGCACGGTAAGGATCGTAGTCTTTAACCTCTTTAGCCAATAAAGGGACTTCATCATCTGGAATATAAGGCGGATTGGAAACGATGAGGTCAAAACGCCCTTCAACCTGGTCAAACCAGTTGCTCAAGCAGGCATGAAACCGACTTGCAACACCTGCATTTTCAGCATTACGTTGTGCTGTTTCCAATGCGCCTGAAGAAATATCAACCGCCGTTGCATGGGTATGTTTAACATTCACCAATGCGGAAATGGCGATTGCACCGGTTCCTGTTCCCATATCCAAAAAAGATGCCTGGCCATTCTTGGCGACTATATTTTCCAACACCGGTAAAACAAGATCGACCAGTGTTTCCGTATCAGATCGTGGTTCCAATGTTTCGGGTGATAGCAAAAATGGTATGCCATAAAACTCTCTCACCCCAATAATGCGGTAGACCGGCATATTATCAAGACGTTTTTTAATGGCGGATTGCAAACGTTGTTGTGCGTCTTCCGGCACAGACATATCGGGGTTAAGCAACAAATCTTTCCGCGTTGTGTTCGTTGCCCACTCGACAAGAAGGCGCGCGTCTAAATCTGCATTATCCAATGCATGATCCTGAAAAATTTGCCGTGTTTTTCGCAAACTGTCCGCAAGATTGGGCATATTGCGTTAATTTTCCCCCAATTCAGCCAATAATGCGGCTTGGTGATCGGAGATTAACGCATCAACCAGCTCGTCAAGTTCACCTTCCATCACACGATCAAGCTTGTATAACGTCAAATTGATACGATGATCTGTAACCCGTCCTTGCGGAAAATTATAAGTGCGAATGCGTTCTGATCTATCTCCCGATCCGACCTGACTTTTACGCGATGCCGAACGCTCACTATCAGCCTTCTGCCGCTCAAGATCATAAAGACGGGCACGTAAAATTTGCATTGCACGGGCACGGTTTTGATGTTGTGATTTTTCTGCCTGCACCACCATAATACCCGTTGGAATGTGTGTAATACGCACGGCAGAATCCGTCGTGTTAACATGCTGCCCACCAGCACCCGATGCACGCATTGTGTCAATACGTATATCTTCAGGTCGAATTTCAATATCAATATCTTCTGCTTCTGGCAAAACAGCAACTGTTGCGGCAGATGTATGTATTCTACCGCCTGCTTCCGTTTCTGGCACGCGTTGAACGCGATGCACTCCAGATTCGAATTTCAGCTTTGAGAAAACACCTTTACCAGTTACTTCGGCAATAATTTCCTTATATCCGCCAACGTCACCTTCACTTGCGGAAACCAGCTCCACTTTCCAATGGTGTAAACTTGCATAACGTTCATACATTCTAAAAAGATCACCGGCAAAAAGCGCAGCTTCCGATCCGCCTGTGCCAGCGCGTATTTCCAAAATGGCGCTTCTTTCGTCGGCGGCATCTTTTGGCAACAGCTCAATTTGCACGTCATGCTCAAGCTTGGCAATTTTTTCCTTGATAGCCGGTAATTCGTCTTCCGCAAGAGCACGCATTTCACTATCAATCGAGTGGTCAGCCAACATTGCTTCAAGATCTTTCGCTTCTTGATGAGCAGCATTCAACGCACGAATTAATCCAACTATCGACTGCAATTCAGAATATTCTGCTGCAAGTTTGACGTATGTATCCGGATCCGGATTATTTGCCATTTGGCTTTCGATCATCTCAAAATGCTTTTCAAGATGGTTCATACGCTCTTGTGGAAGTGATACCATATTTTCATGCCTGTCTTAATAGCATCGTATTTAACATTGCCGACTGTTGATGCAACCGACCTATTTTTGTGATAATGCAGCAAATGTCTCTTGCCAATGGAAAAACCACTTTATCAGATAGACATTATTCCCTCAGGATAAAACCTGTCTGATACAGTTTTCCAATCCTATTTTGGTCATTATGATTGCCGCTTTTTACCGTATAGTTCAAACCGATGATGAATAATATCATAGCCCAAGGAATGTGCTATTTCTTCCTGAAGTTTTTCTATAAGGTCTGAGCGGAATTCGATAATATCACCTGTATCAATATCTATCAAATGGTCATGATGCTCACTGCTGGCTTGTTCAAAACGCGATGGCCCACCTTCGAACTCATGGCGCTCGATTGTTCCAACCTCCTCCAACGCCTTCATTGTGCGATACACTGTCGAAAGAGATATTGTTGGATCCTGTTGGCTGGCGCGTTGAAATATCTCGTATGCATTCGGGTGATCGAGTATATTTGCCAATATATCAAGAATTATACGTCTTTGCCTTGTTATTCTAAGACCTGCTTTGCGTAATTCTTTTTCGTAATCGAGTTTATTTTCCATAATTGTAATAGAACCGATAATTATTGTTGTTGCAAGAACCTAACCTAGAATTCGCAGGCACAGCATATTATTTTTCAAGCGTTGGATTTCAAAATATATATTGTACAAAATCACCCTCACATTGCCCTTATACATTTTGAAACCAGATAAATTGCCAAATAGGCAGGATTGTTGTCATACATATAAGATTACACTTTGAACAACAATCGCCTATCTCAATTCCATAACACATTCCTTAGGGCTTATTTATCCGTATAGATTTTATCCCTTACAGAATCTGCCAAAACAAAGCCTAACAAAAATCCCGACCTTTTTATGATCGGGATTTTGCATTGAAAAATTCAAACTAGGTCACGTTGTTATTTTTAAACAAAAGAACCATGGCAGTGTTTGTATTTTTTACCTGAGCCACATGGGCATGGTTCATTGCGTCCTACCTTGCCCCATGTTGTCGGATCCTTCGGATCACGGTTTTCAGGTGCAACAACCGTTTCGCTTTCGCTATTTTCTACAGTAATTGCCCCGTCGAAATCATCCTGTTCATTGAAACTTGGATGATTAGCATGCATTTCCGGCAATGCTTCCGGTTCGACTGGTTGTTGTACAATTTCAAAACGCATAAGTTTTGAAACAACATCGCGGCGCAGATTTGCCAGCATAGCCTGAAAAAGCTCAAAAGATTCTGTTTTATATTCGTTAAGCGGATCGCGCTGTGCATATCCACGGAAACCAACAACAGACCGCAAATGCTCTAAATTGACCAGATGCTCACGCCATAATGTATCAATTGTTTCAAGCAGCATTGCTTTTTCAAAATAAGCAATCACTTCTGGACCAAATTGTTCGGCGCGTTCCTTCGCACGGTTGTTCATAGCTGTCGACACGCGATCAAGAATTTGTTCTTCACCAATGCCTTCTTCTTTCGCCCATTCATCAACAGGCAAATCAAGATTAAACAACTGCTTTATTTCTTCACGCAGACCAGTTGCATCCCATTGTTCTGAATAGGTGCCACGCGGAACGTATTTTTCCACCAACTCTTCTACAACTTCGTCACGCATTTCAGCGATCATTTCGTTAAGATCGGTGGCGTCCATAACCTCCATGCGCTGTTCAAAAATGACCTTACGCTGGTCATTCATGACATCGTCATATTTGAGAAGGTTTTTACGAATTTCAAAATTACGGGCTTCAACCTTTTTCTGGGCTTTTTCCAATGCCTTGTTGATCCAAGGGTGGGTAATAGCCTCCCCTTCTTTCAAACCAAGCTTTTGCAACATACCATCCATACGATTTGAGCCAAAAATGCGCATCAAATCATCTTGCAACGATAAATAGAATTTCGAGCGTCCAGGGTCACCTTGACGTCCGGAACGACCTCTTAGCTGGTTATCAATACGGCGACTTTCATGCCGCTCTGTTGCCAGAACATAAAGACCACCAGCCGCCAAAGCTTTTTCTTTTAATTTGGCAACATCTTCTTTGATCGCAGCAATCTTTGCGTCGCGTTCCGGCCCTTCCGGTACGTCCTTCAACTCTTGCTCGATACGCATATCGACATTACCACCAAGTTGAATATCGGTACCACGGCCTGCCATATTTGTAGCGATTGTTATCGCTCCCGGTACACCAGCTTGTGCCACAATGTAGGCTTCTTGTTCATGATAGCGGGCGTTCAACACATTAAAGCCAGTGAGCCCATCTTTACGCAAACGATCTGCCAGATGTTCTGACTTTTCAATCGATGTTGTGCCAACAAGAATGGGTTGGCCTTTTTCATGCGATGCCCGAATATCCTGGACAATGGCCTTATATTTTTCTTCTACCGTACGATAGACTTCGTCATTTTCATCAATACGTTTTACCGGCAGATTTGTTGGAATTTCGATAACTTCAAGGCCATAAATATTGCCAAACTCTTCAGCCTCTGTTGCCGCGGTACCTGTCATACCTGCAAGCTTGTCATACATTCTAAAGTAGTTTTGGAATGTAATTGAGGCAAGCGTCTGGTTTTCCGGCTGGATAGCGACATGTTCTTTGGCTTCCAATGCCTGATGCAAACCATCAGAATATCGGCGTCCTGGCATCATACGCCCAGTAAATTCATCAATAATCATCACTTCACCATTACGGACGATATAGTCTTTATCGCGCGTAAACAGCTTGTGTGCTTTTAAAGCATTATTGACATGGTGGACGATAGCAACATTCTCGACATCATAAAGATCATGACCTTTCAGATAGCCTGCTTCAGCGAGCATCTTTTCGATCTTTTCTGTACCGATTTCAGTAAAGGTCGTTGTCTTCTGCTTTTCATCAATTTCGTAATCTTCCGGTTTGAGAGGCGGAATGAATGTATCGATGAGTTTATAGAAATCTGTCTTATCTTCAAGCGGACCAGAGATAATAAGCGGCGTACGCGCTTCATCAATCAGAATTGAGTCAACTTCGTCGACAATTGCATAATGGTGTCCACGCTGCACCATCTGGCTACGATCAAATGTCATATTATCGCGCAGATAGTCAAAGCCAAGCTCATTATTGGTGCCGTATGTTATATCACAAGCATAGGCAGCTCTGCGTTCATCATTATCCAAATCATGAACAATGACACCTGTCGTTAGACCTAAAAAGCCATAAATTTTACCCATTGTTGCAGCATCACGACTAGCAAGATAATCGTTAACAGTCACAACATGGACGCCTTTACCTTCCAGCGCATTCAAATAAACCGGCAAGGTAGCCATCAAGGTTTTACCTTCACCGGTGCGCATTTCAGCAATACCACGATCATTCAGCACAATGCCGCCGATAAGCTGCACATCAAAAGGTCGCATTCCATAAACGCGTTTAGCCGCCTCTCTGACAGTTGCAAAAGCTTCTGGTAAAAGAGAATCGACTGTTGCCCCTTCGGCAAGACGCTTACGGAATTCATCCGTTTTCTGTCGCAATTCGCTGTCTGTCAATTTTTGGAACTGTTCTTCCAAAGCATTGATTTGCGCAACTTTTGGCTGAAGGGATTTCACGCGACGTTCTTGAGCAGAACCAAATATTTTACGCGCTAGGCCGCCTAAACTGACCATTCCCGGTCCTTTCTGATGTTTATTGCTGGCGTTTTGCAACGCCCGTTGAATGATGCTTATGCTTTAACACTTACTTTACACCTGATGCAACCAAATGGCCGTACAAAAGTGCAATTAGCCGCTTAAACTCAAAGCTTTATCGCTATATCTGGGCGAGAGATAGGTGTCATAGCGTTTTCTGTCAACTTTTGCGACAATGTTTAGCCTGTTTGAAACAGCTTTTCCTTAAATTTATTTCTTGTTATCACCTTAAATATACTGAAAACCGCGCACAATAATAAAAATTGGAACAATTGTGATTTAACCGATCACAAAAGATGTGCATTTCCATAGGAAAGTGATAACATTTTTTTACAATTTAATGAGTAACAATGCTAATAAGCATCTCAAATATACCTAATTTTCAGTCCAGAACGTCAATAACGTTCTCAACGTAAATAGCGTTCTCAAGGAGACACTCAATATGAAGTTAAAATCTAGCGTGCTGTTGTTATCATCAGCTTTATTGGTCAGCACCAGCCTAACATCATTGGCAGAAGAAGCGGCCAAACCTACGACACCTGCTGCAAATACAACACAGCAAGCGGAGCAGCCAAAACTGCCTGATCCAAATGGTGCGCCTGCCGCAGCTGCAAAACCTGCAGAAGAGGCAAAACCTGTTGATCCTTCCCATGTTATGGCTGTGGTTGATGGTAAAGATATTACTGCTGGTGACCTTGATGCCATGGCTAATGACATTGATCCAGGTCTTGCACGTTTACCTGACCAACAACGTCGTTTGACAGTATTGAGAATTTACGTTGATATGAAGGCTTTCTCTGATGCCGCTGTAAAAGATGGCTTGGAGAAGACACCTGAATATGAAAAACGTATGGCTGTTATGCGTGAAAACGTTCTTCAACAATTGTATTTCAAACAGTCAATTGTTGACAAAATTACAGATGCCGACATCAAGGCTCGTTATGACAAGGAAATTGCAAACCTCCCTAAAGAACAGGAAGTTCATGCACGCCACATTCTTGTAAAAACAAAAGAAGAAGCTGAAGCCATTATCAAACGCCTTGAAAAAGGTGAAAAGTTTGAAGACATCGCTAAGAAAAGCTCAACAGATGGTTCCGCTGCAACTGGTGGTGATCTAGGATATTTCAGCCGTGGACAAATGGTCAAGCCATTTGAAGATGCTGCCTTCTCACTAAAAGTAGGCGAATATACAAAGAAACCTGTAGAAAGCCCATTTGGCTGGCACATTATCAAGGTGGAAGATCGCCGTGAAAAACAGCCTCCTGCATTGGATGATGTGAAAGAAGTACTACGCAACCTGATTGCTCGTGATCGTTACCGTGAGGTTATCAGCAATTTACGTGGCAAGATGGACGTTAAATATCCTGATGAATCCGTTGCAAAGCTGATGCAAAAATCAGAAGAAGCTGACGGTAGTTTACCAGGTGAATCCAATCAAGAAGATGATGACCAGTAATCCTACTGTGTGACTTTTAACAACGAGCCGGACAGTTGCTTTTTATAGCGTGTCCGGCTTTATTATTTTCTGCCTTTTCTACCCATACGGAGAGATCATGATGGCCAGTAAAATTTCACCGCTTGCCCCAAAAAAAATTCCCGATATGCCCGCGCTCACTGGTGTTCGTATGGCGACGGCGAAAGCTGGTATAAAATATCAGGGTAGAACCGATCTTCTTTTCATGGTTTTTGATGACCCCGCCAATGCGGCAGGTGTTTTTACGCGCTCCAAATGCCCTTCAGCACCAGTTGACCATTGTCGCAGGGCACTGTCACACGGAAAGGCGCGCGGTGTTGTTGTCAATTCTGGCAATGCCAATGCCTTTACCGGTAAAAAAGGTGTTGTGACGACAGATCAAACAGCCAAAGCAGCCGCTGATGCATTACACGCCTATGAAAATGAAATTTTTCTGGCATCCACTGGTGTCATTGGTGAGCCAATGGACGCATCGCGTTTTACTGGCCTATTGCCTCAAATGGCTATTGATGCCCTACCGGATAACTGGTTGGAAGCAGCCAAAGCCATTATGACAACAGATACGTTTCCGAAATTGGCGACACGTAGCATTCAATTTGGCGAGCAGACAATTGTTATCAATGGCATTGCCAAAGGTGCAGGCATGATTGCGCCTGATATGGCAACAATGTTGTCCTTTGTTGTTACAGATGCTCCGATTGAATCCCATATCCTACAGGAACTTCTTTCGGACAAGGTCCAAGCAACATTCAACTCTATTACTGTTGATAGTGATACATCGACATCTGACAGTTTACTGCTCTTTGCAACGGGTAAGGCAAAGGGAAATGCCAACGCTTTATCCGACAAGAATGATGTGCGTTATCAGCAATTTGCGCAAGCCCTGTATGAGGTTCTGCATGAATTGTCGCTTCAGGTCGTGACCGATGGTGAAGGAGCCCATCATTTAATAGAGGTTAAGGTTGAAGGTGCGACCAATGACAATGCAGCAAAAATTATTGCGCGTTCCATTGCCAATTCGCCATTGGTAAAAACAGCAGTTGCCGGCGAAGATGCCAATTGGGGGCGTGTTGTTATGGCGGTTGGCAAAGCAGGTGTTGAAGCCGACCGTGATAAGCTATCCATCTGGTTTGGACCGCATCGTTTGGCAGTGTGCGGCGAGCGCGATTCCAATTATAATGAAGAAGAAGCATCACGCTATATGAAGGGGCAACATATCGTCATTAAAGTCGATATTGGCCTTGGCAATGGCAGTGCAACGATCTGGTCATGTGATTTGACCAAAGAATATGTCGAGATTAACGGTGACTACAGAAGTTAATAACAGAAATCGTCCGAATGACGTTTTAGCTAAAATACGACGCTTGGAAGCGTTGGCTGCACGTGCTTGGCCTGCAAAAGATGAAATTTATGATGGTGTTTGGGTAAAACGCAAAACATCAGGCATTGTTTTTAACAATGTCAATTGTGTTGTTCCATTGGATCCTGATGACGACCATGACATTGCCAATCGTGTAAAACGTCTGTGCTTTGAAAATGGTGTATTCAACAGACCACTGCGTTTGACGCCATTGGCGCCGCTAAAATTATTTGAGTATTTGCAACAACATGGCTGGTCCAATTCAAGCGATGTCACCGTCATGACACTTGAGCAAAGACCTCATCTGGTGGCATCTGACGTGACAATGCAAGAGATTGATATTGCCACTTATGCAAAGATTAGCGCCCGTCATCGGATTAATAACAAGAATGACGATGCGGCCATGCAAGAACTTTTGGGGCGTATTAAAGGTAGCCCAACTTTTTTGCAGTTTAGCCATAATGGTAATGTAATAGGCAATCTAGTTGTTGTGCATGATTTCAAACAGGCTGGTCTTATTGATTTTTCCATACGGATTGATCGACGCGGCCGAGGATTAGGCAAAGCAGCCCTACAGACTGTATTGGGTAATTTGTTGAAGAAATCCGCTGCAATACCGGTTCAGTCTTTCTGGGTTGAGGTTGAAACGCAAAACAGCGGAGCATGGCGTCTTTTTGACAAAGCCGGCTTTAAAACCGTTTATCACTGTCAATATTGGAGACCTGGCGCATGACATCTGCACAAAATTTATTACTCGTGGTTGCTTGTGCCCTAATTGATGCTGATAACCGTATTTTGTTGGCACAAAGACCGGAAGGAAAGTCGCTTGCAGGTTTATGGGAATTTCCCGGTGGAAAACTTGAACAAGGCGAAACACCTGAACAAGCACTCATTCGGGAACTCAGTGAGGAATTGTCGATCACAGTCAAACAGGATTGTCTTTCACCTTTGACATTTGCCAGTCATACATATGAAAAATTCCATTTATTGATGCCGCTTTATATTTGCAGGCGTTACCAAGGAATTCCACGTGGTGCGGAAGGGCAAAATCTTAAATGGGTAAAGGCAGCGGATCTTAATCAATATCCTATGCCAGACGCGGATAAACCACTTGTACCCATTCTTAAAGACCTATTATTGTATGCGTAAAGCATACAACCGACGTTAATTACTTGTTAATATTTTGCGCATTAGGATAATTTCCTAGTCATTCTGGAGTTTTGTAATGCGTCACCATGAACTGTTGAATAACGATCACGATAATCTTTCACCCAATGCGGGAACTGGGATATTGCGGGTTGTATTATTGTTCGGATCAGTTGCTGTTGCTTTGGGGCTGATATTGGTTCCTTTATTGTCCGAGCGTAATGGAACAGAATTTACGCAGACAATTTTTCAAAAAAACGTTGATTACAACACTGTGACAGGTTCAATTCACGCCTCGTCTATTCCTCAAATCCCGACGACAAATAGTCCTCAGAAATAACATTTATTTAGCGTAAATTTTTTATAAATTTCATTTTATTAGAAACCTGTTCTTTGTTCTCGTAACAGAGTGCTTTTAACGTATGCGCACCATCAAGTTTTGCTTGTTTGCACTGCGTTAAGGAACAAATTTTATGTCTTTGGGGTTTCTCATCAATCTTGTTATTTTTATAGCTCTTCTGATCGCATTAAAACAAACAGGAAAAACCAATTGGAGCCTTTCGCGGCGCGTTCTTATTGGACTGATTATTGGGGTTATTTTTGGCATATTGCTGCAATGGACATATGGCATAGAAAATCCAACTTTGAAAAAATCGATAGAATGGTTCAATATTGTTGGAAATGGCTATGTGTTGTTGCTGCAAATGATTGTCATGCCATTGGTTTTTGCGTCCATATTATCAGCTGTGGCAAAATTACATTCTGCAACATCATTGGGCAAAATCGCAACTTTGACGTTAGGCACCTTACTGCTCACGACACTTATTGCTGCTTTTGTCGGTGTATTAATGGTAAACCTTTTTGGCTTAACGGCTGATGGTCTTGTGCAAGGCAGTGCAGAAACGGCTCGTCTCAGTGCAATACAGACAAATTATATCTCTAAAGTAGCAGATATGTCTGTTCCTCAACTTATTTTATCCTTTATCCCGAAAAATCCTTTTGCCGAGCTAACGGGAGCAAATCCAACATCGATTATTAGTGTCGTTATCTTTGCCGCTTTTTTGGGAGCAGCGGCAATCCGTTCAGTAAAAGATAATCCTGACAAGGGAAACCATGTCATTGCTGCAATTGATACGCTTCAAGCATGGGTAATGAAGCTAGTAAGGCTAGTCATATTGTTAACACCTTATGGCGTTTTGGCTCTCATGACCAAAGTGGCTGCAACATCCAATGCACAAGATGTGATAAAATTACTATCCTTCATCATCGCGTCCTATATTGGACTTGCAATTATGTTTGCTGTTCACGGTATTTTGCTTGCCCTTACAGGAATTAATCCATTACGTTTTTTTGCAAAAGTTATGCCGGTTTTGACATTTGCATTCACAAGCCGCTCTAGTGCTGCCAGCATTCCCATGAATATTGAAGCATTAACGCAACGTATTGGCGTTCCGCAATCAATTGCGAGTTTTTCAGCATCATTTGGTGCAACAATTGGGCAAAATGGTTGCGCTGGCCTCTATCCGGCTATGTTAGCAACCATGGTTGCGCCAACCGTTGGTATCAACCCGCTTGATCCAATGTGGATCATGACCTTGGTTGGGGTCGTAACACTGAGTTCCATTGGTGTTGCCGGTGTTGGTGGTGGTGCAACATTTGCCGCTTTAATCGTATTGCCCACCATGGGATTACCTATCACATTGGTTGCTTTGCTTATCTCTATTGAGCCATTGATAGATATGGGAAGAACTGCCCTCAATGTTAATGGTGCTATGACTGCCGGTACAATGACCTCTCAGATACTGGGTGAAACAAATACGGAAATATTGAATTCCAATACGGAAAAAGATTTGCAGGAACACTGAAAGACCAGTACACCAACTTAACGCAATGACAACATATACAATGCTGTTTTTGTAAAAAACCATCACATACTGTCTACAAGTTGAACGGCTCTATCGTCGGGTAGAGATTGCAAAATTTCAGTCTTCCATAACGATCTTATTGTCCTGATTTATCGCCCAGAACGTCTGCAAGTGAAATTTTGCCTGTTCCTGGTTTCATAGGTTTTTGCTGGTTTTTATCCGGAGCCCAACCAGACAGCCAAACAAATGAAAATCTCGCACGGATACGACCATCAGGATCGCTAAAGCGTTCTGCATATATTTCGGCAACGCGATTGAAAAACCTTTTCGATAAGGTTTTTTTCGATCGCCCAATCAATGCATTTTGCATTCCCATTGCGCGCAAATCATACATAAGATCAAAGGCTGTATTATACCGCACAGTCAAATCTTCAACATCGGTAACTGGCATAGCAAAACCAGCGCGCTGCAATAATGCACCAGCATCTCTAATATCAGCAAAGGGATAAACTCTTGGACTTACCCCCCCATAAATTTCCATTTCTGCTTGCAATAAACTTTCTCGCAATTCGCCAAGTGTGCCGGCACCGGACATAACACCGAGAAACAAACCATCTGGCTTCAAAGATTTTTTTATTTGTAGCAAAACACCTGGCACATCATTAGTAATGTGTAGTGACAGAAGCGATGTAACAAGATCATAATGATGGTCTGGCAAATCAAGTAATTCACGATGCCGCTTCATGAATTTATATGAGCCGTTTATATAATCTTCGCTGGATTCAACAATATCGACAGTGTCCACCTTGTTGGAATTTAACAAGGTTTGCGCACCTTGCCCGGTATGCCCATGAATATCCGCAGCCAATTGAAACTTACGATCAACGGTCTGCAAGCGTTCTGACAGTTCCGTGCAGACATATTGCAATAAAAAATCAGCGCTTTGACCAGATTTTTTAAATGCACGTTTGCGAAATTGTTCAATAAGCTTATGGTCAAATATTATCGGATTATCCATGATGCGTGTCGTGATATATTCCTGTTTTGTAGAAACGAGATATATGAGTTCAAGTTGAAGTAAAATAGCTACTCTTCATAAATCTTCATAGGTTTGGCAAATTATAACGGTAAACTTTTTACCACCTGACATATCCGACGATCAATAGCTATCCGGAAAGGATTATAAACTGAAGCTCTTCGAACAGGTTATGAATATAGTCTTCCCGCCAACTTGTCCGGGGTGTGGTGCCTTTGTTTCACAATATGGCGCTATTTGTCCGGATTGCTGGTTGAAGATCCAGTTTATTACCAAACCATATTGTCCGATAATGGGTACGCCTTTTGTTTATGACCCAGGGGATGGCTTCTTAAGTGGCGAAGCCCTACAATCGCCACCTCCCTTTGCACATGCCCGTTCTGCCGTTGTCCATGATGGTCTTGCCCGCAATCTCGTTACACGTTTAAAATATGGTGACCGCACCGAGCTTGCTTCTTTCATGGCTGATTGGATGGTTAATGCCGGTAACGATATTCTGGCTGATTGCGATTTGATTGTGCCTGTTCCACTGCATTTTAGACGTTTTTTAAGAAGGCATTATAATCAAGCTGCTGAATTATCACGCTACATTGCCAAAAAGACAGGAAAAGAATTTCGTCCAGATGTGCTTAAAAGGCACCGCTACACCCGCCAACAGGTTGGTTTACGGGCAACAGAACGCCACAAAAATGTTAAAGGTGCATTTACTGTACCCAAAGCCGGTAAAACCGCTATAAAAGGAAAAAACATAATATTGGTGGATGATGTTTTTACCACGGGTGCAACGGTACGTGCTGCCACAACAACCTTGTGCAAAGCCGGCGCACACAAGGTGAGTGTTCTTACTTTTTCGCGTGTTTTAACGGAAACTGCTGATACGTGTTTTACTTGAGTGAGAAAACAATATTACTTATATAAAAATAAATGGAGAACAAAATGCCACATGTAACAATATATACCCGTCCCGGATGCCCATATTGCACTTCTGCCAAGGAATTATTGGAATCAAAAGGCGTTGCTTATGAAGAAATCGACGCTTCCGGTGACAGACGTCCAGAAATGGTTGAGCGTGCCCATGGACGCAATACATTTCCGCAGATTTTCATTGGTGATGTTCATGTTGGCGGTTGCGACGATATCCATGCACTTGATGAAAAAGGCGAACTTGATTCCCTTCTTGCCGGAAAGTAAAAATGATCCGTTTCTCGCTTCACTGTGATAATGCGCATGAATTTGACGCGTGGTTTCGTAGCAATGAAGATTTTGACGAGCAAAAAAAATCCGGCCTGTTGAGTTGTCCTTTCTGTCATTCAACATCCATTGAAAAACAATTGATGGCACCGGCAGTTTCCACTGCACGCAAGCGGGAACAGCAGGTTGGATTGGGTTTGGAAGCTGAACAGCAAAAAATGTTGTCTGCCTTACGAGAAGTTACCAAAAAAGTGCGTAAGGAAGCGGAATATGTTGGTGACCGTTTTGCTGAGGAAGCCCGTCGTATCCATTTCAAGGAAGTGGAAGAGCGCGCGATTTATGGCGAAGCGAGCGTAAAGGAAGTGTCTTCATTAATGGAGGACGGCATTCCTGTCGTCCCACTTCCTTCATTGCCTGAAGACGAAAATTGATGTGAAAGCGGTTGTATTATTTCAACCGCCGAGCAAGCAACATATAATTGATATCCATATCCTTGGAGCGATTCCAACTGTCGTTTAATGGATTATAGGTAATTCCCAATTCATCAATAACAGTAAGGCCACCACTGACTAATCTGGACTTTATCTCGTCTGGTTTTAAAAACTTGTTGTAGTCGTGCGTGCCCTTAGGCAACCAGCGCAACACATATTCCGCACCAATAATGGCTAATCCCCAAGCTTTCCAAGTGCGATTGAGTGTTGCAACAAACATCAACCCTTGTGGTTTTACCATTTTTGCGCTTTCTGCCATAAATAAATCGACATCAGCAACATGTTCCACCACTTCCATATTAAGAACGATGTCGAATTTTTCACCAGCCTTTGACAAATCTTCTGCAGTGGTTGCGCGATAGTCAACTTTTACACCTGATTGAGCGGCGTGAATTTTTGCAACTTCAATATTTGTTGATGAAGCGTCTGCACCGACAACCTCTGCTCCCAAGCGTGCCATAGGTTCACACAGCAAGCCGCCACCGCAACCGATATCAAGAAGTCTTAATCCTTTTAAAGGTTCTGCATCGTTCGGGTCCCTATCGAATGCCAGACAGATTTTTTCCTTGAGATAGGCAAGACGTGTTGGGTTGAATTTATGCAGTGGACGGAATTTACCTTGTGGATTCCACCATTCCGCGGCAATACGCGAAAAATGGTCAACTTCTGCCTGATCAATCGTGGTATGTGCGGCTTCGGCCATAGAACTCTCCTTGCGCTTAACGTTGTATCAAGTCTGTTGTAAAATATCCAAAGTCAATAGGCAAACAAACTAATATTCCTAATAACATGTCAGTCTTGCTTAAATTGGTGATATTCGCTATGTGAAAGGGACTGTATAGTCTTAAAGATCAAACTTTTTAATAGTTTTAAAAAATCAGAGGCAAGAGTAGTTCAAATGGCGCGCATTGTGATGAAATTTGGTGGGACATCTGTTGCCAATATCGAGCGGATAAAAAACGTTGCTCGCCATGTTAAGCGTGAAGTTGATGCTGGACATGAGGTTGCTGTTGTTGTTTCGGCAATGGCCGGCAAAACTAATGAACTTGTTGGTTGGACGCGTGAAGCTTCACCCATGCACGACGCACGTGAATATGATGTGGTTGTTGCGTCTGGTGAACAGGTTACCGCCGGTTTGCTTGCGATAACATTGCAGTCAATGGGCATAAATGCCCGTTCGTGGCTTGGTTGGCAAATTCCAATCTCGACGGATAACACCCATGGTGCAGCCCGCATTACCGATATAGACGGGTCAGCACTGATTGAACGTTTCAAAGAAGGGCAAGTTGCTGTTATTGCAGGATTTCAAGGCCTTGCACCGGATAATCGCATTTCAACGCTTGGTCGGGGCGGCTCAGATACCAGTGCTGTTGCCATTGCTGCTGCCGTAAAAGCCGACCGTTGCGACATTTACACTGATGTTGACGGGGTTTACACCACTGACCCACGTATTGAGCCAAAGGCGCGCCGCTTACCCAAAATAGCTTTTGAAGAAATGCTGGAAATGGCGTCACTTGGGGCAAAAGTCTTGCAAGTACGCTCTGTCGAACTGGCAATGGTACATAAAGTGCGCACATTTGTGCGTTCAAGCTTTGAGGATCCCGATGCTCCGGGCATGGGTGACCCTATCAATCCACCCGGAACACTCATTTGCGACGAGGATGAAATCGTGGAACAACAGGTTGTCAGCGGAATAGCATTCGCCAGAGAAGAAGCTCAAATTTCACTACGCCGTTTGGCCGACCGGCCAGGCATATCGGCAGCTATATTTGGCCCATTGGCCGAGCAACATGTTAATGTTGACATGATTGTGCAGAACATTTCAGAAGACGGTTCAAAAACCGACATGACCTTCACCGTACCATCCGGTGATGTTCAAAAGGCGGTTGCCGCACTTGAAAAAAATAAAAAAGATATTGGATTTGATGTTATCCAATCCGAAACAGAACTTGCAAAGGTTTCCATCATCGGAATTGGTATGCGCAGTCACACTGGTGTTGCAGCGACGGCTTTCAAAGCGCTTGCAGAAAAAGGCATCAATATCCGCGCAATTACAACATCTGAAATTAAAATTTCAATCCTGATTGATAATGCCTATACCGAATTGGCAGTGCGTACACTCCATTCAGTTTATGGTCTGGATAAGGATAAATAATTACAGGTCATCATCATTTAATCCCGAATTTATAATAAAATATCGGGATTAAATTGGTCTTTGGGCAAAACTACTCTAGATTGAATGACCAAAACGGGAGAAACGGGAGATTTGATCGACAATGCGGGAGACCCATGCAGGCCCCAGAGTGATATTAAAGCGTTTACGCGAGTTTATGGCATCTGCCATGGACCCTCAAGAACGGTTAGATCTTATTGTCCGTGAAATTGCCCAAAATATGGTTGCCGAAGTCTGTTCGTTTTATGTTTTACGTTCAGATGGTATGCTTGAACTGTTTGCAACAAAGGGTCTAAATCCCAAAGCAGTTCATTTATCCCAATTACGCCTTGGACAAGGACTTGTCGGAACAATTGCGGCAACTGCCCGTCCATTAAATCTGACAGATGCACAAAAACATCCAGCTTTTGCTTATTTGCCTGAGACTGGTGAGGAAATCTATTCTTCCTTCCTCGGGGTGCCGATTTTGCGCGCAGGGCGCACCTTAGGGGTTTTGGTTGTACAAAATCGCAGTCAACGTGGCTATAGCGATGACGAGGTTGAGGCCTTGGAAACTGTGGCCATGGTGCTTGCAGAGATGATAGCAGCCGGCGACCTGCCACGTGCCACGCGCACGAATGGTGATGTTAATATGCGTCGCCCGTTTACCCTAACAGCACAATCGCTCAACGATGGCATAGGCATTGGTCATGTTGTGCTTCATGAACCACGTATTGTGGTTACCAACCTATTCAATGAAAATAGCCAAGTTGAAATAGACAAGCTTACCAAGGCCATTGGTTCATTACGTCTTTCGATTGATGATATGCTTTCAAGAAGTGATGTCGCTAGTGAAGGTGAGCACCGCGATGTTCTTGAAACCTACCGGATGTTTGCCAATGACACGGGTTGGGTTCACCGTTTGGAAGAAGCCATCAATAATGGTTTAACGGCTGAAGCCGCGGTTGAAAAAGTACAAAGTGACACACGTGCCCGTATGATCCACCTGACAGATCCTTATTTGCGGGAACGTTTATCGGATTTTGATGATCTGGCTAATCGTCTCTTGCACCAGCTTATGGGGCGTACCAGAGAAACTATAGCGGCAAATTTGCCTAAAGATGCGGTGATCGTCGCGCGCTCTATGGGGGCAGCTGAACTTTTGGATTATCCGCGTGACCGCATACGTGGCCTTATCCTTGAAGATGGAGCCACAACAAGTCACGTCACTATTGTTGCGCGCGCCATGTCCATTCCGGTTGTTGGACAAGCCAAGGGTGTTGTTTCCATTTCAGAAAACGGCGATTCCGTTATTATTGATGGTGAAGATGGCCGTATCTATTTGCGCCCTGTTATTGATGTTGAAAGAGCCTATGTAGAAAAAGCACGGTTTCGTGCGCGCAAACAGCAACTATATCGCGATTTGCGCGATGTACCTTCTATCACAAAAGATGGCACACATATTACATTGTTGATGAATGCTGGTCTTCTTGTTGATTTACCACAATTGGATGAATCTGGTGCGGAAGGTATTGGTCTGTTTCGTACAGAGCTGCAATTCATGATTGCCTCGAAATTTCCGCGCGCACATGAGCAGGAAAATCTTTATCGTAATGTTTACAAAACCATTGGCGATAAGCCTGTTACTTTCCGCACTCTTGATATTGGCGGCGATAAAGTACTTCCATATTTCCGCAACAAAATACAGGAAGAAAACCCCGCTCTCGGTTGGCGCGCTATCCGTTTAACGCTCGACAAACCCGCGCTTATGCGCACGCAACTACGCGCCTTTTTAAAAGCTTCGGGGGGGCGAGAGCTGCGCATCATGTTACCAATGGTGACGGAAGTTGGCGAGATAAACCGGACAAGGCAATTGATTGACCGTGAGGTTGCCTATCTATCGCGTTTTGGCCACGCATTGCCAACGAGGATAAAATTGGGGGCGATGGTTGAGGTACCAGCTTTACTTTTCCAATTGGATGAGCTGATGCAAGCGGTAGACTTTGTGTCTGTCGGATCAAATGACCTATTCCAGTTCATGATGGCGATTGATCGTGGCAATGCTGAAATGTCGCATCGCTTCGATCAACTTTCAGTTTCGTTTTTACGCGCGCTGCGCAGCATTATTGAAGCTGGAAAACGCAACAATACCCCAGTAACGTTGTGTGGCGAAATGGCTGGCAGACCTCTTATTGCGCTGGCTCTTTTAGGGCTTGGATTTACACGCATATCAATGACACCTTCCGCAATCGGACCTATCAAGGCAATGTTGCTTGATGTCGATGTACAAAATCTGCAAGAGCAACTTCTGGAAGAGCTTAATAAGCCGCATGTAAAGTCCTTGCATAATTGGATGCAGTGGTACGCGCAAGAACACGCAATTTCTGTATAATGGCTACTGCGATAGGCATTTAAAAGCATTTAACGCGTGCAGCCTTGCCTTGGTGCATTGCATTTTGCATTGCTAAGCTACGTTGCGTTGAATTTGCTAACAAAAAACAAATGCGGCTATTGGTTTGCTGTAATTTCATATTGTTCTTAAAGCGGCAAACACCAATGCCGCGGCAATAATCAGCTTTATCTATCGCGCTATTTTGCTTTCCGGAAAATTTTCATAAATTGAAAACAGATAGCGAGCAACACAACCCAGATAACACCAACAACCAATGCAGCTTGTGTATCGTCAAACATCCCTAATAGAGCGATAATGAATACCATAAACACAATTGCTACAAATGGTCCAACAGGCCAAAATGGAATTTGATATGCTAAATTCTTTTGCGCCTCTTTCGTCATTTTCCAACGCATAAAAACTTGCGACAATAAGATCATCAGCCAAACAAAAACGGTCGCAAATGTAGCCATGGCAGCGATGAGGAAAAACAGTTTCTCATGATAAAAGTAATTGAGAACCACACCCGCAATCAGCACAAGAAACATGACCAAAACCGACAAAACAGGAATGCCATTTTTTGAAACATAATTAAGGGCTTTGAAAGCGTGTCCATCTTCGGCAAGGCCATGTAACATGCGCCCTGCTCCATAAAGGTCGCTATTGATTGCCGAAATAGCAGCGGTAATAACAATGACATTAAGAATATTGGCGGCATATTTTATGCCTAAGCTTTCAAAAATAGTCACGAATGGACTTCCACCAAGACCAATTTTATCCCACGGATAAAGCGACATTAATATTGCCAGCGTAATGACATAAAAAAACAAGATCCGAAATGGAATAGCATTGATTGCTTTTGGAATATTCCGATCAGCATCTTTAACTTCAACCGCCATCAATCCGATAATTTCAATACCACCAAAAGCAAATACAACAACACTGAATGATGCGATAAACCCTAGCCAACCATTAGGCATCCAACCTCCATTTGACCAAAGATTATGAATACCTGTCGGTTGGTGCGACATGCTGCCAAAGCCGAATAGGATAATGCCGATGCCGGCTATAATCATGGCGATGATGGCTGCTATCTTTACGACGGACAACCAAAATTCCATTTCACCATAAATCTTAACGGCCATAAGATTCATAGCCGTTATAATAAGTGTAATACCTAATGCCCAAATCCATGGTGACACATCAGGGTACCAAAACCCCATATAGGTGGCAAATGCTGTAATATCCGCAAGGCAAACCAAAACCATTTCAAAGACATAAGTCCAGCCAGTTAGAAATCCGGCAAATGGACCAATATAATTTGATGCATATCGACCAAATGAGCCCGGCAATGGATTATGCAAAACCATTTCACCCAAGGCACGCATAACCATAAATGCCATAACGCCCGAAATACAATAGGCAAGCAAAACAATTGGGCCTGCAAGTTTAATGGCTCCTGCCGAACCATAAAACAAACCAGTACCTATTGCCGAGCCAAGAGCAATGAAAAAAACGTGACGCTTGTTCAATCCTTTTTTAAGAGAACTATTCTGCATCTCATTATTCTCCATGGTATTTCTGTTTAGCCTTATGAACTAGGCAGAGAATGTCCAACTTGACCAACAAGTCAATCACTACAATGGCGAAAGCAACAATATTTGATCATATTGTTAAAATTATCAAAGTTATGGAACGATTTCAGATGTTTTATTGCCTAATAAAACACAATTTCACTGAATTAAGATTTTATTTCATACACAATAAATCTTTTTAAAAAACCTTATAAATTTTAAAAAAATCAATACTATTTTTTATTTTTAGCTTTCTTATAGCTGTTCATTTTTTAAGAAAATCGGCTGATTTATTTGATTTCTTCTCAGTTTTATTAAAAATTTATGTGTATTATCATGAGATTAATCATTTTGATCTGAGTTTTTTAAGCTTTCAGGATACTGTCAGTTTTTGGTTTTAAACGTACCCGCAGACATTTGGAGTCTGCGAATGCGTCATATGAAAAAGCTCAACATTGCAGTGCTAATCTGTGCGGTATTGTTTTGCAGCGGTTATTATCTCAGTGGAAAGGGTTACCTAAACCGTTTAGGTAAAATGCATATGATGCTTTCGATTGCGCCTCCAACCTTAAATAGTATCGAACAGAAACGTGACGAAGAGGTATTCTTGGAAACACGTAGCCAAAAAAATAACGCGCGTTGGCAACAAGCGATTATTGATGCCACAGCAACAGATGACGATATTGTTGAAGGTTTTAGCTGTGCCGCACGCCATCATTTGGTTTTGAAAGAATTGCCTGCTTTTTCAAAATTATTGGAAAAGACAACAATAGACACGGAAAAACTCGTTCTAAAATCGAAAAAGATTTTTAAGGTAGAACGGCCATTCAAATTATATGGCGGAGCAACATGCGAACCCGCCCGCGGCTATGACTACCCGTCTGGACATGCTATGCGTGGTTGGACAGTAGCAAGACTATTGGTCATATTTTTTCCTGAACAACGTAGTGAAATTTTTGCCCATGCACGCAGCTTTGCTGAAAGCCGCGTTATCTGCGGCGTTCATAGCCTAAGTGCTGTAGAAGTTACAGAAGATTATTCGGCAAAAATAATGGACCGTTTAAATCAACTTTCAGCTTTCCAGAATGATGTTAAAGCTGTAAAAATAGAAATGTCAAAGTTGGGAACACTCCCTAGTCCAAGGAATTCATGTGAAAAATTTTCATTGCAATATGTAAAACCCTTTTCTTCTATTATCCCTTTACCGATGTGAGCCCCCTATATGATGAAATCTCTTCTAAAGCATCGCCCTTCCATCAGTAGTATGGCTCTCTCAATCATTGTTGCCATTTACCTCATTGCTGTCTTTAACAAGACGTTCTGGGTGCATGTTTTCCAGGCATTCAATTATGACTATGCCCCCATTGCCGCGGTTATTATCGGTCTTACCTGCATATTTATTGCAATGACTGTAACGGTTTCGGTAAAATACCTCATCAAGCCGATTTTCATTATTTTTATAGTATCCGGTAGTATCGCAAGTTGGTTTACCGATCAGTTTGGCACCATTATCGACAAAAACATGGTGGCCAATGCTTTCGAAACAACATCAGCTGAAGCATCCAACTTGATGACTTCCGGTTTTATTATCCATATCCTTGTTACAGGTATTATACCAAGTCTATTGATTATATGGTTTCGTATCAGACACCGCAACTTTATCAAAAAGGTATTATTCAATCTTTCGGTTATTGTACCATGTCTGATGATTGCAGTGTTTTGTACGCTTATTACGTCCCGTCAGCTTATTTCAACCGTCCGCGAGCATCATGAGCTTATACGTATTGTCAATCCGATTTTACCGATCGGCAATGTGGTCAAATATGTTATTAGAAGTCACCGTGATAAATCGCAGGTCTTCAAACAGGTTGGTCTAGACGCGAAAAAAGATCCGTTATCACACCCCAATGTTCGTCCACGTGTGACAATCGTTGTTGCCGGTGAAACTGCAAGAGCAGCCGATTTTTCTTTGCAAGGGTATGATAAAGAAACAAATCCGGAATTGAAAAAGCGTGATGTTATTTATTTCCCTAATACAATAAGCTGCGGAACTGCAACAGCCCAATCCTTACCGTGTATGTTTTCTCCCTTTACAAAACGCGATTTTACAATTGTAAAAGCCGTTTCGACAAGCAGCCTTCCCGACATTCTTAAAACAGCTGGCATTGATGTAGAATGGTGGGAAAACAATACCGGAAGCAAAGGTGTTTCTGACCGCGTTAAAACCCTATCTTTTTATGGCAGTAAAGACCCACAATTTTGTATCGATGGTGAATGCCATGATGGCATTATGTTGGACAAACTTGATAGTTGGCTCGATGGTGTAAAGGAAGACAGTGTGCTTTTTATCCATCAATTGGGTAGCCATGGACCAGCCTATTATGAACGCTATCCTGAAGAATTCCGTCATTTCAAGCCAGATTGTCGGGCTGCCGTATTCAGTGATTGCAAGCCAGAGGAAATCCGCAATGCCTATGACAATAGTATCCTTTACACCGATTATTTTTTGAGTGCCATTATTGATAAATTGAAAGCGCGTGAAGGCAAATTTGATAGCGCAATGATTTATATGTCCGACCATGGTGAATCTTTGGGAGAAAATGGCTTATATCTACATGGTATGCCCTATTCTATGGCACCTTCCGAACAAACCCACATTCCATTTATTTTATGGATGTCACAACCCTTTGCCCAAACAATGGCGACTGATCTTAGTTGTATCAAACATAATGCGGCCGTTGAACCTATGTCACACGACAATCTGTTTCCCTCTGTATTAACAATGATGAATGTTACAACAGCATTGAAAGATGAGAAACTTGACATTTTCAAACCTTGCCAAAGCAATCCTTTGGGCAGAGAAAATCAATAATGCGTGTTTTACTGGTTGAGGATGACAAGTCATTGGGGCGCGCTGTACGCGACCATATTGTTAACCAGAATAACGCTGTTGATTGGGCAGAAACATTGGACGATGCTTTTGCGTCTGTTGAAACAATAGACTATAATTTTATTCTGCTTGACCTTCGCCTTCCTGATGGCAACGGCCTTGATTTTTTAAAAACAATCCGCGCTAAAAATATCTTAACCCCTGTTGTTATTTTAACTGCGCACGATCAGGTCAGTGAGCGTATAGAAGGACTAAACTGCGGCGCTGATGACTATCTTGTCAAACCTTTTGACCTGTTTGAATTAACGGCACGTATGGGGGCTGTTACACGACGCATCATTGGTCAGGGCAAATCCGATGTTGTTCTCGGTGATATGACGATTGATATCAGCAACAAACGTATTTTCTTACAAGGCAAGGAAATTGAGCTGAGCAGCCGTGAATGGGCTATTGTTGAATATATGGCAAGCCACCCCAATATGCTGGTTACAAAATCACAGATTGAAGATACTATTTACGCCTTTGGTTCTGAAATCGAAAGCAACACGGTTGAAGTTTACATAAGCCGACTAAGAAAGAAAATTGGCAAAGACCGTATTAAGACATATCACGGTCGAGGATATAGTTTATGCTGATAAAATGGGCTCGCAGTAATAGTCTAACGCGAAAGCTTATTATTTCTGTCACATGCATGAATTTAATCTTCTGGATTATTGCATGTGGCATGGCAGCCTTGGCCATGTATGAAGAATATGGCGAGTCCTTTGACGGAACATTACAGGTCACTGCGGAGCGTCTATTGCCACTGACCCTTGACGATATTCAAAAAAAGGATCCCAACTCCAACCTTCTAATCAGAACAGATAACCATAATACACCAGCCGAATATACCACCTACCAGGTTTTGGATAAAAATGGCAAAATAGTTATGCGCTCCGAAGATGCCCCGTTAAAACCCTATGGTGCACCATTGGAAACGGGTTTCTTTAAGACAAGGAAATGGCGTGTCTATTCTCTCGTCAGCCAAAACGGAGATTATGTCATACAGGTTGCCGATCGCCTTTCTGAACGGCGTGAAGCCGTGCGTGAGGCAATGACCGCGATGCTTATCTCAGCATTATTGCTTATCCCCCTAAGCGTTGTTGCTATAGGTTTTGTTCTAACCAGACAACTTCGCCCTATTAAGAAATTAAGCAATAATATTTCCGAAAAAGATACCGGAAATATGCAACCGATCGCAAGCACAGCCATGCCAGATGAATTTCTGCCGATTATTAGTTCGGTCAACAGTTTGCTTGCAAAACTAAAAGCGGCGTTGGAAGCTGAACGTTCATTTACTTCAAACAGTGCGCATGAAATACGCACACCAATTGCTGCGGCCTTAGCGCACACACAAATTCTTATGGAGCAAGTCCCACAAGCCTATCACGAGCGCGCAAAAGAAGTTGAAAGTGCCCTTCAACGGCTGCGGCGTTTAAGTGAAAAATTTCTGCAACTTGCACGAGCGGACTTGCAATTGGGCACCAGTGAAATTTTGGTCGATCTGATACCTTATATTAAAACTGTTATTGATGATTTTGCCTGCTCCAGCACGACAGAGCGTCGTATTCATGCCGACTATAAGGTCACAACACTTGAAAAACACCTTAACGGCGATGCTTTTGGCATTATAATACGCAATTTGTTAGAAAATGCCCTTAATTACAGTACAGATTCATCAATAATAGATATTTTTATTGAAAAGAATAGTATCATCATTGCCAATGATTGTCCTGTCCTTAACGAAAAACAACTGAAATACATTAGCCAACGCTTTTATAGTGGTGATAACCATAAAGATGGCTCAGGACTTGGATTATCAATTGTGGAAGCGCTTGCAAAAACAATGCCGATAAAAATTACTTATTTGTCGCCTAGGGACGGAAGTGACCGTGGTTTTCAAGTCAACATCGATATGTGATGCAAAATTATCTGACATACTATATATTTTTTACTAAATAATTTACGCAATTTGAGTATTATATCCTGCTATTCCGTCTTTTCTATTCTATATAAAATTCTCATATTAAAATTTTTCCACATCTCAAGGTGAAAAAATTATATAATTCTTACTAATACTCATTGGAATTTTTTTAATAAAAACAATATTTATAAAAGTATATAATAAAATATATTAAACTTTTCTATCCATAAATATAAAAGTAAAACTATTCTAATTTACTTTATTGACCCAATATGAGCTATTATGCTACCCAACGCACGTAGAAGTTGTTATTCTGAGTAAAGGTTGAAAACCGTATAAAAGTTTAGTTATAAAGAGTGACTTTTTTCTAACATTAGATATCATCGGGTGTAAGAAAATTTTCTGAACAATATATTGGGGTTGTCGGAAATATTTCTGCTAATTTGAAGCATAGTTCACCTCGCCCATTTTTCTTAGGGGGTCGCCTATAATGAGCAGCAAAAATACAAATAATTCCTGCAATTTTAGTAAAGTTAGTTCTGTATTTTCTTTTGGAAAATCTAATCTTAAAAAATCTATTTTTGTAACTTCTTCTGCTTTACTACTTTCAAGTGTTTGCATTACTAAACTTTACGCAGGCTCGGCATGTAACGTAAGTGCCGATTGGAGCGGCGGAACAGCCCCTATAGATAATAGCTGCACGGTTAACGATGCAACATTCAATCCGCAATATAGCGACCATTACGTAGGTTCCGCATTGGCTGATGGCGCGGGCACGACACTGACATTAAATGGTGATTTATCGGTTATAAAACCTGGCACGTCCGGCATTAGTGGGTTGGATAGGCTTGGTAACCTTGACCCAAGTGTCAATGGTAAAACGAAGTTGGATATCGGCTCGCGCAATGGAATTATACCGCTGGTTGATGCGGGTGGGCAATCATATACAGTCAATGTCTATACCAACACATCTTTTACAACATCGGATTGGGGAGACGCAAAGGTCCTTAAAGCCCAAGCTGTTGGCGATGACCAATATATTAGTGCCGGTTTTGGCAAAGCATCAAATGGTGCACATATCGATGTCAAATTTGATGATTTTAAAGGTAACAATCCCTATGGCGCTGCACAAACAACCTATTTTGCATTAAAAAACTCGAATTTAACATGGGCTGACGGTCAGAATAGTGTTGTAGAATGGCATTCTAAAAACTCGTTTGAATCGCGCGCCTATCAGCTGAAAAAAGAAAATAAAGTAACATCAATTGATGTTCCCAGATTTCCCTATAGCTTCGTTGACTATAAAGGTGAGACACGTCAATTATCTTCGGTTCAGGATTTGATAAATTATAATTCTGAACTGGTAAATGCGTTAAAAGATCCGAAATACCCCTCACTAAAAACACAAGACCAGTATAATGCTGCTTTTTCAGTTGCGCAGCCACCAGTTGATACGATTCATGTTGCTGGCCCTGGATCCGATATTGCGACAACAGACGAGATTTATGAAGATCCCGGTGATACACGCGCAATGTATGCCAGCAATGGCGGCAAAGTTATCGTCAAATCGGGTGCGCAAATCGACGTAAAATTCGATGTCTCCAAATATTCCGGTGCACTTGTTGCCGAAGGTGGTAGCAGTGTCGAGATCGAAAATGGTGCAATCGTTTCCGCACACGGCAATTCAACAGTTATTCTTGGCTCTGATGATCTTTCAGGGAACCATTCAACCGCTAACAATAATGGTGTTATCAATGCTGGTTTTCGTGAGTCCTATATCCATGATACCACGGTGGATAACACTAATGAATTTTACTATGGCTCAGGTTTTGAAGCGTTTTATGGTGGCACGGCCACCAATAATGGCATCATCAATGTTTCCATTAACCGGCAAGCCGAATTAAATTTGGCTTACAGCAATGGCTTTTATCTTTACAGTGTTGGCCATGGCGTAAATAACGGCGTGGTTAATTTGGGTATCAACAATGATGGTCTCAATGGCCGCAATATTGGTGCTTTTGCCAGTGGCATATACACAACATTTTTAAACGCGGAAAATGGAACAATTTATATCGGCCGCGCCGCCCAATATAATCCGTCTAATCCTGAAAGTGTTTCTGATACAAGCAATGCCAACAATACAGAGTTTTACGGTATTTTGGTCGATAACAATGCCACGGCAACCAATGATGGCAAGGTTATTGTTGGATCGAAAATGCAAAATGCTGTTGCCATGGTCGCTGTTGATGACACGAGTGCTCTTCAGCTTATCAATAATGGTAGCATCATATTGAATGGCGACACGACAAAAACGACCGGAACCATAGGTGCACGCAATTATGGTTTGGTTGCAAAAGATAACGGCACACAAAATAAAGTTATAAACAATGGCTCCATCTTTTTGAATGGTACCAATGGCGTTGGCGTTTATGTTTTGTCGACGAAAGATTCACAAAAAGATGCTTTTATTACACTAACAGAAAACAGTGTTATTACCGTTTCTGGCTCGGCGCAGGCAGAAAAATTGGTGCGTAATTACGGTGTCTGGGTTGATGGGCGCACTGATGATACACATTTTGCACGCGCCAAAATTGACGGACGCATCAAGCTTACTGGCGATGGTGCTGTCGGTGTTTATGTTCGAAATGGTGGTATTGCCCAAATAACGGATTCTGCCAATCCAGAATTTTTGGATGGTGAAAGACAAATCGGCTTTTATGTCTATGGTACTAAAAGCGGTATCATAAACAGCACAAAAAATATGAGTGTTAACACCAAGGATTCCTCTCTTTTCCGTATTGATGGTGGAGCGGAATTTTATGGTGATGGTGAACAATTAAAAGCATCCGCCGATAGAAGCATTATTCTGGAAGGTGCTGGTCGTGCATCTGATGGGACACAAACAAAAATACTTACCAAAGATGCACGATTGGCAGTCGATGGTAATGGCGCGATTGGCGTATTTATCAATGGTGGTGCTTATGGTCAGATCAGCGATAAGGACGATGAGGATCGGCAAATATTTCTTGAAGGTGATGGTGCTATTGGCGGTGTCGTTGACGGTCGCTATCATCAGCTGGATTGGAGCTATACAACGGCGGAAGATTCCCTCACAGAGCTTCATAACTTTGCCAAAATAGATACTAACGCTAAAAATGTCACTGGCTTTATAACGCGCAATAGCGCCCTTCTTGTTAATGAAGGCGTTATCAACATGACCAATGGCATTAATGCTACAGGTATTCATGTTATTGAAGGTGGACGGCTAGAAAACAAGGCCGATATCACCATTGCAAACGGCACTGGTCTTCATGTTGAAGGGGTGGCTGGCAAAGATACCTCGGCAAATGTGGTCAATAACAGCATTATCACCGTGAAAGACGGAACCGCAGGTATATACCTTGAAAAGAATGGCTTTTTAAATGCAATGGGTAGTGAAGGTGAAATATCGGTCGCCGGCAGTGCCCATGGTGTATTATTAGCATCGGATGCAAAAGGTGTTGTGCTTGGTGTTGATAAAATTACTTTGGATGCAAATGGCACCGGCAATGGTATTGAAAACAACATTGTTTCCACTGATGTCAATTTCGCAGCGCAAATTGCTTTCAAAAAAGCAACCATTGATGTTCTCGGCAATGGTTCTGGTATTAGAACAGCTGTAGCGCTGGTATCACAATATTTGGATCAAAATAATACGGCGCAAGATTCCAACGTTACTATTAATGTTGGTGCCAATGGTGTTGGTTATGATTTTCGTAATGCCCAATTAACGGATGCCGTTTTAAATTCGAATACGACGATTGGCCGTGGTTATACAGTCAATGTGTCCGATCATGCTACGGGATTACGCACCTATACAACTGGTGAAGTCACCAACCTTGCAACCGTAACAATGGAAAGCAATGCTACTGGCACTGCTTGGCTTACAGGAACCGCATCAAAAGTACAAAATGCTGGAACGTTGCAAGCGAAGGGCGATGATGCATTGCTGGTTGACCTTTCCAACCGCCCTCAAGATGCGGCAACAGGAACAACATTCATCAATGCTGGCAATATATTGGCCAATAAGGCTGAAAATTTGGCCGTTAAGGGAAGTAATCAGGGCGACCACTTCATTTTCTCAGATGCTGCTTCAAAAATACGTGGACATGTACAAGCCGGTAATGGTGCAGACCAATTGATATGGTCTGGTGGTACATGGGAAGGTGGTTTTGATATGGGGGGTGGCGACGGCGACCAAGCAACAATTGCTGGCCCTGTTGATACAACCAATTTCAAATATGCATTTGCTGGCAGTGGACATGACAATAAGTTGACCCTGTCCAATATCGCTGTTTCAGGTGGTTCTTTTTCAAATGGATATAGTCTGACACGCATTGCACCTGAAGGAAGCGGCGTTGATTTTGGCAATAACTGGCGCGAAATCAATATTGATAATGGCACAAAGCTTACACTAACCAATGACCTTACGAGCCAAGACAGTTTAGACGTCAATATAAAAGCTGGAAGTACTTTGGTTGTCGACAATAATGCTTATGTTGGCACAAATGGGCATGCAACGATTTTTAACACGCAAGGTACTTCTTCAGCCACTGTAAAACTCAACAATTCTGGTCTTATTGACATGAGCGCGAGTGGAAGTAACGTATTCACTGAACGTCTTATTATCAAAGGTGATTACCATAGTGATGGTGGTGCAATCCGTTTAAACACCGATTTGGCTGGCGATGGTGCGGGTTCAGATCAGCTTGTTATCGATGGCGGCAAAGTGACGGGTACAACCACCCTCTATATCAATGGTGATATTGCCACTATGGCAAGCCAAATAACAAAATTGGAAGGTATCAAGGTTGTTGATGCTCAAAATGGTGCGACAACAGCCGCTGATAGTTTTGTAATCGGTACTGGTTGGGGACGTGGTTATAAACGCGATGATGGTATTGTTGCTGTTGCTGGTTCTGATACCGCATATGCTTATCTTCTGTATCGCGGTTCGCCAAGAACTGATGGTAAAAATGACGTTTATAATGACGATCAGATTGCTTCTGATTGGTATTTACGTTCGGGCGAATTTATCGACGACACGGATAAAAAACCTACTGATCCGGACAATGGTAAAGACAAGCCAGGTGGCGACACTGGTGACACAAATAAACCAGGTGGCAATACCGGTGACCAAAATAAACCGGGCGGCGATACTGGTGACCAAAATAAACCGGGCGGCGATACTGGTGACCAAAATAAGCCAGGTGGCGATACTGGTGACCAAAATAAACCGGGCGGCGATACTGGTGATAAAAACAAGCCTGGTGATGACTCTGGTGATAAAAACAAGCCTAGTGATGACACTGGTGACAAAAATAAACCAAGCGACGATACGGGTAAGCAGGAAAAACCTCATGACCATGACAAAACTGATGACGATAATGGTCATAGTGATAATCATGACACAAACGTCACAGAGGATCATAACAAAGACAATATAACCAACAATCCAACAACCGAGCCGGTTAAGGACTATCCAAAGAAGCCGTTTTATGGGCCTTCGACACCACTTTATGAAGCTTATCCGCAGGTATTGTTGAACTTGAATAGACTATCAACGTTGCAACAAAGAGTTGGTAATCGTATTTGGGTAGATGGTTCTCAAGTTAGTAGTGACCTAGCAACAAGCGACCAAGCCAATGCACTCATAGAGCATCGTGGATTTTGGGGGCGCATGGAAGGTAGTACTGGTAAGGTTACCCCTAACCATTCGCCAACAGAGCAAAATTATGATCTTGATCTTTGGCGCATGCAAGCCGGTGTTGATGGTTTGCTGAAAGAAACAAACCAAGGCAGTTGGATTGGATCTGTTAGTGGGCATTATGGTAAAGCAGAAGCCGATATCAAATCTGACGATGGGCATGGTAAAGTTGAAACCACTGGCTATGGCGTTGGTGCTGCTGCGACATGGTATGGTTATAACGGCACTTATGTCGACTTGCAGTCACAAGCCACGTGGTATGAAACCGATTTTAATTCAAAAACATATTCCCAATCGGATACAAAAGATCAAAATGGTTTTGGCTATGCTTTATCGGTCGAAACAGGGCACCGTTTAGAAATAAACAATGGTTGGTCTGTAACGCCACAAGTTCAGCTTGTATTTTCTTCAGTTGATTTTGATACTTTCCGCGATGGATTGGATACAAGGGTGTCTCTTATTGATGGGGACAGTCTGGAAGGGCGCGGCGGCATTGCCATTAACAATAACAGAAGTTGGAAAGCTGATAATGGAGATATCCGTCGGTTATCATTATATGGCATAACCAATCTCTATTATGAATTTCTTGATGGAACGAAAGTTGACGTATCCGGCACGAGTTTCCGTAATGAGAATAAAGATCTTTCCGGCGGCTTGGGATTTGGATCAAGCTATAACTGGAATAATGATGCATGGTCGCTTTATGGTGAAGCAAATGTGCGTAGTGCCTTTAAAAAGGCAAGTGACAATTATAGTTTCAATGGAACAATCGGCTTAAGGGCAAAATTCTAGAGTTTAAAAAATTCTGGAAGCTTATATTGGAGCAAATTCGCTACAAGGTAGCCCCTATTGCCAAACAAACTATAGTCTTTGTGGGAAGCATAAAAACTTTTCACAAAGACTTAAAAACCTAAGCTGTATTTTAGAAAAAAATAAACAGCCCTATGAATTGACCAATATTCTATCAAGATAATTATAATCTATAAGCCTTAAAGAACCATATTTATTTTATAATATAATTTTGCATTCAATAATGACAGAATATCACATTTTACGCTCACGCCTGTCGAAACGACTTAAAATATTTATAAAAAACATATATTTAAGTTAAATAAGAAAGATTTTTTGTATTTTCTCAAGACTTAAGAGATATAAATACCTCCACATTGTCTTCCTCTAATTTTCGACCTAACCCTAATCAAAATATTCCACAAAATACCGCTCACAATAATTTGTATGTGAGTATAATTTTATTCGTTATTATAATAACTCTAATTTTAAAAAGCTTATTTGATTGGTCGCCTTTTTCGGCCAGTGTTTTTTGGAAGTGAAATTTTATGGAACGTCGCACATTTTTAAAACTGGCAACCGGTTTTATTGTCGCCGGAACCTTTGTTCAAAAAGGTTACGCGACTGTTATTAATAGCCGTGTGCCATGGCAAGCCAATGCAACTAAAACAGATTTTTATCCAGTTATTGAACCTGGTAAATTAGTGTTTTTCACACAAGCCCAGGCCGATGTTGTTGGCGCAATAGCAGACTGTCTCATTCCATCGGACGATTTGTCCATTGGAGCCAAAGAAGCTGGTTGCGTAACATTTATTGACCATCAATTAGCTGGCGCCTTTGGCCAAGGTAAAAAACAATATCGCTTGGGGCCCTTTGTCAAAGGCACGCCAGAGCAAGGGCCGCAATACGACCATGCACCAGCAGAACGTTATAAATTGGGTTTGAAAGCTCTGGATGACTATTGCCAGAAAACTGATGGTAAAAGCTTTGATAAATTGTCAAACGAACGGCAGATCGCAATTATCAGCGACATGGAAAAAGGCTCATTGCCATTGGGGAATAATATAGAGCCGAAAGCATTCTTCGAATTGCTGCTTCAGAATGTTCGTGAAGGATATCTCGCCGATCCGATCTATGGTGGGAACAAAGGTATGGCAAGTTGGAAAATGGTCGGCTTTCCCGGCGCGCGTTACGATTACCGCGATTTTATGGATCGCAAAGGTGAGGATTGGAAGATTGCGCCAATCAGTCTGGTAATGCGTTACAATTGATCTCTTAAGGAAAAACAATGACAAATAAACGTCAAAAAGCCGATGTGGTTATTGTCGGGCTGGGTTGGGCTGGCTCGCTTATTGCCGAGGAATTGACCCGCGCGGGGTTAGAAGTTGTAGCAATTGAACGCGGACCATGGCTGGAAGCTTCGTCCGATCATCCGCCAGCAGTGGACGCCGATGAATTTCGTTGGGATACACGCCGCGACCTCATTTTGCCTCCAGCGATAGAAACACTGACTGTTCGCAATGATCGAACCCAAACAGCTCTTCCTGTGCGCGACTGGAGCACATTTGATATGGGCTACAATGTCGGTGGTGCTGGCACACACTGGGCTGGTATGGCATGGCGGTTTACCCCTTATGACTTTACACCGATGACAACAGTCAAGGAACGTTATGGTGAGGGCAAGATTGTTGATGGTCTTATCCTACAAGACTGGGGTGTTACTTATGAAGACCTCGAACCATTCTATGAACGGTTTGAGAAAATCGCCGGTATTTCAGGAAAAGCTGGCAATCTACGTGGAAAAATTATTGAAGGTGGCAACCCATTTGAAGGCCCACGCAAAAATGAATATCCACTACCCCCTTTAAAAACCACTCGCCTAACGGACATATTTACTGAAGCCACCCAAAAAATGGGATTGCACCCCTTTATGGTGCCTGCTGCACAAACGTCTGACGCATATACAAATCCATTTGGCGTTCATATGGCACCTTGTACCTATTGCGGTTATTGCTTGTATTATGGTTGCGGAAACTGGTCTAAAGGCACACCAAATAACTGTGTTATTCCTGCATTAATGCAGCGCAAAAACTTTACGGTTATTGCTGACTCCACAGTCCTCAGAGCTAATTTGGCTCCAGATGGAAAGACTGCAACCGGTGTAACCTATATTGATAAAAACACTGGTGAAGAATGGGAACAACCAGCAGACATCGTGGTCTTTAGTGCATTCCAACTTCATAATGTTCGCCTGCTTTTACTTTCCAAAATTGGCAAACCTTATGATCCAGTATCCGGTGAAGGTACTGTTGGTCGCGCTTATTGTTTCCAAACTGTTTCTGGCGCAAGCATTTTCTTTGAAGATGAAAACCTTAATCAATTTGCCGGTGCAGGCGCACTTTCGGCGCAAGTTGACGATTATAACGGTGATGCTTTCGACCATTCAGATCTCGATTTTATCGGTGGTGCCGGTATTCTGGTTGTGACCCGTGGTACACGCCCGATTGGTAATGCTGATTTTCTACCTCCCGATACACCACGTTGGGGCAAAGAATGGAAAAAAGCCTATAAATATTCAATGAAAAATGGAACCGTCGTATTTGGACAAGGTACAAGCTATTCCCACAAGGATTATTATCTTGATCTTGACCCCACCTACAAAGATGCGCACGGGCAACCTTTGTTGCGTATGACATTCAACTACAATGAAAATGACCGCCGTTCTGCACGCTTCATTGAAGATCGAAGCGTTGAAATTGGCCGTGCCATGAACGCTAAATATGTTGTGGGAACCAATTCCGCACGTGGCAACTTCACAGGTTATGATACAGCCAGCGACCACACAATTGGTGGTGCTGTTATGGGTGAAGATCCTAAGACAAGCGTACTCAACCGCTATCAACAAAGTTGGGACGTTCATAACGTTTTTGTCTCTGGTGCCTCATCATTTCCAAATAATGCCGGTTACAACCCAACAGGTACTGTAGGTGCGCTCGCTTTATGGACAGCAAGAGCTATCATTGAAAAATACATTCCTAACCCCGGCCCATTGGTCAAAGCTTAATAAAGGGGGAGGAAATCATGAAAAAACTATTGAAGATCATCGTTTGTCTTATCGTTCTTGGTGTCATCGTTGCGATAATTGGCTTGGCAACAATGCCATCACGCCAGTATGACGGCGCAAAATTTGCCAATGAAGATGCAACAGAGAAAGCCGCCAGTGTTGAACGAGGTCGTTATGTTGCTATCACTGGTGACTGCCAAGCTTGCCACCATTCATCTGATAACACATCATTATCGGGTGGTTATGGTATAGAAACGCCATTTGGTACTATTTTCGCAAGCAACATCACGCCTGATAAGGAAACCGGCATTGGTAATTGGTCAGAAGAACAATTTGCCAATGCCGTTCGCAACGGTAAAGGCCCCAATGGTCCATTATATCCTGCAATGCCATACACATCTTATGTGAAGATGAGTGACCAGGATATTCATGATCTGTGGAACTATATTAAGACACTTAAGCCGGTTCATAATCGTGTTGTTGAAAACCAATTGCCGTTTCCTTTCAATATTCGCTATTTGATGTTGGGTTGGAACCGCTTGTTCTTTGATGCAACACCTCTTCAAAACGATAATACCCAATCGGAAGAATGGAACCGTGGACGCTATTTGGCTGAAGGTGCAGCGCACTGCTCAATGTGTCACACACCACGTAACAATTTTGGTGCTGAACAGAAAAAATCCGCCTATCATGGCGCTGTGCTGCAAAACTGGTTTGCGCCAGCAATTACCAATGATGATCGCAGCCTAGCAAACTGGAGCAAGGAAGATCTTGTTACTTATCTGAAAACAGGACGTAATCGCCTGACAGTTGCATCTGGTCCAATGTCAGAAGCAGTTGTCGCCTCTTTCCAATATTTTAATGACCAAGATCTGAATGCTGTTGCAACTTACATAAAAAGCTTGCAACCTCAAAAAACGTCAGCAGTAACACCGCTTTCAATCGATAATCCGAAAGTGGCTATGGGTAAACGCATTTACTTTGACAATTGCGCTGCATGCCATGTTTCTAACGGTAAAGGCATACCCAATATGATCCCTGCTTTTGCTGGCAATAACGGCATTCTTGATAAGAGTACCGAAAGCATGATCCATGTCCTGCTTGCCGGTTCACAAGGTGCGATAACCAAAAGCAATCCTACAGCAGCCTCTATGCCAGGATTTGCTTGGCGTTTGACAGATCGTGAGGCAGCAGCGGTATTGACCTATATTCGTAACAGCTGGGGTAATGGTGCATCACCAGTTGATGAAAATCAGGTCAAAGATATGCGTAAAGCATTGAAAGCACCCTCACCTTTCGGGCAATAATAATATTGTTCAATGATAATTTTATTGAAAGGGCGCGTTAAGCGCCCTTTTTTATAAGTTGATGATATTGTCAATCATAAACCTTGGCTGATGCAAACGTTAAAACAACAACTTGGTAACCAAGTATATGTCATATTTTAATTGTTTTATTTTTTAAAACTATCCTTGTCTTTTGGCACCACCACTTAAATTATCTGCGTATGGTAACGAAACAGGCAGATAAGATGGCGCATTGGATAACCGTTAATGACAAAATGCAGCAGGGCTATCAATATCAATTGGTCTGTGCCCCCGGTGAAGATTTCGCAACGGATTTTCAACCACAGGTAACGCCAAAGCAAATGTTGCAAATGGGTGTTATGGGCGGAAAATATATGACCGATTGCACACAGGAGTTTCCGCATGATTGGTTTGAAAATGCCAAATTATCTCCAGACAAAGCACGTGCAGAATTGAATTACTATGGTGTTTTAGCTGGCAAACCATTGTCATTTTGGCGACAAAAAGGATGGATCTATAAAGACGATCCTCGCGGTTGGTTCCAGTGGTATTGCCGTTATTATCTTGGTCGTCGTATTGTAGATGAAGATCAACGCCAGATAAAAAGATGGAAGCAAATGCGTCGTCATGTTGTGCAACTACAGAAAAACTGTTCACCAGATGATTTTTTCTGCCGTCCGCGACAAAGACAAGCACTGTTACAATGGGCCTATTTTTGCAATTAGTACTCTATAATATCGTTCATTCCACATATGGTATTTAAAAAAAATAGCTTACAACGTGTTGTTTTGCATCAGTATCTCGATCACTGTGACACTTATAACTGTATTGTTTTATAAGATTATCCAAGTTGATCATTTTTTGATGCGAATGGTAAAAGTTGTTGCCGTATTCAATAGCCTTAAGGTTGAAGAAAGAATGTTGTTCTGCTAAACAACGGCTCAATCGATAAGGCTATGTGAAACAATGTCAAAACTTCATAAAACTGAATTATTAAGCCCCGCTGGGACTTTAAAATCAATGCGTTATGCGTTTGCTTATGGTGCGGATGCTGTATATGCTGGTCAGCCGCGTTATAGTTTGCGCGTGCGCAATAACGAATTCAACCATGAAGAAAACCTGAAAATAGGCATTGATGAAGCACATGCTCAGGGCAAAAACTTTTATGTTGTTGTCAACATCGCACCACATAATAGCAAATTAAAAAGCTTTGTTAGCGAATTAAAGCCTGTGATCGATATGAAGCCAAATGCGCTTATCATGTCTGATCCCGGACTAATCATGATGGTGCGCGAAAATTTTCCAGAAATGGACGTTCATCTATCTGTTCAATCCAACGCGGTAAATTGGGCAACAGTAAAATTCTGGCAACAAATGGGATTGACACGTGTCATCCTATCTCGTGAGCTTTCCATTAAGGAAATTGAAGAAATTCGCGAGAATGTACCGGATATCGAACTTGAAGTGTTCGTGCATGGTGCATTATGTATGGCTTATTCTGGCCGTTGTTTGTTATCTGGCTATATTAACCACCGCGATGCTAATCAGGGTACCTGCACCAATGCTTGCAGATGGAAATATGGTGTTGAAGAAGGCACCGAGAACGAACTCGGTGAAATCGTCAAGCCAGGAGAAATTCTACCTCAAGAGTTGGATGCCTCAGAGGGGCAGACTACAACAACCGATAAAGTTTTTGTCTTGCATGAAGCAAACCGCCCAGAAGCAGAAATGACAGCTTTTGAAGATGAGCACGGCACCTATATTATGAATTCAAAGGATTTGCGTGCTGTCCAATATGTTGAAAAGCTTATTGGTATTGGCGTCAATTCCTTAAAAATAGAAGGACGCACCAAGTCCCATTATTATGTTGCGCGAACTGCACAAGTATATCGTAAAGCAATAGATGACGCTTTGGCTGGTCGCCCTTTTGACGATAATTTGATGGTAATATTGGAATCCCTAGCACATCGTGGTTATACGGAAGGCTTTTTACAGCGCCACAAGCATAAAGAATATCAACATTACGCTACTGGCTCGTCATTGTCTGGAAGACAGCAATTTGTAGGCGAATTTACAGGTGAAAGAGTCAATGGTTTGGCGGAAGTGGCTGTAAAAAATCGCTTTGAAGTCAATAATAAAGTTGAAATGATGACCCCACAAGGAAATATCAACTTTACTATTGAAACATTGAAAAACAAAAAGAACGAAGATATCTCTGTGGCACCTGGTGATGGACATATTGTCTATATTCCAATACCGGACGATGTAAATCTGCAATATGCTTTACTTATGAAGTATGTTTAGTTTTTTTTAAATAGAAACTAGAGGTCTTGGAGCTATACTTTATACAAATATTGTTCCAAGACTATATTTATCTTATTATTTTTCTTCTGATAAGCACGATATATTTTATTTAAATATCTCAATGGATTATTTTTAATTAATTCAGCTTTCTGCCTGTCACGCGTGTAAAAAGCGTGAAACTAATCATCATCAAAAATATGGCACATAGAAAAGCGAGAGAAGAACTCACGAATACACCTTCAATGCCATTATGATCGTATATGGAACCCCCAATTGCAGCCGCCATACCAATCGAAAACTGAATAGCAGCAACAGATAAGCCGCCGATCATCTCTGATTTATCGGCCAAGGTTCTCACAATCCATGTCGACCACCCTACTGGTATAAAACCAAACATAAATCCCCATAAAATGACGAGTATCTGACTGAGCCATGAGTTCTCAAAATATAAAATAAACGTCACGGAAAATATCAGTAAAATTATATGAACTAGGATCATCGTATTTCTATACGTTTCTTTCATAAAGATACCTGCAACGACAGTGCCAAGACAATTCGCAATACCAAATAGCAAAAGCAGAATAGATAACCTGGTTGCCGATAGTGCCAATGTATGTTCCAAGAACGGTCGCAAATATGTAAAAAAGAAATGGTATCCCGCAAAACTAAAAATAGTTGCCGCTATTCCTATGGCGATCCATGGCTCCTTCAAGAGCCCAAACATGTTTTTGAAACTTGTTTCCTTCTGTGGTGGCAGTGATGGCAATGATATAATTTGCCAAATAAAGGAAAATACAGCCAGAATAGCAGACGCGTAAAATACGTTTCTCCATCCAATAAAATACCCTAGATAACTTGCAAGTGGCAATGATATAATCGTCGCGAAGGAAACACCCGCATATACGATGCTTAAAGCACGCGTAATATCTTTTGCTGGCACAAGCTTAATCGTCACGGCCGATGCCATAGACCAAAAGCCGCCAACACAAAATCCTAATAGACCTCTACCAATCAATAAAATGAAATAGTTGGGCGCCATTGCCACCAATACATCAGACACGATTAGCAACAAGGAAAGAGCCAATAAAACCATTCGTCTGTCAAACATTTTGGTAGCAGGAACCAGTAATAGACTGGAAATTACTGAACATATGCCGACAGCTGTCACTGTCTGACCTGCCATCCCTTCAGAAATCTGTAGTGTCGACGCTATAGGCGTTAATAGACTAACTGGAATAAATTCAGCTGCAATCAGGCTGGTAACGCCCGCAAATAGAGAAAAAACAGCAGACCAATGAGCGACACTTGTTTCTATATTTTTCATTTATCTTTTTACCTGCAAATGCTTGAAATATGACTCCAATAGAAAAGCATCACGTTATCTAGACTGTCTAATTGCTAGTAGTTAGACAATCGCTTTGACACTGTTCTTTATTGAATAAATTGTCGGCAGGTCTTTTAACGGTTAAATATCTGATATTCTAATTCATTGTTCTCATAAACTATATGAACCATGCTAATAATTAAGGCGGATTTTTAAGTTATCAGCGCCAAAATAATAAAATCAAAAAGTAGGCACTTTAGCGGTCACAGCTGACTATCTTATTTACCAATTTTTGCTTTTTTACAGTTTAAAATTATTTCACGCTGACTTAATGAAATAGAATAGGATATACTTGAAAAGATAACATCTGAATCTCTTTTTCCAACCAAGTGGAATATGTCCGAATGCAACTCTTTAATATTAAGCATGATAAATTGAATAGTATCGATGAGCAGCCATTCAAATTAGAAAAAGACATTCAAAACTTATTTGAAAAAAATTTACAGACAATCAGCAATTTAAAGTTCGTTAAATCAGAATTTGCCGTCAAGGATTATCGCATTGATACCTTAGCATATGATACGGAAGCCAATGCTTTTGTTATTATAGAATATAAAAAAGGTAGCAACTTAAGTGTTATAGATCAGGGCGTTACCTATTTAAATTTAATGTTGGAGTATAAAGCCAATTTCATTATTGAATATAATGAATCATGCAAAGAAAATTTGAAACGCAATCAAATAGATTGGTCACAAAGCAGAATTATTTTTGTAGCACCTGCGTTTACTGAGTATCAAAAACAGTCCACCAACTTCAAAGATTTGCCTATAGAGCTATGGGAAATAAAGAAATTTGAAAACAATCTTATTTCTATTAATCCTGTAAAGAAGTCAAAATCAGCACCAACAATCAGCAATGTACAAAAAAATAAGAATTCAACATTAGCAAAAGTCACGCGAGAAATTGTTGTATACGATGAAGCCTATCATCTAAAAGATCATTCCGATGATGTTTTAGAACTTTATGATAGCTTTAAAAATGCTATCTTGACTCTATCTCCTGACTTAGAAATAACCCCTCAAAAATTATATATAGCCTTCAAGCGTGGTAGAAATAATATTGTTTCAATCCATCTACAAAATAAATCATTAAAGATTTGGATCAATGCCAAAAAAGGCTTTCTTGATGACCCTAAAAACATAACCAAAGACGTATCTCAATTAGGGCATTGGGGAACAGGTGATTATGAAATAATTGTTAGCGATAGCAAATATTTAGAATATATTATGAGTTTAATAAAACAGTTATTTTAATACGATATTTTTTATTTATTCTACATATTCAACGATATTCGTGACCTAAAAAAGCAGTTCATCTCTTTCAAAATGGATAGCCCCAGAAGCTAAGGTATTTTCTGAAATTACGAATGCTATGTAACATAGATCATTCAAAATAGTAGGTAATTTCATTTACGAAATGAAGACCCCATATAACAGTTATAATGATAATGACTGAGAATAACTTAAGCTAGAAATAAAAAAAATCGAAGAACAATCTAAATTTCACTTGCCAGTGAAGAATTGAGAATACTAAAATTCCCACTGAAAAAGGCTTAAACCCAATCTTTATGAACAGAAGAATTAAGTTCATATTCACCATCAATACCATTCATCCGATTTGAGACCTGACTAATGGCGTTAATAAAACTGGCAGGAAACTCCATTGTTTACATATCGCTATCCATTCAATCCGAAGATAGGAAACATATCCAAAAAAACTATACTTACCAAAGCACGCTACCTTAAAAATTTAAGTCGAAGATAACGCGAACTTAATTTTCTACTTCTTAAATTTTGCCTCTTCATAACAAGCTTGGCCATTTTCTTTTAGCTAATTCGTACCCACTCAGAATTGTAAAACAGAATGAAATTATATCTGAAAACTCGGCTTAGTAATCGTCACTATGTTTGTCTATCATTAACTATTTAAATGCAGAGATAGGCATAGTTACTTATCACGTTCAATAACTAGTACCAACTCTTACGATACCGTTTTAATATTACAACTAACGAAAACCGACTTTGAAATCTCTATTTTCTGTTCCATTTCCAAAACTAGGAATATCTAATAAACGTATATTCAGAGTAAACGAATAAGAGCAAAGGTTTATTGAGTTATGAATATTGGGCTATCAGATTTTTTAGCTAATGCTACACCAATTGCTACTATAGTCAGTATGTTTTTTGCTGGATTCGGCTTTTTATATAATAAAAAACAAAATAAAATTGCAGAAGCGAGTCACATCAATGATTACCGTTCTAAACTAACCCAACACCATTCGGTTTATAAAAAAAACCTTGAGGAAATAGATAAAAAGCATCGTAGTGAACTTAATGAATTAAAAGAGTTAGCTGGAACAACATTAAAAAACATAATTCTTATTTTCGATAAATATGATACCAAAAACCTTTCAAATAAACTTTTAAGACATTTACTTAATGAAAGTTCTGAAATGGTTTTTCTCACATTTCAAGGTCAGTTAGGCTGGCAAAGATCAGAAAATATATCTTGGAGACTACATAATATATCTTTCATTGAAGATCAATTAGATCCGAGTGAACAACTTTTTGGACGTGATTTTAGAAGAGTTATAAAAGAACAATATATGTTAAATCGAAATAGATATTTAGAAGAGGATTTAATTAAGGATATTTATTTTTGCGACCTAGTGTCAGAGATGAAATCAAGAATTTCATGGCCTAAAATACAGTTTCTAACAAACGATCTAGAAAGAGAAATACACTCTTTTATTCAATTACATAGTAGTCTAAAATTTGGTTTTTCTGAAAGCAGTAATCAACTTGAGGAATTAATTAATCGAGGAAATAAAGAACTCTTTCAACTAAAAGAGTCTTACCAGCTTTTTAAAGACATCAAAAAAAAACAAACAACGTTAAATACACTAAGCCATTTAAATTTTCCTGATAAAATTGATAAAACCATTTATGGAAAATCCACTTTCTTCATTTCTCAAAATATTTATATATGCACCTTACTTCATGCAATTCACTGTTTAGATGCATGGGGATGGGAATAAAAGAAAAGATATAAAAACATCAAGAAAAATATCACTTCTATTTTATTTAGGGATAATTAGGAGTATTATAAATGATATAATTTTTCATTACAAACAACAGAAAATTTACAACTTTTTATTTGATTTTTATTATAAATATTAGCTATTATGATGTCCTCGGTCAGAGGCAAAGCAACTGACAAATCCCCGATAACGCTTCATGAGCTTAGAACACGTTGGAAGCGTAACTCCCCAAAAAAACAGCACTTCAGACAGTATTAATTATTTATCCCAAATAGAAAGCATTTTAACTAAATCGACCGTCCATCATCGCCACGGTATAAAAACACAAAAATATAAAAATATCTAGCTGTCGTTTTGGCATAGGAAACATATGTCAATAAACACTATAGGTCGGAAGAAATAAAATGGTTCACATGCTAGTTAATAAGTTGGATTATGTCTAAGACACCTAAATGAACTTTATTTATAATTCAATTTTAATGTATATTTGTGTTCAAATGGCTATAATTTAAATAAGAGATAAGCATCATGACTTTTTTGACTGGAATTAGTGATTTTTTAAATAGCTTTCCTCAATGGTTATCGTCAGTTATCACGGCTATGATTGGTGCATTTGTTGGTGGCTGGTTTACGCTTAAAGGAGTTGATCGCGAGGCCAAAATTACTCGCGCAGAAACTGAAAAGACCGCCCTTGAGCTGAAGTTATCTGTATTGAAAGGAATTAAAGGCGAGATTTCTACCTTCATGAACCTATATGATAAAAGAATAAAAGATCATATTGATAGCATTGCGCCAGGAAAAATGCTCAATATTATTTTCTTTATTGGAGATGATAATTTTACTTTCTATGAACAAAACGCAAAAATTATTGCAAAATTGGATGACGCTGCACGAGATTCAATAATTAATGTTTACACATATGCTCGTTCACTGATAGAGTCTTTTAGATTGAACAACCAGCGTGTTAAAGACTGCGAGAAAATCCTTTTTGACATGGCTGATAATAATAAAAATCAATCTATGTATGAAAGGTTATATGCTGACAAATCCGAAGAAATGGTGGATTATGCGCAAGCAATAAAAAGTGTTGATGCCGAACTCAGGGACGCTATCAATGAGGGATTTGAGGTTATTAATCGAGAAATAGCAGAGCTACAAGTAAAATTAAAAGATTTATATTTATAAGGATTATTTCTTTTCCTTGCTACAAAATGTCTGCCATTTTTCGTAATGTATTGATAACAAATTATTAAATATTAGCGAAACACATCACAAATTCTGTTAGTTATCTAAATAAACAAATAATATTTTTTACAACAATTCATGAACTTTAACTATTACCTGTTGAAAATTTTATTTTATTACATCTCAAATTTCTGCTTGGTAATAAAGCACCGTAAATATGTTAGCAATCGCTTCGGCAACTTGCGAGATCTCGCGTGTGGCATCTTGATTTAGTCTTCTTAAAATAAACGGTTACTTATTTTCAATACCATGAATGGATTAAAAACTATCGTAAGATATCCTTATTGTTCATGGCATCTACTTGCGATAATACCGACTTAGTACCACATTTAACTTGTGCTGGATGTTGCAAACAGGTACCAGCTTAGCTAGCATTAAAGAAAAAAGCCTACTTTTACGTGGGGGCAGATAACGATTTTGCTATTCAATGCCAGATAACTCTTATTAGAGAATTATTCCCACTCAATTGTTCCGGGTGGTTTTGACGTAATATCATAGACAACTCTATTGATACCCCGTACTTCGTTAATAATGCGATTGGCGGCATGCGCAAGAAATTCCATATCATAATGATAGAAATCAGCTGTCATTCCATCAACTGAAGTCACAGCACGTAAAGCGCAGACAAATTCGTATGTCCGGCCATCCCCCATCACGCCAACAGTTTGCACTGGTAGCAACACTGCAAAAGCCTGCCAAATTTTATCGTATAGGCCAGCTTTACGAATTTCATCGAGATAAACAGCGTCGGCTTCACGTAAGATTTCCAATTTTTCACGCGTAACCCCACCAGGTAAACGAATTGCCAATCCTGGTCCCGGAAAAGGATGTCGGCCAATAAATTGTTCTGGCAAACCAAGTTCACGGCCTAAGGCACGGACTTCGTCCTTAAACAGTTCCCGCAATGGTTCAACCAGTTTCATATTCATACGTTCCGGTAAACCACCGACATTGTGGTGACTTTTAATGGTAACAGATGGTCCACCTGAAAATGAAACACTTTCAATCACGTCAGGATAGAGTGTTCCTTGTGCCAAAAATTCTGCACCGCCAAGTTTTTTAGCCTCTTTTTCAAAGACTTCGATAAACAGACGACCAATAATCTTTCTTTTTTGCTCAGGATCGCTGACACCTTCTAAAGCGCTAATGAACAAATCTGACGCATCAACATGAACCAATGGTATATTATATGTTTCGCGAAACATGGTAACGACTTCTTGCGCTTCGTTTTTACGCATTAGCCCATGATCGACCAGAATACATGTTAATTGCGACCCGATAGCCTGATGGATTAAAACTGCTGCAACAGAAGAGTCCACGCCACCGGATAGGCCACAAATCACCCGTCCCGTACCAACCTGCCGTTTAATTGATGCAATTGCTTGTTCGCGATAGGTTTTCATTGACCAATCGCCTTTGATACCGGCGATATTGTGTACAAAATTTTGTAAAAGCTTGGCACCGTCTAATGTATGCACCACTTCCGGATGAAATTGCACAGCGTAAAAACGCCGTTTTTCATCGGCAATCGCGGCGTATGGAGCACCTTTTGATGTTCCAATTACCTGAAAACCTTCTGGTAGAGCTGTTACCCGATCGCCATGGCTCATCCATACTTGATGTTGACTGCCTTTTTCCCAAACGCCTTTAAACAGCTCACTATCCTGCTCGACAGTTAAAAAAGCACGCCCAAACTCACGATCGTGACCAGATTCTACCTTACCACCAAGCTGGGCACACATTGTTTGCTCGCCGTAACAAATACCCAAAATAGGTATGCCGCTTTCAAAAATAACCTGCGGCGCACGAGGTGAACCGATATCAACCGTAGAGTGTGGACTTCCTGAAAGGATAACCGCTTTAGGCTTCATGCGGTTGAAAGCCTCTTCCGCAGACTGAAAAGGCACGATTTCAGAATAGACACCAGCTTCACGCACACGCCGCGCAATGAGCTGCGTTACCTGAGAACCAAAGTCAATAATCAAAATAGTATCGGGATGTTGTGTACTCATAGGAAGCCCTTAAAGACTCTTGTTCACGATTGCAATCAGTCTATGTGTCTAAATTAGATTTTTTACCATATTATGTCACACTCATAGTATCTTTTTCAAAATCTTTTAAGCGATGACAGACTATGGCATTCTTGCCAATATAATCTTGTTGCAGTTTTACACTGCCAATCAAAATTAGGCTAGATGTAGCATTGTTTCAATTTCATGACAGCATTTGCCAATTTTTCATCGACAATGTGAAGATATTGCCGCCAATCCATTGCGTGTTGCAACTCCTTTTGACCATCTGATATTCCTCTTAAACCGAATAAAGGAACACTAAAGTTTTGGCATGCACGCAAAACGGCATATGTTTCCATATCGACCATATCGGCTTCAACAGCGTTATATGCTTTGCCCGACACAACATTTGCGCCAGTCGACAAAGTAGCTGATGGAAAATCAGCTATCAATTGCGGCATCGACAAAGTGGCTGGTAAATCCAAAAAGGGAGTAACCCCCTTTTCAACACCCAATGCACTGGCATCCATATCGCGCCAGCTAACAGAAGAAACCTGATATACTTCTGTTTGTACCAGCTTTTGAGAACCGGCAGATCCTAATGACACGACAAGATCTGGCAATGTTCCATTGTTTTTGAGTGTCGAAAGTGTTTGCGTGGTATTAATGGCCGCTTCAACAGGCCCAATACCGATGAAAACTGGTTTGAACAGGTCACGGAGGTGGTCACCATATTCAAGCTCTGCTGCCATTAAAAATAAAACAGATTTTTTATCCCATTGTGTCAGCATCAATGACATTTCTCCATTACAGAAATGAAAAATCCATCTGTGTTTGTGCTAGCCGGAGATAATACCAAACCATGACGAGAAAATACCGGCGATGGTGCTTGTGAACTAAAATGTTCTGCCCACAATGCTTTCATATCTATTTCGCGAAATTGCGGGTTCATTTGTAAAAATGTTGCAACTTGCTGGTCATTTTCGCCAGAAAATAATGAACAAGTGATGTAAACTAGATGACCGCCTGTTTTTAGATACGGTATTGTTGCATTCAAAACATTTTTTTGTTCCGTTATGCGGCGCTCAAGCTGGCTTTCTGTCAATCGCCATTTAGCATCAGGCCTGCGCCGCCATGTACCTGTGCCGGTACATGGTGCGTCCAACAAAACGATATCCATTTGTCCTTCAAGGGGCTTCAACTCATCCAAATAGGCGTGGGGTTGAACATTGCGCACCCCTGCACGGCGCAACCTTTCAAATATCGGAGAAAGGCGTGCTTTTTCCGCATCGTAACAATGAATTTGCCCACGATTTTCCATAGCGGCTGCTAAAGCCAATGTTTTGCCGCCTGCTCCAGCACAATAGTCCAAAACCTGCATTCCTGCTTTTGCGTTGGTCAACGCCGCAACGATTTGTGAACCGAGATCTTGAACTTCAAAAAGACCTTTTTGAAAGGCTGGTTCAGCTTGCACATTTGGGTGCCGCCCCAATTTTTCAATTGGCGCAATGCGTAACGCACCTGAGAACCAAGGAATCGACTTTATTTTTGTTGCCTGAAGTTCACGTTGAACCTTCTCAACATTAGCTTTTAATAGGTTTACACGTAAATCCAAAGGTGGACGCGCCGAAAGCCCGACAGCTTCTTGTACCCATCTATCACCAAACAGATTTTGAAAATGGCTTACACACCACTGCGGAATGTCGGCTTGAATAAAATCTGGCGCAGAAGTGACGCCTCTTGTTAGCCAATTCTTGCGTCGATCAGCATTGAGTGGTTCTGGCGCAAATTTGTCACCTGACAAGTTGCTATCAAGTTCTTCCAATGACATTTCACCAGCTGTCAATAAAGCACCAAACGCGGCGTCATGCATATCATCACTATCCATGCGCCATTCGAGCGACGAACGTTGCCGCAACACATCATATACGATGTTTCCAATCGCTGCACGGTCGCCTGCGCCGGCGAACCGATGGGAAAGCCCCCAGTCCTTCAACGCTTCTGCCGCCGGACGCTTCCTCGACTTTATATCTTGTAAAACTTCAATTGCAGCCTGTAGCCGCCCACCCAGTCGCATTTTTTATTCCCGATTTCGCATTCCAATTGAGGCATAGCCGAAATTACACCAAAGTAAAACCTTTCAGTATAAAAAATGCCCTTTAGTTGTTTCCCGACAATAGGATTTACTCCAATGTCACCATTTATAGCATAGTGACATATGCAATTTCAAAGGTTACCCAATATCGAAACAGTCTATTCGCCTTTTTCGACCTTGAACGCCCCATCATAAAAGTCGATGATTTTAACAATTGTACCTATTGGCAAATCTGGCCCTTGAACACGCCATATTGTATCATCAATACGGATATGCCCTTGCCCATTTACAATTGGTTCGTGCAGCTTGGTTGAGCGACCAACCATTTGGGTCGTCCGCAAGTTCAATAAAGGCTGATCCGTTTCTTTATCGCGTCTGAAAAAAATTCTCGCGATAACAACCAGAATGATTGAAAACAGCAAAAATACAACGATTTGTGTTTCCCAAAGTGCAAAAGCACTCCATTTTACACAGAACGCAGTCAAAGCGGTAAGCAAGGCTCCGCATCCAAACCACATGATATAGACGCCGGGAATTAGGAGCTCGAGTAATAGCAAGATAATGCCCAGAATTACCCAATTCCATATTCCTAATGTTTCAATAAATAATTCCATCGGCGTTCCATCAAAACAACTGTGCGGTAACTCGCATAGCACTTATCTGTGTTTACCTAACACATTCCATGCGTAATATTTAAGAATTGCGCTTCTTAGGCGTTTCCGAATTAAAGACTTCTTTTGCTATTGCACCTATTCCACCAAGAGACCCAATGAGCGATGACGCTTCCATAGGCATGAGAACAATTTTTTGATTATTGGCTGTACCGATAGAAGCCAAAGCCTCGGTATATTTTTGCGCAACAAAGTAATTGATTGCCTGAACGTCACCCTTGGCAATTGCTTCTGAAACCAAAAGCGTTGCTTTTGCTTCAGCCTCGGCTAAACGTTCACGGGCTTCAGCCTCGCGATAGGCGGACTCTCGTTTACCTTCTGCTTCGAGAATTTGTGCCTGTTTAAAACCTTCTGCCCGTAAAATATTGGCATTACGGTCACCTTCTGCTTCCAGTACCTGCGCGCGTTTGTCGCGTTCGGCTTTCATCTGCCGTGCCATTGCATCAACAAGATCGCGCGGTGGGCGAATATCCTTGATTTCAATACGGGTCATTTTTAAACCCCATGGGTGCGCCGCTTCATCAACAACATGTAACAGACGTTCATTGATAACATTACGGTTGGACAAAAGCTCATCAAGATCCATGGAGCCAACAACCGTACGGATATTGGTCATATTGAGGTTCATGACCGCATAGTCCAGATTTGTAATTTGATAGGCTGATTGTGCAGCGTTAAGCACCTGAAAAAATGCCACAGCATCAACCGATACAGTTGCATTATCGCGCGTGATAACTTCTTGCGTGGGGATATCCAGCACCTGCTCCTTCATATTGACACGCGAGCCAACTGTATCAATAAAAGGAACAATCAAATTTAGTCCAGGCATTAATGTCCGTGTGTAACGACCAAATCGCTCAACCGTATATTGATAGCCCTGAGGTACCTGTTTAATACCACCGAGAAAACAGAATATCACCAATACAACCAAGAGTATTAATGCGATGTGTAAGCCGGTCATGCAGTCTCTCCCTACATTTTATCGTATTTAGGAAAGATCTGACACAGCACGCAATTAATAAAAAGCCCATTTTTATTAATCTGAGTTTTTTCACCAACTTTAATAATAGATTTGGGCTTTAATAATAGATTTGCACGTTTTTCAAAGGTAGAAACAGTAATAATACTGTTTCAAATCCACCCTTGAAGTTCTTTACGAACCAACGTTTCTATAACCCGCATACCATCTTCGCTATCATTCAGGCATGGGATATGAGCAAAATTTTGCCCACCATTATCCAGAAATGTTTTTGCAGCTTCGTGTCCCATTTCATCGACTGTTTCAAGGCAATCAGCTACAAAGCCCGGATTGAATACAGCAACAGATTTAATACCTTCTTTTGCCAATGCTTCAACCGTATGGTCGGTATAGGGTTGCAACCATTCCTCAGGTCCAAAACGTGACTGGAAAGTCATTAACAATTTGTCCTTATCCATGCCAAGCCGGTTGCGCAAAGCATCTGTCGTACGTTGACACTCAACAGGGTAAGGATCACCACGTTGCACATAGGATTGCGGAACGCCATGATATGATGCAATAATTTTTTCTGGCACAAAAGACAGTTGTGCTAAATGTTTTTCAACGGATTTTGCCAAGGCATCAATATAGACAGGGTCATCGCAATAAGGCGGTACCGAACGGATAGCCGGTACGGTACGGCGTTTTTTAAGACAATCAAAAACCGCATCGAGAACAGTGGCAGTGGTTGTTGCTGAATATTGCGGATAAAGTGGAAAAACCAAAACCCTATCACAGCCCGCATCAACCATGCGATTTAGCACTTTTTCGACAGATGGCTGGCCATAACGCATCGCCCAATCAACTTCCACACCGTTTTCCCGTAAAACCGGCGCAAGTTTTTCAGCCTGAGCACGCGTATATGTTCTTAAAGGTGATTCATTTTTTTCATTATTCCAGATACGTTTGTATAACGCGCCGGACTTTTTTGGCCTGACATTAAGAACAATGCCATACAAAATAGGATACCATAAAAGGCGTGGCCACTCGATAACACGACGATCTGAAAGAAACTCACGCAAATAGTTGCGGACATTCTTTGCGTCTGTTCCCTCAGGTGTTCCGAGATTTATAAGAAGAACACCAACCTTATTTTCACGTTTTTCCATTGGCTTGGACTATACACGTCTATTCAAATAAAACTGCGAACCTGTACTGGATGTACAAAGAAGCTGCATGGAATTGTTAGAAATAGCACAATTTACTCGTGACACGGTACCACGAACAATAGAACGCATTTCAATTTCAACCAATTGCGGATTGCGGAACTTATAATTTCCTTCCGACAATTTTTCTTTTGTATCAGATGAACGCGTTTCAAAAATACCGTTACGAAATGACGAAACGATGCCATTTTTATCTTCCCATTGTCCATCAATACCCGTAGGGATGTTTTGTACAGACGGGCGCTGCCCATAGTTTTGCGAAAGATTACAGGCTGACAATGAAAAAGCCATGACAGCAAGACAAAATGTAGGTGCAAGACGTTTCATAAGGCATACTCCATTGTACCGCAAACAGCCAAAAAGATAATTATTTTGCGCCATTATCAATATGGTTCTTTTAACGGAAATCAACGCCAAAGCAATTTTTTTTAAAAAAAATCTGTTTTATGTTGCATGTAATCACCATATTGGTACAGTTAAGTATCGAAGTAAGCGGGTCGGGATACTTCATTAAGTTTGCAACCAAATTTCGAGCTGAGCGTTTTTCTCGCATGATATGCGTTCATCCTCGCAATGGAGATTAGTTAAACAATGATGGGTCCAATACTGGTAGCAGCAGAAGACTTTGGAAAAAGAGCTGGTGTTTCATCCATGCTTCGGGCACTTGGATACCGTGTGATTGAAGCTGAAAATGGGCTACGTGCTCTGGATTTATTACGCCGACGTAGAAATATTTCTTTTGCGTTGGTTGATCTGACGATGAGTGACCTAGGCGGCAATGATCTTGTTTCAACAATCCGCATCACAGGTTTTGCCGCACCATTGGTGGTTATGGCAGATGTTGAAAATGAAGAATTACTAAAAGCAAGCCTTAAAGCAGGTGCTGTGGATTATCTTGTATATCCTATCACATCGTTACGTTTAAGCGTGACACTTGGCAATTTATCGTTGAACAACACACTCGAACGCGAAGTGCATTATATTCGCCGCCAACAAGAAAACCACCTACGTTTTTCAGACCTTTATGCTAATAGCGAATCGATGAAAGAACCTTTTGCCTTGGCAAAAGAGGCGGCACTTTCTACCTGTAATCTGCTGATTGAAGGTGAAAAAGGTACCGGTAGAGAAACTCTTGCACGCGTCATTCACCATGAGAGTTCCTATTCAAATGGGAAATTCGTCCGTATTCAATGTGTGCCTATTCTCGATCAGGTTCGGGACAATGAAAAATGGAAAACTAAAATACTTCCATTGATTAATACCATTCGTTACGGCACACTTTGCTTATGTGAAATTGACCGTCTGGAATTGAACCAACAAGCTCGATGGGTAGAATTTCTTAAAAAACGCAGCCTGACCGATGACAGCAAACACCCGCGATTCAGATTGATGGCAATTTCAACTTCACCATTAAAAGGGTTGGTTGAAGATGGTCTATTCCTGAAAGAGCTTTATGACCAACTAAGAGAATATCATGTTGTTCTGCCGGCATTGAGAGAGCGACGTGATGATTTGGAAAACATAGCACAACGGGCAATTGACCATATTGTTGTTGAAAGTGGACAACCCCATGTTCACGGGCTTGCAGGATCTGCTTTGTCTTTGCTTTTACAACATGATTGGCCAGGCAATGTCAGTGAATTGGACAATGTGTTATTCCGCGCTGTTTTGTTAAGTACGGGGCCACTGTTAACTATTCGGGATTTTCCTCAGCTCACGGGGAAGCAGTTTAACGATATCAATGAAAACACTGAGGTAGAAATAACGGAAGAAAATAGCAAAAATGCAATACCGTTTGTTGATGATAACGGACATGTACGAGCATTTGAAGAACTGGAACGAGAAATCATTGAAAAATCGGTTGAACATTATAATGGCCGTATGAGCGAAGTTGCTCGACGCCTTGGAATTGGCCGCTCAACCCTTTATCGTAAGCTTGATGAATATCATGCCGATAACGACCCTACACCGGGGCATTACGAACCCCCAGCGAAAATTGGCTGATAGTTTTAAATAAACTGGCAATTTAGAAAGCTCCGCTGTTTCAACGGGGCTTTTTTTATTGCTTAAGCTTAAACGTAATGACAATTATTTATAAATTTTAATAAAAGATATTGTTAACCATATCACAAAAAATTCTGTGTGATTTAAAATTTTTCCTTTTTATGTGTCATTTTTGCCATGGTATGATCATATTTGTTTTGAATAAAAGGCATGTAAGGTTTGTATAAATCAGCTGTTAACCATTCTGAATTACACTTTGCTAACTATAAAACTAGTTCAGGTGGTCAACGTCACTATAACAAATACTGTCGGTTAGGTGTTTAACGTTGCACTACACTAAGGGTAACAAGCAGGACTTATAAATGGTGTTTGACGGGTTGAAAAAATCGTTATGGACATTCCGCGGTTTGTCATTAGCCATTATGACAATATGTGCCGTTTTGTCGGTACTATGGTCACCAGTCAACGCGCGTGCTGAAACGCGGTCTCTTAAACTCTATTATGTGCACACTGGTGAAAAAGCGGAAATTGTGTTCAAGCGTGATGGCCGATATGACCAAGCTGGATTAAAGCGTTTAAATGTATTTTTACGTGACTGGCGTCGCAATGAGCCAACAAATATGGATCCAAGATTGTTTGATCTCATTTGGACTGTTTACCGTGCCAGTGGATCACGCGAATATATCAATGTTGTTTCGGCATATCGTTCGCCGGCAACAAATAATATGTTGCGTACCCGCTCGCCCAATAGTGGCGTTGCAAAAAACAGCCAACACACACTTGGTCACGCGATGGACTTTTATTTGCCAGATGTGAATCTAGCGAAATTACGTGCCATTGGTTTGAAACAACAAGTTGGTGGCGTTGGATATTATCCTACATCGGGCTCACCATTTGTTCATATGGATGTTGGAAGTGTGCGCCACTGGCCACGCATGAATCGTAATGAACTTATGGCTTTATTTCCTGATGGAAAAACCATGTATATTCCAAGCGATGGTAAGCCTTTACCTGGATATGAACAGGCAAAAGCCGATTGGCTAGCTCGTCGCGGCGCACCTGTACTTTACGCAAGTGCTACACCAACACAGCAAAAACGCGGATTTTTTGGCTCACTCTTTGGCAGAAAGAACCAGCAGGAAACTGTAACAGTTGCACAAGCACAACCACAGGCTCCTGCTCAGTTAAGGACAAAAGCACCAGCGCGCGTACAACAGGTTGAAGCTGATGGTGATGAAGATCAACCAATGGTCGTAGCACTACCCAAAAAGGGCGCACCATTACCAGAGACTTCGCCGCTTTATCGTAAACCGCAACAGCCTGATGCAGAAGAAGACAAGAACGACACTCAAAATGCCCCTGTTATGGCTTATGCCAATGTGCCGGTACCGACATTCAAACCAGGTGGGCTTGCTGCCGATAATGACGAGAATAATGATAAAACCGTTGAGCTTGCATCTGTTCCTATACCAGGAACAAGGCCTGAGCAGAAAACGGATAGCGATAATGTAGCAGTGGCAATTGCCAAGGCAGATGTGAAAACTGAAATGCCGGCAGCCAAGAGCGAAGAGACAGCTAATAAAGTTCCAGGTGATGATCTGACAGCTTTGATACAGGCAAATGAAATTATCGCAGTGCCTGATGATGATTATGAAGAAGATGAAGATTATGCTGATGCAGATGATGCACAAACACCTGATAAAGGAATGGTTGCATCTGTTGATAATTCAAAAAATGCGCAGTCAGGAAATGTGCAAGCTGTAAAAAACACACAACCAGCTGCAATACCACAACCAACAAAAACAACGCCAAAAGCCGATCGTCCTGATGAAGATGATATAGCAAAAATTGTTGCCAACAACAAAGCGTCTACTGCGTCTAAAAGTGCATCCAATATAGCACCGGATGAGGAATTACGGAAAGTTCCTAACGTTGTATTTGTCTCTGGCATTGAGAAAAAGCAGGAAGTTTCCCGTGTTGCGCAACTTAGTGGTAAAGCAATTGATTTTCATGCTGTAACACGCATCAATGAGACATATTAAACTGGTTCTAATAGAACACTTTTGCAAGGCCCTTTCCGATCAAAAGGAAAGGGCTTTTTTTAATTAATGCATCTTGACCTTCCCATGATGGTAACCCTTATTTTAGGGTTATGAGATTTCAATTGAGTGAAGGCGCTAAAAATGACAGCTACAACCGATGTTGCAAAAAATGAGCCAAATTCAAGAGTAGGAAAACGCCATATTCAACTCAATATTGAAGGTATGACCTGTGCATCCTGTGTCCGACATGTTGAAAAAGCTTTGAACAATATAGCAGGTGTTGAAGATGCGCGTGTCAATTTGGCAACCGAACGAGCTGATGTGACAGCTGATACTGCGCTGCCAATCAGTGATCTGGTAAACGCTGTTGAAAAAGCTGGTTATGAAGTTGGATCAAAAACCGTCGATCTTGATATTGGTGGCATGAACTGTGCCTCATGCGTTCGTCGTGTAGAAAAAGCGTTAAATTCTGTAACGGGTGTTAACAAGGCAACTGTCAATATGGCAACCAACCGCGCCCATGTTGAAATAATCTGCGGGGTTACAGCAATTGAACAATTGCAGAAAGCAGTGGAAGTTGCCGGTTATAGCGCAACACCGATCAACGAACACAAAACGGAAGATCGCCAAGCTCAGGAAACCCATAAATTAGCCGTATCGTTAATTATTGCATTAATTTTGACTATTCCAGTATTTGTCATGGAAATGGGTGGTCACATTTCACCACCATTCCATCACTGGATTATGGAGACGATAGGAGAGTTTCCATCGCGGCTCATACAATTTATTTTGACAAGCTTGGTACTGTTTGGCCCGGGGTGGAGATTCTTCAAGTCTGGAATACCTAATCTCTTACGTGGTACACCCGATATGAATTCGCTTGTTGCTGTTGGGTCTCTGGCAGCTTGGGCTTATTCGACTGTTGCAACATTTGCTGGATCATTGCTACCACAAGGCACCAATAACATATATTTTGAAGCCGCCGCCGTAATTGTCACTTTAATTTTGTTGGGACGATATCTTGAAGCCGGAGCACGTGGTCGAACCGGTGAAGCTATCAAGGCATTGGCAGGATTAAAACCAAAGACAGCTCGTATTGTTCAAGATAATACGGAAAAAGATATTCCCTTGGAAGATGTGGCGATCGGCGATATTGTTGTGGTACGCCCTGGTGAGAAATTCCCTGTCGATGGGCGCGTTACCAGTGGAACGTCCAATGTCAATGAAGCGATGATGACAGGCGAAGCATTACCTGTTGCCAAAAAATCCGGTGACAATGTTTATAGCGGAACAATCAATGGCAATGGCACCTTGACGTTTGTTGCCGAAAAAATCGGCAGTGATACCTTGATTGCACAAATTCAAAAAATGGTTGAAGATGCCCAAAGTGCCAAATTGCCGATACAAACAATGGTCGACAAAGTCACTGGCTGGTTTGTACCTGCTGTTTTTGCTGCTGCTATCCTGACATTTCTGATTTGGTTTTTTATTGGCCCCTCCCCTGCATTGCCACATGCTTTGGTAGCAGGTGTTTCGGTTCTTATCATTGCGTGTCCGTGCGCTATGGGATTGGCAACCCCAACATCCATTATGGTGGCAACAGGTCGGGCTGCAAGATTGGGTATTCTGTTTCGTCGCGGTGATGCCTTACAGACTTTGCGCGATAGTCATATTATAGCATTTGATAAAACAGGCACTTTAACCATTGGAAAGCCTATTCTACAAAAGATAGAGACAGCAAAAGGTTTTGATGAAAAAACGACCCTTGCTCAAATAGCCGCGGTTGAATTGCGTTCTGAGCACCCGATTGGCGAAGCCCTTAATGAGGCTGCAAAAAAATTCAATTTGAAATTGGACAGCGTTTCTAACTTTTCAGCAAAACCGGGATTTGGCATTTATGGTGAAATCAATAGCCACAAAATTGCCGTTGGCAATAACCGATATATGCATGAGATCGGTGCTGACACCAGCGTTTTTGACCATACCGCCAGACAATTTGGCAATGATGGTTTAACGCCATTTTATGGGGCTATTGATGGAAAAGGTGCTGCTATTCTTGCAGTAGAAGACCCAATCAAACCCCAATCAACAAAGACGATTAAAACGCTTGAAACAATGGGCATAAAAACCGCGTTGATTACAGGTGATAACCGCAATACCGCACAGACGATCGGTAAAAAAATTGGCATTTCGGAAATAAGTGCAGAAGTCTTGCCAGCTGGTAAGGTAGATGCCGTTAAAAAACTGAGTGCAACCTATGGCAAAATTGCCTTTGTCGGAGATGGCATCAATGATGCGCCGGCACTTGCTGCGGCAGATACCGGTATTGCCATAGGTACGGGAACGGACGTTGCGATTGAAAGTGCCGATGTTGTTTTAATGTCAGGTAATCCGGCTGGTGTTGTGAATGCGGTTGCAATTTCCAAAGCCACTATTCGCAATATAAAACAAAACCTGTTCTGGGCATTTGGTTATAATGTTGCATTAATCCCTGTTGCTGCAGGAATTTTCTATCCTTGGTGGGGTGTCCAATTATCACCAATGCTCTCGGCCGCTGCCATGGCTTTATCCAGCGTTTTTGTTGTTTCCAATGCACTACGCTTGCGACATTTTAAAGCCGTTTTATGAGTTCTATGGCAATGCCGTTTTATAGTGCTTAAACGGATATGTTTCGTTTCTGCTCATTGTAAAAGCTTTTTATTGTGGTCACGTTTAACGTGATTACACAAATTACGATTGCAATTATTTTATCATCACGTCATGTTGCGAGCAAAAATTGCCTAATTATAGGAAAGTGGAAATATAAATGGCACCGCGTTGTGATGAAAAAACAATAGAACTCGTATGCAATGAACTGGAAAACGCCTTTGGGGAAAAATTTAACCGTAATCTTTCCGTAAGACAGTCCCACTCGCATAATGTAACCGCTTTGACACACCAAATACCAGATGGCGTTGTTTATGTCGCATCAACCGATGATGTCGTAAAAGCAGTGCAAATTTGTGCGCAATATAAAATGCCAATTATAGCCTTTGGTGCTGGTAGCTCGATAGAAGGACAATTGAATGCGCCTTTTGGCGGCATTAGTCTGGATTTCGGCAAAATGGATCAAGTGGTTTCTTTTTCGCCGGAGGATATGACTGTTACTGTGCAACCAGGCATTACCCGTGAAGTGTTGAATAGCTGGTTGCGTGATAGTGGTTTGTTTTTTCCGATTGATCCGGGTGCCAATGCATCAATCGGTGGCATGGCTTCAACACGCGCTTCAGGTACCAATGCTGTACGCTATGGCACTATGAAAGATGCTGTCCTATGCGCACAAGCCGTTATGGCAGATGGGCGCGTTATTCATACAGCAAGTAGAGCTAAAAAGTCGGCTGCCGGTTATGATTTGACCCGTTTACTTGTTGGTTCTGAAGGTACATTGGGCATTTTCACAGAAATAACTTTGCGTCTTCATCCGCAACCTGAAACCATATCAAGCGGTGTATGCACTTTTGCAACCGTTACGGATGCGTGTGATACGGTCATTGAATCAATCCAATGCTCAATTCCATTTGCCCGCGTTGAATTGATGGACGAGTTTATGGTCAAAGCCTGTAATGCCTATTCCGGTTTAACACTGGAGCCGCGCCCAACATTATGTGTTGAATTTCATGGCGATAAAGCAAGTGTCGACAGTCAGGTTGCAATGTTTGCAGAAATTGCTGCCGGTCATGGCTCAACAGATTTTCAACATTCAACAGATCCAGCCAAACGGGCACAATTATGGAAAGCACGGCATGATGCTTTTTGGGCTGCTGAAGCCAGTTTGCCTGATTGTGATGTATTTTCAACCGATGCTTGTGTGCCCATTTCCAGACTGGCAGATTGCGTTGGCGAAACACAAAAAGATTTGCAGGAACATGGATTAATTGGCCCGATGATTGGCCATGTTGGTGATGGCAATTTTCACGTTCTTTTAGGCTATCGTAAAGGTAATGCGGAAGACGAAAAAAAAGTCAACGAGTTTTCTAGAAGGCTTTCAGAGCGCGCCATCTCAATGGATGGAACGTGTACCGGTGAACATGGTATAGGCCAAAGAAAAGCAAAATATTTACGGATGGAATTGGGCGACGCTGTTGATTACATGTTGATGATCAAAAAAGCGCTTGATCCTGATAATATTCTTAATCCGGGGAAATATGGTTTTTCAGATAATTGATAAAAACCACCGCATTATTATGCGCTTCATCATGAGCAGCATATAATAGTGTAACTTTAGGATGAGATTGTAGGGAAGAGTAGAAATTTGCGATATCTTGTTGTTGTTTTTCAAGTTCAAGCTCATATCGATGTTTAAACTCTTCCCATCTATCGAGATCATGGTTAAACCATCTGCGAAGTTCGGTGCTTGGCGCATAATCCTTTTTCCAATCATCAATATCCGCCTTATCTCGCTTTAAGCCACGTGGCCATAAACGATCTATAAGCACCCGCCAACCATCATCAGGCACATACGCTTCATAAACACGTTTCATTGCCAACTTCATACGAATAGCCCTGCTTTCTTCTTTAAATCAACGCGAAGACACGCAATTTGAAACCATGCTACAACGGTAAACCCAAAATGCAGCAAATTGCCTGCTATTAAAGTAGATTTATAAGACATACAGGCAAGAGCAGATAATGCATGAGCTCTCTATAACGTATAATCACTTAATCTTTCGACTTAATGCGATATTCAGCAGCAATGCTAACAGCATAATGATCGCTGTCATAAAAAAGACGGATGGAACACCAAACCAACCACTTACAAAACCACCGCATATCGGCCCTAAAACTTGCCCGATATATTGAACTGATACAGACAACCCTAAAATTGCACCTATTGCATGGCTCGGCACATTTTGGCGTATAATGGCCGTTACACAAGGTATTAATCCCCCAAGGAAAAATCCCAATATAAATCTGAGTAATGCAAGCTGCCATGCAGCTGTTACAAAAGCTTGCGGTAGTAACAAACAAATACACCCGACCATCGATGCGATCAGTACATGCCAATGCCCAATGCGATCAGCAAGTTTACCCAAATATATCGAAGAAAAAGCGCTACCAAGTGCTGTGAGAGACATTACCAAACCAGCCCAGAATGTTAAATGAGCGGGCTCTACGTGCAATGTTCCAATATAGATAGTGATAACAGGTTCAATCGATAAGTTAGCAAATGTTATCAATGCACCTGTTATTAAAATGAAGCCTATGGGTTTATTGAAAACATCAATCTGCCAAATGCTTATTTTTGCCTCGGTATTCCGCCGTTTTGAAAATAATACCCGATCTTCGCGGATAAAAACCAATGTCAAAATGAATGTTAGGAAAATTACCGAGCCAACAACGAGAAAACAATAACGAATACCGATATATTGCGGCAATATTCCACCAATCATAGGCCCTACAAAGCTACCAGCCATCACCGCTGAAGAGATAACACCAAGCGCCCAACCCGTTTTTTCTTTTGGTGCCTGTGTTGCTGCCAAAATCGTTGCCCCAGATGCATAACCTCCAGCCAAACCTGTTAACAGCCGCAAACCAACCAATTGCCAAATATTTGCAACAAATCCCATCAAGCCAATTGCAATTGCCATACCCAAAGCAGCACGAACAAGCATGAGCTTACGCCCATAATAATCACCCAATTTACCCCATAATGGAGCAACCAAGGCCGCTGAAAAAAACGTTGCGGCATAGGCTATGCCAGACCAACCGGCGATATTCTTTTCGCCAGAAACACCAATTTCAGCAATAAATATCGGCAAAACCGGTAGCAACAATGTCATGCCAACAATTGTTGTCAACGCGCCTATTGCTGAAATGATGACATTACGTCGCCAATATGAAGACGTTTCTTCAAATGTATTCATCATTTATTTAACTACTATCAAATTTTATTGTTTAGCAATCAAAGCCACGCGACAAAAATACTCTTTGTCTATATTGGCAAATTTGTACACGTTAGCAAAATAGAATGTTATACGTTCAAATTTCCAAGACAAATATAGGCGATCTCTATTGTCTTATCTTTTGTGTAAAATATTTAAAGTCACAATAAATTGGCTTTATTTTAAGGTAGATAGATCGTTAATCTATATTATATTTATTTGCATGTAAAGCCACACTAGGGACACACCTTTTGGATTTTCTACGTTTTATAATTATCGTTGTTTTTATCTTTGCAATAGCTTCAATATTGGCAGTCTATGCCTATGGTCGGTTTGCCAAAAGTGCGCGTGGAGCAAAATCCTTTGCGCTGCAAATTGTTCCCGGACAAACCCCACTCGACAAAACACTCGAACACCTTGCTGCACGGCAAAATGGCCTTGGTGTCGAAAAAGACGCCCTGTCGATTGTTATCAATAATCTTGATGCTTTTGCAGCACGCGCTGTTGGCGCTGCTCTATCAGGAAGAAGTCTTGATCTCATGTATTATATTTGGGACGATGACCTTACTGGACGTCTTCTACTTAATGCCGTGATGGAAGCAGCAGACCGTGGCGTGCGTGTACGTATGCTGCTTGATGATATTAATGCCCAAGGGCGTGATCCAGCCTATGTGGCACTTGATAAGCACCCTAATATTGAAATCCGAATGTTTAATCCCGGACGCGCAAGAAATGGTGGCTTACGCCGCGGCTTGGAAATGATGTTACGGGCGCTAACCGTCACACGCCGTATGCACAATAAAGCATTTATTGTTGATGGGCGCGTTGCTTTTGTTGGTGGACGCAATATTGCCGATGCTTATTTTGATGCGGGCAAAGCTTCGAATTTCCGCGATCTTGATCTTATGCTTATTGGACCATCTGTCAAAAAGGTAGAAACAATTTTTGACAGTTTTTGGAATAGTGATGTTGCATTACCCATTCATGCGCTGAGCGTTCCGAAAAAAACGCAAGATTTGGATTATTGGAAAGATCAGCTACGCCAATTTCGCAATTCCGAAAAAGCCAAACCATATATCGATTATATTCATCGGCATATCAGTTTTGAGCATTTTATAAAACCAAAACAAAAACTCTTTCCGGTAGTTTCCGTTGATGTTGTATCCGACCCGCCAGAAAAAGCACTTGGGCACAAACCTGAAAACTGGTTGATGCGGCTTTTTGCACCTTTAATTTATGGTGCCAAACACGAGCTACAAATAACCTCCCCCTATTTTGTTCCGGGTAAAACAGGCACACAACATTTATGTGCACTTGTCGCACGCGGTGCTGATGTAAAAATTCTAACCAATTCACTGGCCGCTACCGATGTTGCAGCGGTTCATGGCGGATATGCTCCTTATAGAAAACCACTCTTAAAAGGTGGCGCAAAACTTTATGAACTTAAACCAGATGGCGGAACGCACCGATTACGATTGTTCGGCTCTGGCCGCGCAAGCCTTCATACAAAAGCATTTTTAATTGATGGGAAAACAGCCTTTATCGGCTCTTTCAATTTTGATCCTCGTTCTGAATCCCTTAACACAGAAATGGGTATTTTGTTTGAGTGCCCGCAGATTACCAGCAGTATGGATATTCTATTTTTAGAAGAAACAACTGGAGAAATGAGTTATCAGCTCCATCTTGCAGAAAATGGTAAGATTTGTTGGGATTATATCGAAGATGAAAAACCATGCACGGCTATGAAAGAACCTGAAAGCAGGCTATGGCGGCGCGCTTTTGCCAAATTGATTAGCTGGTTGCCTATCCAATCACAATTGTAAGCAAAATAATCTGCGTGCAAAATTTTTGATTTATCCGGTTTGACTGGAAACCAACGTGAAACCATTAAGTTCGTGTGCTTAAAATTCCACTGTTCAAGGATTGTAACAAAAATCAGTCACACCGGATAAAATCTTCAGATGGCTTTGGATAGTTTTACGGTTTGATGAAGCGCGCATCACTCTATTTATTGGCAAGATATTTTGCCAATCCCTCCATTACATCAGGAAAGTCTGAACTCACACCTTCTCCACAAGACTGGGCGTCAGGTCCCTCCACGCTAACTGCGTAAACAACCTTGCTGTGACCAGAGCGTAATGCTTCAATACGGTGTTCCACTCTCACCCTTGTCGCATCTATCCATGTTTCATCAATAAAATGCTTTTGTTCAACAACATCAATAAGCTGGCTACGAATGGTAAAACCGTCTGGTAGCTCCATGGAAAACCAAGCACCTGACTGAAACGCCCCTTCTAGATTGATTGATTTTACACCCGAATTCCATTGGCTCCAATTGGACGTATCAATAAACGCCTGCCAAATTTTATCCGGTGCACTGTCAATATCGCGTTCATAGAATTTGTGCCAAGTATTGACAGCTGTCATAGGTTTTCCTGACGAAAAATAACAATAAGGTAATAAGTTTCTCTAGCTAAATCATTGCCATAAAGCAAATTCGAACTTTCTTCAAAGTATTTTTAAATACTGCATTCGATATATGGATGAACCAATTTTTTAAACCGGGATACAGTTTTGATAGGGTGAAAGCTGTGAACCATATAGAAAGCTGCGAACCATATAATTGCAACCTAATGTGTAATTTTGATAAGAAGTGATGTTTTTCATGCCAATTCTAGCTTTACCCCCGAAAATGAATGGGGCAGCCTAATAGATCACAACTCTATTTTTGTGCAGCAATGTACCGATTATACTGACACAATTGAGAAATATTATAGATATACGCTAAAAAATAATACGATTACTCTTTTCAATTTTATTTCCACGTGTTACGAACCACCGCCAATCCATTAGTTGTAATACGATAAATCTGCTGAATCCTATTTCAGCGGCGTATTCTTTTTTAAAAGGAAATTGGCCATGGCAAAAATCATTGAAACAGCTACAGGCAGAGAAGCATTGACCTTTGACGATGTGCTTTTACAACCTGCCCATTCTGAAGTCATGCCGGGACAGGTCGACTTAAAAACCACTATTGCAGCTGGTATAGAATTGAATTTGCCTTTACTCTCGGCTGCAATGGACACTGTTACAGAATCCCGCCTTGCCATTGCAATGGCGCAAGCTGGCGGCATTGGTGTTATCCATCGCAACATGACACCAACAGAGCAAGCTGAAGAAGTTCGCCAAGTTAAAAAGTTCGAATCTGGTATGGTTGTCAATCCTGTTACTATCGGACCTGAAGCCACACTTGAAGAAGCAAAAGCGTTGATGTCTGCCCATGGCATATCCGGTATTCCTGTTGTCGAGAATGGTGAAAAAGGCCCAGGTCGCCTTGTTGGTATCCTAACAAACCGTGATGTGCGGTTTGCTTCAGATCCATCACAAAAAATATATGAATTAATGACACGGGAAAACTTGGTTACAGTCCGTGAAAATGTTCAACATGACGAAGCAAAAAGACTGCTGCATCAAAACCGCATTGAGAAATTGTTGGTTGTTGACAGCAAGGGACGTTGCGTTGGTCTGATAACAGTCAAAGATATCGAAAAATCCCGTTTAAACCCTAATGCATCAAAAGATGCCCAAGGCCGTTTACGTGTGGCTGCTGCAAGCACAGTGGGTGATGATGGAATAGAACGTGCTGAACGCCTTATGGATGCTGGTGTAGACATTCTGGTTATTGATACCGCACATGGCCATTCGCAACGCGTGCTTGACGCTGTAAAGCGCATCAAGAAAATGGCTGGTTCAACCGCTGTTATGGCCGGTAATGTTGCAACGCCGGAAGCCACACAAGCTTTGATTGATAGTGGCGCTGATGCCGTTAAGGTGGGTATTGGACCTGGTTCAATTTGTACAACACGTATTGTTGCTGGTGTTGGTGTCCCACAGCTTTCAGCCATTATGGGGGCTGTAGAAATAGCAGAAAAAGCTGGCATTCCTATTATTGCCGATGGTGGCATTAAATATTCTGGAGATCTAGCCAAAGCTTTAGCTGCTGGCGCACGCGCTGTGATGATCGGTTCGCTTCTTGCCGGAACAGAAGAAAGCCCGGGCGAAGTATATCTTTATAAAGGCCGTTCATTTAAAGCCTATCGCGGTATGGGATCTGTTGGCGCTATGGCACGTGGCTCTGCCGATCGCTATTTCCAAGCAGATGTACGCGATGAACTGAAATTGGTTCCAGAAGGCATTGAAGGTCAGGTTGCTTATAAAGGTCCTGCGGCTTCAGTATTGCACCAATTGGCTGGTGGTTTGCGCGCTTCCATGGGATATTTAGGCGCTCCTAACTTACAGGAATTCCGCAATAGAGCAACTTTTGTACGCATTACCAATGCAGGACTTAACGAAAGTCATACACATAACGTCTCTATCACAAGAGAAAGCCCAAATTATCCAAGTGCGGTTTAATTTCGTCACTTATCCTGCTGGCAATAATTGTCAGCAGGATAACACTGCTAGTCACTTCGGTGCCTATTAAATTTAGACGCAACGTTTGAGCTCACCCAACCATTCTGTTTTCAATCATAGTGCCTGAATCAGAATAAAATTTCTGCATTCTATGTGCAAATCGGCTCTTCCTCGGCCAATTAACTCCTATTTTGATCCAATCAAATTCCTATTAGAGAAAGACTGTATTTAGATAAGAACCATGCCAATAATCGGTTTTATCAATATGGGTATACTCTGAGCTTTGAAAAATTCAAAAATACATTTACGATAGAAAATAGCCTCAGGCTTCAATGCGCTATCAAACTGTTCTGTCAGGCAAATATCGTAAAACTTTCGATCTATTTTTTAAATCGCTCAGCGGCCTATTGAAGCCGGCTAATTATTAATTCAACTCAATTATTCTGCTGTCTGTTAAACCGGCAATACCATCATTAACAATGGTTTCGCCTTTAGCATGCTGAGCAAGCAAATAACTCTTACGGGCTATTTTCTAACATTGTTAAAAATGGTTTTGCGCTATTACCCGTAAATTGACATAAAACCCATCACATATATAGCCAAAACGTGTAAGGTTTGACCATATACGAAATAGTATATTATCCGGCTAATTTCTTTCTGTCGTTATTGACTTAGCCTATATAGTTCTTTGCTTGATTCAAAATTGGTTGGGCAACGGATTTCAACAACTCAGCAAGCAGTTTAAAATCTTTACTGCGTCGGCTTCTTCTTCTCCAAAACAGGCAGATACGGCGTTTCGGTGTTTCGCCATCAAACGCTATTACACTGATATTGTCAGTACGCGCTTCGGTACTAACCGCCAATTGTGGAACGATCGTCATACCAATGCCATTTGCCACAAGTTGGATCAGCGTTGTTAGTGACGAGGCGGTGATGTCGTGACGATACTGTTTTGTATGGCATGCGGACAATGTTTGATCACGCAAACAATGCCCCTCCTCCAACAATAAAAGCTTGCCAGTATCGACACTGCCTTCTTTTACGCTTTTATATAAAGCATTGGGATCATCTCTGGGGACAGCATAATAAAAATTATCGTCAAAAAGCGGCTCACACACGAACTCATCTTCGTCAATGGGCGACGCTGCAACAATGGTGTCCAAACTTCCCGAGCGTAGTAATTCCACAACCCTATCCGTTTTCGACTCTTTGATTTGCAATGACAGTGAGGGATAAAGATAGCGTATTCTAGGTAATAAAGATGGCAACAAATAAGGAGCAACCGTTGGAATAATACCAAGCTTAAGGGGATGACTTAAAGGAACTTTATGCGACGCAATAATGTCGCCTAAAGCCGACATCCTCCCCAGAATATCATTAACATAGGGCAGAAAGCTCAATCCTAGAGGCGTCAAAATGATACGCTTTGCTGTACGCTCAAAAAGCGCAGAACCAGCCATTTTTTCCATTTCAGCAATTTGTGCTGAAAGTGCTGGTTGCGAAATACCTAATTTGTCCGAAGCTTCACCGAAGTGGCCAATATTAGCAAGTGTTTGAAAATATCGAAGTTGTTTGACTGTAAACATGATAAGTTTTTCTTATATAAAAAACAATAAAAAGCAATTGGAAATAATAATCAGTGGGCGTTAATGTACCGACATCCTTAAGGGATAATTGGTGGTATCCGAGCCGGAAGGTATACCGCCAATCTATAGAGATTGAGGGCCTATCAACTAGAGTTGTTGTTAAATATCTCTCACCAGCAATACCAGCTTAAGTTGGTGGGCACTCGACCTTTAAACAAATAAAAGTGATATAGCCGTCTTCCCCAATGAAGATGGCTTAAGGAAGCCGAATTATATACCCCCTTATCTTTCGGCTTCCCACTTATTTTTCTCATAAAATCTCGACCAAATGTTGGATTGAAAGCTATGTTAGCTAGCGACAGGCTTTCTTGTGAAAAATTAATTTTAAAATTCTAATGTCCGCAAAATATAACGACTTATATCTTAGTTCATATTTTGTAAGATATCGCTTTAGCGTAAAAATCATAAAATAGTTTTACAGAATATTTCCCTTAAATAACTGATGTCTTATTATTAATCTTTGATATTGAATCAAAAATTATGGAATTTTTCTTCTTTATATGCTCCATAAAACTTATCCTATTAAAATTTCTGATGAAAATTAAAACAATTTAAAATTAGAATTTATCTAAAATTACCCTATTTTGTTAGATGCGAAGCGTATTAAGCGCGAAAATAGCCATAATTATTGGAGGGCATCATGACAGAGCGGGTAACGTTAACAACAACGGCAGGTTCTGCAATACCAGATAATCAAAATTCTATGAGTGCAGGTCCACGTGGCCCATTATTGATGCAAGATTATCAATTAATTGAAAAATTGGCGCATCAGAATAGAGAACGTATTCCAGAGCGTACCGTTCACGCTAAAGCTGTAGGCGCATATGGCGTTTTGAAAATTACTGGAGACATTACCCGTTATACAAAGGCTGCGGTGTTTAAACCAGGAACTGAAACGCCAATGATTGGGCGGTTTTCTTTGGTTGCCGGAGAATTAGGTGCGGCAGATACAGAACGTGATGTTCGTGGATTTGCTTTAAAATTCTATACATCTGAAGGAAACTGGGATTTGGTTGGTAATAACACACCGGTATTCTTCATACGCGATCCGTATAAATTCCCTGATTTTATCCATACCCAAAAGCGGCACCCACGCACGCACCTAAGATCAAACACTGCGCAATGGGACTTCTGGTCACTTTCGCCTGAAAGTTTGCACCAAGTTACCATATTGATGTCTGATCGTGGCATACCAATCGATACCATGCATATGAATGGTTATGGTTCCCATACATTTTCATTTTGGAATGATGCGGGTGAACGTTATTGGGTCAAATTCCACTTCAAAACAATGCAGGGCATAAAATTCTATACCAATGAAGAATCACAAGAGGTTATTGGTAAAACGCGCGAGAGTTCGCAAATAGCATTATACGATGCGATCGAAAGCGGTAATTTTCCACGTTGGAAAGTTCAAGTTCAGATTATGCCGGAAGAAGATGCCAATAAAACACCATACGATCCATTCGATCTAACCAAAGTGTGGCCACACAAAGATTACCCACCAATGGATATTGGTATTTTAGAATTGAATCGTAATGCGGATGACTATTTCGCAGAAATCGAACAGGCTGCATTTTCACCATCAAATATTGTACCTGGCATTAGTTTTTCACCTGATAAAGTGTTGCAAGCCCGCATATTTTCCTATGCTGATGCGCATCGTTATCGTTTGGGAACGCATTACGAACAGATACCTGTCAACAAACCACATTGTCCGGTGCATAATTATAACCGAGACGGACTAATGAATACATTTGGCGGCAATGCATCAACCAATCCTGATGCTTATTACGAACCAAATTCATTCAATGGCCCTGTTGAAGATCCATCTGCTAAGGAACCACCACTCAAAATATCGGGCGATGCTGCGCGTTATGACCATCGAGTTGGATACGACGACTACAGTCAGGTAACGGCACTGTTCAATCTATTTGATGAAGGACAGAAAAATCGTTTATTTTCCAATATTGCAGATTCAATGGAAGGCGTTCCTGATTTTATTATTGAACGTCAGCTTGGACATTTTGAAAAAGTTCATCCTGATTATGCTGCCGGTGTACGCGCTGCACTGGCTAAGAAAAAAGCAGCAAAATAATATCAATGAAACGGGCCTACTGGCCCGTTTCTGTTTTTATGAAAAAATATTTAGTCAACTTATTTTTATAATTGCTACATACGACTGGAAATATCGTATAATTTTCTTTGCTTTTATCGATGGAATATTCAAAAATTTCTCATAAAATAAATTTGTATTTTTCAAAAATAGAAATAACAACGTGAATTACATATGATTTCTACAATTTTATTATGCGATATTTATATACTCTAAATATCTATTTGAGATGCCGGATATTGCAATCCAAGCACTGTCAAAAAACTATATCCTATTGACTGACTTTACCCAAAGAAACTTATATTTCGCGGTTAATTATATATTGTCGCAATATACGCGCCCATTATACAAAAAATATGAATCTCTAAATATTGCTAGCACCTCAACCAACATCGGACACAACAGCCGCGTTATGATGATGATTTGATCACGTACGCAAACTGCTCTTACGCTTTCGGTTTTTTGAAGCATAGCGAACAATGTTAGAGAAGAAAAAGGTAATAAAATGCAATTACCTCTTCACTCTCCTATATTCCGAGATAGTTTCATATAAATTTTATGCGGCACCGATATGCAACAAATCATGAAAATGGACAATGCCAACTGGTTTGTTATTTTCTACAACGAGAAGTGCGCCAATTTTGTGATCGTTAATCAGTGCGGTGGCGGCTCCTACCATCGTGTTAGGGCTAACTGTTTTTGGATTCTTGGTCATTAACGCATCAACGGTCATACCAGAGAGATCCCGATGGATATTGCGTGCCAAATCGCCATCCGTGATAATACCCAATAAATCACCTTGATTATCGACAACAGCCACGCAGCCAAAATGCTTTTCCACCAATGTGCGCATAGCATTTGCCATCAATGTTCCTGTTTTTACTACTGGAACACTGTCACCACGATGCATAACATCGCCAACATATTTTAAATTTGCGCCAAGTGAACCACCAGGATGGAAAATTTTGAAATCGCTTGCAGTAAACCCACGCATTTCCAACAGAGCAACAGCCAATGCATCGCCTAAAGCCAATTGCATAGAAGTGGATGTCGTTGGTGCTAACCCATGAGGACAAGCTTCTTCCACCTTAGGCAATAACAGCAATATATTTGCCGCTCTCCCCAAAGCCGAATGTTCACCCGACGTCAGCGCAATTAATGGAATACGAAAACGGGCGGCATGATTTAGAATACCCCCCAATTCCGCCGTTTCCCCTGACCAAGACAAAGCGAGTATAACATCTCCCTCGCCTATCATGCCCAGATCACCATGATTTGCTTCCGCTGCATGAACAAAAAATGCAGGTGTACCAGTTGAGGCTAAAGTAGCGGCAATTTTCGTACCAATATGGCCGCTTTTGCCAAGACCCGTTACAATCACACGCCCTTTGGCATGCAAAATTTCATCAACGGCTTTGGTAAAAGGAGCCGAAAGATCATTTTCAAGCGCTGTTTCGATTGCAGCCAACCCTGCCTTTTCGATAGAGACAGTGCGTTTTGCTGATGAAAGTGCGGCTTCAGCCGTGAAATGGGGAGTTTTATAAGTCATCATAGTCCGATTTGATAAATCAAATCGGACTATCCGTCTAGAGATGTTTTATAATTTCACATCTCTTAAAAGTCTTGCTAAAGGCTCGGATACTTTTTCTCGCATATCTGCTCTAGCCAAGGCAAATGCGACATTGGCTTCAATGAAACCTGTTTTTGAACCGCAATCAAATGTTGAGCCTTCAAAACGATAACCATAGAATGTCTGGCTTTCAGCCAATTTATTCATGCCATCGGTCAATTGTATCTCGTTACCAGCGCCTTTTTCCTGCCGTGCCAAGATATCAAAAATTTCTGGCTGCAAAATATATCGACCGTTAATGTACAAATTTGATGGAGCTGTACCTTGTGCCGGTTTTTCAACCATTTGGGTAATTTCAAAACCATGGGCAACAGCTTCACCGCAACCAACAATACCATATTTATGAGCTTCTTCGGGTGCACATTCTTGAACGGCGATGATATTGCCACCACCTGTTGCTTCGTAAAGCCGCACCATTTCAGAAAGGCAACCTTTTTTCGACTGCATTACCATATCTGGCAAAAGAAGCGCAAATGGCTCATCACCAACCAATTCACGCGCACACCAGACCGCATGCCCTAACCCCAAAGGTTGTTGTTGGCGTGTAAATGATGTTGAGCCTGGTTGCGGTTGCAGGTCCTTAAGGTGATCAAGCTCTTCTTTTTTACCACGCTCGGCAAGAGTAGTATAAAGTTCAACCTGCGCATCAAAATAATCTTCGATAACCGATTTGTTGCGACCGGTTACGAAAATAAGATGCTCGATACCGGCTTGGCGCGCCTCATCAACAACATATTGGATGACCGGCTTGTCAACCACAGTCAGCATTTCTTTCGGAACTGTTTTGGTGGCGGGAAGAAAACGAGTTCCAAGTCCGGCTACGGGGAATACTGCTTTCCGAATTTTACGCAAGTCTAGTCTCCTGACATAATTTGTTATTTTTGTAACCTTAACATTAATAATGCTCAAAAATACGATTAATAAGCTTAATGTTCATCATCTTTTATCGCATTGCGAAACGTTATGTGATTGCCTTACGTGTAAAAATGCCAAACAAATCACGAATGAAGCGATACATAAAAGATTTTTTTAAAAAAAATAGCATAAATTAACATAACAGAACATTTTTCTATCCATATTCACGAGATAATTATGATTAACGGAAAAAAAATAAATCGGGGCAGCTAGAATTACGATGGACCATGACAATAAATACAATAATAAATCTCCGTACTATTTCACGATAACCAGACGATTTGCTTTGATGGGCATAGCAAGTTTTCTTGGTGCAAGTTCTGGCTTACTCACCTCTACTGCAAATGCTGATAATGGTTTTAAGCATTGGATTGCAGAATTTAGAACCGTTGCTTTTAATGCCGGCATTACACCAGCTACCTATGCCTTAGCGTTTAAAGGGGTTGATTCCCCTGATCCGGAAGTTTTAAAAAAAGCAAATTACCAACCTGAATTTACCGACCCGACATGGAACTATTTTGACAACCGCGTTCAAGATAACGCCATAGCACTGGGACGAAGTCACGCGAAAAAGTGGGGCAAATGGCTTAACGCGATAGAAAAACGGTTCGGTGTTGATCGCAATACGCTTTTGGCAATTTGGTCTATTGAATCGGATTACGGTGCAGCTATGGATAGAGATACCGCTATGCGCTATGCTATCCGTTCATTAGCGACACTAGCTTACGGCGATAAACGGCGTTCAAAATATGCACAAACACAATTGATTGCGGCGTTAAAAATTCTTCAATCTGGCGATATTGATAGATCACATCTCATGGGGTCTTGGGCAGGCGCCTTGGGGCACACCCAATTTATTCCAACAAGCTATCTGACATATGCAGTTGATATGGATGGCGATGGAAAACGGGATATATGGACCTCCGTGCCTGATGCTTTGGCAACTGCAGCCAATTTACTCCATAAAAATGGTTGGCAAACAGGACGCACTTGGGGTTATGAAGTGATATTACCTGAAGGTCAAAAATTTCCGTCCGGATCTTTAGCATTGGCAGAATGGGCAAGATTAGGTGTTAGAAGAGCTAACGGAAAACCTTTCCCAACGCCATCTGATAAGGCAACATTAAAATTGCCTGATGGGACGAATGGTCCTGTTTTTCTTGTTACAAAAAATTTCTTTGTCATTAAAAGATATAATAGTGCCGACCGTTATGCTTTTGCCGTTGGCTTATTGTCAGATCGAATAGCCGGATATCCTGGATTGGTTAAAGATTGGGACAGACCATTTACTGGAATTTCTATACAAGAACGGCAAGAAGTACAGTCGCATCTGGCAGCTTTAGGATATTATCATGGCAAAATAGATGGTAAAAATGGCGAGGTAACCAAAAACGCGATTAAAGCTTTTCAAAGTCGCAATGGGTTAAAACCTGATGGCAATCCCAGTCGCGAATTGCTAACAATATTGAGAAAACGATAACGAGAGAATTTAAGGACTGCCTGTTTTTATGCGCAAGATAATACATGTATTGCTGTTGAGTTTATCGGTGTTGGCAATGTCTATCACACAGCCCAATACAAGCTTTGCGCGTAATATTTTCGATGTTATTTTTGGTCATAAGGATCAATTTCCAGCTCCTCCACCACCACCTGTTGCACCAGCCAAGCCCATCAAAAAAAAGCAAAACCCTCCAGTTTTGCAAAAAGTCGTGCCTAAAGTTACGCCCAAAGCACAAGACGCCAAGAGAATCCTCATTATCGGGGATTTTGTGGGAAATGCAACAGTTGATGGATTAAACCAAATCAATTCCGATAATGTCCATATTACAGTTCTTAATGGAACAAATATGTCTTCCGGCTTGACGAGAGATGATGTCTATAATTGGCCTGTGAATATAAAAAAGCTCGTTTCTAAAGAAAAGCCTGATGTTATTGTGATGGCTATAGGTGCCAATGACGCACAGCCTTTGAAAGTGAATGGAAAAACTTATACGCCGGAACAGACTGAATGGAACAATATTTATCGCCAGCGGATCAATAACGTTATCAGCGCATTGAAAGAAACTGGGAAGCCTTGGATATGGATGGGATTGCCAGCATTCAAAGATGAGCAGTTAAACCTATCTATTGTTTCCTTTAATACGCTTTACAAGCAAGCCACCGAAACAGCCGGTGGTCGGTTTGTTGATGTTTGGGAAGGCTTTATTGATGAAAATGGAAAATTTGCGCTTTCCGGTTATGACGTTAATGGACAAACGGTAAGGTTGCGTGCCAATGATGGCATTAACTTTACAAGTGCTGGTAAAAAGAAATTGGCATTCTATTTAGAAAAACCTTTGGAAGCTATTTTCAATCTTGAAAAAGATGATGCTGAAGGGCATATCGCGGCAGATCCAAAAGGTCCTGCTATAGAGATATTGCCAAAGGATATAGATAGGGTTCCGCCGATTAACCTTTCCGAAATGGCAGGTCAAAATAACGGACTGATTGGCGATATAAATGCCCAACCATCAAAAACGCCCGAAAAATCATGGTTGCCTAAAAATGTTAAACATTCAGACCGTGTCGATAATTATTCAATTTCCCAATAAACACTGAATAGTTCACATCGCACTCACGCATAAATGAAAAATATATAGGTTTGATAAATCCAAACGCAGATAGATGCTGTTTTTGCATATCAAAACCATTGGTCATACTAGGTTTTCAAAGTGTTAGAGGCTCACTGCAAAAACCACATTATGCTTCATAAAAAGGTGCGCTTCATTTGGGACTAAAGAAATCAGACATTTCCTCGATTTCATCAAGCTCTTCATCTGACAAACCAAAATTATGGCCAATTTCCTGAATAATAACATGGGCGATAATTTCACCAAGTGCTTCATCATTGTCTGCCCAGTAATCAAGAATGGGTCTTCTGAACAACATCATTTGATTGGCTTCTTCATTTGGGCGTAGTGAAAAACGTTCACTAACACCTTTCCCTTCAAATAAACCAAGAAGATCAAATGGTGTTTCAAGCCCCATATCTTCCATTACCTGATCATCAGGAAAATCGGACACGGATATTATCAAGTTAGGGCATAAATCCCTGAATTTTGATGGCAAATGTGCAAAAGAGTCTCGCGCCAACGAATCCAGCTCGCTTAAACTCGGTGGTAGACGTGAAGCCCAATCACGACTTTTATCAGGGCGTGCCATTTAGCAAATCCGTTTCTTGTATTCTGATATATTTCTGCAAACAACGATAATCCAAATATCATTGGTTAAATTTTGCAGATAACTAGTATGATTATTCAACAAAACAAGAGATTAATTATGCCCAAGGATGTTCTTTAGCATTTCTCTGTTCGAATGCATCAATTGAAGCGGCTTTACGCATTGTAAGACCAATATCATCAAGTCCGTTTAGCAGACAATGACGGCGAAATTCATCCAAATCAAATTTCAAAATACCGCCATCTGGACCCGATATTTCCATTTTCTCAAGATCGACGGTTATGATCGCGTTTGCACCACGATCTGCATCATCCATCAGTTTTTCCAGATCTTCAGGGCTTACAATGATCGGCAAAATTCCGTTTTTAAAGCAGTTATTGTAAAAAATATCTGCAAATGACGTAGATATTACACAGCGAATTCCAAAATCGGCCAATGCCCATGGTGCGTGCTCACGCGATGAACCACAACCGAAATTATCACCAGCAACAATAATCTTTGCATGCCTATAGGCTGGTTTATTCAAAACAAAATCAGGATTTTCTGAACCATCGGCAAGATAACGCATATCTGCGAAAAGACCTTTTCCTAATCCTGTCCGTTTGATTGTTTTAAGATAATTCTTCGGAATGATCATATCTGTGTCAATATTGACTACAGGCATTGGTGCTGCAACACCCGTCAGCTTGGTAAACTTTTCCATTTAATTCAATCCGAATGCAATTACTCTTTTATGACGTTTTACTATGTCATTTTGCGTGTGTCAAAACCAAGTTATCAATGGTCATCTAGAATTGATACAACTTTATGAGATGTAATTATCATCAATGAAATGACTGTAAGGTACATGATAGCTATTTGTGAAAGCGGTAAACCGCTTTCACAAATTATCATAGAATGTTTAATATGCGTTTCTTCATATAGAGCTTTTTACTTGAGCTTTATTAAGGTTACACTAGCCCACGTTTTCTAATCATGGCATCGGGAGATGGTAGCCGACCACGGAAAGCTTTATACAATTCTTCTGGATCACGACTGCCCCCTGCCGAATAGATATATGTTTTTAAGCGCTTCGACATTTCAGGGTCAAAAGGATTTCCAGTTTCCTCAAAGGCTTCAAAAGCATCAGCATCCAGCACCTCTGCCCACATATAGGAATAATAGCCTGCCGAATAACCATCTCCTGTAAAGACGTGGGTAAAATGGGTTGGTCTATGCCGCATGATAATAGCTTTCGGCATATGCAACCTATCAAGTTCAGTCTTTTCAAAGGCTGTTGGATCATCCACTTGACCACCACGGTGGTACGCCATGTCAACCAAAGCTGATGCGGTAAATTCTACTGCATTGAAGCCACTATTAAATGCGCGTGCAGCCAACATTTTATCCAACAATTCTTGTGGTATAGGCTCATTGGTATCAACATGGATAGCATATTCTTTCAACACTTCTGGTACGGTGACCCAATGTTCCAACAATTGCGAAGGAAGCTCGACAAAGTCACGAGCAACAGAAGTTCCCGACACCGATGGCCATGTGACATTGGATAAAAGCCCATGCAATGCATGCCCAAATTCATGAAACAATGTTCTGGTGTCATCTAATGACAATAATGCCGGTTGCCCTTTTGGCGGTTTGGCAAAATTGCATATATTGTAAATAATTGCCTTTTGCCCTACACCCAAATTATATTGTGCTTGCAGCTCGCTCATCCATGCTCCCGACCTTTTGCTTGGGCGTGCAAAATAATCGCCTATGAAGAGACCTTGCAAACTTCCATCTGCATTTCTAACTTCAAACAATCGTGCATCTTCATGCCAAAGCGGAACATTGCGCTTTTCCTCAAATGTAACGCCAAAAAGCTTATGAGCCGTTGCAAAAACCGCTTCAATCATGCGATCAAGTTGAAAATATGGTTTTACGGAAGCTTCATCAAAATCATAACGGCGTTTGCGTAATTTTTCTGCATAATAACGCCAATCCCAAGCAGCAAGCTCTTCATTATTGCCAGTCTCGGCTACCAGCTTTTGCAAATCCGCCTGTTCTTTTTCGGCTTTATTAATAGCGCGCTCCCACACCGGCATAAGAAGGTCCATAACCTTTTCAGGTGTTTTGGCCATGGTATTATCAAGCTTGAACGCGGCAAATGACGTATAGCCAAGCAACTTGGCTTTTTCATCACGTAAGGCAATCATTTCTATAATGATTTTGCGGTTGTCATTTGCATTATTGTTTTCGCCGCGTTTCGCCCATGCTTCAAAGGCAATTTGCCGCAAATCTCGCCGATCAGAAAAAGTCAAAAATGGTTCAACAACAGATCGCGCAAGTGTCAATGCATAAAGGTCTGGTTTGTCGCGCTCAATGGCCGTCGCTTTCATTGTTGCGATGAGGTCACCGGGGAGACCAGACAAATCTGTATCTGACAGAAAAAGCACCCACTCCGCCTCGTCTCGCAAAACATGTTGTCCAAATTGCGCGCCAAGCAATGCTAAGCGCTCGTTAATTTCAGCCAATCGTTTTTTGTCTTGGTCATTTAATTGTGCGCCACTTGCAACAAATCTTTTCCATGTCAGTTCAATGACGCGTTTTGTTTCTGCATCAAATTGCTCATTTTTTGATGCCTGATAAAGCGTATCTATTTTTGTAAACAACCGCGGATCCATCATTATTTTTGATGAATAACGCGATAATTTCGGAGCAATTTCCTGTTCGAGTTGCTGAATAGTATCGTTACTATGGGCACCAGAACGCAGAAAAAATACAGCACAAACATGATCCAGCGCGCGGCCTGCAAGTTCAAAAGGCTTTAAGAAACCTTCGATCGTTGCTTTTTCTTCTGAAGCAGCAATTGTTTCTATTTCTTTTTGTGCTTCATTCAACGCCGCGTCAAAAGCGGGTTTAAAATCTTCATCTTTTATATTTGAAAAATCTGGTAATCCGTCAAAACCAGTCCATTTTAACAAAGCCGATTGTGTCATGCCTAAACTATCTCCGATCACTGCCTGAAAACTTACATGCAGGCAGTTTAAATGTAGCGACTTTATACGTTATTGCCAATTCTATATGCAATATTGCCAACTCTATTTGGGTAACAGTTTCGTTTAACGCCAATTATTGGTCAAACTTTATATGGTGATAAAAACTTTTGACGAATATGCATCAATATCCGTCACTTCTATAGCCATCACCTCTATTAGCATTTTACGTCATATTGGCTTTCTCCAACAACTTTATCCACCTCTTTGACAATAAAAGTAGTGAACTAACAATCTTTGCTTGACTTTCATCCAAAACATAACAATTGAAACAACTGCGTAGGGAAATGCTCCCCCCCGTAACTAGCTTGTACCTGTTCATTCGGTTGCAAGTTTAATGACAATTCTAAACTGTCCGTAAGGAGCTCCATCATGACTGAAAACCAAAACACAGTATTTGATGTCAAAACGCTGTCAGCTGAGGCGCTTGCTGAGCGCTTGAGCCGTCTGCATTTTGCTGATGCTGTTGATGTTATTAATGACCTCGACATTGTAGAACGGGTCAATGTGATTAATTTTTTACCAGTTGAATATACAATTGAACTATTCAACAAGCCGGAACTTGACCATGCCGGTGAAATACTGGAAATGTTGCCGGTCAAACGTGCCGTTGCTATTCTTGATGGAATGTCGGCCGACCAAGCGGCGGATGTATTCCAGGAAATTGAAGAAACAACACGTCTCAAACTTTATCCTTTATTGAAGCCATTGACACGCGCTGAAATGAAGAAGCTATCGAGCTATCCCGAAGGGACAGCCGGTGCTCTGATGACCACAGAATTTATTGCCGTTCCATCAACATGGTCGGTACGTAAAACATTGGACCATATTCGGGAAGTTGAACGTACGCGCGAAACTGTTTACGCAAGTTATGTGATTGATCCTGAAACCAGCGTTCTTATCAAGGCTGTGTCGTTGCGCAATCTTATTCTTGCCAATCCCGATGACACAATTCTTGATGCCGCCACAAATGGTGAACCTATCAAGATTTCACCGCTTACCGATCAGGAAGATGTTGCGCGGCTCTTTCGTCGTCATGACTTACTTTCGGTGCCGGTTGTTGACGATACTGACCATGTTATCGGCATTGTCACGGTTGATGATGTGCTCGACTCGATGACCGAGGAAATGAGTGAAGACGCCTATAAGTTCGGTGGTATGGAAGCTCTTGATAAGCCTTATATGGAAATTGGCTTTCTCGAGATGATGAAAAAACGCGGTGGTTGGCTTGCAGTGCTCTTTCTTGGTGAAATGTTGACTGCAAGTGCAATGCAGCATTTTGAGGACGAGTTGGAAAAAGCTATCGTTCTTACCCTTTTCATCCCACTCATCATGAGCTCAGGCGGTAACTCTGGTTCGCAAGCAACCTCGCTTATTATTCGTGCTTTGGCACTACGTGAATTGGAATTAAAAGACTGGTGGCGTGTTGCTTTGCGCGAACTTCCAACTGGTCTGTCGCTTGGCGCCGTGCTTGGATTGATTGGTGTTGTCCGTATTGTCGTGTGGCAATTATCAGGAATTTACGACTATGGCGATCATTGGATTTTGGTTGCTATAACCGTGGGTTCCGCACTGATTGGTATTGTTACCTTTGGTTCTCTTACCGGTTCCATGTTGCCGTTTGTGCTCAAACGTTTAGGTTTCGACCCAGCCAGTGCTTCCGCACCATTTGTTGCAACACTTGTTGATGTAACGGGTATTGTTATCTATTTCTCGGTTGCAGCACTTATCCTAACCGGTACTCTACTTTAAAATCAGCATAACTATAGCTGATAATATATAAGAAAATTTGATAAATTGATTGGCGATTAGCACCTGTTTAGCTGTCGCCAGTCAATAAAACCAAATGTATTGAATGCTTATTTCAATAAATACACTGTCCTTATCTTTCTCTCAATTATGAACTGTTATGCCATGCCGTGGCGTTGGCTTGACATAGAGTATGGGAATAATCATATCATTACGGTGATTAATGATGCTATTTTTGGGACAATACTTTTAAATTGTCCAAAATAAACGACGCCTCTTCCAAAAATAACAAAAAACCTGTATGAGGCTAACAACCCTATGCGGTGACCTCTCGGAGTTGCCGTGTTTTTCGAAATTTCAGTAAACGAAAAGAAGAAATATATGCAATTGCGCAATATTGCCATCATTGCCCACGTTGACCATGGCAAAACAACTCTCGTAGATGGGCTCTTAAAACAATCGGGTAACTTCCGTGACAATCAGCGTACCGGCGAACGCATGATGGACTCCAATGATATCGAAAAAGAACGCGGTATCACTATCCTTGCAAAAGCCACATCTGTTGTTTGGAAAGATACACGTATCAATATCGTTGACACACCTGGTCACGCCGATTTTGGTGGTGAAGTTGAGCGTATCTTGAATATGGTGGATGGTGCCATTGTTCTTGTTGATGCGGCAGAAGGTCCAATGCCACAAACGAAATTCGTTGTTGGTAAAGCGCTTAAAGTTGGATTGCGCCCTATCGTTGCTATCAATAAAATTGACCGCCCTGATGCCCGTCCTGAAGAAGTCATCAACGAGGTTTTTGACCTGTTTGCTGCTTTAGACGCAACGGATGAACAGCTTGATTTTCCTATTCTTTATGGTTCTGGCCGTGATGGCTGGATGGCTGAAAATCCAGATGGTCCGAAAGATCAGGGACTTGCACCATTATTTGATATGGTTGTGCGCCATGTTCCAGCACCAACGGTGGCTTCTGGTCCATTTACAATGATTGGTACAATTCTTGAAGCGGATCCATTCCTTGGGCGTATCATTACAGGTCGTATCCATTCTGGTTCGATAAAGCCTAATCAGGCTGTAAAAGTTTTGAACCAACAAGGTGAACTTGTAGAAAACGGCCGTATTTCCAAGATTTTGGCATTCCGTGGTCTTGAGCGCCAACCAATTGAAGAAGGTGTTGCTGGAGATATTGTTGCTATTGCTGGTCTACAAAAAGGCACCGTCGCAGATACATTCTGTGATCCTTCGATAACGGAACCATTGCAGGCACAGCCAATTGATCCCCCAACAGTGACAATGAGCTTCTTGGTGAATGATAGCCCACTTGCTGGCACGGAAGGTGACAAGGTCACAAGCCGTGTTATCCGCGACAGATTGCTGAAAGAGGCAGAAGGTAATGTTGCCTTAAGAATTGAAGAATCAAAAGACAAGGATTCTTTTTATGTATCTGGACGTGGTGAGTTACAGCTTGCTGTCTTGATCGAGAATATGCGCCGCGAAGGATTTGAATTGAGCGTTTCACGTCCGCGCGTTGTTATGCATACTGACGAAAACGGCAATAAACTTGAGCCTATTGAGGAAGTTGTTATCGACGTTGATGAGGAATATTCAGGCGTTGTGGTACAAAAAATGTCCGAACGCAAAGGCGAGATGATCGAGTTGCGTCCATCAGGTGGCAACCGCGTCCGTATGGTATTCCACGCACCAACGCGTGGTCTTATCGGCTATCAGTCAGAGCTTTTGACAGATACACGTGGTACAGCCGTCATGAACCGCCTGTTCCATGATTATGAACCATTCAAAGGTGAAATTGCTGGCCGTGTTAACGGTGTAATGATTTCCAACGACACTGGTGATTCCGTTGCCTATGCCCTTTTCAATCTGGAAGATCGTGGTCCAATGATTATCGATGCTGGTGTAAAGGTTTATCAGGGTATGATTATTGGTATCCATTCACGCGATAATGATTTGGAAGTGAATGTGCTCAAAGGTAAAAAACTTACCAATATTCGTGCCGCAGGTAAGGATGAAGCCGTGAAGCTGACCACGCCGATTAAAATGACATTGGAGCGCGCATTATCTTGGATTCAGGATGATGAACTTGTTGAGGTTACCCCTAAAAACATTCGCCTACGCAAAGTTTATCTTGATCCGATAGAGCGTAAGCGCCTCGGAAAAACACTTTTATCTGGCGGAAATAGTTAAATTTACCCTTTATTCAGCCGGTAGACACGTTAGTCGCCGGCTGTATTTTTATTCTGGAAAGGATGTCTTTATGAATATTGATTTAATCCCCATCGGTAAAAATCCACCGGAAGATGTTAATGTCGTTATTGAAGTACCGGTTGGTGGCGAGCCAATTAAATACGAAATGGATAAAAAGTCCGGTGCACTTTTTGTCGATCGTTTTCTTTATACACCAATGACCTATCCAGGTAATTACGGCTTTGTTCCTCATACATTGTCGGAAGATGGTGATCCGATTGACGTTCTCGTATTGAATACGCGTCCTCTCGTTCCTGGCTGCGTTATCAATTGTCGTCCAATCGGCGCCCTCATCATGGAAGATGATGGCGGCAAAGATGAGAAGATCATTGCTGTACCTTCGCCAAAAATGACACAACGTTATGTCGACATTCATGATTATGCTGATATGCCTGAAATTACATTAAAGCAAGTTGAGCACTTCTTCGAACACTATAAAGATTTGGAACCTGGAAAATGGGTAAAAATCAGCGGTTGGAAAGACGAGGACTTTGCTCGCGAGCTGATTAAACAAGCTATTCAGCGTGCAAAAGACGCTTAATACTAAAAACAACAGGCTGTTTATAATCCAATTATAACAACCTATTGTATCGTTTTTTGAACGCCCGTCACCCATTTGACGGGCGTTATTTTATTCTCCCATGATTGCATCAAGGTATCTTGCAAAACCATTTAAAAAGCTTGCTGGACGCAATCAAAAAGTGTGAAGTCTATCTTTTGCAATTAGAACTTATCTCTTCAAGAACAGATAGTTATAACTAGCATGAATGGCTTTTACCCCATTTTATCACTTGATAAAAATAAGAATATTCAAACATACCAATTTATGCTGTATGACTTCCCCGACTTCGATTAGTTGACTTATCAAGAAACGCGAATTGGACGTTTCAATTTAAATTATAAGTCATGTTGATAAGGATAAACCCTAGACAATGCATGAACAACAAACAGTAAGCGTAAAGACACGTCACGTTTCCAAACATGATGTTGCAGCTGTCGCTATTGGTAACTCTGTCGAATTTTTTGACTTTATTGTCTATGCGACATTCGCGGTGATGATTGGTAAAACCTTTTTCCCTTCCGACGATGAGTTTGCCAGCCTGTTACTATCCGTGACGGCCTTTGGTTTAGGATTTGTTGTCCGACCTTTGGGAGCAATCCTTATTGGTTCTTATGCTGATAAAGCGGGTCGCAAACCCGCCATGCTTGTAACAATGATCCTGATGGCGGTTGGAACCTGTGGTTTTGTAATATTACCGGGATATGACACAATAGGATATGCCGCACCGATATTGCTGGTTATAGCACGCTTGGCGCAAGGGCTTGCATGGGGCGGTGAAGCAGGACCAGCAACCACTTTTATTATGGAGGCTGCCCCTAAGGATAAAAAAGCACTTTATGCCAGCTGGCAAATTGTTGCGCAGGGTGCTGCTGCCATTACCGCCGGAACAATAGGTTTTATTCTTTCACTCGTATTATCGCCTGAACAATTGTCCAGTTGGGGCTGGCGTATAGCATTTGCTGTTGGACTGGCTATCTTGCCTATTGCGATATATTTACGCCGCCATTTGAATGAAACACTGCTTAAGGATGATAGAACACATAACGCAACAACAAAAAGCTTGTTAAAAGATGTCTTCCGTAATTATAGGGCATTGGTTTTTATCGGCATTTTTATGCTTTCTGGCAGCACTATTACCCAATATTTCTTGAACTACATGACAACATATGCATTGACAGAGCTGCATTTCGGAGCTCAATTTTCTATGATGTCAACACTGGTTGTTGGAATTGGCGTCGTCGTGTTTGCCATTATCGGTGGGTTATGTGCTGATCGTTTTGGGCGGAATAAAACGATTGTAATTCCACGTATTATTCTGCTCATAACAATATGGCCCGGCCTTTATCTGATTAATACCTATCATAATGTCATTGTATTTTTTGCAATCATTACCTTTTTTACCGCCTTACAAAATATGAGCGGCGCTGGTATAGTGGTGTTATTATGCGAAAGCTTTCCCTCACATGTGCGATCGACAGGTTTTTCTATCTCTTATGCGTTAGGGATTACAATTTTTGGTGGAACGGCTCAGATCATTATTTCCTGGCTGCTTGATTTTACCAAAAATCCATTGTCACCAGCATTTTATCTTATCCTGACCAACCTATTTTGTCTCGCAGCAGTATTTTTTGATAACAAAATGAAACGTGTCCTCTAATATTTTTAAAGCCCCCAAATATCATATCCCAAGTGTCATAGAGTGAACACTTGGGGTAAATCTGCGTGATAGGTTGCAGTTAATCGCTGTTATTAGAATAGCATTCCAAAATAAACGCGCCACATACAAACACGAATAAAATAGATCACCAGAAAAACAATGATTGGTGAAATATCAATGGAACCAAGGTCGGGTAAACGCCGTCTAATAGGCGCTAAAACTGGTTCAGTTGCATGATATAGAAAATTAGCAATGCTCATAACAAGCGGATTGCGTGGATTGACGATGTTAAAAGCGTAAAGCCAAGAGAATATTGCGCTAGCAATCAGAATAAAAATATAAATACTGAAAACAAGATCAATTACCTTAAGTAGCGCAAATACCATTCCTGATTTTCCTTAAAAAATGCTTGATACCCCGAATTCTCGACTAAGATATGAGGTTTTTGCCAAACATCAACCATTATGAAAAAGATTTAATGCTTCAGCAAAAATATGCTCAACCAACAGCAACCTCATAATAAAGCCTAATCGCTTCGTATGAAGTGTTACTTTTGTTCGATTGCCTCTTCAACACCAATTGTCATCAATTTGTTTCCACCCGACACGGTTAAATAGATGCCGACAAGGCTTGCAAGAATGGAAATTAGGACAAGGTACCAAACATGCACCATTGGAAATGACGGTTGCAGGACATTGATTGTCCAAGGTGTCAAACCACCAAAAACAGCATAAGCTAGATTATATGAAAATGATAACCCTGAAAAACGCACAGTTGCAGGGAAGCTTCTAACCATGACATAAGCAACGGCTCCAACAAACCCGGCAAAAAAACCTAAGAAAGCCGAAAGGATAAATAGCGCTGCGATTGAATATCCAGCAAAATTATAAAACACACATGCAACGATAGCGAAGCAAATTCCCGCAATGGTAAAGAACCGACCAGATCCGAACTTGTCACATAAATAACCTGCCACAGGCGTGCCAAGAATAAGGAAAAATGTCGTAACACAATTTGCGGCCAATGCGATATCGGCTGAATAATTATAAGGCGCTGCTTTCATATAATTGGGCGTCAATAATGTACTAATCATGACTGTGGCCGACAGTGTCCATGTCAATAAAACTGCAATGACCACACCACTGAGATGATTTTTCAAAACAAGTTTCAGTGGGATATCTTTAGCTAATGCTTTCTTTTGCTTCATTTCCTTGAAAATCGGCGTTTCATCCAAAAAACGTCTTAGCCAAACAGCGATCAAACCAAAAATGCCGCCGATTACAAATGCCAAGCGCCAACCCCAAAAATCGGCAACCTCCTCCGACCAAGGCAAGATATTGCCATGAACAATATGATTAATCAAAAAGGCAATTAATGAGCCGATGAGAATACCAAGAGACAGACCTGATGTTAAAACACCCGTTGCTAGGCCAACATGCTTTTGTGGCACATGTTCAGCAACAAACGTCCACGCACCAGGCACTTCCCCACCAACAGCCAAGCCTTGCATCATGCGGCAACATAATAGGATAAGCGGTGCTAAAACACCAAAGTGGTGATATGTCGGGATAAATGCCATTCCCAACGTTGCCAATGACATTAACAAAACAGAGAATGTAAAGATGCGCTTGCGGCCAATCTTATCCCCCAGATGAGCCATAACGATGCCACCTATTGGCCTCATGAGATAGCCAGCTGCAAAAATCCCGTATGTCCACGTTGTTGCAAGCCATGGGGACATATCGACTGGCAAAACAGTGCGCGAAATCTCGACGGTAAAAAATACAAAAATGATAAAATCGTAAAATTCAAGAGCTCCACCTAAGGATGCCAATCCTAAAGTTCGCATATCATTGTTGTTTAATGTCCTCGCCGAAACCATTCCAATATCCCTATTCTATTATTTATGCAGGCAAATGAGATCATTACCCCTTGACCTTCCCCCATAGGAAGCTTCCATATGATAGAAAATATTTCATGAGTAAAGGATAGAAATCATGTCAGATCAAAACACAGCAACATTTAAGGTTGAAGATATGGAATGTGCCCATTGTGTCAAAACAATTACGGATTCTATCAAAGCACAATTTCCCTCTTCCAATGTAGACGTTGAGCTTGAAAAGCATCTGGTAAAAATAACCGGCGTTGCCGATAAATCGGCACTTGCAGCAATTATCACAGACGCCGGATATACACCTAAAGCATTGTAAAACATCAAGCCTGTTTACAATATTGATCTCTAATGCTCAGGGGCAGAGAAATCGGCAAGGCTTTCAATAACTTTGCATTCACGGATTTTATGTCCCTGACATTGCTTCGTCATTTTTTCCAATTCTTGTTCCAGATACCGCAAACGAGCAATTTTAGCCCGCGTTTCACATAATTGCTGCTGGGCAATTGAATCGGCTTCACCGCATAAATCATTTGGATGTTCGGATAATTTTATCAGTTGTCTGATAGATTCGATCGAAAACCCAAGACTTCTCGCGCGCAAAATAAACAAAAGACGTTTATAATCCTTCCTCCCATAGCGACGCTGATTGCCTTCAGTCCGCTCTGGCTCCTCCAATAAACTTATTTTTCCATAGTATCTTATTGTTTCGACGGGACATTCCGTTGCTTTAGAAAGTTCTCCGATAGAAAAGTTATCTTTTTTCATTTTTTCTCTTGAACCTGTAGTGACTACAGGAATTATATAACTATCCGACAGAAAAAAAAGTGCTGATATTTACAGCCCCATAATGGAGTTTTGATCCATGAGTAAGGTCGGAAAATTCGATAAAAACCATGAGCATGAGGAATCGGTTGAGGATTCCCATAACCACCCACACAATCATAATGATCATTGTTGTATGGATGAGCATGATGCGGCGCATGAGCATAATCACAAAGAACACCACGACCATGACCACGATGAGAATGAACATTGTCACTGTCATTCTCACGAGCATGATCATAGCGGACACGATCATAATGGGCACGATCACTCGCATAACGAACTCATTGTTGAAGATGATGACGTGATAGAAAATGCCAATGACATAGTGTGGCATGTTGAAGGAATGGATTGTGCAGCATGTGCCGCAACAATAACAACAGCCTTGCAGCACATGCCCGGTGTGCAACATGTGCATGTCTCATTAACCAGAGAGCGGCTCAACCTTACACCAGATAAAAGCCACATCAATCTTGAGAAAATAGAAAGTACTGTTGCGTCTCTTGGCTACAAGCTGATTAAAATCGATCAAACGGTACAAAATCCCGTATTGGAAGAAAAAGTCTGGTACAAAACAGATAAAGGGAAATTGGCTTTAGTTTCGGGTATTTTGCTTGCAATAGCCTATGGCTTATCGGTAGTGGAAGCCAAATTTTCATTCTGGTTTTTCACAATTGCCGCTGTTATTTCTCTATTTCCTGTTGCTAAACGTGCTTTTGCCGCTCTACGCCATGGTAGCCCTTTCACAATAGAAATGTTGATGACAATCGCAGCAATTGGCGCAATCATAATCAACGCGACAGAAGAAGCCGCCGTCGTTGTTTTTCTGTTTTGTGTTGGGGAAGTTCTGGAAGGTGTTGCGACAGGACGAGCAAGAGCGGGCATAAAATCATTAGGTAAGCTTACACCCAAAACAGCATGGCTGGAAAAGGCTGGTGTGTTAAAGGAAGTTGCTGCTGATAGTCTTTTGATCGGCGATATTGTTCTTGCTCGACCAGGGGATCGTATTGCTGCCGACGGTATTGTCGTTGACGGAACATCTGGCGTTGATGAATCACCGATTACGGGAGAGTCTGTACCCGTTATTAAAACAGTGGATGATATGGTATTTGCCGGTACCATTAACAGTGAAGCAACATTGCGAATTCGAGTTGAAACAAAGCCTGCAGATAACACAATTTCACGCATCATAACTCTTATTGAAGAAGCACAAGATGCAAAGGCTCCGACACAGCGTTTTATCGATGCTTTTGCAAAAGTTTACATGCCAATTATCATCGGCATTGCGATATTGGTTGGTGTCATTCCGCCTTTATTTGATGGTTTATGGTTACAATGGACATATCGCGCCTTGGCACTTTTGCTAATTGGTTGCCCATGCGCTCTGGTTATCTCGGTTCCTGCTGCTATAGCCTCTGGTCTATCCGCCGGAACCCGTCAGGGGCTTTTGGTAAAAGGTGGCAATGTCATTGAAACTTTGGCTAAGGTTGATCGTATAACATTTGATAAAACTGGCACCCTTACGAAAGGTAGCCCAGCTGTCACAGATATTGTTACAACTGAGTTATCTGAAGATGAGCTTCTTTCTCTTAGCCTAGCATTGGAGCGGGAATCCAGCCACCCAGTTGCATTGGCAATCGTAAATGAAACCGGTGCAAGACATATTGAGGCGCTATCTGTCCAGAATGTTAAGGCGGTTGTTGGCAAAGGTATTTCTGCCGAATGGAAAGGTAAACCTGTGTTTATCGGTGCACCAAGATTTTCTCCAACCGATGGCAAAATCAGTGACATTTTGAAAGAAGCGGCAGAACGGTTTGAAACCCAAGGCAAAACTGTCATTATTGTGCATCATAACGGCCAAGCCATTGGTGTTATAGCGCTGCGTGATGAACCGAGACCTGATGCATTAGCCGCTTTAAATGAACTGAAAAGCTTGAGGATTGAAAGCTTCATGTTAACCGGAGACAATGAGCGCACCGGAAGCGCCATTGCAAAAGCACTTGGCATACAAGTAAAAGCAGAATTACTGCCAGACATGAAAGTAAATGCAATAAAAGACCTAGCTTTTGGACATCATATCGCAATGGTGGGCGATGGTATAAATGACGCTCCGGCACTTGCTGCCGCTGATGTGGGCATTGCGATGGGATCGGGTACCGATGTTGCTTTGGAAACCGCCGATGCTGCAATTTTGCGCAATCGCATTTCAGATATCCCAACGCTTATTCGCCTTGCACGAACAACGATGAAAAACATTCGAGAGAATGTCGCTATTGCCTTAGGACTGAAGGTGATATTTTTACTGACAACAATATTTGGCATTACGGGTCTTTGGCTTGCCGTGATTGCAGATACTGGTGCAACAGTTCTGGTAACACTCAATGCGCTTAGACTATTATTGTTTAAAAATAAAAAAGCGGTTCGTTAGAACCGCTTTTGCCATTGCTAGAATGATAAATTACCGCGTATTGGCAATCAACACACTTGAATGATTATTTTTTCAAACCATCAAGACGATCCAATGCAGCTCCAAAACCATCAAGCTGAACATAGAGATTGTCTAAAACTGGTTCACCATTGGCAGCTGATGTCGCTTTCATATTGAGTTGTTTGCCACTACGTATTGCCGCAACAGTATTTTTGTCAAATGCGATTGGGACGATACAACCGGCAGGCATACATGTACGCACGCTGGTGCTGACAACCACTTTGGTGTCATCAACTTGTAAAGTAACAGGCTTTGACACAAGAACACCGAAAGGTATTACCAAAACACCTGATACATTGCCGTCGGCTGAAGAAGAAACATTCATGCTCAATACTGGCTGGTTTTGACCATTTACTTCCTGTCGGATCATGGCGCACACTTTTTCATTATTTTGGACAGCGCAAGTAACAGTCCACAAACCATAGGTTTCAGTAAGTGATGATGCACCGTTGGGCAGTGTTACCGTACCTGGTTTACTCCCTTTGCTATCGCCAGCCATCGCTGTGGATGTAAAAGCAAACAACGCTGCTACAGCGATGGAGCCTAATAGTTTTTTCATCTTACAATCTTTCTGCAAATAGTTTTAAATATGCCATAAGAAGTCATCTTTGATTTAGAAATACATTTTCTTTATCAAGCGTCAAGCACAATGTAACTGCTATTTCCCTGCGATATGACGGAATTTTGCAACAACTTTCTCATAAACAGCCTGTTTAAAAGGGACAACCATCATTGGCAATTCTTCAAAATCGACCCATTTCCAATCATCAAACTCGGCATGATTACCATCTGGCGGAGGGTTGATGGCAATTTCGGAAATATCTCCGACAAAACGGAATGCGAACCATTTTTGTGTTTGTCCGCAATACTTACCCTTTAATGCAATACCAATCAGTTCCTGAGGCAAATCATAATTGATCCAATCGTCCACTTCATCGATCAATTCTATCGAGCGGATACCTGTTTCTTCATATAATTCACGACGAGCGGCAACAAGTGGATCTTCATTCTTTTCTATTCCACCTTGTGGCATTTGCCAGATTTTTGGAGAACCGGCAAGTTCACTACGCCGTTCAATAATACGTTGTCCGACCCACACTTTACCTTCATGATTAAACACTGCGATACCGACACATTTGCGGTAGGGCAAATTTCCTAAATTCTTATCTTTTTCATGCTTTGCCATTTTCTTCCTCTCGCAATTCCGACTTATTCAGAAGGCTTCTGTTTTTTACCATGGATATCAACATAGCATTCAACCAATGAAGCAATTATAAAATTTGGTAAACCAATAAATAAAAAGGCGCGATAAACGCGCCTCTTAAAATATTAGTTTGGAACGCCCTTTTTAGGATCCGGTGGGAAAGCAGCATTTGCCATTTCACCACGCAATAATTTGTAAGCTTCATTGAGCTGTATATCGTCCTTTGGATCTTTTGGAACAAAGGCAGCAGAACCAGACCCTTTGTCGTCTTCCTGATTACCTTTAATATGTCCCTTAAGCTCGGATTCACCCAAATTAACATCATAGCCCTTATATTCATCAGGCAATGGCTGATCCACTTTGATATCGGGCGTGATGCCTTTGCCCTGAATAGATGAACCGGACGGTGTGTAATAGAGTGCTGTTGTTAAGCGCAATGCCCCGTTATCCCCCAATGGAATAATGGTTTGCACGGAACCTTTACCGAAAGATTGCGTACCAAGTATTGTTGCCCGACGATGATCTTGCAGAGCACCTGCAACAATTTCAGAAGCACTTGCTGAACCACCATTGATTAGAACAATAAGTGGTTTGCCATTTGTAAGATCACCCGGTTTAGCATCAAACCGCATCACTTCCGATTGATCGCGTCCACGCGTTGAAACAATCTCGCCTTTATCCAAGAACGCATCAGACACATTAACCGCCTGATCAAGCAAGCCACCCGGATTAAGACGTAAATCTAGGACATATCCTTTGAGCTTTTCATTTGGAATTTTGGACTGGATATCTTTTATTGCAGCTTGAAGATCATCGTAAGTTTGTTCGGTAAACTGGATAAGACGCAAATAGCCAATATCACCTTCAACGCGATATTTTACCGCCTTCACCTTGATGATGTCACGGATAACCGTAATTTCAAGTGGCTTATCAACGCCATTGCGGATGATCGTCAATTTGATAGGCTTGCCAACTTCACCGCGCATTTTGCTCACAGCATCGTTGAGTGTTTGTCCGCGAACCTGCTCACCATCAATCTTGGAAATCAGGTCTCCAGCAAGAACACCCGCTTTTGCCGCTGGCGTATCATCCATTGGAGAAACAACTTTGATTAGGTCGTTTTCCATTGTGACTTCAATTCCCAGCCCACCAAATTCGCCTTTGGTTGACACACGCATATCTTTGGCTTCATCAGCATTCATATAGGAAGAATGCGGATCAAGCGATGTGAGCATACCGTTAATAGCATTTTCAATTAGTTTCTTGTCGTCCGGCACGGTAACATATTGCGCACGAACACGTTCAAAAACATCACCAAAAATTGCAAGTTGTTTATAAGTATCGCTATCGTTATTGGCGGCAACCGATTGCACCATCACCATCGAACTTGCGCCAAGCAATGCACCTGCAGCCAAAAGAGTTAATTTACGAATCATTCTGGTTCCTTCCCGACTTACCAGCCACCCACCAAGGCGCCGGATTTACAGGTTTGCCTTGTTTTCTGAACTCAATGTAGAGCATTGGAGCAGCTTTGCCTATATCCAATGATGCTACACTCGCAATTTGTTGAGCGCCCATTGCACCTATTGGTTCGCCAGACAATACAAACTGTCCCTGTGCCACATTGATATGCCCCATTCCTGCTAACAGAATATGATAATCCTGACCTACATCAAGGATAATCAATTGTCCATATGAGCGGAACGGACCGGCATATGCCACCACACCATCACTCGGCGCCATCACCACTGCACCGGCTTGTGTTTCTATTGTATCGCCAATGGCTGAATTGTTACCACCGCCAAATTTCTGCACAAATTTTCCAGCAACAGGCACAGTCAAACGCCCTTTTAAGCTATCAAAATTTTGCCGGTTTGTAAGTTGCAGATTATTGTCGATTGACGGCGAAGTTGGTGATTGTTGCCGTTCCTGTTTTTCCAGTTCCGACAAAAGATCCTCAAGCGATTTTGCTTTTTCGGAAAGTTCAAGAATGGTTTTCCTCTGATTACTCAGTTCCTGTTCGGATGTTTTTTGCAATTTCGCTTTTTCTTCTAAAAGAAGCGTCAAACGTTTCTGTTCTTCTGCTTGTGCTTGCACCTGACTTTTCAATGTATCGCGTTCAGTAGTAATGGATGCGCTGACGCGGTTTAACTCTTTCAAATTGTCTGAAAGAGCCATGGTTTTTTCCCGCATTTCAGGCACAAGAGCCCCGAGCAATGTTGCACTGCGCACAGAAGCCAAAGCATCATCAGGGTGGATTAAAACGGCTGGCGGCGGATTTAACCCCATACGTTCAAGTGCTGCTAACACTTCAGCAAATTCCGCACGACGATTGTTGAGGTTTTCTACAACTTTGGCTTTTTCGTCCAATAATTTTTTCAGCTTATCTTCACTAGCAGTGATATTCTCGCTTATTTCTCTTTCTTTTTTCGCAGCTTTGACAAGTTCGTTCGTTAAGGTTCTTTGATCTTTTTTCAGACTATCAACCTGACCAGCTAGTTCTGCAACACGCTCACGCGATAACGTCATATTTTGCTGAATGTCTGAAAGAGCTTTATTGACGGCATCACGGCTTTGATCGTCCTGCGCATAGCCAAAATTGCCGCCTCCGAATAACAATATGAGGCACAAAATGCTGTTCAGAATGATTTTTTCAATGTGCATGCTGTTTTTTTGCCTGATTATGGGCCACATTATTTTGCCATTCAAAAAGTCAATTCATGATGAAATGACTTTTTAATCTCCATCATCCTAAAACAGCGTTAATAAGCACTGAATTTCATAAAAAACAGCAATATCATCAAATGCGATGATAGGGATGCCCACTCAAAATTGTTGCAGCCCTATAAAGTTGTTCGGCTAATAAAATACGAGCAATCTGATGCGGCCAAGTCATTGCACCAAATGAAAGAATTAAGTCTGCCCTTTGTCTTACCATATCGCTATGTCCATCAGGACCGCCGATGGCAATTGTCAAAAACCGATCTCCGTTATCGCGCCATTGTTCTATTTGCTGCGCAAATAGTGGGGATGTCATGGATTTTCCGCGTTCATCTAAGATAATAAGGCGGCCATTTTCAGGCAAACTTTCAATCAGTTTGCTTCCCTCTTCTTCCATGCGTTGTTTTGCGCTTTGCCCGCGGCTTTCAATCGTCTCATGCACTTTATGAAATGTCATTCCCAAAGCAGGAGCTGTTTTTGCAAAACGATCAAAATAACGCTCTACCAATTCTTGCTCTGGTCCCTTTTTCATACGACCAACAGCAAAGACAGATATTTGCACGTCAATCAGCTCCCTTGCTCAAAGCTTTTTTTGAAGTATCTTCAGGAATTAGCCAAATTTTCTCCAAATTATAGAACTCACGCGTTTCTGGACGAAATAAATGGACAATAATGTCACCAGCATCGATCAAAACCCAATTCCCCTCATTCAAACCTTCAACTTTTACTGGCGAATGACATACGTCTTTCAATGCACGTAAAAGATGGTCAGCAATAGCGGAAACATGGCGCTGCGAGCGGCCTGAAGCAACAACCATATAATCTGCTAAGGGCGACCTGCCTCTTATATCGATGTTGACAATTTCTTCAGCCTTGGAATCTTCTAAGCTCGCCAGTGCAACATTTAGCCGGCTTTCAACAATTGCAGCATCGTCTATTTTTGGTGATACTGTATGATTATTAGCATTTATTGGTAAGGTGGTATTCAGCTTACAATCCTTTCCTTCAGGAATGACATATCATTAAAGTAAATGATTGATTTTTTTTATCAGTTGCAGACTCTTACATTATTTTCAATGAAAATATTATGTTTGGCCTTTTCTTGTCATTACCGAGATGGCCTTTAAGTTAGTGTTTTTCAAGATTATGCAGACGCAATTGTGTGGACGAAGCATTTGACAACCTTCCGTGCAAGTAGCTCCATGCGGGCGGTGCCATAAGAGGAAGAGCAGCAATGTTTTTTTCGTTGACGCGCGAACTCATGAACGTTTGTGCCATTGGAGAAGATAATGCCGACATTGGTGCTGTTGGTCTGTCTATAACAGCGATTGGCACCATTTTGACAATATCACGCCAGCGATGCCAGCGATGAAATGTTGCCAGACTATCTGCGCCCATAATCCAGACAAAATGCACACCGACATTGTGTTGCAAGATATAACTAATCGTCGTTACCGATTTATACGATTTTATCGTTTGCTCGAAACCTGTAACTTTTATTCTCGGGTCATCAATCAGTTCTGCGCTTTTTTGCAATCTTTCCTTGAGTGGTAACAGATCAGCATGGTTTTTTAACGGATTGCCGAGGGTTACCATCCACCATAACTGATCGAGCCCGAGTGCCTGTAACGCCCTTTTTGCAACAAGCATATGCCCTTCATGGGGTGGGTTAAATGAACCACCGAATAAGCCTATCACATTACCTTTTTCGGCATGAGGCATATGGGTTTCAAACGTGATATGAGGCTTCAAGGGCGTATTTGTCCATTACCAATAACATGATATTGAAAAGTCGTTAGCTGTTCTACACCAATTGGGCCACGAGCGTGCATTTTTCCAGTTGCAATGCCAATTTCGGCACCAAAACCAAATTCTCCACCATCGGCAAATTGTGTAGAGGCGTTGTGCATAAGAATGGCTGAACCCAGATGATGAAAAAACCATTCTACAGCTTGTTCATCTTCGGCGATGATGGACTCGGTATGGTGCGAAGAATAGCGGTTGATATGGTCAACAGCACCTTTTACACTATCAACAGCCTTTACCGATACAATCGCATCCAGATATTCTGTTGACCAATCGTCTTCATTCGCTAATTTTGAATTTGGTATTTTGTCCAAAAGCTCTGCTGTTGTGCGTATTTCACACCCTTGTTTTTGCAAGGCAATAATAACTGGTACAATTTTATCCAATGTTGCACGGTCTATTAGGATTGTTTCAGTTGCACCGCATATCCCAGTGCGTCGCAGTTTCGCATTAATAACAATCTTTTCTGCCATATTTAAATTAGCCGACTTATCAATATAGGTATGGCATATGCCTTCAAGATGCGAAAATACTGGAACACGCGCTTCTTGTTGGACACGTGCAACAAGGCTTTTACCGCCACGTGGAATAATGACATCAACCGCACCGTTTAAGCCTTGCAAAAGCTCACCAACGGCAGCCCGATCGGTTGTATCAACAAATTGCACTGCTGTTGCCGGTAGTTTTGCAGCTTCTAGACCTTTGGTGATTGCATTGTGAAGTGCACGAGAGGAAAGAAAACTATCCGAGCCACCACGTAGAATAACTGCATTGCCAGATTTTAGGCACAAGGCTGCTGCGTCTACCGTCACATTTGGCCTGCTTTCGTAAATAACACCAATAACGCCTAAAGGTGTGCGAACACGCTGAATTTTCAACCCATTCGGACGCTCCCATTCGGTAATAATCTGGCCAACAGGATCGACAAGATCTTGAACAACACGCACGCTATCAGCGATTGCCCTTATGCGTTTTTCGTCCAACATAAGACGGTCAATAAGCGCCGCAGCCATGCCATTTTTCTGGGCAGCCTCAATATCTTTTTGATTTTCTGAAAGTATTTCGGGTATTTGCGCAACAATTTGATCAGCAATGGCTGATAAGGCCGCTGTTTTCTGTTGCGATGAAGCCGTGGCCAATACTCTGGCTGCCTCCCGCGCTTGTCTACCCATTGCCATTAAATGGTCGTGCAAAATGTCCATAGTCACTACTTTCGCGATAATCTAGTGAAAACACCGATTGAAAATAAATGATATTATAACACAATGCAAAATTCTATTATGATCTTATTAGGCTATATTGGGCTATAATGCTTTAATAATTGGGCAATAACACTTTAATAGCCAATCAACGCACTACCATATCATTTCTATGAACCATTGCAGAGCGCGGCTCACACCCCAAAATTGTTTCTATTTCAGAATTTTTTAGCCCTGCTATCAGACCAGCTTCATGGCTGTCATATCCTGCCAAACCGCGTGCTATTTCAATTCCATTTTTATCGACAATAGCCACAGTATCACCATGATTAAACACGCCGGCAACGGCTTTAACCCCTGCGGCAAGCAGTGACTTACCCGCTTTCAACGCTTCAACGGCACCATCATCAATGGTTAATGTGCCAGATGGTTCAAGATTGCCGGAAATCCAAGTCTTCCAAGCATTGACTGGCTTTTCACTTGCGGCAAAGAAGGTTGCCCGCTCGCCTTTATCAATGGCACTTAAAGGAGATAACCGTTTTCCTGATGTAATAATCATTGCAGTGCCGGCCGACGTTGCAATTTTACCAGCATCGAGTTTGGTTTTCATACCACCGCGTGAAAGTTCTGATGCGGCAGCACCCGCCATTTTCTCAATATTTGCGTTAATTGACCGAATATAAGGCAAGAATTGTGAATGTGGATCAAGATGCGGCGGTGCGGAATATAACCCATCTATATCTGAAAGCAGAATTAATAAATCCGCTCCCATCATTGTTGCGACACGTGCACCCAAACGATCATTATCACCATAACGAATTTCGCTTGTGGCAACTGTATCATTTTCATTAATGATAGGCACTGCCCCCATACGCAACAATGTATTGATTGTCGCACGGGCATTAAGATAATGTCTTCGTTCTTCCGTATCGACCAATGTCAGAAGAATTTGCCCTGTCTTTATGCCATGCTTAGCCAATGAATCGCCATAGGCTTTTGCAAGCTCGATCTGCCCAATGGCAGCGCATGCCTGGCTTTGCTCAAGCTTTAATGTGCCACTTGGCAGTTGTAACAATGTTCGCCCCAGCGCAATAGCGCCGGAAGAAACCAATAGAACATCGACACCCTTTTGTCGTAAAGCCGCAACATCATCAATCAGGCTATTAAGCCAATCCTGTTTTAAACCTGTTTGACGGTCAACAAGAAGCGCTGAGCCAATTTTAACAACAATCCGTTTATATTGATCAAGCTTTTTAAAATCCTGTAGCATTTTAGCTTAATCCTCTTTCACGTCATCTTGTTCGGCACTTCGGCTCTCTTCGATAACTTTTGCAACGGCACGCAATGTATTATCAAGTCCCTGATGACTTACCGCCGAAAAAGCTATAACCGACTGACCAGAAGCTTTTTCCAGCTCTTTTATCTTTTGTGCCTTGGTTTCATCGTCCAAAATATCAACTTGGCTTAAGGCTACAATTTCCGGCTTATCGGATAGTCCATGTCCATAAGCCTCAAGTTCACCACGAATTGTCGTATATGCTTTTGCAACGTCATCTTCTTGCGCTGAAACGAGATGCAACAATACACGGCAACGTTCAACATGCCCTAAAAAACGATCGCCGATGCCGATACCTTCATGCGCACCTTCTATAAGACCAGGAATATCTGCCAACACGAATTCCCGTGCATCTATCCTTGCTACCCCCAAATTGGGATGAAGTGTGGTAAATGGATAATCGGCAATTTTAGGTTTCGCAGCTGTTACTGCCGCTAAAAAGGTGGATTTTCCGGCATTTGGTAATCCAACAAGTCCACCATCAGCAATAAGTTTGAGACGCAGCCAAATAGTACGCTCTTCCCCTTCAAGCCCAGGATTGGCGCGGCGCGGCGCCCTATTTGTTGATGTTGTAAAATGCAAATTGCCAAAACCACCATTGCCACCTTTCGCCAGACGGAATTTTTGTCCTATTTCCGTAAGATCGCAAATAAGGGTTTCGTTATCCTCTTCAAAAATTTGCGTGCCCACTGGCACTTTTAGGATAGAATCCGCACCCTTTGCGCCGGTCATGTTACGCCCCATGCCATGCATGCCGGTTTTTGCCTTAAAGTGTTGTTGGTACCGATAATCAATCAGGGTATTTAATCCATCAACAGCAATAGCCCAGACATCACCACCGCGACCACCATCACCACCATCTGGACCACCAAACTCAAGAAACTTCTCACGTCTAAACGACACCGATCCAGCACCACCATTACCGGAACGTATATAAACTTTCGCTTGATCAAGAAATTTCATCGTCAATACTCTTTATTTTTCATTGAGCCGTTTCATAACGCAAAGTTACTAACAACGCTATAGTGGATAAGGTTTTCATGATTGCGTTTTTTTAAAAACGCACTGTGTAACGTGGGCAATATAGCTGTATCTTAGACAATCCATGCCTCAATTCATGTCGATAGTGCCAACCAATTGTCTTTTAATGGCGAAATATCCATCGCAACGCGACACAATTACATGCCTGAAACTATATGCCTGACACACGCCTTAATTTAATATCTCATAAGCTTTGCAGCATAGACAAAAGCTTTAAAAATACTCGCTCTACCATTTCTGGTAGAGCTGCTATTTTGATCTTACAGCACATGAGACACTCAAGATATTCTTGTCATAACTCATTTTGACAAAGCAAATTTGCACTTGGTGCCCCAATTCAAGCTTTGTCGTGATTATTTCCCTTAAAATCGCATGCCAGCAAATAAAGCTCAACAGATTCTGCACGGCTTGCCGGAGGTTTGACGTGATGAACCGTTTTAAAGTTTTGTTTCAAAGTCGTTAGCAATTGATTTTCTGTACCGCCCTGAAAGGTTTTCGCCAAAAAGTGACCTCCCGTTCTTAAAACGGAAATGGCGAAATCTGCGGCCACTTCACACAAGTGAATAGTCCGAATATGGTCGGTTTGACGATGACCAATTGTTGGCGCAGCCATGTCTGATATAACGAGATCCGGTTTTGCCCCCAAGGCTTCCATCAATTTTTCTGGTGCGTCATCGTCCAGAAAATCCATTTCCAACATTGTGACGCCAGGTAAAGGGTCAACATGAAGATAATCTATACCAACCACTGACGGATGCTCATCTGTAGAGCCGACAATGCGTGCCGCAACCTGTGACCAGCCACCAGGTGCCGCACCAAGATCAATAACTTTTTGACCTTTTTTCAGTAGTTTGTAACGATCATTGATTTCAATCAGTTTGTAGGCTGCGCGTGAACGATAACCGTCTATTTTTGACTGATGCACATAAGGATCATTCAAATGTCGTTCCAACCAACGGCGCGATGATGCTTTAATTGTACCTGCTTTTTTCTTTACGCGGGTATGCAATTCATGTGTGCCAGCTCCGCCGCGTCCACCTGTACGTGGTCCTATCTTTTTTATCATAGATGATCACTTCCAACCTGTTTAGCCTGACGCCGTAAATGACTGCCAAATCGCCTTGTTCTTCTCCATACACCGTCACGAGACATGAGTTCTGTCAAAATTCCTTCACGCAATCCCCTATCGGCAACCCTAATGCGATCACTTGGCCAAACTTCGCGTATCACTTCAAGAATTGCACAACCGGCTAAAACCAGATCAGCACGATCTTGCCCGATACATGGATTGGCAACACGTTGTGCCAAATCCCATGACAAAAGGCGGTTGGTCATTTGCGTAACGTCTTCACTATTCATCCATATACCATCGATCTGCCGACGGTCATATTTTACCAATTCAAGGTGAATTCCTGCAAGCGTGGTAACGGTACCAGACGTGCCCAATAAATGAAAATGCGGACTTTTAACAAGGTCGTCCAATTTGTGGCGTTCCTTGAAACCTTGCAACAATGTCCGAACATAATTTTTCATCTGAACAAAATCATCAGCGGTAACATTTTCACCACCAAAGCGCTCTGCCAGTGTTATGACACCAACAGGCAAAGATGTCCAAGCTATGATATGTTCAGCCAAACGGGGTGAGCGTTTTTTTGATCTGTCAATTAGGACAATTTCAGAGGAACCACCGCCAATATCAAAAAGCACTATAGCATCGGTATCTCGCTCTACCAATGTTCCGCAACCGGAAACAGCTAGACGTGCTTCTGTTTCCCGATCTATGATTTCTAGATTAAGGCCTGTTTCCTCATAAACACGGGAGATAAATTTTTTACCATTAGCAGCGGATCGGCAAGCTTCTGTAGCGATCAAGCGATGCCGTTTTATTTGCCGTTGATCCAGTTTCAAACGGCAAACCTTAAGCGCTTCAATTGCCCGATCCATAGCTTTTTCATTGAGCGCACCAGTACGTCCGAGCCCCTCGCCCAAACGAACAATTCTGGAAAACGCATCAATAACACGAAAATGCCCCGGCTTTGTTGGCGAAGCAATAAGAAGACGACAATTATTGGTTCCTAAATCAAGGGCCGCATAAAGCGGTGATTTGCGCTGCTGTCCTTGATAGCGCAACTTTCCTGTAACATTACGCGCTTTATCATCATTTTTCGCATTTTGTGGAACAGGATTTTCCACATTTGTTTTCAAAAATCTGGAATTATCATAAGATTTCGTATTGTTTTTTGGCTTTGATAAAGCAGCACCTTCCAAACCAATCTGTTGGCTGTCTTTATGGACTCGAGCTTTTGCCTTATCCCGCCGTCTCTTACGCCTTTTTTTTACCGAGGGTATAGCAACAGGCTCTGCATCTGATAGCGTAATAGCATCAGCTGCGCCCTCATAAACGTGACGATGCTGCCCACTTGCACCGTCCCCGCCTGCATCCCCCCGCACCACCCCACTTGGGTTGTGAATTAACGGAGTCATTTTTTTCTTTCCTCAAAAGTACCAACCGAGTTTCAATCTCAAAGTTGGTACTTTGCTGTCTGTCGTTGAATCTAATGTAACAGCCTTACTGCAATTTACCAATAGGCAGACTGAACCTTCTTCACATTTCTTACAGAAAGCACACATTGCGAGCTTTGCGACAAACAGCGTTCGATAAAATTCACTGTGACGTACAAATGATGCAACTTTTTATGAGCATAATTTTATAAAGTTTGGACTTGTATCTTAAGATGAATATGCTAAAAGCCTTGCTACTCTCATGTAGAAACAACATGATGGGGAATAGTTTAACGGTAGAACTGCGGACTCTGACTCCGTCAGTCCTGGTTCGAATCCAGGTTCCCCAGCCAAAACATCCAGTTAAAACCTCAAATATGTAATTTAAAAGCTTAAAAGTAGTGTATTGTTTTTTAGCTAAATCTTACAAAATATTAACATAGTATACTTTAAAATAGAATAAATAATTTCTATATAATACGCTCAAAAAATTAAATTTAATTGCAATTAATTTTAAAATTATAAAAAACTAATTATTTTTATTAATTTATATATATAATATTTTTATATTTTTTTAATTATAAAATATAATATTCTTTTCTTCTATAATGCCATTATCATTCTTTAATATATTTATATATCATTATAAGCATTCTAGTTAAATTTCATATCTCTTAGCTCACTGAATTTTGTCATACCGTTCATTGATTTTAAGCGTAAGCGTTCGTCACTCTCGTCAGGACAAGTATTTGATTGATAAAAGCGAGAAAAAAAGTCTTTCTTCAATTGATCTGCATATTCTTTAGAAATATCTGAATTATCTGTCTGGTAAAATTTCATCGAAACCGTACCATCCAATTCTCTTTTCATTTCATATAAAATTGAAAAATCCGGCACATTTTCTTGGTAAACCAAGGTCGAAGAATAAAGATAAACATCTTGCCCCAATTGGCAAAAATCCGGTGTTCCCACAGCAGTGTCCCCCAGCTTCAAATCTTTTAATTTTATCGCCGTATCCAAATCATCTTCTTTTATTTTCAACGGCTCATCAATAACAAACTGTGCATATGTTGAAGGTATTGAAAACAACAATGTTAATATTAAAATAATAAATCTATCCATGTTTATTTTCCAAGCAGACTAACAGGAAAGCAACTTATAAGCCTGCTAATTTTTACATTGATTATATACGTAATATACAGCCAAACACTTTGCACCAATTTTGTATGCGGATATCATATGACCTTACCTTATCAATGCAGCGGGTGAATAATTTTACCAATATAGTTTTGTTTCTTCCTATTCCCCATAAACTTTTGATAAAATGATTATTTCAATTTCGTCTTATAAACTTTACTTAATTTTTTAACGCCATTGATAGATTCCACAGCTAAATTACCATGTTCGGCACATCCGAAACTAAAAAGGGAATAATCCTGATAAAAATCTTTAATCGATGATCCTTCCGCGCGTGAGGAGAATGAAGTACTGTCGCTATGATATTTGGATTTATAAAGGGTGATGGAAACTTTATTATAGGATAATCTTTTGACCTTAAAACGAATGTTCAAGGTCGTCACTTCTTTAGGTAACAACCATGAGTCAGGCGTAATATAGATGCGATTTCCTTTAACGCAATAAAACGGACGAACCCAAGCCGATTTTCCAACCCGTAAATCAGAAATGTGAAATTGGCGTGCCGCTTGTTTGAGTTGATAATCCGTCATATCATTAATGAATTGAGCCGATGCGGATACAACTGAAACCAAGCTATAAAATAATATAACGACAACAAAGTGAAGAATATTTTTCATCTCTATCTACTGGTATTTTATCGGATATTATAAACCGATATGCTATTATATTTTGCATTAGAATTTTGTGTTCTTTAGTTCACTTAATTTCGTAACACCATTCACTGACTTTACTCTATAGCTATCTTCCGGATCCATTATTTTGGGACATAAGTCCGTTTCATTCAAATAAGCAGAATTAAATTTTTCATAAACCGAAATTGTCGCAATATTATGTGGTTTGGGTGATCGTAACATTATAACTGCAGTATGATCAGGTTGTATTTCAACACGTGTCCAAACTTCTCCTCCGATACTGGTAGTACGCCCTGCAAATTTTGGTAATTTGTTATCGTCATAATCCTCACCGGAATATTCTGCATCCATGAGAAGAGGGCTATTTCCTAGAATATACAGATCTTTTCCCATAAAACAAAAATTAGGTTCAACCCAAGCTTGCTCACCGATTGGTAGATCACTTAAAATATAGTCCCCTGCCAATCGTCTTAACTCATCTGGCTTCAAATCATCAACGAGCTGTGCCGATGATGGCAGAACTGTTACAAAAAATATAAAAAAACCTAATAAAATTTTTTTCATAAATTCACTCACCCCTAAACTTGCTGGTTTCATATTCTTAAAATTATAAATCACCAAGAAATAATCTCATCCTTAGAAAACTAAAAACTATCATCTGACAAAATTTGAATATCATGCATGTCTACCTTAGTACCTTTCTGACGTTGCCTATATGGTTCGCTATATTCAAAAAGTCCTTTAAATAAGCTATCCATTTAAATCGCGGCAAAAGTTGAAGCGCTCCAAAAAGATGAAAATAGTTTTGCTTAAAGCATGATCTATTCCATCAAGAAATTTTTTAATTTTTCAACCGTTCTCAATCTTGAAATTTATAACACCAACTAAATTTTATTGATGTGGTGAGCACAAACAATCAGGTGCATGGAGTTTGAAATGGCAGATGACAAAAAACACAAACATATCAAAGTCATTGATGTTGAAGCCATCGATGAAAAAGATGACGCTAATGGCGGCCCTGTAGATACTGTTGATATACTTGATAGTGTAAGCGATGCAGGAACACCGCGCAGACAACGCAACAAGCGACTTGAAGATATTGAAAATCCACTAAGCAATGAAGACAGTGATGTTGTGGAAGAAAATCTCTTCCCAAGCGAACCAGACAATGACGAACAAGCTTAAATTGCTTTAATTTACCTGTTTTAAACAAAGGAAATTGATAGAGAATATGCTGCAGGCGCTTGACCGTATCAACATTGGTTCATGTCAACATATAACCTTATATTAATGTGTAATATTGTGTGATGTCTTAAAAAGCATTGTATCAATTGTCTTACAATATAATCCTAGCAGCGTTTCAACCTTCTCGATAAATGTTTCATCTCACGACATTTTATGAACAAGACCGTTATTAGTGAGAAAGACACCGCGCACGTAAATCTGATGCGTGGATTTGATAACAGCTGCCTTTGCCCTGTTTTGCCAAGCAATATGCCCGTTCATCGGAATCTGATATATTATAACAACTGCCATTATTTTGTGATGCATTGCAACGCGCCCGCAAATCTGATGAGCGAATAGCATAACAACTGCCTTTGCCTTGTTTTGCCAAGCAATATGCCCGTTCATCAGAATTCGATATATTATAGCAACTGCCATTATTTTCTGATGCATTGCAACGAGCCCGCAAATCTGATGAGCGAATAGCATAACAGCTGCCTTTGCCTTGCTTTGCCAAGCAATATGCCCGTTCATCAGAATTCGATATATTATAACAACTACCGGATGAAGATGCATAGTTTGACAATGCTAAAACAAAGAAAACTGCCCATAAAAATATTTTCATGATTTTATCGTATATTGCTTCATTCAACGGATCATAGCTATATTGCTTCAGTTTTATACTATCAAAATATAGTTTGGAAAATTCTTATTTTAAAATTATATCAAGTGAAATGGCCATAGCCTAGCTGAGTGTTATTTGTTGTTTACCTAATGGATTATTTTTCTATTTTACAGTATAGTCCGATTGTAACTTTGTTTCTATTTCTTGATTTCAAGTTATTGCAGCGTTATAATAAGATATGGGCTTATGAAGAGCTTACCATCATAACAAGAACAATCATGATGATTAGACTTGTTGTCTGTTTCGGAGAACAACTATGCAACCGGTTGATGCATCATCTGGTGCGCGTTCGATAACAGCGGCACGTGCAACTGTGCCACCAAATAAAGCTTCTTCAAACAACACTGTTGTTGAACAAATTCCTATTGTAGAACCAACACCGCACTATCCGCTTTCGGCAAATGTGTCAGAGATTATGGCGCATATAACTGAGCTTATTAAAGAGCAACAGGCAGCAATCCAAGAAGCGGCAACAGAGAAAAATCTCGAGCAAAAACGCACCGAGATGCAAGAGCTGTTTGCAGTAGGCAACACAGATATAACTGACAGTAGTTCTCTATCGTCAAAACAAATTAACTCAGTTGAGCAAGCTACTAATGTTGAACCCAGAACTTCAGAAGACAATACCAATAAACCGATTACGCCTAATGATCAGCCCCAAAACTTGGACAATAAGGACGACTTGTCACAGATCCATGAAGATTTGGAAGATCATTATCCACTGAACACTCTTTTCAAGGATTCCGAATTAACAGGGCATGGAAAAAGTTCTGCGTCTCACGGCGAACCTCAACGGTTTTCTGAAAATCAAACCGCTCAATCGGTTGAGGAACAGAAGCAAGCTGTTATTGAGCCAACTGTTTCTCCACCAGATAAAACAGTGGCTGTGACTAAGAAAATATAAAAATAACCAAACAATAACAGCCAATAAGGGCATCACAACGGGTTATGTTCAACCTTATCAACGATGAGGTATTTTAGAAATTAAAGGTATCAAAGTTTGCTTTTAAAGCTTTTCTAGCAGCAACACAGGTTTTAGAAACCAGATTCTATACGCCCATAAACAAGCTGGGTGAAAGAGTAAATTTGCCCCCCAACAAAAGGGGCGGTCAATGCAAGCACCACAAATATGATAACGATCTTAGGAATGAATGTTAAAGTCATTTCCTGAATTTGTGTCAAAGCTTGAAATAGCGCAATAAAAATGCCGATCGCCATAGCCGCTGCAACCGCTGGACCACTTGCAATAAGCACTGTCCAGATTGCAGATGTTACCATATCTATGGCGTCGGCTTCATTCATTTGAATAAACCTTTAGGCCGCTGGTTTATTATTTGAAACCGTAATGCCAGGGCCGATAATTACGTCTTTCCCGTTATCAAGTTTTGCAGTAAGCCCGTCACTGTAAATTGTTACAGATTGAACAGTTCCTTCTACAACATTGCCTTTTCCATCATCAAATTTGATATATTTGCCGACATAACCTTCTGCCTGCGAAATTGGACCATTTATCAAAATATCATCAAGTTTGGCATTTGTGTTTTCAAGCTTTGTATTGGTTTGCATCGCCTGTTCAACGGCTGAAAAACTAGCCAATTGAGAGACAAATTCCGTTGAATCCATCGGCTTGGTCGGATCCTGATTTTTCATCTGGGCGACAAGCAATTTGATAAAAGTGTCATAATCAGCGTTGGGCACGCCATTGGCGGCTTTGGTAGCAGCGCCAAGACTGCTATTCCCCGTATTGTTGGTTGCGCTACTTGCCCTTGTATCTGTAACATCGCTATTCGTGTTGTCTTTTGCCAAATTGCTCTGCGCAGGCGTATTTGTAGCTATTCTGGTAAGGTTCGATGTATTTGTTAATGCGTTGATATTCATCAACTTGTCTCCTTGAGACTAGTGTTTCATGTCAGCAGAAGCAGCGACTGGTTTTTTACCCATAATTTCTGCTTCACGGTCAAACAGCCCGCGGATAACTTTTAAAACGTCAAAAATCTTTTCTTGTTCAGTCAAACCAATGCAATCACGCAAACCAGAAATAATAACCGGATCTGTAAAGGTACGAAGAAGTTTGCCCAACATTTCAACAAATATGGTCAAAGTTTTGTCGGCTGTATCAGGGTCGATCAGCATAACTTGTGCTGCAAAATACAATTGTTTGAGTGGTGTATTTGTATCTTCCGCCTGCATCACATGCGCTTCCATAAGGAATGTCGCGTCATTCATAAGTTCCAATGTCACTTTACGGTCTGTACGCAACACGGCTCCATTGAGGTAGATTTTCTCATTTGGACGCAATGTTAAATGCATAGATTTATTAGTCATTCCCTTTTCTCCGGGTTTGTAGAAAGACCATCCCTTATGGATTCTGATATTTCCACCAATGCATCAAAATCCGCTGTTTCCCCATTCTCCAATCTCTGGATTTCTTTAAGAATAAAGAAACCGATAGAAATCAAAGATGCCTTAAGCTCTGTTGGCAAAGCATTTTCAGCCAGCCCAAGATCCTCAATCAAAATAATCCATAACTTGCGCGTAAATGCGATCGCGTCGGATGCCTCTCGCGTATTAACACCAGCCGATTGTGCAGCTCTCAAAAGTTTTATGCAGCGATCAAAAAGGATACTTTCACGCTCGCGCGCGCCCATTTGATCCTCTTCCATCACATCTTCGTACCGCATCTGATACATACATAGTCCCCGATTTTTGAATTCAACCTAAATGCATTAAAACAATAGAATTTTATAAGTAATTACTTAAACTTAGCTTAGAAATTCTTGCCGTCATATTGTAGGAAATCTGAAGCAGATTTTCTAACTGGATTATCTTACTGCTTGCTTCTGTTGGATCTGCGCCGATAAGATCATTTCTTGTCATATTCAACACATTCAACTGTGCATTAATCTGTTTATTGGCATTGGTAACCCTGTTTTGCGAATTACCAAGATTTGATGCCGTAATAATGATCTGATTAATGGAACTTCCTGTTGATGCGCTATCAACCGATGCTCTGGCACTTGTACTCACAGCGTCTTGAGCCTTGCTTGAAAGACCTATATCGCCAAACTCAGCAACGAGCACCATGTTTTTCATCGCATTGCGAAAACCTTGTTCATTGGCAGATGTTGAAATATCGACAGTTTCGCCTGTCTGCGAAATACGGTTCGTCACTGAACCATCGGTAGCCCGTGAAAAATTTGTACTCCAACTTGGCTCTTCAAACAGTTGATTGAATGGACCGTCAATAAAGGCCTTCATTTGACTGTCTGTAATATTCGCAACCTGAGGATCATCGACATTAAAACCGAAATAATCACGGAATGCATCCTGAACCACTTTGCTGCCGCCGGTATTGCTACCTGCTTTATAATAATCAAGTGGTGGTTGCGTGATATTTGTACCACCAAAAACATATTCGCCATTATAACTGGTATTGAGTGCCGAAACAAACGAATCCAATGCCGATTGAGCCGCTGTTTGCATTGTTTTTGGTGTTGCCGAAACAGAATCTCCCATGAGAGCATTGTTGAACTGAACAAGGCTTCCACCCGGCTTGTCCTTATCACCTGCGGCTACCAGACTTTGCATTGCAGCCTGTGCCGTTGCCATGCGTTGCGCTGCCAAATTGTTACTGTCTTTGAGACCTTGCAGCGATGAAATCTGGTTTTCATTGTCGATAAAACGTCCAGTTTGACGCCCCAGTTTCAACCCGGGATCTCTCACCCGCTGCATTGTTGCTTCGTAACTAGCTTCAGTAATATCTGCCTGCGCTTGCGCAATAATAGGCCGTTGGAAATTGCCCATTACATATGTTGAGACTGAATTGATTTTCATTTCGCACCTAATGGATCGCGTTCATAAGATCATCTAACATCTTGCCGACTGTGCTTATCACACGCGCTGACGCAGAATATGATTGTTCGAGTTGCAACATCAGCGCCATCTCGTCATCAGTATTTACACCGGTATCATTCGACAAAGCTTCCGCAGCTCGACTATACATGGTGCTCTGATATTGCGCAGAATTTAACGCAGTGGATCGCGTTCCCTCCATCCACGATTGCGACTGCTTTGCAAAGCCCATAATGCTTTGATTGGCTTCTAACCCCGTGTCGGAACCAAAAACCCGTGATTGATCAAACTTATCAACTAGCTTTTGAATGTCTTTTTCAAAATGTTCTGGGCCACCGCCGGGCGTTTTACTATCGAAAATCGGGTTGAGGCTTATGCGTCCAGCCATGCCTGTAACACTATTGTCACCACCATTTTCAAATAAGGCAGGTGTGCCGTCAAACATATCGACCAAAGCACTTGCCATCTCGTCAAGTTGCTTTTGATATTGTGGAGCAATTTCATCGCGCACTTTCAGCAAACCACCGATATTACCGCTACCATATGGTTCACTAAACGACGAATGACCAAGAGGAACACCATCAATAAAAACCTGATTGCCTGTTTTTCCAGCTGGCAAGGATGAAGAAGGTTCAAAGGTTATCTTACGGGGCGTCTTGTCATATAACGTGCTGCCATCCATACCATAAATGGTTGTTGTGCCATCAGAATGTTGGACTGTTGTTATGCCAATTTCTTGCGAAAGCTCTTTAAGAATAGAGTCACGTTGATCCATATAATCAAATGCATCACGCCCTAAAGCCGTTTCATTTGCGATCGTCTCATCCACTTTTTGAAACTGTTTTAACAGATCATTTATGTGATCAACTGAATCTTTAATATCGCTATCAGCATCGTTGCGAAGCTTTTCGATTTCCTTAGAACCCTTGTTGAGGCTATCAACAAGGTTTTTGGCTTTATCGACAGCGGCATCTCCCGTAGAGCGCTGCCCCGGTGCATTAGCATAAAGCTGCAATGATTTTTGAAAATCGGAAAGAAGCCGTGATGGCGAATTTGAATAATCATTAGCGCTATAAATACCCGATAAGCGATTAGCACCATTGGATACAGCAGATGCGGCATAGGCCTGACTGGACTTGCTAATATAATTATTCAACAATTGTGGATTATCATCACGACGAACAGTAGCACTTACCGTCCCATTAGGGCCAGATTGAACATGTGTGGTTCGCCGTGTGTAGTTTGGATCTCGCGCTCCCGCTATATTCTGGGACACGATATTGATTTGCCCAGACGATGTCTTGAGCGAATTTCGCGCCGTAGAAAGTGCTGAACCCAGTGCCATTTCATTCTTCTTTCGTTTTTATATTTTCGTCATATACCCTTTCAGATAACGCTATTCTTAACGTTTCAAGTTGACGATAACGTCCATTACCTCTGATCCGGTTTGGAAGACTTTTGAGTTAGCGGTATAATTGCGTTGCGCTTCAATCATATCGGTCAATTCATCACCAAGATCAGCGTTGGATTCTTCCAGTGTGCCAATACGCAATTGGCCGAATGTGCCCTCGCCCGGATGTCCATATAATTGCGCACCAGAATCCGGATTAACCTGAAATACAGTGCCGCTAATTGTGGTCAGCGTATCTGGCGATGTAACTGTAGCAAGCCCAATAACGCCATATTGAATGGATTTTCCGTTACTGTAATTGACCATGACTTCGCCATTTGTACCAAAGCTGAAATCTTTATAAGAGCCTGGTGCATAACCGTCTTGCGTCATTTCAAAGGCATAATTGGAACCAAGTTGTGTGATATTTCCCACAAGGTTCATGTTGAATGTAAAACTACCACCGTTGACACCGGGAAGCGTAATTTGTGGGTCCGTTGTACCAGCAGCTAACTTACCGTCCATATCAAATTGCAAATCAGGCAATTGTTCTGTTTTATATACAGCTGGTTTTTGCGAATAGTCGGTATAACCGATATTCATTTCCCACTTATTATTATCGGTTTTCGTAAAAAATACGTCGAGATTTAATGCGGCTCCCTGCGTATCATAAACCGTCACGGATTTTTTCTGGCTATAAGACTTTGCATTTTTAGGGTCAAACTCTACCGGTGCGGCAGGTGCTGCTGGATTACGCTGAATAATTGTCTCATCAGCTCTAAAATTGGAATTAACGTTGACATAACTTGTCGGCTCGCCATGCATCAGCTCGCCTGCGCCACCTTTAATTTCGATGCGCTTTCCATTTTCATCAAGCAGATAAAACCCAGCGGCATTTTGCAAATATCCATCACCATCACGCTGAAAAGAACCAGCACGTGTGAGATATTCAGCACCAGCAGCATCCTGAACACGGAAAAATCCATTTCCGTCAATCATTATATCTCCTGGACGACCTGTACCGCGACCTGCTCCCGGCATTGAAATATCATGGCGAACATGCGTTGTAACTCCACCAGATTGATAAGAATTTCGTGTTGAAGGCATAACAAGGCTGGAAAACTGTGTATCTGTTCGCTTGTAACCGGTTGTACTTGAGTTAGCGACGTTATCAGCGACGCCTGTAAGCCGGTTTGCCTGTGCGTTCATACCCGCAACACCGGTGCGCATCATGCCGTAAATACCCATTGTTATCTCCTTCCATCGAGAACCATGTTGGCAGCATAAGGAGCCTTCCTTGCGCGAAGCTGTCGTACCGGCTTATTTCGACCTCGCGCGGTATTTCAAAAAATTAAAAATCAAATTTTTAAAAATATAAAAAGTCCACATAACACATTGGCGGCACATTGGATTTCAAAGAAAATCCAATTGTTTCAATGTAAAAATTGATAATTAAAATAACGCACAGAGTATTAATCAACAAAACAGATTAATATTATAGTTTATTCTGCAACAACAAGGCTATATCCAAGAAATCTCTTTGAATCGATAATATCAAAACCAAGCTTTGCTTTTAATTTTTTACGCAATTTGCTGATATGACTTTCAACGACATTCTCTTCAACTTCAGCGTCAAACACACCATAAATAGCATTGAAAATCTGTGTCTTATTAACACGACGACCGTGATTTGCGACAAGATATTCCAAAATACGGCGTTCACGGCGAGGCAATACGAAATCATCGCCATTCAACTTGGGATCACGACCATCGTTAAAAACACTAATAGGCCCCAAAACAACAGCCGCATCAACCTCACGAATACCGCCGCCCATACGACGACGTATGGCAGCAACACGTGCTAAAATCTCGCGAACATGTATTGGTTTACGTAAAACATCATCAATACCAGCTTGAAACAGTTCTAACGTCTGTTCCAACGAGTTGTTTTCAGTAACGGCAATGATAGGAGCACTGCAATATTCATGAATTTTCTTAGGAAGTTCTATGCGATTATTGCATTCACCTAAAAGAATTGCTTCCACTGCCGACATTTCTGTCTTAGGTGCAGTTTCCACCCATTCATCAAAATCTTCAGTTGCCAAACCAGTGGCAGAAATACCTTCGCGAGCAAAAAGTGCGGTATATCCGTCCGTCACCAACTTACGTTCGTCTACGACTACGATCATAACCCTAACCCCAAAACTCATCACACAACGTTCTAAAATATAGAACAAACTTATAACGAGACCCGAGATAGAAGATATCTTTTGCCGACGAAATTACAAGTGCCTTTTAGTTTTTTGTCTTCCAAACTTGCTTGAAACTTACGAATTTTTACAGAATTTATAATTTTTTTTAAAAAAATTCAAAATTAAACATCTTTAAAAAACTTTTCATATCAACATTTTATATTATTAACGTGCAATTAACCATGTTTTTTTACCATAACATGGATTAAACTAACTATCGTTGATCTTTACAAAACTCTCTTGATGTTTTTGTCCATTTTCCAAATCCTGAAGCAATCATATTGACCATCACCTGACAGACATAGCGCTTTTGTGCAGGATCATTATTGGGACCTGCATGATAACGGGCAACTGCCATGGTCCAACTGCCCTCCCGAATTTTAAGTTCACGCAAGAACCGCGCTGCATAATCCACATTAAGGCGCGGGATAAACATAGAGGCAACAGATGGAAATTTTTCTCCATGGTAATAATGGTTTATTTGCATACAGCCAACATCAATTAATTTTGCGCCACGGCGTTTTGCTGCATAAAAAATCCGCAGAGCTTCAGAAGCATTTTGTGCAAAAACGGCCTTACCATCAATATTGAGCGCATAAGGTTGAAGGGAATTTTTATTGCCTGTTTCAGTTAGTCCAACAGCATAAAGTATCCCAAGCGGTATATCATACCGTCGTGATGCAG